>CAZUBW010000064.1:0-24393 GCA_964618645.1 uncultured Bacteroidales bacterium | reverse complement strand
CAGCTCGCAGCTCACAGCTCACAGCTCACAGCTCGCAGCTCGCAGCTCACAGCTCACAGCTCACAGCTCGCAGCTTATTAACATTCATTCAAAAGTCATAGACTTTGCCAAATAATTTAAAATATACCTAATGATGAAAGACTGGTTGCTTGCCGTACTGCTTGGCTGCTGTTTCGGTTGTCTGAATGCCGGGGCGCTCCATGAACGCATAGACCGTGAAGCCCTGGTGAAAAGGCATATTGTCACCCTCGATTCGGTTGATTTATATGCCCCGCTTACCGTAGGGAACGGCAGGTTCGCCTATACAGCCGATATCACCGGTTTGCAATCGTTCCCTGAAGCATATGAGAAAGGTATTCCGCTTGGAACACAATCGGAATGGGGCTGGCATAGCTTTCCCAATGTTGAGGCATATAAATTTGAGGAAAGTCTTCAGCGTTATACGCTCGATGGTCGCGAAATACCCTACTCGGTGCAGGTACGTTCCCCCGACCGTAACCGGGAAGCTGTGAACTACCTCAGGCAAAACCCTCACCGTCTTCACCTGGGAATCGTCGGGCTGGAATTGCAACGACCCGATGGGTCGGTGTTGGGCCTCGATGACATTAAACAAATAAGGCAGACACTCAACCCATGGAATGGTTGTATCCACAGTACCTTTGTGGCAGAAGGCGAAACAGTTGAAGTTACCACCTTTGCACACCAGGATATGGATATGATTGCTGCCAGGGTGATTTCACCGCTGATTAAAAAAGGCCAGATTGCCATTAAACTTTCGTTTCCTTATCCAACCGGGCAGCATACCGATGCGGGATGTGACTGGAATAAGCCCGATAAGCATACCTCAGATCTGGCATCAACAACAAATAGCGCTGTAATTAGCCGTAAGATTGATGAAACGCAGTATTCGGTAATTCTTAACTGGACGGGTAAAGCGGTTATCAGCGAGAAAGCGCCACATCTGTTCTGCCTTGAACCTGGACAGGGACAATCGGAAATTACATTTGGCTGTTTATTTAGTGATATTAACCCTGATGTTGAGTTACCCGGTTTTAGTACTGTGGCTGAAAACAATGCAACAGCCTGGAAAGCATTCTGGCTCAGCGGTGGTGCGGTCGACTTTTCGGGAAGCACCGATCCGCGCGCGAAAGAGCTTGAGAGGCGTGTTGTTTTATCGCAATACCTTACCAGGGTACAGTGTGCTGGCAGTTTTCCTCCACAGGAGACAGGACTCACCTATAATAGCTGGCATGGCAAATTTCACCTCGAAATGCATTACTGGCATGGGGCGCATTATGCCTTGTGGGGACGCACTGATCTGCTGCAAAATACGCTCGATTACTATCTCGCTATAGCCGGTAAGGCCAGGCAAACAGCACAACGCCAGGGATACAAAGGTTTAAGGTGGCCAAAGATGACCGATACACTTGGAAACGACAGTCCTTCGGGGGTGGGATCATTCCTGATCTGGCAGCAACCGCATATCATTTACCTGGCAGAACTTTGTTACCGAAACACTGCCGATACGGAATTGCTGAAGAAGTATGCCGGTATTGTGTTTGAAACCGCCGGTTTTATGGCTTCGTTTGCACGTTATGATACCCTCCGGGACCGGTATGTATTGGGTCCGTTGTTGATTCCGGCACAGGAAAGATTTTCGGCAGAAAGCACCTTTAATGCTCCTTTTGAACTTGCCTACTGGCAGTGGTCACTTTCAGTTGCGCAGGAATGGCGAAAACGGCTGGGCATGGAAGTCAACCCGGAATGGGAAAATGTGCTGAATAAGCTTTCACCCTTACCGCAAAAAGACGGTTTCTACCTGTCGGCTGAAAGTGCGCCCGATTCCTATTCCAATAAACGTTATATGAGCGATCATCCCATGGTTACCGGAACATATGGCATGTTGCCCAATAGTCCGCTGATTGACCAGGCAACCATGCAAAAAACATTTGCATTTGTATGGGACAACTGGCAATGGCCCGAGACCTGGGGGTGGGACTTTCCCATGACAGCCATGGCAGCTACAAGGCTTGGTTTACGCGACAAGGCTATTGACGCATTGTTTATGGGGGTGGAAACCAATACATACCTGCCCAATGGCCATAATTACCAGGATCAGCGCCTGAAAATTTACCTGCCGGGGAATGGCGCCTTGTTGTTAAGCATTGCCATGATGTGTGCAGGGTGGGATGGTTGTCCGGATGGCGATGCACCAGGTTTTCCCAAAGATGGCACCTGGAAAGTAAAATGGGAGGGATTGAAAAAACTACCTTAACTTGTGAAATTTTAATAAAATACCTATGAAACGAGCATGTATTAAGCATAACACAAACACGTATGAACAAAATGCGAGTTCCATCCGACCATTAAAAATCAGTTTTGTTCGGATGAAACGTTTATACACCTTTATTGCTAATGTGATCCTGTTATCAATTGTGGCCGTTGTGCTTACGGGTTGTGGTAAAACAGGACAGGTATCCGTTAAACTCAGTGAAATCAACAATTACCCTGTTATAGGCATCCCCAATCCTTATGGGCCAGCCATAACTTTTGCCCCGGTAAATGCCGATACCGGAAGTATTGGGTACGAAACTGCCGGTAGAATAAACTGGCTTACCGGCAAACCTCACCTGACCCAAAAACAGGATAGTATGGTAAGCCTGCTATGGATCGTCGGCAATACCGACACGGTGAAGATCTGTATTGCCACGGGGACCGGTGAAGTCAGTGTTAAACTGGGGCTGTCCTCAGAAATAGAAGCCACCAAATGGTTTTTCAATACGCAGGCCACAGATGACGAATATTTCACCGGTGCGCTCGAAAGGGTGGTTGACGGTCACCAGAACAAATCGTGGGAGCCCGGGCTGAAAACAGCCCTGAATTTGCGAAACGAAAGGGTTGAAATGAAGGTAAAGCCTACCGTTGCAGCATACGCTCCTTTTTACCTGTCGTCGAACCATTATGGACTTTTCGTGGAAGGAACCTGGCCCGGTCTTTTTGATTTCTGTAAGGCATCGCCCGGGTTTGTGCAGGTGGCATTTGAGGGGCCTGCCATGGCCTTTAAGCTTTATGTGGCGGATTCACCTCAACAGATTGTACAGCAACACGCACTCGAAACGGGACCTTCATTTGTTCCGCCGCGCTGGGCATTTGGTCCCTGGAGGTGGCGCGATGAGCATAAGCATACCAAAGTTTATTATGATGGGAGTGTCGTTAAAGCGCCTTATAATTCCGAAGTGGTCGAAGACATCCTGATGATGCAGGCGTATGATATACCCTGTACGGCTTATTGGATTGATCGTCCCTGGGGACCGGGGCCTTTTGGGTATGACGATTTTGAAATAGATTACAAACGACTGCCCCGGTTTGAGAAAATGGTTTCGTGGCTTAACGCAAAGGATATTGAACTGATGCTGTGGATTGGCCCCTGGGCATGTGGTAAAATGGCTCTTGAAGCCAGGGAAAAGGGATATGGTCTTGCCGATAAGGAATTATTGCTCCCTGACTCCCTGAAGAAGTTGATTCAGGGAAACGCAACCGACCTGGTGGTGATGGATTTCTCAAACCCTGAAGCTGCAGCCTGGTGGGGCGAAAAGGGACCGGCCAAATTGGCGGCTATGGGTGTTAAAGGGTTTAAACTCGACCGGGCCGATGGCGAAAAAGAACCGGATGATTTGAATAAGGTTGTCCATTCGGGAAAAACATACCGGGAAAATTTCAACGATTACAGCCGGCAGTTTGTGAAAGCCACTTTCGATGCGGTAAAGCCGGTGTTAGGCGATGACTTTGTGTTATTTCCCCGCGCGCAGTATACCGGAAGCGCCCGCTATGGCAGTATGTGGGCAGGTGATACCCATGGTACGGCCGAAGGACTCCGTTCCATTGTTATTGGCATGCAGCGCTGTGCGGTAATGGGATATCCGTTGTGGACCTCCGATGGCGGAGGCTATTGGGGCGTGGTTGATCACGAAGTGACCAGTCGCTGGATAGGATTTTCGTGTTTTTCACCCATGATGGAAATAGGTCCCACCAACAACAGGGGCTTCTGGAACATGCTAACCGAGCCGGTGTACGACCATGAATTGATGGCAGTTTGGCGTTTTTATGCCAAATTACGGATGAGTTTGGTTGATTACGTATATGCCCTGGCGAAGAATGCGGCAGAAACCGGCATGCCGGTTGCCCGGCCGTTGTTTCTCGAATATCCCGGCCAGCCGGAAAGTTGGAATAACTGGGAAACCTATAAGTTTGGTGACGATTTGCTGGTTTCGGTAATTTGGGGAAAGGGCAAAACCAGTCAGCAGGTGTATTTACCGGCCGGTGAAACCTGGATTGACCTGTGGGATAATAAGGAATATGAGGGAGGCAAATACATTGAAGTGGAGGCCCTGGCATACAAAACGCCTGTATTTCTGCGCAAAGGCAGTACCCTTATCTTACCCGATCTGAATGAACTGTATAAAGAATCACAGGAAATCACCCGGGAAA
This sequence comes from uncultured Bacteroidales bacterium, assembly GCA_964618645.1. Classification (GTDB taxonomy): domain Bacteria; phylum Bacteroidota; class Bacteroidia; order Bacteroidales; family UBA10428; genus UBA5072. Next base: position 19,905 of record CAZUBW010000064.1, on the reverse strand, counting down.
AAATCAGCATGCACGATCTTGAGGCAAAGGAAAAATGGTGAGTTGGGGCATAACAGGGAGGCTGTGTGCATAGTCCGATAATCAAAGTCGTCATTGGTAACGAAGTGAAGCAATCTGTTGTATAGTAGAAGAATATTTGCACCCGCTGGCTAAGCCGATAAGCTGCTCTTTAACATGTTGGCTCCGGTCGTTAGTACAATTAAAAATTGTAACTTTCCGATTCTTAAAAGTGAACCGTATGAAAAAAGCTATTAGCCTGTTATGTTTGGTATTGCTTACCATTTCCGCCTTTTCGCAAACACTGCGTATGGCAACCTATAATCTTCGTTTCGACAATCCCGGAGATTCGCTAAATGCCTGGAAGTACAGGCAAGCTTATGTGACCGATCTGATCCAACTTTATGATTTCGACATATTCGGCACCCAGGAAGGGCTTAAACACCAGCTCGAGGATGTGAAGAAAAATCTTAATGGCTATGCCTACTTTGGTGTCGGGCGCGAAGATGGCAAAGACCAGGGAGAACATTCGGCTATTTTCTATAAATCCGGTAAATACCAGGTTGTTGGGCAGGGCAATTTCTGGATATCGCCGGATACAGATAAGCCCAATAAGGGTTGGGATGCAGCATGCATAAGAATTTGCACTTGGGGAGAATTCAAGGAATTAGCTACCGGAAAGCAATTTTTTGTATTCAATGTTCACCTTGATCACCTTGGAGAAACCGCCAGATTCGAAGGTGTAAAGCTTTTGCTGACAAAGATTTTGGAAATAGCCGGTAAGAAACCTTGCATACTTACCGGCGATTTTAATTTCGATGACACCCATAAAGGATACGCCTATTTGGCAACTTCGGGATTTCTTGAAGACGCATACCTGAAGACATCTGTCAGGTTTGCACCCGGCGATAGCTTCAACGGTTTCAAAATCCGTACCGAAGGCAACAGCCGCATCGACCATATTTTTGTCTCCCCCTCTTTAAAAATACTCCGCTACGGTATACTCACGAATATCTGCAACGGGAGGTTCCCTTCTGACCATTTCCCGGTATTTGTGGAGATTGTATTGTAGGGTGATTTACTCCAAAATCTAAAACAGTTTATACAAAGAATAGCCCAAAATCTGTATTGATCTCCTTCGCCGGTAAGTATATATTTACTATATTTCATTTTTCAGCAGTGCTGAAGCAGAAAATGCTTTGGTATTGCTGAATTAATAACCGGCGGGATCAGTGGCAAATCTCGAACAGCATCTTTGGAGAAAAATTCAGTCAGGTGATCTGCGATCATTTGAACTCCTGTTTAATACTTATTCCAGGGGATTATATTGCTATGCCTTTGATCTTTTGCATAACAAGGAGGATGCAGAGGAAAATGTCATGGATTTGTTCCAGACACTTTGGGAAAATCTTGTAACTATTAATAATCGTAGTTCGATTAAGTCCTGTTTATTCCAAAGTATTCATAATTAAATTTACTGTCGCGCCTGCAGAAAAAAATCAATACAATGAAACACAAAATGCAAATGAAAAGGGCTATTATCGCGGTTATTGCCGTTTTTTTCATTATTTCCGATAACATTACGGGAGCTACCTTTTCGTTGGAAAACCTCATGGTTGAGTATTCAGACACACCCATTGGTATTGATGTAAAATTACCACGTTTCAGCTGGCAAATGAAGGCTCCGGTTAATGCCAGAGGCTATGAGCAAATTGCCTATCAGCTGGTGGTGAAAGACAATAATGGCGTTGTCGTTTGGGATCCGGGACGTGTAAAGGGAAATGCGTCAGTTGGTATTGTTTATGCCGGAAAACCACTTGCTGCTACAACCAAATACAATTGGACGGTTATAGTATGGGATCAAAACAATGAATCATCATCGGCTTCATCATGGTTTGAAACAGGACTGATGAACTCCGGTATTACTGCATGGGAAGGGGCAAAATGGATCGGTGGGGAAGACAACGACCTGGTACTTTACGCCGATTACTTTCCGCTGTTCAGGGTGTCATATTCGCTGGCCATAGCAGAAGGCAGTACTCGTGCCGCTTTTATTCTTGCCGCAAATGATCCCCGGTTGATGGATAAAAATAAAAATATCTTCCAGCTTGAAAATGCAGCTAACCAAAGTTTTTTCAAAATCGAGCTTGATATTGCCGGAATAGCTGAAACCGAACAGGGTAGGGCAAAACTGAATGTGTATCGTGTGGGATACGCTCCTGATGATAAATCAGATAAGCCTTTCAAAACATTTCTGGTAAAGCTGGAACTTGTTAATGCTACAAACAAAAACCAGCCTCATAAAATCGATATTCGCGGTGAATACGGGGAATTGTATATTGAGGTAGATGGCAATTCTTCATTTGTTGAACCCGTCAATACTGCTGCCGAACAGCCTAATGCATTGTCTCCCGGATTTAGGGGCAGGGATAGGGGTGTATCTGTAAACCTGAATCCCATGGGCCGGGGGCACGATTACCTGCCCTTTGGGATGTTGTGTAATATTGGGTTTGCAATGGAGGGAGAACAAAAAGCTACTTTCTCTGACCTTGAAATCCTAAATTATATGCGTCCTCATAACAAATTGTTTTCAGAAGACCTGGACGTTCTGCCCTATAGGGGTCTCTTCAGAGAGTTTTCCGATGATGTAGCGTCAGGTCTGAAGGTAATGGAAGGCAAATATGTTTTGGATGGCGGTACGAATGGTATTTTTATTGTTGCTGATCCCAGCAGGAACGGAATGCCCATGTTGCGATCGGTTTTTACAGCAAATGATAAAGGAATTAAATATGCCAGGCTTTATGTTACTGCCCGGGGAATATATGAAATGTACCTGAATGGCAAAAGGGTAGGGAATGATTATTATAATCCCGGATTAACTCAATACAATAAAACTCATTTGTACCAAACTTATGATGTAACAACCATGTTAAAAGCCGGACAGAATGCCATTGGTGCTATGTTGGGTGAAGGATGGTGGAGTGGTATGTTAAGTTTCGGTACAAATTGGAATTATTTCGGTGACCGGCAATCGCTTCTGGCAAAGTTGGTGATAACTTACGACGATGGAAGTAAAGACGTTGTTGTTACCAATGACAGAGATTGGAAATTTTTCAATAAGGGCCCCATTGTCTATAGTAGTCTTGATATGGGCGAAGTTTATGATGCCTCCCGCGAAGCATTTGTGAAAGGCTGGAGCTTGGCAGCGTTTGATGACAGTGATTGGAAGCAGGCTGTAGAGGTAATCATTAACGGGACTGCCAATACAGGAAGTTCAACTGATTTTAGGGGAGTTATTACTGATTTTAATTATGACAACCTTTCCATTATTGGTCAGATTGGTAAATCGGCAGGCGTTTATAAAATTCTTACCTCACAAAGTGTTAAGGAAGTAAGGAAGGGTGTTTTTGTATATAACATGGGTCAAAACATGGTAGGTGTTCCAAATATTGCAATTGCCAATGGTAAAGGAGGTCATAAAATAACCATCAGGGTATCGGAAATGTTGTACCCCGATCTTCCGGAATCTGGCAAAAATACAGGTATGCTTATGACAGAAAATTACCGTGCTGCACTTTGCCAGGATATCTATATAATGAAGGAGGGACAACAGGTTTTTCAGCCGCGGTTTACATCACGAGGATACCAGTATTTAGAAATTACAGGTTTGGATGAACCCCTGCCTCTTGAAGCGGTAAAAGGAATAGCAATTAGTTCGGTAACGGAACTGACGGCTGAATACCAGACATCAAATGAAAAGGTAAATAAACTTTGGTCGAACCTGGTTTGGTCAAATATCGACAACTTTTTAAGCATTCCTACAGATTGTCCGCAGCGAAATGAACGAATGGGGTGGTCCGGCGATATTTCCGTTTTTTCCAGAACGGCTACATATGTTTCCAATGCCGATCAGTTTTTGCGCCGACATTTAATGGCCATGCGCGATGTTCAATTATCCTCAGGAAAATTCACAGATATCGCTCCGGTTGGCGGTGGCTTTGGCGGTGTGCTATGGGGTAGCGCAGGTATTACGGTTCCATGGGAAGTGTATCAGCAATATAATGACCTGGAATTGCTCAGAGAACACTACCCCGCCATGAAAGCTTATATCCAATACATACAGACAACCCTCAGCCCGGAAACTGGTCTGAGTTCTGATGGTCAGCTGGGCGATTGGTTGGGCCCGCAAAATAACCAGCTGGGGACAGCATATCTTGTAACAGCATATCATATATACGACTTGTGGATTATCTCGCAGGTAGCTTCTCTTCTTGGTGAATCCGGGGATGCAGCAAAATTCGGGAAGTTGTATATTGAGCGTAAAGCTTTTTTTAATAAGCAATTTATAAATGAAGAACACAAAACAATGGGAATCATTGGCGGAGGTATTGGCTTCAGTCAACCTGCAGTTACCCCTGAATTAAAACTGGCAGATACGCAGACATCTTATGCTGTTGGGCTTGCTTTGGGAGCATTTAATGAAGAAAATATTCCCTATATGGCCAAAAATCTGAAAGAAACTGTGGAACGTCTGAACCTGGACGATCAAGGTGTTAGCAGGCCAAAGTACTCATTGATGACAGGCTTTATCGGAACTGCATGGATTAGTAAAGCATTATCGGATTATGGTTATGAAGAACAGGCTTATCGACTGCTTCAAAACAATCATTATCCATCATGGCTCTATCCGGTTGATCAGGGCGCTACTACAATTTGGGAAAGATTGAACGGATATACTTTGGAGAACGGTTTTGGAGGTAATAACGGTATGAATTCTTTCAATCATTATTCCTTTGGGGCAGTTGGTCAATGGCTGATAGCATATTCCCTGGGAATACAGCGCAATGAACCTGGTTTTAAGAAGTTTATTCTGCAACCTCAACCCGATCCGACTGGTCAGATGACCTGGGCAAAAGGATACTATGATTCTATGTACGGAAAGATTAACAGTGAGTGGAAAATGGAAGGAGGAATACTTTCATACCAGGCGACGGTGCCTGCCAATACAACAGCTACACTGTATCTTCCGGCCGCATCCCTAAAGGGGGTTAAAGAAGGAGGTAAACCTGTTGAAAAATCTGTGGGGGTGAAGTTTATTAAATTTGAAAACGGCAAGGCGGTTTATGAACTCGTATCGGGAAGTTATGCATTTGAGGTGAAAGTCGATTAAAAACCCCGTTTGGAATATTACTTACTATTTTCCGGGCTTTTTGTCACCCGGTTATTATTTTCACGTGTCATCATCATATACATTTACTTTCGAAGGACGACACGTGTTAATATTAACCATAATACCTATATCATGAAAAAAACAATTTTATTGGGTTTCATAGTCTTTGCCAGCTACGGATTATTCGCACAGTTTGGCCCTCCGCCGCTTAAATCTCCGGAGATGAACGCAGACTCCATCACATTCCGTTTTCGCGCTCCAAAAGCCATTAAAGTTGAACTGAATGGTGATTTTCTTCCGGCAAAACCTCAAAAGACCAATTTCGGCACTTTTATGGTACCGGCGCCGGTTGAAATGAAAGAAGGCAAGGAGGGGATATGGGAGTATACGGTACACAACCTGTCACCCGATTTTTATTCCTACACTTTCACTGTAGATGGAATCCGGATGCTGGATCCCTACAATTTAAAAATGGTGCGCGATGGCCAGAACATGACGAATTACTTTATTGTGCCAGGTGAGAAAAGCAATCTCTATCTCGAAGCCAAAGAGAAGAAAGGAACACTCTCTAAAGTATGGTACCCCTCACCGGCATTCGGTGCAAACCGGCGAATGTATGTTTATACGCCTTACGGATATGAAACATCCGGGAAAAAATACCCTGTATTTTACCTTCAACATGGCGGAGGTGGTGATGAGGATGCATGGACATCACTTGGAAGGGCATGCCAGATCCTCGATAACCTGATTGCCCAGGGTAAAGCCGTTCCGATGATTGTGGTAATGCCCAATGCCAGCCCCAATCAACTTGCTGCGCCCGATGTAATGGAGCCTCTGCAGTTGTCTTCGCTTATGCAGCAGGACCGGACATCTGATGCCTTTCACTCAGGCGGTTCCTATGTGAAGGGGTTGATCGAAGATATCATTCCCTATGTGGAAACGCATTACCGGGTAATAAAAAACAAACAGTCACGTGCCCTGGCCGGTCTTTCGATGGGCGGGATCTATACGCTGTACACAACCGCCCGCTATCCCAATATGTTTGACTATATTGGCGTTCTAAGCATGGGCTTTACACCCGACAGGGATCCGTTGAAAGAACTTACACCAGTTAAAAACGCAGGCTACAAACTGTATTTTGTGGGTTGCGGTGAATCTGATTTTGCATACGATAATACCAAAAGATTGTTAAAGGGTTTGGATGACCTTGAAATGAAGTATGTGAATTTTGATAAGGTCGGCGGTCACACCTGGGATACCTGGCGGGTTTGCCTGAAAGAAATTGCACCTTTACTTTTTAAGTAGCGGTAAAGAGACTATGGCGTTAAGCTCACAGGTCTAATCAGGAGCGTCATTGCGAACGAAGTGAAGCAATCTGTTAAAATGATGATAGATTGCTTCAGTCGTCCCTCCTTCGCAATGACGATTCCCGACTTTATAGACAGGCTCTTTTTTTGGCTTTTTGCACAACCCCGATTATTTTCGCAGGCTTCGCCTGTTATTAGCAAATAATGGTATAATATTGTAAAAAACAGAACAATTGCAAATGCCATGAAAAAAGCACTCGTATTTTTATCCATATGCCTGCTTACATTTGACGGTTTTGCCCAGCAGACAACCTATCAAAACCCAATCATTCCCGGATTCTACTCCGATCCGAGTGTTTGCAGGGTAGGAGAGGACTATTACCTGATCACCAGTACATTCGAATATTTTCCTGGTGTGCCGGTATTTCACAGCAGGGACCTGGTGAACTGGCAGCAGATCGGACACTGCATTGAGCGCCCTTCACAATTACCCAAAGCTTTGAACATTTTTGCTGCAACCATAAGGTACAACAAAGGCACTTTTTACATGATCACCACCAACGTAGGAGGTGAGGGGAATTTTTATGTTACGGCCACGAATCCGGCCGGCCCCTGGTCGGATCCTATATTTATTGAAGCCGGGGGGATTGACCCTGACCTTTTTTTTGATGATGACGGTAAAGCCTATATCATCTCATCAACTTTTGTACTCAACGAAGTTGATCTGAATACAGGAAAATTCATTTCAACGGGCCGGAAAATCTGGAATGGTACAGGAGGAAGATATCCCGAGGGGCCGCATATTTATAAAAAGGACGGATACTATTACCTGATGATTGCGGAAGGCGGTACTGAAGAAGCGCATTGCGAGACGATCGCCCGCAGTAAAGATATCTGGGGCCCGTATGATCCTAATCCGGCCAATCCCATATTGGCACACTGTAATGCCGTCGGGCAGAACCTTCCCATACAAGGAGTCGGTCACGCTGACATGATTCAGGCACATGACGGATCGTGGTGGATAGTATTTCACGGGTATCGGAAAGTTCCCTGGATGCCTGGCGGCACACATCATACCATAGGACGTGAAACCTGTCTTGCACCGGTTTCATGGCCCGCAAACGGATGGCCTGTTGTTAACGGGAATGGTACCGTTCCGGCAGAAATTACAGCGCCAACCATACCCTTGAAGCCATTTCCTGTTAATCCCGGGAAAATCGATTTTAATGTGGATAAGATGGGCCTGGAATGGAATTACCTGCGGTATCCGGTTATGGAAAATTATTCGCTGGTATCCCGCAAGGGTTTTCTGAGGCTCAGCGGCACAGGGCAAACTATCGAAGACGGAAAATCACCCACTTTTATCGGCCGCAGGGTGCAGCATATGAAATTTGCGGCATCTACCCAGGTTGAGTTCAATCCTGCATCGGAAAATGAGGAAGCCGGCTTAATCCTGCTCAACAACGGTACCCATTTTGACATCCTGGTGAAGAAATCGGGTGGCAAAAGAGTTCTGGTGGGCAGGCTGCGCTTCGGATCTGTGATTTATGAATCAAAGGAAGTAGTTCTCAAAGCCGGACCAGTGAAACTGGCCATACAGGGTGAACCCAATTACTTTATCTTTCAATATGCGCAGGGGAACGATACTTACCGTGAACTGGTGAGGGCCGATGCCAACTATATCAGTTCTGAAACCATTGGTGGTTTTACAGGATTGTATGTCGGACTGTATGCTACCGGCAATGGCAGGCCATCTGAAACCAATGCCGATTACGATTGGTTTGAATATACTGAAAGTCATCAGCAGGTAGAAAAATAGACTTATTTTTCATTTATTAGAAACAGTTTTATGATCAGCCGACGGAACTTTGTCAGGCAAATGGCTTATTCAACGGCATTTGCCTTTACATTACCCCAATTTACAAAAGCATCGGGTTTGTTAAAGGCCGGGGATTTCGTAACCGTGGAAACCACACATGGCAAAATACGAGGGGTGAGAGTCGAAGGAGTGAATATTTTTAAAGGAATTCCCTATGCGGGCAGTGTATCAGGTGAGCGGAGATTCCGGAGTCCAGCTCCTCTCAATCCCTGGCCTGGTGTGCGGGATGCCCTGCAATTGGGTGCACCTGCCATTCAGGCTCCCAATCAAACATATGGGATAAATGAGCCCTCGCCGGCTGAGGACTGCCTGTTCTTAAATGTATGGACCCCGGCCAATGACGGCAGAAAACGCCCGGTTATGTTTTATAATCACGGTGGCGGGTTTTCAACCGGTTCGGGGGGCTCGACTGCACAGGACGGGGCCAATCTTTCACGCTTTTTTGATGTTGTGGTTGTGCAGACAAACCACCGGTTGGGTATTATGGGCTTTCTTTACCTCGATGAGATTGCAGGTACAGAATATACTGGTTCGGGCGCCATGGGTATGCTCGACATTGTTGCCGGACTTGAATGGGTTAATAAAAACATTACGGCTTTCGGAGGAGATCCGGATAATGTAATGATTTTTGGCGAGTCAGGAGGCGGCGTTAAAACCTCATGCCTGTATGCAATGCCCACTGCGGCGCCTTTTTTTAATAAAGCATCCGTTGAAAGTGGCCCGGGTGTGCGCATAACAACACGCGAAATGGCTTCGCAAACATCGGCACTGGTGCTTAAAGAATTGGGACTGGATGCCAAAAACTGGCACAAGCTTCTCGAGGTACCGGTGGCTGACTTGCTCAAGCTTCAGCTGATACTTCCGTCCGTAGCTCCCACGACAACAATTACCAATAAGAAGCGGGGACTTCTTGAATCATCCCCCGGTGGCTTTTCCCCGGTTGCTGATGGTGTGGCGCTGCCAGGTCATCCTTTCGACCCCGATGCACCTCATGTCTCTAAAAATAAACCCCTGATGGTAGGTTGGAATGAAGATGAATACACTTTCTTCGCCATGATGTCACCGGACAAAAGCGTATTTAAAATAGGTTTCAACGAATTGCCTGCCAAACTTGAACCACAGTTTGGTGAGGATACGCAAATGATTATAGACACTTACCGGAAAACCCGCCCGGACGCTTCAGCTGTGGATATTTACATGGCGGTTCAATCAATTAACCTCATGGGGCTCGGCTCGGTAGATATTGCCGAGAAAAAAGTAAGGCAGCATGGCGCCCCGGTTTACCTGTACAATTTCGGGTACAAATCGGAAGTGAAGATACCGGGAACCGATTACCCGTTGGGAACGCCGCATGCCATGGACATTTCTTTCAAGTTTAACAACGAAGTTCCCTTAAAAGATGGTTCTCCGGGCAGTTCGTATTTTGGTGGGAAAAAACCGGAGCGGTTTATAGCTTCCGGCAACATGGCAGAACTATGGACCACATTTGCACGTACAGGACGGCCAGCCGGAGAAAATATACCGGAATGGCCTGCATACAACTTGAGCAAGCGGCCGACTATGCGCATAGATGTGAAATGTGAGGTGCTGTACGACAGGTACGCCGAAGAATTGAGTATGTGGCGGAAGACAGGAAGACTTTAGACAAATTTAATTACATTTACAGCAAATAACCCTAATACTCATTCAAATGAAAAAAGTTTGTTTTTTTATGTTTGCAATGCTGGGTATGCTTGGCATGTCCAATGTCACAGCCCAGACTGCTGATGAAATTATTGCAAAGTACGTTGAAACCATTGGCGGAAAAGAAAAGTTAACCGGTATCACCTCCCTTTATACCGAGGGCAAAATGGAAGTCATGGGCATGGAAGGCCTCATGAAAATTACCGTGCTTAACGGGAAAGGTATGCGGCAGGATATGGAGATCATGGGATCAACCATGACAACCTGTATTAACGATAAGGATGGCTGGAGCATTAATCCTATGACCGGTAGCACTTCTGCAGAACCCATCCCGGATGCTCAGTATAAAGCCGCAAAAGACCAGATTTTTGTCGGGGAACCCTTTTTGAACTATGCCGCAAAAGGCTATAAGGTTGAATTGCTCGGTAACGAGGCTGTTGCCGGCGCCGATGCTTACAAAATCAAGATGACGTCGCCTGATGAAACTGCGGTAACTTACTATTTTGATGCTGCCACCTACCTGCTGGTGAAAACCATTCAGCAGGCCGATATGCAGGGACAGATGGTGGAAAACGAGACCATCTACTCGGATTATCAGGATACAGATGGGATATTGCAACCACATAAAATGGAAATGAGCATGGCCGGTGGTCAGTTCCTGATGACAGCCAACATTACCAAAATTGAGGTCAATAAACCCGTGGAGGAAGCTTTTTTTGCAAAACCCTGATGCGGTTGACCGCTTCAGGAGGCTAATTAAAGTAAAACAAAAGCCCAGCGCAAGTTGTACTTGTTTTGGGCTTTTGCATTTGAAAAACACCTTGGAATTTCAGTATGGTGCTGAATATTAGTGGATCAGCATCGTAATTACCAGCCAGCATTGTTACTGATGTAGAAGAGGGGTAAATAGTATTTCCTCTAATCGTGCCAAATCTCGCCGTATACCTTGGCTTTATGAAAAGCTTATAGTAGTTTTTGGTGGTTAAAAATTCAGAGTCAATCATTACAATAAGATCTCCCCTTTTCATTCCTGCGCGTGCCGCAGGTGATTTAGGATATACATATTCTACAGCAATAAAGACCAAATCTGTTCCGCTGATTCTGTAAAACCTGGGGGAATAGCCCATGGTTAAGGGCGCACCAAACTGAACCGAATCAGATTCTTCGTAATTATTTGGTGATAAATGACCATTTATCTGCCTGATTGTAGACGAGTGCATCAAAGAACAGGGGAGGATTCGTTTTATCAAGTCCCGATATGTCTTCAGGGAAGGTGTAATTCCAAAAATAGTACGATTTCATATTTTCGTAAATCCAGTCAGACACGCTGACATTTTTTCTTTGTTCCTCAGTGAGTCCGTCATCCTTCTCTTTTTCGCAGCAAAACAGTGGAATTAATAGAAAAAAGAAGAGAATTATTCTGCTGAAAAAGTGATAAAAGATTTTCACAATAAGCGGTTTCTAGTCTAACTCAATTAAGATTTCCGATCTCGAATTTAATAATTAATACGTTTAATAGCATAAACATAACTTTTTTTATAAATGACTGTTTTCTCAGAATTCGTTGAGTAATTAATAACCTGTCCGGACAGAACAGGTTTTTGTCTGTTTGATTAACCTGTTGGTCGATATGTGGTAATAATGAATGCAGGATTGTCTAAATTTAGGTGGTTATAATTGCCAGGGATTATTGGCGACAAAAATATTTACTTGAATTTAAATAGAAGTATTATGAAGAAAAACATGGGTTTGATGGCAGTGTTCACACTGCTTGCATTACTGTCTGCTGTAAGCTATGCACAAAAACCGGGTAAATACCTGGGTATTGCAACGTATTCTGTTAAAGGTCTTGAATCAGATATCGAGGGAGCCATGAAAACATTGTCCGATGCGGGTTATACAGTCATGGAGATTTCCAATTACAATGCAGGCAACGGAACTGTGGCAGGTTACAAGCCTGCTGATTATGCTGCATTGGCAGAGAAGTACGGTATGGATATTATTTCGAGCCACACACGTGCCAAATTTGATGTGAAGGATGTTGAAGGCACGCTGGCAGCCTGGGGTAAGATTTTTGATGATCATAAAACAATGGGCTGCAAATATGTTATTTTCCCGATGAACATGTGGTCGGGTAATTTTGATGTGCTCAAACAGGAATGTGAACTGATGAACAAGATTGGTGAGGAGGCTAATAAAAGAGGTCTGAAATTCGGATATCATAACCACCATATCGAATTCGCCACCATTGCCGGAACCGATCAGCTTTATGAAGATTTCCTGATTGCCAATACCGATCCCGACAAGGTGTTTTTCCAGATGGATGTTTACTGGGTAACCCAGGGTGGGCAGGATCCGGTGGCCTATCTGAAAAAGTACCCCGGGCGTTTTAAAGTGCTGCACATAAAAGATGATTATGTCATTGGTGAGAGTGGTAAGATCGACTTCGGGGCCATTTTCAAACAGTTTTATAAGAATGGTCATACCGATTGGTTTGTAGAGATTGAGGATAAAATGACCCCGGAACAAAGGGAACAATCACTGGCCCGTATGAATGCCATGAAAGAGGTACAGGCAAAAGGCGGCACCATGCAGGATGTGATGAAGGAAATGGCCAAAAACCGCCCGGCCGGTCAATCGGGCCCCCCCCAGGGATATGGCGCACCGCAGGATCCCAAGGTGGTGGCTGAAAAACTGAAAAACTCACTCGAAGCCATTACCCTCAGCTCCGGATACCTTAAAAACGCTAAGTTTGTGAGATAAAATGCGCTGATAAGTGGCTGTGTAAAAAGTCTTTCTCCTGTTATTGGCAGGGAGGCACGTCCGAACTTTTTACACAGCCTCCTTTTGTGCATAAAACGTGAAGACAACCACAATAGACGTATATCACCCAGGCTTGCATGCTTAACATAACAACTGCACTTCAAAATTCACCTAACACTGCCACTGCCACTGCCACTGCCCCCGCCACTGCCACTGCCACTGCCACTGCCGCTGCCGCTCTTTCCCTCCCATTTTTAAGTCACTCCCGAACATTTACAGGTTTCATGATTTTTCACTTTGTTAACCTGCCAAAGAATTTGTAGTTTTATATGCTGACAAGAGCCAAAAACTACTATGCCTGAATTGAATGAACGGGATTTGTTATTGCGCGTTAAACAGAATGACGCAGATGCTTTTAAAACGCTTTATATCAAATATGCTCCCCGTGTTTTTAATTTTAGCCTGAAACTGATTCTGCAAAAAGAGGAAGCAGGAGACATTGTTCAGCAGGTATTTTTAGCCATTTGGGAACAGCGTTCCGGATTGCAGGAAGATAAATCATTCGAGAGTTACGTTTTTTCAATAGCAAGGCATTTGCTTTACCAGGCTTTCAGAAAGCACATCCTTCGGACAGAAGCCTATGAATATATGCATAAACATCATGATCATTCAGCTGATCAAACCATGGAAGAAGTACTTTTTCAGGAAGTCCAGACTGTATTATTGGATCTGATCGAAAAACTTCCTGAAAAGCGTAGGGAAATCTTCAGGCTGCATCGACTGGATGGGCTTTCTTATCATGAGATTGCCCAGCGTTTATGCATCTCGGAAAATACCGTAGATACACAAATGCGTAAGAGCCTGCAATTTATCCGCAATGAGTTTGAAAAACACCATGGGTAGTATTATTATCTGCTGGATATAAAGTCATTTATCACCTGCCAACAAAATTTTCCTGAAAAAATAGTGATCCCCGGTCACGGAATTTTTTTTCTCATGACATTACCTATATGTTATGAGAGAAAATGTGAATAAGAAAACACTGGTTAAAAAGTACAAAGACGGAACAATATCGGCTGAAGAGCTGGTATTACTCAAAAACTATTTCCGTTCAGAGAATGTTCCGGATGATATGTCCGGGTTTTTTAAAGAGCTATGGGATAGCTCGTCATTCTCTAATGAAGAATTTGACGTTGCTTCAACCTGGGAAGATATTGCCGGCATAACAGGTAGTTCCCATGAGCAATCTCAGTCCCCGGGCCGGAAATCTTTCAGGATGAGCGGCATATTGCGCTATGCAGCAGTGTTTATAATGGCTTTTGGTTTGGCGTGGCTCATTTCAAGATTATCACATAATCAGGATCCTGTTGCTGAAAACCCACATTTCTGCAGGGTTGAAGTCTCTTATGGTTCAAAATCCAACATTGAATTACCCGACGGAACTCATGTGTCACTTAATTCAGGAAGCTTCATCCGCTATCCTGCTGCGTTTAGTGGTTCCAGTCGTGACGTTTATTTCGAAGGGGAAGCTTATTTTGAGGTAAAAAAAGGCAAACTCCCCTTTGTTGTTTCAACCGGAGACGTTAACATCAGGGTGCTTGGGACTACCTTTAATGTTAAAGCATACCCCGAAGAAAAGGAAATTGAAACAACACTCATCGCGGGCAAAGTCGAAGTGGATTACGCGAATCCTTCAGGAGCCGGGATAAAAACCATTGTCCTGAGGCCCAATCAAAAGGTGGTTATTCCTAAAATTCAAACAGAAAACAAGGCAGCGCCGAATGAAAAAACATCAAAGCCAGGGCAAAAAGTACAACCCTATAAGGCTTATGTGGAGAACATAGCACGGCCGGGTTTATATACTTCCTGGAAAAACAATATGCTGGAATTCGACAATATAAGGTTCGACAATTTGATGACAAAGTTTGAGCGCTGGTACGATGTAACCATTATCAATAATTGTCCTGAATTGAATAATGTGCGGTTATCGGGCGTATTTGAAAAAGAAACCATTGAACAGGCCTTCAATGCCCTTAATCTTACAGTTGCCTTTGATTATACCATGGACAAAAGTGTTGTCACCATAAGTAAAAAAGAATAGTATGTTGAAACCCTAAACAAATAGCCTATGACATAAACCACTGAAAAATGAATGCGGGGAATGGTACCAGCATCCCCCGCGCAATCAAATGATTCGTCTAAACCAAATTAAACTAACCATTTAACTATGTAAAGTTATGAAAAAGCCTGAAAACAAATTATCAGGAGATTTTAATTTTAAAAGAATTCTGCTGATTATGAAACTAACTACACTTCTACTGCTAATTAACATGATTCATATTTTTGCAGGTAACGCTTATTCACAAAGCGAAACGCTTACCATGAATATGAAGGATGCTACTATTAAAGAAATGTTCACGGCTATCGAGGAAAAAACAAATTATAAGTTCCTTTATCGTGACGATAACCTGAGCAACATAATTGTAAATCTCGAAGCCGAGCAAATGCCTCTTGAAGAAATTCTTTACAATACTTTGTCCCCGGCAAAACAGACTTATACAATTCTCGACAATAACCTGATTGTGATTATACCCGAGCGACAGGGTAATAAAATTACCGGAACCGTTACCGATGCCTCAACAGGTGAGCCCCTCATAGGTGTTAACATACTCATTGAGGGGACTAACCAGGGAGCCATAACGGATGTCAATGGTCGTTTCAGCCTGGATGTACCCAACCTCAATATTAACCTGGTTTTTTCCTATATAGGATACACTTCACAGGTTGTCGCGTTGAATGGCAGAACAACATTTGATATCGAACTGGTTTCAGATGTGCAGACCCTCGAAGAAATTGTTGTCATTGGATATGGAACCCAGTCGAAGCGTGATGTATCCGGTTCTGTAACCAGCGTTACAGAAAGGAGCTTCAACAAAGGTGTAACCCGTGATGCTGTCGACCTGTTGCAGGGTAAAGTTGCCGGCCTCGTCATCACTAAAGGAAGCGGTGATGTAACCAATGAAGACCAACAAACGATCAGGTTAAGGGGTACTTCTTCATTAACAGGTAGCAGCACTCCCTTTGTAGTGATAGATGGCGTTCCCGGTCTGTCAATGAGTTCAGTTGCTCCGCAGGATATTGAATCGATCAGCATTCTGAAAGATGCTTCAGCAGGCGCTATTTACGGATCGCGTTCAGCCAGCGGTGTTATTCTTATTACGACCAAAAAGGGCAAAGCCGGGCAAGCCACTGTGAATTACGAAGGTTATGTGGCCATCGATAAAGTTTCGAACAAGCCCGAGATGCTGAATGCTTCTGAATGGAGAAGTGCAGTTACCGGTATGGGTAGCGATCCTGCAACATGGGACAAGGGCGTTGATACGGACTGGTTTGAAGAAATTATGCGTACCGGCGTTTCGCATAACCATAATTTGTCTTTAGCCGGTGGAAATGAATCAAGCAATTACAGGGCCTCATTTTCTTACCTGAACCGCGAAGGCGTTATCATGAAAAATGAGATGCAGCGCCTGAATGGCCGGTTGACTTTTAACCAGAAAGCTTTAAAAGGCAAATTGAACCTTACCTTCACGGGTGCCGGAACCCAAACCGATAACCGGCCAACCGACACATATAACTTCGTGCTGGCTTATAATATGTTGCCGGTATATCCTGTTAAAAATGACGACGGTACCTGGTTCGACATTAAGGAATACGACCAGGGAAATCCTGTACGAAATCTTAGGTATAACCTCAGACAGAACAAAAGGAGCCTTTATTATACCAATATGAAAGCTGACCTTGAGATTTTCGACGGGTTTATTGCAGGGTTGAACCTGTTCAAACAGCGCGAGATGAACGATTACAGCGAATATAACAATTCAACAACCCAACGGGGCCGCGACGATCTGGGGTATGCCAAAAGGGAATCCTGGACACAGGACAAGAACCTGCTTGAGTTGACACTTAATTACACCAGAAGCATAGGGAGAAGTAAATTCGGTGTATTGGGCGGTTATTCATATGAGGATGGCTATTACCAGAATATGGGGGCACAAAACAGGCACTTTGTGACAGACATTAATGAGGCCGATAAGCTTAGTTCAGGTCAGAACTTAAGAGATGCAGATGTTTGGTCGGGAAAGAACATGTATAAGCTGATATCTTTCTTTGGCAGGGTTAATTACAGTTTTAATGAAAAGTACATTGTCACGGCTACCATGCGTCAGGATGGTTCAAGCAAGTTTGGTAAAAACCATAAATGGGGTACATTTCCTTCGGTTTCTGCAGCATGGCGTATTATCGGCGAAGAATTTATGGGTTCACTGCCGGCCGTTAGCGATCTTAAACTCAGGGCAAGCTGGGGTGTTACTGGTAACCAGGAAAGCATCGACCCTTATAAATCACTTGCCTTATACAAAGCTTCCGGGCAGTATTTCGATAATGGAAAATGGTACAGTGCCTATTTATATGATCAGAATCCCAACCCGGATCTGAAATGGGAACAAACCTCCATGTTTAATATTGGGTTGGACTATGGCTTTTTGGATAACCGTATTAATGGTACCATCGACTATTACAATAAGAAAACAACCGACCTGTTGTATACTTACAAAGTACCGCTGAATCCTTATTTAAAGGATGTGATGCTTGCCAATGTAGGTGCGATGACCAACAAGGGAATTGAAGTTTTAATTAACGGCGAAGTAATTCAGCGAAGCGATTTAAGATGGAGTCTCTCGCTGAACTTTGCCCATAATAAGAATGAGATAACCAAACTTTCAAACGAGGAGTATACCACTGATGCCATAAAAGTAGGCGATGCCTGGGTCCGCGGAGGATCAAACAATACAACCAGTATTGTTGAAGAAGGCAGAGAGGTCGGTACTTTTTATGGCTGGAAATGTCTTGGTCTGGATGCAGACGGTAAATATATAATGGACGACATGATCGACGGTGAAGCCGGCCTAACAGATGAAGACCGCACTTATATCGGTTCGGCCCAGCCCAAGCTTACCTATGGTATTACCAGTAACCTCACCTGGAAAAACTTCGATTTCTCGGTATTCCTCCGTGGTGTGTATGGCAACGATGTGCTGAATTTCAGCAAGATGTCGTATGCCACCACACAATGGCTTCCGGGTGCCAATATCTTTAAAGAGGGACTGGAAAGCGGGTTGTCGGAAAGTCCGAAATATTGCAGCTATTATATCGAAAAGGGCTCATTCCTCAGGTTGGACAATGCGAGCTTAGGTTACACCATTAACGTGGGCAGGAGTATAGGCATTGAGAGGTTCCGGGTATTTGTAACAACCCAAAACCTGTTTGTGATAACCAACTACAAAGGCCTTGACCCTGAAGTTTCTATGACCTCTCTTGCACCCGGCATCGAGGGCAGGGAATATTATCCCAAAACAAGGACTTATTCGCTTGGCCTTAGCCTGAGCTTTTAACCATTAAATATTTAAAGCTATGAAAAGTAAGTTTATTAAATATATGATATCCCTGCTCATTATTATGGTTATTTTACCTGTTGAGCAATCATGTACCAACCTGGATGAAGAGATTTACGATCAGATACCTGTTGAACAATTCGGCCAGACGCAGCAGCAGCGGAATGCATTGATAGCTCCAATTTACAGGAGCCTCAAGAATATATTCCCCGGCGACTATTTTAATATGGTGGAAGCAGTTTCTGATATGGCAGTTACACCTACACGCAAAGGAGGCGACTGGTGGGACGGTGGCCAGTTCAAGGAATTCAGGCTTCACAGGTGGTCCCCTTCAACCAGTGCGCTTACAAATTCCTATAACAACTTTATGAGCGCTGTAGCAAACTGTAATATGATCTATTACATGATCAACACCAATGAAGGCATATCTGCAGAAGAAAAAAATGCAATCCTGGCTGAAGTCAGGGCAGTACGTGCCTTCTGGTACTATATGCTCGTTGATAACTGGGGCAACGTGCCCATCACCACCGACTTCCTGGATAAGACCAAGCCTGCCACAAAATCCAGGGCCGAAGTGTATAATTTTATAGTAACTGAACTCAATGCGGTTAAAGACCAACTCAGGGATGATGTTGGCCTTGCGAGTTATGGAAAAATGACCAAGGGTGCAGCTTATACGCTCCTGGCAAAAGTATACCTGAATGCCGAAGTATGGAGTGGTACCCCCGAATGGCAGAATTGTATCGACGCCTGTGATGCGGTAATGGAACTGCCTTATATACTGGAGCCTAACTGGAAAGCCAATTTCCAGGTGAAGAATGAAACTTCAAAGGAAATTATTTTCCCTTGTGTCTTCAGCACGTCCGATGGAGGCAATCACTTTGCCCAGAGAACCCTGCACTATAACGATCCCATAGCCCTCGGCCTTAACATTGGCACCTGGAACGGCATAAGCGCTATGCCGGATTATGTCAAAGCTTTTGACGCGGATGACAAACGACTGAATGGTTCCTTCCTGATAGGGCCAATGAATGACCCTGCCACCGGTGAAGTGTTGAAAACAGCTCACGGACGTGATCTGATCCATACCATTGATATTGAGATGACCAACATTGAAGACGATTGGGGCGAGGTTGAGCAGGAAGAAGGCGCCCGTATTAACAAATGGGAATTTGAACCGGGACAGAACGGCGATGCCGAAAATGATTTTGCAGTTTTCCGCCTTGCTGATGTTTACCTGATGAAAGCTGAAGCTCTTGTTAGGTTGGGAATTGACAATGAAATAGCCACCGACCTGGTGAATGAGGTAAGGGAAAGAGCATTTGACGACCCTGCAAAGCTTTTCACCTCAGTTACACTCGAGGACATTTATAAAGAACGCAGGTTTGAATTTGCCTGGGAATGTATGACCCGGCAGGATATGATCCGTTTTGGTAAATTTCTGGACCCCATTCCGGAATGGAAGCCCTATACCAGTGATTCAAAGTATCTCTTATTCCCGATACCCAGAACTGCCCTGGAAGCTAACGATCAACTGGATCAAAACCCGGGATATTGATAAATTGGTAATGCTCATCAGCACAATGTACTGAACATCAAACATGAGTACTGAGGCTGTCTAAAAAGTCAATTTGTTAGGCGTAGTTGCAAACTACG
>CAZUBW010000063.1:0-24684 GCA_964618645.1 uncultured Bacteroidales bacterium | reverse complement strand
CAAGGTTATCGTTGTTACGAATTCCCTTCAAGCGGTTGAAAACCCTTGAAGGGTGTTTGTCTTGCTGGGAGTGACCTCTTTAAAAACAATCATGAACAACATGGAACAATTTTGAACAATATGGAACTATAAAGCACCGAACACCGAACCTGCATGACCGGCAGGCAGGCACCGAATTTTAAATGACATCCAGCACCCAGCACCTAGCAACCAGCACCCAGCACCCAGCACCCCTCTTTGATCCTACTCCCTAATCGCTGCCTTGTACTTAATGTTTACCAGGGCCAGGCCATGGGCAGGTGCTGAAAAGCCAGCCCGGCTCCGGTCCCTGGCTTCGATAATGGTTGTCAGTTCATCGGGGTGAAGCTTTCCTCTCCCGATATCCACCATGGTTCCCACAATGGATCGTACCATGTTGCGCAGAAAC
Source organism: uncultured Bacteroidales bacterium (assembly GCA_964618645.1). Lineage (GTDB taxonomy): Bacteria > Bacteroidota > Bacteroidia > Bacteroidales > UBA10428 > UBA5072. Next base: position 24,257 of record CAZUBW010000063.1, on the reverse strand, counting down.
CTGTCGGCAGTAATGGTGAAAAGCAGCTGATGTCCTGACTCCGACCAGCGCGCTTCCGAGATGCTGCATATATTGGTTCGCGTATTGCTGTGCAATTTGCTGAAACTGGTAAAATCGCTGTGCCTTAAAAGCTCACCGGCTGCCTTGTTCATTAGCTCTATTTCAAGGGGTACACCATAATGCCAGGCAAATTCATTGTTAAAAGGATCTTTCACCCTGCTGATGGTATAAACATAGGTACGCGACAATGCAGCGTATCGTGCATGTGCATCGGCTATTACACGGTATATGCTGGTAATCACTATGTCTTTTGGCAGTATGGCATTCATTTGATAAACCAAATGGCCGCAGGTTCCGGCTACCAGGTTTTCCGAATCAAAATGTGCCACAAAAAACCGGGCATGAACACCGGTGTCGGTTCGCCCGGCTCCCGTTGTGACAATATCCTCGCGCAGGAGCATGCCCAGGGTTTTGTCAATTTCCTGCTGCACCGACAATGCATTCGGCTGCGACTGCCATCCGTGGTACCTTGTTCCGTTATAGGCAAGTTCAACGAAGTAACGGGCCATTGAAAAGAGTTATACGCTGGTTTGTAATGCCAAAAGTACTATAATAATCAGTGCTGAACCAGCATACGCAAAAGGGTATTTAACAATTTTTAACATAAGGCAGGGTTCAGTAAAACAGTGGTTTAACATACTTTAACCAAGCAGCAGTGAAAGGTTGGGGCCAAAAATTGTTACTTTAGCAATTGGCGGTTGCAGGTCAATTACCAACAACCGGCATGCTCTTTGCTACAATACTAGTGTTAATCTAATGCTTTTGTTTATGGCGGATATTTCTATCCAGATTAAGGAACTTAATGAGAAGATTGAGCGCGAAAGCGCCTTTATTGAAAGGATAAACCAGGAGATCAGGAAAGTAATCATTGGACAAAAACATTTGATCGATGGTTTATTGATTGGCTTGTTGTCTGACGGTCACATATTGCTCGAGGGCGTACCAGGTCTGGCTAAAACATTGGCTGTTAACACATTGGCACATACTGTAAATGCTGCCTTCAGCCGTATCCAGTTTACGCCTGATCTGTTACCGGCCGACCTGATTGGAACCATGATCTACAGCCAGAAAAATGAGGAATTCCAGGTGAAAAAGGGCCCGGTATTTGCCAACTTTGTTTTGGCCGACGAAATAAACCGGTCACCAGCCAAGGTACAAAGTGCTTTACTCGAAGCCATGCAGGAAAAACAGGTTACCATCGGAAGTCATACTTTTGAACTTCCCAGGCCCTTTATGGTGCTTGCAACCCAAAACCCCATTGAACAGGAAGGAACTTATCCGCTTCCCGAAGCGCAGGTTGACCGCTTTTTGCTGAAGCTGGTAATTACCTATCCTTCAAAAGAAGAAGAAAAGCAAATCATGAACGAAAACACCGCCCATGAATTCCCGGCTGCCAATACCATACTTACCACTGAAGACATTCTCCGGTCGCGGGAAACGGTTAAAGAAGTTTACCTCGATGAGAAGATCGAGCAATACATACTGGATATTGTATTTGCTACCCGTTTCCCGGCCGATTATCATATGCCATCGTATAAAAACATGATTCAGTACGGAGCTTCGCCCAGGGCAAGCATTAACCTGGCCAAGGCTTCAAGGGCATACGCGTTCATCAAGCACAGGGGATTTGTCATCCCCGAGGATGTCAGAGCGGTTTGTCACGATGTACTGCGTCACCGGATTGGCCTTACTTACGAAGCCGAGGCAGAAAACATGACCACCGAGGATATCGTTACTGAAATATTGAACAATATTGAAGTACCTTAATATGAGAAAATACCTGCGCTTTATATTGCTTTTTGTTTTGATTACAGCTTTCGGTCCAAAGGCCGGGGCTCAGCATTTTATCGGGCTTAATCCAACGGAAATAGCCGCGCTGATGAAGTCGGCCCATCCGCAGTTTAAACTCGACAGGAATGCTGTGAATCACGATTACAAGTACCTCAAGTATGTTGATAAGATCAGTGAGCAAACCGTACTTTTTTTCCTGTCGGAAAAGAACACCTGCACTTATGTGCGGTGGATGTCGGATTATGCCAATCTTAACGATATACTGGGCATGCTTAACAGCAATTATAAAAAAAGCGGGGGTAACTCGTGGACATATACCCATAAGGGCGAAAGCTATACCGTGAAGCTAGTGGAGGAGGAATGGTATTTTACCGTTACCTACAGGAAAAATTAGAAATGCTGTCATCGCAACTATGGAAACCAATGAATTACTGAAGCGCGTACGGAAAATTGAGATAAAAACAAGAGGTCTCTCCAGGAATATATTTGCCGGCGAATACCATTCGGCATTTAAGGGTAGGGGAATGGCTTTCAGCGAAGTCAGGGCCTACCAGTATGGCGATGACTTCAGAAGTGTCGACTGGAATGTCACGGCAAGGTTCAATCATCCGTATATTAAGATATACGACGAAGAGCGGGAGCTGACCGTAATGCTCCTCATTGATATCAGCGGTTCGGGCGATTTTGGCTCGCAAACACGGAAGAAAAGTGCCATGATAACCGAAATTGCTGCCGTGCTTTCATTTTCGGCTATTCAGAACAACGACAAGGTTGGTGTGATAATGTTTTCCGACCGTATTGAGCGGTTTATTCCACCTAAAAAAGGTCGTCAGCATATTCTGAAAATTATCCGTGAATTAATCGACTACCAGCCTGCCAGCAAACGCACCAGCCTTACCGTGCCGTTACAATACCTTGTAAATGTCATTAAAAAACGAAGCACAGCCTTTCTGATCACTGATTTTTTGGATGACAATTACGAGGATGCCCTCAAAATTGCAGGCAAGAAGCACGACCTGGTGGGTTTATGGATCAACGACATTCGCGAGTCGGAACTGCCGCCTGTAGGGTTAATGAAGGTTAAGGATGCTGAAACCGGACAGATAGTCTGGATTGATAGCCGCAACCTGCTCACGCGCAATGCATATCAGGATGCATACCGGACAAAGCAGGAGGAAACGCTTGACCTGTTGCGGAAAAACGGCATCGACTATGTAACCATTGCTTCGCACGAAGACTATGTGAAACCACTCATGCGAATGTTTAGCAAACGATCCAGATGAGACGGAAGACTTTTACATATCTCCTGGTATTTACATTGGGCATTTCGGTATCAAAGGCTCAGGAAGTTCTGGTGCGGTCAGTTTTGGATACCAACAGGGCGCTGATTGGCGATCAGCTAAAACTGAATCTTGAAGTGGAGAAGCCGGGCGACTGGCAGGTTAGTTTTCCGGCGCTTAACGATACATTAAGTGAAAAAGTTGAGATAATTGCTGTTTCAGCCATCGACACTTTGGCAATGGGTTCCGGAAGGGTTAAACTCACTCGCGAAGTATTGGTTACCGTTTTTGATACCGGGTTTTATGAGATCCCCCCGTTACACTTTATGCTTACGAGTGGTTTACACCGTGATACGCTTAAGTCACTGCCTGTGTTTTTTGAAATAGTACCGGTAAAAGTTGACTCGGCATTGCACGATATTAAAGCTATTGAAAGGATACCGCTGAGTGCCATGGAAGTTCTACCTTATCCGGTTGCTGCCCTGGTCCTGTTTTTGCTTACCTGGGTAATTATCCACTACATCAAAAAATGGCGGAAGCGCAGTGTTCGATCCCACGCAGGTATTCCCGATGAGCCTGCACACGTGATTGCATTCCGTGAACTCGAAAAACTAAAAGAGGAGAAACCCTGGCTGCATAACCGGGTAAAATATTACTACAGTCGCATTTCAGAGATCCTGAGGACATATATTGAACAGCGTTTTCAGGTTCCGGCACTGGAACAAACGACCGACGAAATTATGCACATCATCATGGCTCCCCTGGTGCCCGCGTCTGTAGCGCAGAATCTGGCATCTATACTGCAATTGTCTGACCTGGTGAAGTTTGCCAAAGTAATTCCCGACGAAGGGGAAAGTGCCGCCCAGGTGACTAAAGCCATGGCATTTGTTACCGATACCCTGATGGCTTCGAACAGCATACCCGACGATACCCCTGGAGACATGACCATCAAAAACAATAACCAAGTTTTGCAGCATGATTGAGTTGACTTTTGCACATCCGGGTTATTTATATCTCTTGCTGGTAATTATACCGGCCGTGGTGTGGTATGTGCTGAAACATAATACTACGCAGGCCGATATGCAAATTCCCACCGTGTCGTCGGTTGCGGGCATGAAAAAGAGTTTAAGGGTGTACCTGCGGCATGTTCCCTTTGCGCTGCGAATGCTGGCCTTTGGATTGCTCATTGTAGTGCTGGCACGCCCGCAATCAACCAACAGATGGCAGGACGAAACCATCGAAGGGATCGATATTATGCTTGCCCTGGATATTTCGGGGAGTATGCTGGCGGCCGATTTTTCTCCAAACCGTATAGAAGCATCAAAAGATGTTGCCGCCGAATTTGTTACGGGCCGGCCTTCGGACCGCATGGGTATAGTGCTTTTTGGCGGGGAAAGTTTTACCCAATGTCCGCTTACCTCCGATCATGCTGCATTGATTAATCTGCTGAATGAAGTTGAAGTCGGAATCATTGAAGATCAGTCCACGGCCATTGGCCTGGGTTTGGCCAATGCGGTAAAACGGTTAAAAGACAGTGATGCCAAAAGCAGGGTGGTAATTCTGGTTACCGATGGCGTTAACAATGCCGGATCGGTTGACCCGATTACAGCCGCCGAAATTGCCAAAACCTTTGGCGTAAGAGTCTATACCATTGGCGTGGGTACCATAGGCACGGCCCCGTATCCGATTCCCGACAGGTATGGGAATATTTTCTACCAGCATATGGAAGTTGAAATTGACGAACCTATACTGAAGAATATCGCGGCCATGACCAACGGGGAATATTTCAGGGCAACCAACAACCAGAAACTTAAAGAAATATACAAGCAAATCGACCAGATGGAGAAATCAAAAATAGATGTAAGGCAGTATTCGCGCAAGCACGACGAATACCGGGTTTTTGCGGTTGCAGCCTTACTGTTGCTGATGCTCGAGGTTTTGCTCAGGAATACGGTATTACGCACCCTTACTTAACGTGTGAAGGTATGTTTAACTTTGAACATATAGAATACCTGTGGCTTTTATGCTTAATCCCTGTATGGGTTGTATTGTTTATTGTACAACATTACCGGCGTAGGAACGATTTGCGCCGGCTGGGCAATCCGATGCTGCTTGCTGAACTCATGCCCGGTTTTTCGCCATTCCGGCGGGGACTTAAATTCACGCTGCTGATGATGGTGGCCTCACTGATTATTGTTGCCCTGGCAGGTCCCCGATTTGGATCGAAATTAACACAGGTGAAACAACAGGGTATCGATATCATTTTTGCGCTGGATGTTTCAAACAGTATGCTGGCCGAAGATATTAAGCCCAACAGACTCGAACGCGCCAAACAGGAACTTTCGAGGTTACTCGACAGGCTCAATGAGAACCGGATAGGGCTGATTGTCTTTGCCGGCGATGCCTATACACAAATTCCCATTACCAACGATTACCTTTCGGCCAAGATGTTTCTTTCGGGCATTAATACCGAAATGGTATCCCGGCAGGGTACAGCTATCGGACAGGCTGTTGAGCTGGCTGTTCGTTCGTTCAGCTCTGCTTCAGAAGCCGGGAAGGCCCTGGTTATCATCAGCGACGGTGAAAATCACGAAGGCGGTATTGAAGAAGCCATTGAGAAAGCCCGGGAAAAGAACATTACCCTATTTACCATTGGTATGGGAACCGGTGAAGGCGTGCGCATTCCGGTAAACAATACCTATAACCGCGATTACCGGCGCGATAAGGATGGCAATTTTGTGATTACCCGGATGAATGAGCAAATGCTTATTGACATTGCTACTGAAGGTAAAGGAAGGTATTACCGCGCCAATTTGCCCGACATGGGATTGAACAACATATTGTCTGAACTCGGGAAATTAGATAAAGCCGAATCGGAGGCAAAGGTTTACACCGAATATGAACAACAGTTCCCGGGTGTGATATGGATTGCCCTTGCATTGCTTGTGCTGGAATTCATTTTGCTCGAAAGAAAAAACAAATGGCTCGGCAATGTTCAGTTGTTTGACCGTTTGAAAAAAGAGATTCATTAAAACGCAGGAGGGTGCGAATGAGAACAATGGCTGTTTTGATATTAATCTTTATTGCTGCAGGAACATTTGCCCAGGCCGACAGAAAATACATTCGTAAGGGCAACGGCAATTATTCAGATGGCAATTTTCAACAAGCCGAGGTTGAATATCGTAAAGCCCTGGAAGAGAATCCGGCTTCAGCCAAAGCCGACTATAATCTGGGAAACGCTTTGTACCGGCAGCAACAATTTGATGCAGCTGCCTCAAAATACGAATCGCTTACCGAAAGGGAGAGCAACCGCAAGGAACTTGGACGCTATTACTATAACCTGGGCAATACACTTTACCAAAAGAAACAGTATGGCGAAAGTGTTGAGGCATTTAAAAATGCGCTGCGAAACAATCCCGCCGATATGGACGCCAAGCATAATCTGCAACTGGCCATGAAAATGTTGCAACAACAGCAACAACAGCAGCAGCAACAACAGCAACAACAAAATAAGCAGGACGATCAGCAGCAACAACAGCAACAGCAACAGCAACAGCAACAGCAGGACCAGCAAAAGGATGATAAAAACAACCAGGACAAAAACGATCAGCAACAACAGCAAAACAGTCAGCAACAAAACGATCAGCAACAGCAGCAACCCCGAAAGGACCAGATTTCGGCCGAAGATGCGGAGCGACTGCTGAAGGCCCTTGAGAACGAAGAGAAAGAGGTGCTGAAACGGGTACAGGAGCGGAAGGAACGGACAGGTAAGTCCGAGGTTGAAAAAAATTGGTAAACAATATAAGGTTTGGAATAATGCGCACAGTAAAGGTTATTATCATGCTTTCTATGCTATCGGGATTCATCCGGGCACAGGAAGTCCGGTTCACTGCGGAGGCCACACCAAGTGTGTTGCGTGTGGGTGAGCAGTTTAACCTAACTTTTACGTCTAATAATGAACTGGAAGGTATTACTTTGCCACCAATGAGCGACTTTGAGCTGCTCGGGGGGCCGAGCGAAAGTGTAAGTCAGAGTGTCTACTCCGTAAACGGCCGTACTACCACTTCGTTGGTGTTTCAGTACACCTATTTTCTGCGGGCGTTAAAAGAAGGTAAATTTACCGTTAATCCGGTTGCGGTGAAAATCAAGGGCAAAACCTACCGCTCAAATACGGTAAACATTGAGGTTGCCAGGGCGGTTTCACAGCCTGCTACCAGGCAGCCTTCCCCGCCGGTTAATAATACCCGGCAATCTTCGCCGGGATTACGCGACGATGACTTGTTTGTAAGACTGGTGCTTGATAAACGCGAGGCCTATATCGGTGAACAAATACTGGCCACCTTTAAGATCTACACCAAAACCAATTTGTCAGGTATCGACCAGGGATTCAAAGGGCCTGATTTTGTTGGTTTCTTCACGGAGCCAATGGAGATTCCACCACTCAGAAATCTTCAGCGCGAAGTGGTTGACGGTGATATTTACTATACCGGGGTTATCCGTAAGATGGTGGTTATACCGCAAAAGGCCGGCGAAATTACCATCAGCCCGTTTAATCTTGATGTGACCGTTCGGCGCGAAATACGGCGCAGAATAGCCGATCCCTTTTTTGAAGATTTTTCCATTCCCGATATCCAGGAGATAGGCGTAACCCTTAAAAGCAAGCCGGTTAAGGTTAAGGTTAAAACGCTGCCAGGCAATGCGCCTCCTTCCTTCAAAGGGGCTGTGGGTAGCTTCGACCTGAGTTCTTCGCTCAATAAAACACAGGTTGCCACCAACGAACCACTCACGCTGAAAATTGCGCTTACAGGCCGCGGCAACCTTAAGCTGATTAATGAACTCGATGTTGAGGTGCCATACGATATGGAAAAGTACGATCCCGTGATTAACAACCGCATGGACAACCCCCTTTCGGGTTCCAAAATCTTTGAATACCTCATTTTGCCTAAAGTGGCCGGCAATTATACGATTCCGCCGGTTAAATTTACCTACTTTGATACCGATCAGCAAGCCTACAAAACACTCAGCACCAAGGCCTATGAAGTTGAAGTGATTAAAGGGGAGAACGATTCACTGATGGCCATTGTACCGGGTGTTAACAAGGAAGATGTCAGATTGCTCAGCCAGGATATCCGGTTTATCAAAACAAAGCCTTTGCAGGTGAAACCCATTGACCGCTTTATCGGGTCGTCGATTTGGTATTACCTGGCTTACTTGCTGATGATTATACTTTTTATTGCCCTTGTATTTTACCACAACAGGCTGATGAAGCAACGTGCTGACACCAAAATGGTGAAGTTGCGCAGGGCAGACAAATATGCCCGAAGGCGTCTCAAAAAAGCCGAATTTTTGCTGAAACAGGGCAACAATGCTGCATTTTTTGAGGAATTGCTGGGTGCAACATGGGGTTACCTGAGCGATAAACTGAATATTCCATTGTCGTCACTTTCGAAAGAATCGGCAACAGCTGCATTACAACAGCGAGCTGTTGATCAGGCATTGTCCGGCAGGCTCTTTGAAATAGTCAGTACCTGCGAAATGGCAAGGTATGCACAGGGTGCAATATCAGTTGCCAGTGACGACCTTTACCGCGAAGCGCTGGATGTTATTTCACTTTTGCAGCAAAAACTGAGATGAGAATGTGTGTGCTACAGGAAAATATGAAAAACAGAGCCATGAAATATTTTGCTTCATTGAATGTCGCTATTATTGTGCTGTTCTCTGCGGGTCAGTCCCGGGCTTTGGCAGTTGATACGGCTGATTCACTTGTGGCCCGGGGTAACAATTATTACATGCAGCATCAATACGATAAGGCCGCCGGTTATTATAAACGTGTGATTGACATGGGCCTCGAATCTGCAGGGTTATACTATAACCTGGGCAATGCCTGCTACAAGCAAAAACAAATGGCTGAGGCTATACTTTACTACGAAAAGGCACTGTTGCTGCAACCGGGTGATGATGATATCCGTCAGAACCTGGCCCTCGCCAATTCGCAAATTGTGGATAAAATTGATGCCATTCCTGTTTTCTTTCTCAAAAGATGGTTGAATGGCTTCAGGGATATAATGACTCCTGATCAGTGGGCTGTTACCGGGTTGGTGTTTTTTGTTTTTTCCCTGGCAGGCTTTCTGATGTATATGGTCGGTCGCAACATGACTTTGCAAAGGGGAGGGTTTGCCTTTGGTGTGGCATTGCTGCTGATTTCGCTGTTGAGCGTGGCCATGACAATCGGCCGGATGCAAGATATCCGGAAACACAACCATGCCATTATTATGGACATGTCGGTTAGCGCACATAGCTCGCCGGATAATCAAAGTACCAGTGTTTTTGTTCTCCACGAGGGAACCAAGGTGATGGTAGTCGACAGCGTTCAGCGCTGGAAGGAAATAAGAATAGCCAATGGAAACCAGGGATGGGTTCCGGCCACAGTGCTCAGGCATATTTAACCCAGGGCCCCATCTACGGCTAATACCTCACCACAAAGTCGGTGAAACCCACCAACGGACCATCGTAACTGTCTACTATTTTTACAACAGCCCTGGGAGGCCCCTGGTGGCACCAGGTCACAAAGTCTGCCAGTTGCATGTCATCACCTTCGGCTTCGATATAAACGTCGCCGTTCGGCAGGTTTCTGGCAAAACCTGTTATGCCGAGTGATGAGGCAACACTTCGAACGGCATAACGAAAACCAACCCCCTGAACCCTTCCTGTTATTCTTATATTTTTGTGTTTCTTGCCTGATACGGTCATGTTAAGCCTGATTTGCTACTGTGTATATATGGTAAAAGTACGTATTTTTGCTCGTTAATAGGTGCTTTCGGACTTACCGGCACCGGATAACCCAGTGTTCGTCTCCCCGCTGGTGACATAACTGTCAGCTAATATTTGTAAAATATAGATACTCAAAGGTTAATTTGATTTTTGCCACACGCTGCCAGCGCTGTGCTTGGCAGTCTATTTTTTAACACGAAGTACACGAAGAGAAAGCTTCACAAAGTCCACTAAGTTTAAGAACACTAAGAGTCCCGCCATCGGCGGGACTTTCCTTCGTGTGCTTAGTTCTTAGAGATATTAGTGTCGATTTCACTTTGGGTACTTTGTGTTTATATAAATCTGCCGGGTACGTGTTCCTGTCAAATTATAATTTATAAGAATCCAAACCAATATAGAAATAACTTATAGTTAACTAACCATTTAGAATGTATAGGCTTGACGGCTATGCCAAGCCGAATGATCAGCATAAATAATTCCCGCGTATTGCAAAACTTTTTATCCTGTGATATGTTTGTATACTAAAACACGAAATATGAAGAACATCGTCACTTTTTCAGCCATATGGATTGCCCTTTTATTCCTGTTACCTGCAAAAGCACAGTCACAAAAATCATTTCACGATTTTACGGTAACGGATATCAATGGCAAGGCATTTCCCCTTTCGTCGCTTAAAGGGAAAAAAGTCCTGGTGGTAAATACAGCGTCGAAATGCGGATTTACCCCGCAATATGCCGACCTGGAAAAGCTTTACAAAGAATTTGGCGGTGACGGTTTTACCATTATTGGATTTCCGGCCAACAATTTCATGGGGCAGGAGCCTGGAACCGACGAAGAGATCAAAACCTTCTGCATGGTAAACTATGGCGTATCTTTTCCCATGATGTCAAAAATTTCAGTAAAGGGGAAGGACATAGCGCCGCTTTATCAATGGCTTACCACAAAGGATTTGAACGGAGTCATGGATTCCAATGTAAGCTGGAATTTCCAGAAATACCTGATTGACGAAAACGGACGGTTGGTGGATATGGCGCCTCCGAAAGAAAAACCATACAGCGAAAAGATACTGAGCTGGGTTAAAGGAAATTGATCAGGGTTCAATCCGCTCAACAATAGTTTGATCAATTTTGCGCACATTGTCCTGCAGTACTTTTACCGTGGACTCCCTTCTGACATTCAGCCTGATGGGAATACCCGGGTAAAAGTGGTATTCAAATGAATTCTCGTCGCTGGTATTAATGGCCGACTCATTTAGAGTTTGGGGCAATGCCTGTTCCAGTACACCCGCCTCACGCAAATAAGCTGTCAGAAATGCTTTTGCCTTGTCGGGAAGTATTCGCATACGCTGAACCAGCAAACACCGGTTATTTTCGTAATCTACATTTTTGACAAATATAATACCGTCGCCATCAATGGGATCTCCACCAAGTAAATTTGGCAGCTGTTCCTTGTAATTGTAAAACTCCCCACGCTCGAAACTACGGCCAAACGGGAAATGAATGATTTGTAACTCATTAAATATCAATAATTCAATACCTCGTTTGGTATTGTAAACGGCGAACAGGGGTTCCAGGGCTTTTTTAAGTTCTGCCTTCCTGGCTTTATCATTTTTGGCTATGTCGTTAATGGACTCCTCCATCAACAAGGTTATCATGTTGCTGATATCCTGCCAGTTCTGAATGCCAATAAAAGCCCCGGTTTTGTCAGTAGTATAAATAACGTTGGTTACTTCGTAACGCGAAAGCTTTTTGCGCAGGTGAACGGGCAGGTTGAAGATATTGAAAAGCGCATTCTCAACCCTCCAGCGTATGGTATATGCCGATGTATCTGCATCAATTACTTCAAAATGTGCCAGGTATTGCGATGAATCGTTCTGGGTCATCTTTTTGTCCTGCCAGGTTTGTTTAATTTTTGTGATGTTAAAATGAAAGGTGTCACCCACTGCCCAGCCGGCAACAAAGGGAACTTTTGTGGTATCGGGCTGACCCAATGTGTTTGCGGTAACAAACAATATAGCTGTCAAAAAAACAAACCAATTTTTCTGATTCATATACTCCTCCGTTTTTGCTGAGGGAACTGCAAATAATATTCCATACTTGTGTAACAGGTCAAAAATAGTCTTTTTCGGGTAAAGATGGCATATTTTGGAAGGCACTTGCCCGATGATCTGGGGGCATTTGTATTTGCCTTTGACAGATTTTCTTAACTTTGATAAGGTGGAAGGAGATGCAATGAACCCATGAATCATATCGCATTGGCATTTAACCTGATATTCTGAATGCTTGAGAAAATAAAATCATACATTGGTTTACGCAATAAGCTAAATCCTTCATTTGTTTGGATGCTGCTTGCGGGATTATCCTTGATGTCGTTATCAGCCGAAAAAGGAAAGCACGTTAACGAGGTGATCATGCACGGTAATCTTAAGCGGAAATGCATCATTTATGTTCCTGCCATGGCAGGCAAAATGTCACCTATGCCAGTTTTGTTTGCTTTGCATGGCCGGGGAGCCAATGCAAAAGGCATGATGCTGTTAACCCGGAAGGGTTTTAACAAACTGGCAGACAGGGACGGGTTCCTTGTTGTTTATCCAAACGGAATTGACCTGAGTTGGAACGATGGCCGGATGGATTCTGAAGCAAATGATCGTGCACATCTCGAAAATATTGATGATGTGGGCTATATTGCTGCGCTCATCGACCTGCTGGTTGCAAGGTATGATGCCGATCCCGGTCGGATTTATGTTACCGGAATATCCAACGGAGCCATGATGGCCTACCGGCTTGGATGTGAGCTTTCTCACCGGATTGCTGCAATAGCACCGGTAGATGGTAGCTTACCCTATTTGCTGGCGGGTGATTGTATGCCGGCTGAGCCTGTTTCTGTTCTTGCCATCAATAATGTGCACGATCCGCTAATACCTTTTAATGGCGGAGAAATATACAGCCGTCACCGAAAGTTGAAACTCGGGAAGGTTATACCTGTTGAAGAAACACTCAGATACTGGGTAAACCGGAATGGCTGCAACAAAGAACCTGAAATATCCCGCTTGCCGGATACAGATCCCGGTGATAGCACACGCGTAATTATGGAGCACTATGGCACAGGCATTAACGGAAGTGAGGTGATCCATTATGCCATCGAAGGCGGTGGGCACACCTGGCCAGGCGGGATACAATACCTTCCCAAACGTAGAATTGGTAAAACCAGCAGGGATATTAATGCCAACGAAGTCATCTGGTCTTTTTGCAAACATCATAGCAAAAAATCTATTTCCGGTAACGGCCATGCACCGGCAAAATCCCTGCAGCCTTAACAGTTCTAAGACAAATCAAATAATTGAATGATAATTACTTGGCGGGGATAAGCACAATATTCCGGAATTCAACCTGGCCATGGTCGCCTTGCAGGTAGAGTGGTCCGGGTTCACCTTCGCGACTGTCAATGGCCCCCCCGGTGATTCCGGGTATCATCTGGTCGCAGATGACAGTCTTTCCGTTGGCAACAACCGTTATGCGTCTTCCCACCAGGGTTATGTCGTAGGTTTGCCATTCACCGGGCTTTTTGGATACATTTTCATTTGGCGTGAGAAAGCCGTATATGCCGCCCAGGTAAATCGAAGAAGGTTCCTGTCCATAGCTGTCAACAATTTGCAGTTCATACCTGCCGCGCAGGTAAACGCCGCTATTGCTGCCTTCGGGGATCCTGAACTCGAGGTGGAGCTTAAAATCGTTGAAGATTTCAGTGGTTACCAGGTTGGATCCCGATTTGGGGTTTACCAGTATGCCATTTTCAGCCACCCATTGGTTTACAGCACCCATGGCTTTCCAGCCATCGAGATTTTTTCCGTTGAACAGGGTAATGGGTTCGCCCCAAACCGGTTCTTTTTCCCTGACAAGTGCAGGGGCTCTTTCGCCGGTGAAGGGGAATTTCTGGCCATTGGGGTAGGTGATGGTACCGGATAACTTATCGTCCTGCACCGTTCCTTCAAAAACCAGGTCGTTCATACCGGCTTCCCATTGGGGCGGAATACTGAATGTGACCTGTTGTCCGTTGGTTTTTACCAGAGCAACAGGACGGGCACTGCCTTCGGTGGATACAAAGTGACCAACAAGCGTTTTGAAACCAGAGAGCTTTACCTCAAGCCACGAGGGGGCAGTGTTGTTATTCCCCTTATCAACGGTAATATCCCAGTGGCCAATTACCGGGTGGTTTGCCTGTGCATGGATGTTGGTGCAAAACATGGGAACCATCAGAAAAGCACAAAGTGCAATTCCCACTACATAGCTTTTACTTTTTGTTGTATTCATATGCTGAATTTTTAACCTGTTACAATCATTCCAAATCAGATCAAAAATAATCATTCCTGACGACAAGCGGATGACAAACGGCCATTTATGCGGAAACAGGGAGTAATTAAACGTAAAATGCTCCTTTCGGGCGTATGATGTTACATAATCCGAAACGAATCATGCTTTTCCGGTGTGTATAGCTTATGTAATCAGGCTTTTACAATCTGGCGGTTCACCAGGCTTGCTGCTGCAAACCGGTTTAGCAATGCCAGGCTGTAGTCCATGGTTTCAGCCAAATCGTCGGTACCGTTGTAACTGTTGATAACTATCAGCAGGTGTGCAGTGTTATTACGCAGGGCGGTGCGTTCTTCATCGCTTGTGGGTGTGCCTATGGGACCTTTGGCGTCGCGTAAAACGGGAAGATTTTCGATATTCAGCAAGCCCCTGCCAATGGCGTTGAAAGTTTCGTCGGGTTTTCCCAAACCGGCTTCCACCTGGCCTTCAATGAGCGAGGCATCGAATCCGCCTATAGAATAACCCGAGCGTAGCGAAACCAGGTTGATCAGGTCAACCAGTGTGCTGATCCGGTACAAATCCTGTCCCTTTACAATGCGGCGCATCAGTGCTTCGGCGCTGGGGCGGTAACGGCTGGGATCCTTACCACAGGCCGAATACATTTTTCGTGTAGCGGCTATCCGGGGTTGGTCCTTAATGGTTTCAAAGGTTAGCGATGCCCTTACGTGGTTGGTAACCTGGTGGATTTCCTCCCATAACTGCGGATCATAATCAGTATTGGTTACCTGGCATTCGATAATTCCCAATGCCATGCTGGGGTTTATTTTTCTGAGGTCATTACCTATACTAATGATGATGGGTGACATGTGCGAACAATGGAAATTGTTGGTTACAGACGGGCAAGGTATAAAAATTCCAACAGAAAAGTATTAAATATGTCTGTTTGCCATCATACATGCTCAATTTGACTGTTGATAGTCAGGCGATTGTCATATTACGTTAACAGAGTTCAATAATCTGGCGATAAATTTTGTAAAATCTGTTATATCATTTTTTACGCTAGCCTTCTCTAATGAAGCCATATAAGCGTCGCGATCATCAACCTTTATTACTGTCCAGGGATAATTACCCGATGCAAGCATAGCATTCATTAAAAATCGTGCCATTCTACCGTTACCATCAAAATAAGGATGGATATAAACAAAAATAAAATGACCTAAAACTACTCGAACACATGCTTCCTTTTCTTCTTTAAGCAACTCAAACAATATAGGCATGGCATCTCGAACTGCCTCATGATTTGGAGGTGTATGCATTGCACCATGTATATAAACGGGACCATTTCGATATCCGGCTAAATCAGATGCTTTTGCAAGACCCGCGGTTACAATTGGGGCGAACAATTCCCGGTACCAGGTACCATGATCATCATTAACTACTTCACCTGAGTTTTTACCTTCAAGTATTGATTTGATGCTTTTCTTAACCACTTGAAAGGCCTGATAATAACCCCTTGCGGCCATTGCATCTTTTTGTTGCTTATCTGTTTCATTTCTCTCAGGATTCCAATTCCCTTTGGCTACTTTTTCAATCAGTTCAGTAGTCACACGGTATCCTTCAATTGAAAGAGAATGATAGGCATCACTCTTATAGTTTTCTTCAACCTGTTTCAAATACGCTTCAACATCAGGCGTAGATTCAGGAGCTTTTGGAAAGTTATCAATAACAGTTTGGCGCATTTGCGACCACATGATTTTAATGCGATTGACGTAAGGTGATACTTCGCGACTATTGAGAAGAACAGGTAACTTGTCATTAAAAGGGTCTGTTTCCCGAACATCATATCCGGCTGATTTCATAGTTTTGATAATATCATCCGCTATTTTGTCTTTACCGATATTCCGAAACGCCCCAGCCAAACGTCCTGCGACAACACTTTTCCCTCCATCCAGAAGTTTTGCTAAAACTTCCGATGAGTCCTTTACCATTGCCAGGCAAGTTCGGGCATCGGTTGGTTGTCGGATGAAGAAATCCGCTGATACAGCAACAAGACCCGATGTCAGAGAAAAGGCCTGAATCCTGTTGATTTCAATACGGTCGTTATTAGAAGGAATTTCGACTTTAGAATCAAATACCGAACAATCGTGAATTAAATATACTCGGTTATTGGAGGCCTTGGGCGAACGAACAAGTAGTTGTTTTGGAACTGTAACATTACCGCTATGTAGCGATAATGACTGTTCAGGAGATAAACACCACTCCTTAGCAAAGCGGGAATCTATATAAGATGCTATAAAGCTCCAAAATGAAATATACCATGAAGTTGTGTCCCCATTTTTCTCTTCGGGAGGACGAGAAATATACCACCCTTTTATTACTTCTTGTATAAAACCTTTTTCAAGCAAACGTTCTTTATGTGTCCGAGACAAGTCATCTGCCTTGATGATAGCGATACCTCTATTATTTTGAAGTTTTTGAAGTTCAGCCAAAGATTCTGCAAGTTTTTCGGGAGGGGTTGCCATATTGATTACCTTTTATTATTTACATCAACATCTGTATTTCTTTAAGTAAATAATGTTGTATTACTTTAAGTATATTAGGTTGAGCCGTATTAAGTATATTTAGATGTGCCATATTAAGTATATTTTGTAAATATATTTTATTTCAGCTAATTAACAATAAAAATATGAAAATTCATGCTGATACCATACTGAATGTCGTTTTTGGATTCTTTTTTGCGTCAGTTATTATTGCCTGTTTTCATTTATTATACCTATTTTTCTTGGAAAGACGTTGAATTCCGATTTTGTCGAGTATAGCTACCCTGACTCCCAAATTAGTTACCCTGATTCTTACTGATTTTTCATAATGCTCAACAGGGTAAATAATTCCTGAAGTATCTAATATTATAACCGGTAATGCCATTTATCGTTAAAAATGACCAATTGGTTTATTTAATGGGTATTTAAAATGAATTGTTTATAACTATGCCAGGGATATGGATTGCTTTAATGTTTTCTGCACAACTATTTTACGTGAATGAAAAAATTCTTTCTTTTAACCGCCTCATGAGTTTTAATTGTTATTCTCTTTTTAATTTTCTTAAAATCAGATAAAGTTAAAATCGTCTATCCTTTTAATAGCGCAGTTTTTCCAGGTGAATTTCCATCTCCAACATTCCGCTGGAACGATCCGGATAGTACACAAAAAATCTGGTTGATTCAAATCTCAACATCCGACAGGAAATTTACACTCCACCGCATTGTTTATGAAAGGAAATGGAAACCCGAATTATCCTCATGGGACAGCCTGAAAGCAAATGCAACTACGGGTAAAATCGTAACACGGGTTTCACGCTACAATATCGTTAAAGGGAAAGCCCAACATAAAGCTGATGAAATTAGTTTTTCCATAAGTTCTGATAAGGTGGGGGCACCAATTCTTTACCGTGAAGTAATTCTACCATTTAGCAAAGCCGAGTTAATGCTCGATTCTATGACATACCGCCTTTGTGATGTCGGATCGCCCGATCCTGCATATGTGGCAATGAAGGGCTTTCCGGTATGCGGAAATTGTCATTCTGTTTCACAAAAAGGGAGGATGTTAGCGCTCGATCTGGATGCCGGAAACAGGGATAAAGGTGGCTATTTTATTGCCAATATAGAAGACACAATCGTTTTTGATAAATCGAACTATTTATCGTGGTCTCAAAAACAGAATAGAAATGCATTTGGCATGTTTTCCAAAATATCGCCCAACGGCAGGTATATTGTTACAACCATGAAGGACAGGGTTGTAGTAAAAAACTATGACATAAATATTGAATATTCCCAGCTATTCTTCCCGGTCAATGGGATATTAGGAATTTACGATAGAGAAACGGGCATCCTGAAAGAATTGCCCGGAGCCAACGATCCTAAGTATGTACAGTCAAATGCGATATGGACACCTGATGGAGAAAGTATTATTTTCGCCAAAGCTGAAGCTTTACCTTATTATGGTGATACGGGCAAAACACTTATTACAAATCCCGTGCTTATAGAACAATTTTCAAATAACCGGCGTGCTTTTAAGTATGATTTATATGAAATTCCTTTTAATGATGGAAAAGGAGGGGTAGCTAAACCTATAAAAGGCGCTTCACATAATGGGAATAGTAACTATTTTCCAGCCATATCACCCGATGGCAGATTACTGGTGTTTTGCCAGGCTCAGAATTATATGCTTTTGATGCCTGACAGTAAACTTCATATCGTGAATATGAAAACCGGCAAATTGAAAATGATGGAATGCAACTTCAATTCTATGAATTCATGGCATGCATGGTCTCCAAACGGTAAATGGATGGTTTTCAGTTCAAAAGGCCTGAGTGCGTATACTGATTTGTTTCTTTCGCACATTGATGAAAATGGTCATGCCTCCATACCCGTGTTAATCGAAAATGCGCACCGTGAGAATTATGCTGCAAATTATCCGGAATTTGTGAATATCAGTCCATCCAAAAAGTTTCTGATGAAATACGAATTTATTGAATTGACATTAGTAGAAAACGCCTTATATAAGGAAAGAAATATACCCAAAGCCAAGGAATATTTCAGGCAATTTATGGAACAGGGAAATGTAAAACGTGCTTCTGATTATCTTGAACTTGCACACATTGCCATTGACCTGGATAATTATGCTGAAGCTATGAAATGTGTACAAGCCGCCAAGGATTTAAAAGGCAATAAAACCGAGATCGAAGGTTTACAACAATTCATTCAGAGTAAATTAACAAACTAATTTTCAGGGAATAATAAAAAAATAGCCACCAAACCATAGTAATTACGAGCTTTGGTTTTGGGTTTTTACCCTTGGCGGGGAGGCGACACCCTGTTCCCAAACCATATACTCCGCTATTGGCGGGGCTGTTTATTTTGCCTTTCAGCAATCAATATAGCAAGCATTAGGATTGCTTCCAGTCAAAAAAGCCCGGCTAATGCCGGGCGTGCTCGGGATTTTCTTTGTAGCGAGAGGCGGGCTTGAACCGCCGACCTCATGATTATGAATCATGCGCTCTAACCAGCTGAGCTACCTCGCCATTTTGATTCTTACACTTTTTGCAAAGTTGGTGCTCGTTTAGAGAGGGTGCAAAGATATAATTTTTGACCAAAAATGAAAAAAAAGAAAACATTTTTGCTGTTTCATAGTTACAAACCGAGTATCCCGGGCACCTGACTCATCTTTGCCACATCCCACGGTTTGCCCTCCTGGCTCTTCGTTGCAACCTGACAAATTCGTCGGCATATTTTACATTGGGTGGTACGGTCAGCACCCGGGCATAACCCTGTTTGATCAGCTCTGCATTTACAAAAGTGCCGTCTTCGAGATATACATATGCCAATAGCCGACCGTACCGGTCGTTCTTGCCAATGTCAAACTCCAGCCTTACACTTTTGCCGTCGATAAGACTTTTAAGGTATGCCGTGGACTCCTTACCGTAATAGCCTATATCCTTGAACTCCGATTTCCGTGTTTCCGGGGCATCCAAACCAATAAGCCTTATTTTTAACACCCTGCCTGATTCATCCAGGGCATGAAAGGTGTCGCCATCCACGACTTTATGAACAATAACAGTATCAGCCTTTTTTTCATTTCTGCATGAAAAGCAGGAACAGGCCAACAGCAGCGTCAACAGGTACAGCAGAAAAACAAAGCGTAACGCGGCAAATGGGACCTTATGGATAGACACCAATTAGAATCAGAATTTATAGGTAAGCGTAAACCCCTGGCTTTTTATGTCAAACGACAGGTTGTTAAGCTTACCGCGGTATTGTTTGACTTTTCGCGATCCGATGGAACTCATGGTGATACCACCTGCGACCAGGCCGACGCCAACGCCAATGGAAATGACACCAAAAACGGCTTTTATAGCATCGTCTGCTTCAGCATCGTCATCTTCATCGTAGTAATAATCATCATCAATGCTCCAATACCCATCGGGCAGGGTGGCAATCATCACGGCACCGGCGGTAGCCAGTCCCGCTCCAACACAGGCCATGGCAGTTCCGCCATTACGCATTCGGGTAAACGATTCAATTTTCCGTTCATAAAGCTGCTGCGAATCCCGTTGGGCGATAGCAGGCATAATCATGCTAAGCATAACAACCAGCAATAACAAAAATCTTGTCATAACATTGGATTAATGAGTTAATGATCCAATATTAGCAATAATTTGCATGGTTTATTTTTGCGAAGCAAACTTTTTTACGGTATCAGAAAAAATACCCAAACCTGATGCCTGCCTTATCCATATCAGCACGGGGATCGAAGAAAAAGAATGAGCCCATGGTTGCTGTTAACCCGGCATACATGTTTTTATAAAAGACAAAATATATCGATGGCTCAAGAGCCAGGTACATCCATGTTTCATCGTAATCGTCAGGAAATAGTACATCGGTGAGCAGGGTAACCTGAATTTTAAACCACGACGTGGTTTCATACATGTACGATGCGGAAGCTCCCAGGAAAAAACGCGTTTTGGTGGGGTGTGACCAGCCATCACCGGTGAGTACATATTCGCGGTATGCACCGGTGCGTAATCCCGATAGTATTCTGCTGTCGCCAAAGCCAAACAGTTTTCTTTCATAGCTTAAAGCAAAATCGGGGTTCGAGTAACTGTAGTTTTCGGTGCCGCGCTTTTCGAGATGGTAATTAGCCTGAAGAAACAAGCTGTTTTTCTTGTAATCTGCTTTGGTACGCTGGGCATTTACCCCGCCAAAGCAGCATACGAAAGCCAGTAAAAAACATATTTTATTTTTCATGGTCAGTGGTGTTGATCAGGTTCGGTATGTCGGTCAATAAAGTTACAAATTCATTCCGGTATTTGGGCTTTGTAATGGCAAATGGCAGGCTGCGCTGTTGTATTTTTACAATCTGTCCACTTTGCAGGTCAATGGTATATAACATCCAAAGGGTATGATTGTCCAATGCAAATGCCTGTGGGTCATATACGGTAACAGCGTGTCCGTAGGTGGCCATTTCATATCCCTGTACTGCACCTGCGCCTATATTGGCCGCCACATTTCCGATTACCCGTCCGGCAGTTGGTTCAACACTCTTACACCACACATAAACCAACATGGCATTTGTACTATCGGCCCGGTTTGCTGAATCAGACTGATGAATGGTACGCCTGATCAGGTTAAGTGCCGGCTCATGTATGGAAGGAGGTAATGGATAATACGGAAGTAATGTTGTTTTCAGCGTAAGTAAATACGCTTTTAAGGAATCGCTGAGCGCACGCCAGTTTTCGGGATTGGGGAAGCGTTCAACGGGGATGAACTGCATTTGTTCCGGGATACAAACCTTAGCCAGCCTGCCATTCACGCTGTCATAGGCTTCGTTGCTCAACTTGTCGGATCGCTCATATTTATCGAGGTTGCCAACACCTTTGTGCAGAATGATATCGGCGTTCACCGGCAACATGAATAATGTGGCATTACCAGTATCATCAACAACAGGTGCGGCGGTGGTTTGATTTTCCATTTTTGTCAGCCGCAGGTTAACGGTTAATTCCGAGTTTTTGTTAACGGTAACTGTATCGGTTTCATACCCGCGCTTCAATGCTGTGAAATAACAGGTGTGGTTTTTGCCCATAAAGGTTACGGTTTTGTTCAGCGGTCCTTCGCCGCATATTTCATCCGGTAATCCGAAATGATTGGGAACACTCCCCATAATAACCATGGCTTTTTCTGGCTCGGTTTGAATAACAAAATGACGGGTGCAACAACTGTGCATTAAAACAGCAACTATTCCGGCAAGTGCTGATTGTTTTAAAATCTGGAATGTTTTCATCGTTCAGGTGGTTTTTTATCAGAAATCAATTCTTAACATCAGTTTTAACATGACTATATTGTATTTCAGGTCGGTTTGCTGAAAATAGTAACGGTAGGCTGTGCCAATACCCAACAGGTTCTGAAAAAAGAAAAAGTTGACTTCGGGTTCGGCAAAAACGCCCGCGGTGAAATCGTATTTTTCTTCGACGCAATCAACGCAATCGTCTATCTCGCGTTTGCCGGTAACCCATTCGTAGCCGGCATTGGCCCTGAATACAATTTGCAGGTCGCGCTTTTCAAAGGGCGCTATGGGCGGCGACCAAAATCCGCCTTTGGCATTAAGGGCATAGGTGTTAAACGAGGATTCTTTTTCACCATGTGTGGTTTGCTGGCTGAAAGCATTATGGTCCTTCACTGAGCCAAAACCAACGCCAAAGGAAAGTCCCGTATATTTTAGCAGGCGCACTTCGAGTCCGAGCTCTGCAGCCCACAGATTCTCGGCGATGCTTATTTCATCGGATTTTTCGGAAGTTAATTTGGACAACGTGGGGGCTTCGAGGTAAATGATAAAAGAACCAGCTTTAGACTGTTGCGCTTCACATTGCAGGGATAAAGCAGCAAAAATCATCACAAAAATAACTATTGGCAAAACATATTGTTTCATGGTAATTCCGGATTAGTTTAAGGTATAATGCAGTTTGCACATAATTCTCGGATACATAAGCAATACCGCTTCGGGCATATCGTTTGAAAACAGATAGGAAAAGGTTGGTTGCAGATGCAGGGCAATTTTGATGTTGCCAAAAGAGCAAGCCGGACCAACGATGAGCCCATACTCAATCCCCTTCACATTGGCATCCCATTCTTTGCAGGTGGCAAAAGCCACGTTGAAGAAACCACCCAGTTCGGCCTGCAGCTTTTTGTCGGGGTATTGCCCAATCCAGTGCAAACCAAGTGCGTATCGATTGCCTTTAAAGCCATCTTCAAAAGGATAATCATCCTTAAAATGACTTCTTTCGAAATCGAAATGCGTTCCCAGTTTGAAAAACGGCGATAACTGATACGAATAGAAAAGGCCAAAAGCCGGACTTAACTGGTTGTCGGGCCAGGTGTTATAGGGTTCAAGGTCGAAATAAACGCCGTCATCCCAGGGCATGGTAATGCCCGATGACAGGCCAACAATGTGTTTGCCTTCCTGTGCAAAGGCCTGACCCAGGCATAACAACAACAGGGTAATCTGAAAACAAAGTGATTTCTTCATGTGAAAATGTTTAAAGTGTTATAGATTATTGGTTCAGGTATGCTCAACGACTTTTCATACCAACAGGAAATGACAGCAATGGTGCATAACGTTACAGAAAAGCATTATTTTTATAAAAAATTAGGCATTAACTGTAATATTTGGCTGGTTCATCTCATATCGTTTATGCAACAGGTTGACTATATAAGTGATTTTGTTTCGACCCTTAGCCGGGGTGAGCATCTGCCGGAAAAGCCGATTCTTGAACACATGGGTATTGTCATCCGCCAATGGTGCCGGAAACATAAATACGAGATCACCTGGTTTTCACTGGATGACAAAATTGGCGATGAGCATGTTTTGTATCATAAAATATACCGGCAACTTATTGACGATGTCATAGGTAAAGCTGTCACAATCAGTTCATATACCGATTATAAAAAGCATGTGCTATTCGTAGCGGAGGGTATTATGCGGGAAGGTTTTTCGGGTTTTAACGGGTTGCTGATCGATGGCTGCAACAGGGCATGGAAACATGTTGCAACTATCCTCAGGATCTATACAACCGTTTGGTTGAACAACAGGGGCGCATCCATCAACTATTCTGATGATGTCCTTCATCATCAGTCGATTATCGCGCTTTTCGAAAAAATATCACAAAAGAAACTGATCTTTGCCGATTCGTGTGAATTGAAGTCGTATTACTTCCGTATCCTTGAGAACAAAAGCCGGGAAGAATACCGGAAGATAATGAAGAACCGGCGTTTTACCGATATCATTCCAGAGCTTTACGATGAGGAAATGCTTAACGGGCCGGAAGAAAGGATTGGTTGTGTTAAAGAACAGATTGAAAAACTTGATAGAATGGAAAAGCGGATATTGTCGGCTTATTTTATAGAGGAGAGAAAACTGGCTGAAATAGCCGGTGAACTACAAATAACAGCGGAACATTGCCGTGTAATAAAGTACAGGGCCATGAAACGTCTCATGA
>CAZUBW010000062.1:0-24756 GCA_964618645.1 uncultured Bacteroidales bacterium | reverse complement strand
GTTTGATGAGGGGACAGGGAAGGGGTATACCCTTCCCGTTCTACTCTACTGTTTAAAAAAATACTGCCAAGCAAAGCGCTGGCAGAGTACAGTAAAAATCATACTGACCATTGAATATCAGTACTGTAAAAATATTAGCTTGACGGCAATGGGCTGTGCTTTAGTCGAACCTATTTCCACAGGCTTTTGCCCGAAATACATTATAATAGAATCAAAAAACTAACGCAACTAAAGCGAAAACGGGTTTTCAGGTAAATGGAAATGTTTTTCACATTCAGGCGCAGCCTGAAAAAATAGAAATGACTCAGGCAAAGCCTGAGCCGAACCGGGGGATATCACCCTTCGACAAGCTCAGGGTGACATCCGTTAAAAGCGCAACCACACCACTCACCAGTCACCAGTCACCAATCACTAATTACCAAATCCCCAATCACCAATTTCTCCCTATCTTTGCTGCATGAAACGCTTTGTGGTTGGGGATATACATGGCGCTTACCTGGCCTGGCAGCAATGTGCCGAACGCTCAGGTTTCAATAAGCAAACCGATCTGCTGATCAACCTGGGCGATCTCTGCGATGGCTGGCCCGACGGTTTCCAGGTGGTCGAAGCAATGCTGGGCATTACCCGCCTGGTACTGATCAAAGGCAATCACGATGCCTGGCTTATGGCGTGGTTCAAAACGGGTGAGGCCCCAGATAGCTGGCTGGAGCAGGGAGGAAGGTCAACCCTGCAATCATACCGGACCATTGTGCCCGATACACACAGGCAGTTGTTACGCCATGCTGTAAATTACCATGTTATGGATGATATGCTCTTTGTGCATGGCGGTTACCATACCAAAGTCCCCATTGCCGAACAGGAGGCGGATTTTCTCACCTGGGACAGGTCACTTGTTGAACTGGCTTTGATGCACAGGCATTTCAAGGATGATTACCAGCTTGCCTCGTATAAAAAGGTATTTGTAGGGCATACACCCACCATTGCCTATAGCTCAACCCAACCTATTGAAGCCTACGGTGTGGTGATGATGGATACCGGTGCAGGCTGGCCGGGAGGTGTGTTGACCCTGATGGACATCGATTCGGGCAAATACTGGCAAAGCGACCCGGTAAACACGTTATACCCCGGTTTCAGGGGAAGGTAGAGACCTGTAAAACCAAGCCAGAGCAGAATCGAGATAATTCCGAAGGAATTATATGTTATAGCCGGTAATGCGATTTTATCATAATGTCACCCCTTCAGGGTTTGTGGGTTGGTATGCTCTTGATGCGTTCTATAACAATATCAAGGCTGTCTAAAAAGTCAATTTGTAGGCGTAGTTGCAACCGACCAAAGGGAGCTCAGCGGAGCTAAACTACGCCTAGCGCATTGTGCAGAATGTCAGCTCTGTATGCTGAGCGTAGTCTCCAGACTACGCTCTTTTCATGACTTTTTAGACAGCCTCTTGTTGTTTGTAATAAGTTTTCTGCTGTTAATAGCCTGCATTTCTGATCACAAGAATCGATACCGGTTATGGCATTACTGTAAAATGTCATTTCGCATAAAAAACCAACCCCTAAGGGGTATTATTATTATAGAAAGTCAATATAGAATCTCCATAAACCCCGAAGGGGTGGCATTATTTGTAATGCCTGTTAATAAAGCACATGCGACTCCGGCCGGAGTCGTACGCAACACCCGTACATGGATTTCTATAAACATCTGACTCCTCCGGAGTCGCTGTTTAGCATAATTATTTGCCGGTGTGTTGCTGGGGACTTTGTTTTTTAACACGAAGTACACGAAGAGAAAGCTTCACTATGACCACCAAGTTTAAGAACAACAAGAGGAGGCTGTGTAAAAAGTTTTGTACACGTCATTGCGAGGGAGGTACGACCGAAGCAATCTTCTAATACACAACAGATTGCTTCACTCCGTTCGCAATGACGGCTTCGATTATCGGACTTTTTAGATAGCCTCTTTCCTTCGTGTGCTTTGTTCTTAGCGTTCTTAGGGGCTATTTCACTTTGAGTGCTTAGTGTTTATAAAATCTACCGAACCGGGGCAGGTAGAGTAAGTCATCATCGGGCAATGCGATTATGCCAATGTCGGCCTTTTTGCCAAAAGCCTTCCGGTACGAAACTCAGGTTCGGCGTGCATGCACAATGTCTTTATGAAGTCTTTTTGTTACGTGAGAAGATCCGGGAGAAGAATCCCAGGTTTCGGTCGTCGGTATAATACTTGGTATTGTAACCGTATTTGTAGGAATCCCGCTTCACGTTCAGGTCGTTGATCAGCATTGAAACATTGTTGAAATTGTTGTTCTCTATCGATTTGATCGTGTTTTTAAAGGCATCGTGGATAGTGGTTTCAATCCTGACTACAAAAATATTCAAGTCGGCGAGTTTCATCAGCATCAGGGTTTCGGCCAGGATACCTGCAGGCGCTGAGTCGATGATGATGTAGTCGTACATTTCCTTCAACTTATCGATAAGCTCACTCGTGCGTTCTGAGCCTATCAGTTCGGCGGGGTTTGGAGCGGCCGGGCCGGCAGAAATCAGATCAAGGTTTTCGATATGGGTGGGCAAAATGATATCCTCAATAATGGCCTTATCGATCAGGAATGAACTGATACCGATCATATTGGTTGAGTTGAACTCCTGGTGAATTTTGGGCCGGCGGAGGTCGAATTCCAGCAAAACAGTCCTGTGACCGTTCAGGGCAAACACCGATGCCAGGTTGATCGAGCAGAAGGTTTTACCTTCGCCACTGGTGGAAGAAGTCAACAAAATCACCTGCCGTTTTCCGCCTTCCGAGAAAAACTCAAAATTAGTCCTCACCGCCCTGAATGATTCCGTAACAGAAGAGTTGGGATGGTCATTGACCACCATTTTGGAACGGTGGAAGTTGTGGAATACCTTACCCAACATTGGATATTTGGTATATTTTTCAACCTCTTCGGGTTCCATGATTCTGTTGTTCAGGAAGTCCTTAAGCAACACAAAAGCGGTTGGGAAAAGCAAGGCCAGGAACAGTGCAATGATATAGTTCAGCTTGGTTTTTGGTGCAACAACCCTGGCAGTGGAAGTGAAAGCCGGATCCACTACCTCGTAATCGGGCAGACTTGAGGCACGCGCTATTTGTGCTTCGGCGCGTTTTTCAAGTAAGAAAGTATAAATGGCATCGCTCAGTTCAAATTTGCGTTCAATGCCGCGCAGTTGCAATTCTGTCTTGGGCATTTGCGAGATTTGTCCTGAGGCCCTCGACATACGGTAATTAATTTCGTTGAGCGAAATATTCAGCGTATTCAGTGTATTTTTAACCGTCTCCTGAATAGTTCTCTTTGTATTCTCAATCCGCGCATTGACATCGGCCAGGAAAAGATTCTGCTGGCTGCCGGTATTCCGCATGAGACTGGCTCGTTCTGCATTTGAGGCAAGAAGCTGTGATATCAGGTTATTGAGAATAGGGTCAACTACATTGTTGGCCGATGGCGCCATGATATCACTTATTTCGCGGTTGGTAGAAAGGTAGTTGTCAAGGTATTCGTAATACTTCTTTTGCACCTGCAGGGTAGCCTTTTCATCTTCCAGTCTGCCGAGTTGTTCAAAAATCTGTTGTCCCTGGAAACTAAGGTCCATAACCCCTTCGGAAGTTCTGAAGTTCTTAAGGGCCGATTCGGCATAGGTCAGCGAGTCTGCCACATCAGAAATCTGCGAATCGATAAAATCGATGGTACTTAAAGCTGTTTTATTCTTTTTCTCCAGGCTTTTTCCCAAATAGGCTGAGGTAAGGTTATTCAGGAAATCGGTAATCCGCTGTTTATTGGTACCGGCAAGTGAAATTCTGATGAGTGTTGACCTGTCTGAAGTGGTTTCAGTGGTAATAGCGCTTTGATATGCCAGGGCAAGGCTGTTGATGTTGTTCAGCACAAAGAAAAGCTCATTGTCAGCTGTGTATTCCTTTTTAAAATTAGTGGTCTTTTGTATCCTGAAATTGAAATACTTGGTTTTGATCTCATCGCCAAAGCGGAAACGTTGTTTGAACTGAATGGTAGGTGTGAGCGATATTACCTGGTCATCGATGTAATTGTAAAGTGGTATTTCTTCACCATCGGCTTCAATGGTGAACTCGGTTTCGTTCAAAAAGGTAATGAAAAAATTCAGGTTAACGGCTTGTGGTACCGATGGATCAAGGATCACTTCAACGGGTGATTGTTTGTATAATTCGGTAACCTGCGCCAGGGGGGTATTGGCCAGCAAGCCCGAAATGGGATTATTGTCGCGGGCATAATAGGAAACCCTGAAGTCCGACTCGCTGATCACTTTTTTAAGCAGCGAAAATGATTTGATAATTTCCAGTTCGTTGTCGATGTTCCCTTTCATGTTAAACATGCCGAAGCTCTGGAACATATCATTGGCCGAGTTGAGTGTTCGCGACCGGTCGTCCTGGTTCATGTACAAAATGGTTGAATTCCGGTACACCACATTTGAAAAACGGTTAACAAAGAAGGCAATGGACAGAAATAGGATACCGAGGACTATGTAGGTTACCCTATATGTATAGAGTCTTCGGAATATTTTTTTATAGTCAAGCGTTGAATCGAAAAGTTCCTGGTTGTCTTTCATGCTCCTTACTTTTGTTTTATAGTTTATCAACGATCAGAATAATGGAAAGCACTGCGGATATTGATGTAAGCACAGTTGAAAAAAGATCGAGCGAATAGTCGCGCAAACCTCTGTATTTAGCGCTTATGGGGTTAATGATCAAAATGTCATTCGGTAAAAGATAGTAATATTCCGAAGAGGCAATGTTCTTTTTGGTAAGATCCAGGTAATAGTATTTGATCACGTTATCTTTCTCCCGGATGAGGGTTACATTGGAAAGGTCTCCGAAGCCTGAGGCGCCACCTGCAAACCCAATGGCCTGGAATACTGTTACTTTTTCATCGTAGAAAGAATGCTGTCCTGCCCGGTTTACCTCGCCCAGCAGGGTTATTTTATTGCTGACAAACCGAACAATTACGGAAATGTTGTTCAGGTATAATTGAAGCGATGTCTGGATTTTCTCCCGGGCCTGGTTGATGGTCAGGTCCTTTACATTGATGTTTCCGATAAAGGGAACGGTAATATCGCCCCTGGCATCCACAGCATAGCTCAGCAATTCAGTATCGATATTGTAACTACGCTCGTTGAAAATACTGTTGGTTTTTTCATCGAGGCTGGTTATTTTAATATACAGGTAATCAAAAGGTTGAATAGTTTTCTCAGAACGGTCGTTGAAGTAATCGTTTTTAACCGCGCCATCGGAGCCGTCGGCTACAAATCGCAACTTATTTACCGGGGCGCACGAGGTGAGCAGATATAAACTACCTATCAGCGTAAGGATAACGCCTGGATGAATGGATGTTGGTTTTTTCATAAACATAGATTTATAAGGGCATCAGCGATGCTAATTTAGGATAAAAAACAATACCTGCTGCGATGTATTAAAATTTATAGGAGCCCGGGAGAAGTAACCTTGCATAAAAACTTTTAATACCCGGTGCCGTAAAGGACAGTTTTGATGGTTTTGAACAGTAACTGAAGGTCCTTTTTCACCGACCAGCTTTCGATATATTGAATATCAAGTTTCATCCAGTTGTCGAACACCACTTCGTTGCGGTTGGGGATGATCTGCCAGGTGCAGGTGATACCGGGCTTTACCGATAACCTGCGCAGGTGCCAGCGCTCATACTTCTCCACTTCGGCGGGCAGGGGAGGCCTGGGGCCAATCAGCGACATTTCGCCTTTCAGTACATTGAATAATTGCGGCAGTTCGTCCAAACCGGTTTTTCGCAATATCCTGCCAATGGTGGTTATCCTGGGATCGCGCTTTATTTTAAAAGTAGGACCGTCGCTTTCGTTCAGGGCTTCGAGCTGTGCCTTAAGCGCCTCGGCATTCTGTACCATGGTGCGGAATTTATAGATATAAAACTTACGGCCGCGTAATCCCACTCTTTCCTGTTTAAAAATAACCGGACCTTTTGAGGTCAGCTTGATCAGTACGGCAATGGCCATCATGATGGGTGAGGAGAAGAAAATGATGGCAAACGATATCCAGAAGTCGCTGAACGATTTCCAGGCCAGCGCATAAGCATTCCTGGGTGTGTTCCTGATGGTGATAAAGGGTATTCGTTCGAACCGGGTCATATCCTTCGTATTACTATATTTTTTACCGGCCAGGGCCGACTGTATACGCAGGGTTACACCTATTTCTTCGCATACCTCTACCATATTCCGGATCTTCTCCTCGTCAGCATTGGATTTACAGTAAATAACCTCGTCGATGATATCAATATCCAGGATATTCTTGATGTTGATCTTATCGGGGTAAATACGGATGCCATCACCGAATTTTTTCCGTATCCAGGCCGAGTCGGTTATGATCATCAGGATACGGAATCCCCATTCCTTATGATCAATGATGGATTCAATCAGCTGTTCCGATTTCTCATCGGCATAGAGAATAATGTTGCTCACATTCCGGCCGTTGGCCCTGAAATACCTGAATACCCGGTAGGTCAGCATCCTGAAACCGTAAAGGGCAAACAGGTTGATCACCGAAAAGGTGATAATAACAAAATGACTTAAAACGTCGAGGCTAAAAATGTGCTTATATAAGAACAACAAGGCGAATCCGATAAAGCTGAAGTTCACAAAGCTCATGAATATTGACATGTGTGAACGTGAGTTTGGTGCATTGGTGAGGTTGGAGATATGCAGCAGGATCATCCAGGAGGGGATGATCAGGATGAGCATGATGATGTATTCGCGTGTGAATCTGAAGTAATTGGTATCGATAAGGTTTACCAAAAGGTAGGCAAATAAAAAGGAAAACACAGTGATAACAATGTCTAACACGGCAAAAAGCGAATTGTGATCTTTTCGTTGTCGTATAACTTTTGTCATGAGGATTTGATGAATTATTTTCAATACAAAATTAATCCGTAAAAAACATAAAGAACAAATAGCAAACTGCTATTTTACCATAATTTGATAAAGTGATAGTTTTTGAGGATGTATTGCCCCTAATGTTAAACATAAGGAGAAATAAAGCACTTGAACAGTCCCAAAATGAAAAAAAAAATCATGTTTGGAGCGAGCTAAGCCTAAAATTATTGTAACATTACTAGGCTGTAAACGTAAATTCAAATTAATTAATAAATATAACATGTTAAGCGGTATCAGTAAAATAAAAGTATTCAATAATGATACTGTTGTTCAGGGGATGAAATATTTAATGGTCGGTGGTATCTGCACATTATTTGATTTCTCCTTGTTATATCTTTTATTTCGTGTTTTTAAGTTGTACTATGTATTGTCTTCGGCAATATCTTTTATGTCCAGTTCAATATTGAATTATTTACTATGCACGTTATGGATTTTTAAAATACGTGTGGTGGAAAACAGAAGTTTGGAAATGTTTTATTATTTAATTATTTCAGGGGTTGGACTAACTATTAACACGCTATTAGTATGGGGGTTTACTGAATTATTATCTTTATTCGTAATGATTTCAAAAGTACTAGCTACTATAGTCACATTCGTATGGAATTTCGGCGCGCGTAAATATTTATTGCACAATATAAAAAGAAGAACTTACGCATAATTTCGATAAAAAATGTAAACAAAAAGACATATTAAATCATTGAAATATTTCTCGTAAGAAAAGTTTGCAAACCTTTAAAACCTACAACAATGCCTGAAACTAATAAAACACTGCCTTTATTAGCTATTGTAGTGCCTTGTTATAATGAAGAAGAGGTGCTGCCCTATTCGAAAGCGAAACTATGTGAATTTCTGGAAAGAATGCAAGCCATTGGTAAAATTGCTATGGATTCATTTATTTCATTTATTGATGACGGAAGTAAAGACAATACATGGGAGATCATTAGTAACTATTGCCTTGATAATAAGCACATCAAAGGTGTTAAACTATCCAGGAATTTCGGTCATCAGAGTGCTTTATTAACCGGTCTCCATTGCTATCATAACACTGTTGATTGCGTTGTATCGATTGATGCAGATTTACAAGATGATATAAAGGTAATTGAGCAAATGGTGGATGGTTATGGTGAGGGTTATGATATAGTCTATGGGGTTAGAAATGAAAGAAAAACAGATACTTTATTTAAAAGAAATACAGCCATAGGTTTTTATAAAATAATGAAATGGTTGGGCGTTGAAATTGTATATAATCATGCTGATTTTAGACTTGCCAGCAAGCGTGCCTTACAGCAATTGTGTAATTTTAACGAAGTGAATTTGTTTTTAAGGGGTATTTTTCCCCTGATAGGATTTCCAAGTAAAGTAGTTTACTATGATCGTCTTGAAAGAAAATTCGGGGAGACTAAATACCCTTTCAAAAAGATGCTGGAATTTGCGTTGGACGGCATTTCTTCTTTTAGTGTTAAACCACTTCGATTTATAAGTCTGATAGGAATAGCAGTGTTTTTTGTTTGTCTCCTTATGGCTGGCTATGCCCTGTATTCATGGCTTTTTAGGGGGACAGTTCCAGGTTGGACCTCAATTACACTTCCGGTTTATTTTATTAGTGGAGTTCAAATATTTTGCATAGGAATCATTGCAGAATATTTAGGGAAAATCTATAGTGAAATTAAAGCTAGACCCCGCTATATTATTGAAAAAATAATAGATTAACTAATAACCTCTGAAACACTATCAAATTCCTCAAAGTTAATCAAACCTGCAAGTAAACGCAGATGCCAAGCCTGACAGATCAGTTTCCTTTACTTCTGCAGGATTACCTTAGCAGTTTTTTGTTTACTGCCTGATATTACCTGTACAAAATAAATTCCTGCCAGGTATCCGCCTAAATCGAAGTACTGCTGAATGCTTGTATTGGGATTGAATACTTTCTCTTCGATCAGAAGTTTGCCGTAAACATCCCGGATGATAATGGTCGTCTGCGGAATGTAATCCAAGAGGTTATTGGGTATAATACTGACTGTAATATCCTTATTGGTAGGATTGGGAGTAATACTCAGGGAATAATCCACCGAAGCCATTTCAACGCTGTCGCAGGGCCCGGTGCTGTAATTGACCAGTACTTCATCAGCGGAAAGCGCCCTGTTGAACAGCGCTACTGAATAGTAGCTTCCTGTCCAGGAATGGTTCATATCGCTTTCGTTACCAAGCCTCAGGTAGTAATTGTCGTTCCATGTGCTTAATTCGCTGGGTCTGAATCCTTCCGACGATTTCACCCCGTTCAGGTAAACAATTTCCTTTCCCTGTGCATTTCGGGTATATACCAGGTGCTGTAGATTTATATAGAGTTGGGTAATGTCTGGGGTAAAGTCGGGGTAGCCCGAGCTAACCGTCGAAGCCGTTTGCATGCGCACATGGTAGGTCAGTTCTTTGCTATTGTCTCTTTCGTTGAGTTCCTGATCTATGGCAAAACCCAGTTCTGCATCGCTTGCGGATAGGGTGGCAATCCGTGAAGTATTTGGAAAGTAGGGCTCAGCTGGTTTCAGCCAACATTCAAAGGTAATTTCCCCTGTTTCTTTTATTGCACTGATCACTTTGGTGGCAGGGGCCAGCGATACAATGGCTGTATTGGACAGCATATCCAGCGTATTGTCCTTATTCCAGTTTACGGCTGAGCGGTCGAGGATGTTTAGATTCAGCGGCTCGTCGTAACCCGACTGATCGTAGACAATATAGTCGGGGTTGAAACCAAAATTGTAATAGGCTATCAGCCCATTCTTAACACGCTTAAGTTCGGCATGCGAGAGGGTAGTGGCCACGTTTTTATTGCTTGCGGGAGAACTTCCTCCTTTATTAACAGCCTTAATAGTATATTGGTAGGTGGTACTCGAAACCAGGCTCGAATCGGTAAAGGCCGTATCGTTGGCGCTGATGGCAATATGGACAGCCGAGGCCGGATCAGTTGCCAGTGAACGTGTTATTACAAATGCATCCTCGTTGCTGGAATTATCTTTCCAGGAAACGGATATACTTTTTTCGGTGAATTTGGTACTTTTTAGTTTAGTGGGCGGAACAGGTGGTAGTAAACGCGGCGTAACCACTGTAATAATGTTGGACCAGGCAGAAGTGCCGTCTTCATTAAGCGCCCTTATTTTATACTGGTAACTGGTATTCATGTCCAAGGTAGTGTCGGTATAACTGGTTGTGCCGGAAGGAATGTCAACCTGAACCAGTGTGGTTTCTCCGGTAAAGTTCCGGATTAGTTCAAAACCGATTTCATTGGTGGCATTATCCTTCCATACCAGGGTGGCCGATTCGTAATCGATGTGCGAGGCAATCAGTCCCGATGGCGCTGCCGGAGGTTCCAATGGTTTGGTAGTGGCAGTTAAGGCAGTTGTGAAGGCTGAAACGCCATCGTTATTAAAGGCTCTGATTTTATAATAATAAGTAGTAGCGGGACTCAGGTTACTGTTGGTATAAGAGGTAGTATTGGCCGCCGGTTTGGCAATTTCGGTGAATTTCCCGTCAACGGAGGGCGACCGCCATATGCTGAAACCTTGCTCGTTTTGGGAATTGTCGGTCCATTTTAAGGTAATGGCATTTTTGGTTTGTACACTGGACGAAAAACCAGTTGGTGTAGCAGGTAGTTGCAGTGCTGTGGTTCTTGCCGTCAATACATTTGAATATTCCGAAGTTCCTGCAGCATTGTAGGCGCATACACGGTAATAATAGGATGTGCCTGGCTGAAGCGATTGGTCTGAGTACGAGGTTACATTGGCTGTAACCTTGCCAATTTCAGTGTATGTTCCCGATAACGAGGATGAACGGTAAATGACAAATCCCTGCTCATTGGCCGCATTATCCTTCCATTTCAGATTAATTGAAGTTTTGGTAACAGTACCTGCCGACAGAGTGGTTGGTACATTGGGCGGATTGTTTTGCAGGGTTGAAAACATACGCCAGTAATTAATAGTTCTGTCAGTGGGACTTAGTGTATTTCCACGTGCCACAGGGATGTGATCTTTGAAAGTGTACAATAAAAAATTATCAACTTTTAACCACTCTGCGATTGGATTTCGAAAATCATCTGTACTTCCGCCAAAAAATGTGTACACTCTCATTATATCAATACCCAGATTACTGGTATGTCGGAAAAGTATCTTAGAAACTTGTGTTACAAGTTGTCCGTCAAAATAGGCTTCCATTATTCCATCATAATTTCCTCCTCCGCTTGATTTAACTGTGTTAAGGGCCATCCTATAGGTTATATTATGCCATTCACCAGGTTTGCAGTTGGTGGCAATACCGCTGGAATAATTTACTTCCGCTTTTGAACCAGTGACCGGATTTAATGCGTATTTCGAACCCCAAGTAAGGGTAAGTCTTCCATCATTAGGGTTATCAGCATAATAAATATAAAAAAGAATTCTGCCATCAGCCTTAAACATAAGGCCACCGGTAAAACCATCGTATCCGGTTGGTTTAGTATTTGCTACAACATTACCCCCTTTAACTGATGGAAGCTTTCCTCCATCCTGAAACTCAAAACCAGGCATGAACATAAGATCATAAGAAACATAGAGCTCATCATATTTCTCATTTAAAGAAGTCCACCAATGGGTGCCTCCTTCATCAGGTCCAAGCGAATTGGCCGGGAAATTTATCTGCAATACCTTTGTATTATTGACATTATCGGAGGAATTCTTTACAATATCAAGTTCGGATTGTCTGCTGCAAAATTCAGGATTTAGGAAATCTGCTTTCCATTCATCAACTCTATAGTCACCTAAAGTATTCTTTTCAAAATCATGTTTAAAAATAACATTTAAATCTTCCAGGTTGTTTTGAGCATGGTTTTTTAAAGAAAAGAATAATGTAAAAGTTATAAAAAACAGTAACTTACTATTTTCAGAAAAGGTCATGTATCAACAAATTATGATTATTTATCAAAAGAAAACCCGGATTCGTCAATTTATTAAATGCAATAATAATTCATTTCGGGTAGAAAACATAATGCCTGGTGTTAATTTAACACCAGGCACTAGTTTATAAACAATATAAATTACGGTAATTCCTGAAAATGTTAGTTTTTAATCAGTATTTTTTCTTTCACTACCTTGTCGGCGATCTGTAATATTACAAAATATAATCCATTGGATATGCCAGTCAGTTCTACCTGATCCGTAAAAGTTGATTCAGCAAAGTCATCTAATTGTCTTGCAAAAACAGTTTTGCCAGTAAGATCGACCACCCTTATTTCATTTTTATCCGCAATATTGTTATCTATTCCTCCTTGTTGCTGATTTAATTCCGCCATGATATTGAATTTTCCAGTTGACGGGTTAGGGTAGAGCATAAGTGAAGGTTGTTCCTGATTCTCCGGTGGCGAGATGATACCTGTGAATTCGTGCACACCTATGTCGGCAGCGCCTGATAAGGGTACACTGCTTCCAAGCAGGTCAAGGCCGAGGTTCAGGTCAACACCGGCATTGATGGCAGGTGAGTTTTCGGCCAACAAAAAGTTATCATCGTACATATCCAAAAATTGCGGATCAGCAATAAATGAATTAATGTCTATTTTCATGGCCTGTTGTAACTGCTGCAGGTTATTGAATACCGCACTGGCAATGGTAATAAAACCAGCTTGCTCGGGATAGTAGATGTTGTTGTTCGATTGAATGTTCCCGGTTCCATGATTAATTGCAGATTGGCCGGGCGAATTCAGGTAAAAAATGTTGTTGTAAAGGGTAAGATCGGCATAGGTTACCGATAGTGATTCGTCGTTGTTGTAGAAGACATTGTTGTATATTTTGGCTATGGCGCTGTTACCCATGATGTTTATGGCTTCCTCACAATTTTTGAATATGTTGTAGTATACCTGGTTATCCGTTGCCGAGGAATATACGCCTTCGCCATGGCTCGAAATGCTGTTGTAACGGACGACAAGGGTATTGCCGTTGGCTACCTTTACGGCATTTACATTGGCATTCAGCTGGCAATGTTCCACAATAATGCTGTCGCCAGTATTCCCCAGGAAGTATATGCTGCTCACTGCATTTGGTGCCTGAAGGTTCAGTTCACGGATGGTAATGCCTGCTTTTTCGAAGCCGCTGATCAGGTAAGTATTGGTATTGCTGGCGATGACGGGAAGATCGCCTTCGCCATAAGCGCCGAGCGTAACTCTATTGGCCCCTATCAGGATTTTGTCGACTGTTGTGGTAGTTCCCCCCTTTTGCAGGTAAGTGTATCCTTCTTTCCATACAATATCTTTCCATGAAGCATAGGGATGTGTAATTGAGCCATTGGCAAAAGCATCATTGGTGTTTTCAGGATCAATGTATACTATTCCGGATTCGCCTATCAGGTTAATAGTTATCTTTGCTGAAGCGCTTTCAGGTTCCGTGGCTGAATCAGTTACTTTTATGGTAAGCTCATAAGTAGTAGCCATAGGCCCAAAAATATTACTATTTGTAGTTTTCAGAACTCCGGTCTGACTGTTGATAGCGAATACTCCCGATCCGTTTCCTGAAGTAATCGAATAAGTCAGTGTTTGTCCGGCATCGGCATCCTTGGCGATGACCGAACCTATTAGATTGTCTGAAATAGTAGATTCTTTTACGATGAATTGCTGGGCAGTTATTACCGGTGGATTGTTCGTCTCCACAACCGGGGTATCGCCAATTAGGTTGACGGTTATGATTGCCGATGTGCTTTTAGGAGATGTACCATTGTCGGTGACCTTTATACCAAGTTGATGTGTAACTGTACCAGGCACAAAGATATTGCTGCCTGTGCTGGACAAAACCCCGGTTTTACTATTGATGCTGTATATTCCCGATTCGTTTCCTGAAGTAATCGAATAAGTCAGTGTTTGTCCGGCATCGGCATCCCTGGCGATGACCGAACCTATGAGATTGTTTGAAAAAGTTGATTCATTTACAATGAATTGCTGGGCGTTTATTACCGGTGGATTGTTCGTTTCCGCAACCGGGGTATCGCTAACCAGGTTGACGGTTATGGTTGCCGATGCGCTTTTAGGCGATGTGCCATTGTCGGTAACCTTTATACCAAGTTGATGTGTAACTGTACCAGGCACAAAGATATTGCTGCCTGTGCTGGACAAAACCCCGGTTTTACTATTGATGCTGTATATTCCCGATTCGTTTCCTGAAGTAATCGAATAAGTCAGTGTTTGTCCGGCATCGGCATCCTTGGCGATGATCGAACCTATTAGATTGTTTGATAAAGTTGATTCTTTTACAATGAATTGCTGTGCGGTTATTACCGGTGCATTATTGGTGGCGGCAGTATTTCCGAATTTCCGCCAGTAATTGATGGTTCTGTTCGTTGGACTTAATGTATTGCCACGAGGTACATTGGCTTCAGATTTGAAAGTATACAATAAAAAATTGTCAAGTTTAAGCCACTCTGCAATCGGATTGCGATAAACATCGGTGCTTCCGCCGAAAAATGAATAAATTCTCATAACGTCGATTCCCAGATTACTTGTATTTCGGAAACAAATTTTCGATATTTGTGTTACTAATTTACCATCAAAAAAGGCTTCCAGTATTCCATCATAGTTACCTCCTCCTGTAGATTTGACAGTATTGAGAACCATCCGGTATGTCAAATTGTGCCATTCTCCTGGTTTTGATTGAGACATTGTGCCACTTGTGTAGGTTACTTCCATTTTTGAGCCTTCAATAGGGTTTAATGCATAAGGAGAACCCCATGTAATTGATATTCCTCCCTTATTTGGATTATCGGGATAGTAAATATAAAAAAGAATTCTGCCTCCATCCTTAAACATAAGGCCTCCAGAGAATCCATCAGTTGTTATTTCATTTGCGGTAATACTACCTCCCTTCACCGAAGGAATTTTACCGCCCTTCTGAAACTGAAAACCAGGCATGAACATTAAATCATAAGAGACATATAACTCTTCATATTTTCCTTTTAAATCAACCGGAAAATGAGTGCCGCCTTCACTAGGTCCTAGTGAATTCGCAGGAAAATCAAGTTGTAATGTCTTTGTCGGATTTTCCGAATCGTTGGTGTTCTGAACAATTTTCAATTTATCCTGTCGGTTGCAGAAGCTTGGATTTGACCAGTCAGCGGACCATTCAGTATGAAGATATTTTCCAATTGTATTGTCTTCAAAATTGTGTTTTAGGACAACATTTAAATCATCCAGGCTGTTTTGGCTAAAAGCATTATTTATAAGTGCCATGCCAATTAGCATAAAAACTGAAATCCTTTTCATAACCCATCTCCCCAGTTAAAATATTTGACTAAACAAACTTTTATTTTGACTAATATACGTTATATGGTGACGAAGGTTGTTTTAAAAAGGATGATGTAAATCATCAGAAGCCAAGGAATAGTTAGCTAAGAACCATCAATCCTGAATTTCAATAATTAAGGTGCATTAAAAGAATTTTTTGGCCTTAACTCAAAATAGGGCTTTTGTTATTATCTATTGATCCAATTTAATTGAAAAACCATTGAACATTATAGAATCGGGAATTGTTGGACTTTGCATTAAGTAGAAGCAATTGAATTCAATGGCAGATTTCAAAAATTGAATCGGTATAATTGGAGCGAATAGAGTACAAAAATCTTATTCAATAAAAAAAGAGATTGAGAAACAGCTAATCTCCTAATTGTAAAATAAAGATTTTACTTTGATTGAGTATGTTGGAAATTCAATTCAAGGGTAATAGCGTCTCTTAATTTTGTAAAGTGTTTTCAGTAATCCTATTTTTTCTATGATTTTCTTGACTTCTGATTTTAAACTGGGATTAATCGGTTCTTTTAAAACTTCAGGCCATAATTTATTAATTATTTTTTTGTAAAAAACATAATCAGGGGGTAATAGTAACTTATAATTAACACTTAAGAACAAACTGGCAAGCAATCTTGAATTATATGGATTTATTTCTTC
This sequence comes from uncultured Bacteroidales bacterium, assembly GCA_964618645.1. Taxonomy (GTDB): domain Bacteria; phylum Bacteroidota; class Bacteroidia; order Bacteroidales; family UBA10428; genus UBA5072. The sequence goes on along the minus strand of CAZUBW010000062.1, from coordinate 8,841 downwards.
TTGTGCAATATCTTTATCTAATTGAACCTGAGTTCCCCAATTAGCAAGTCGTTCTTCCCAATAAAACAAGTTAAGTAAATGTACGTTAGTTTTGTTACAAATATCCTGAATATCAGATAGCCATTTTGCATAATACTCTATAGCAAAGTCATATTTACTTATTCTATTCAACTCTGCAAGTGATACAGGAGATATAATAAAATCAGGGTATTTATATCGATAATAAGCTTGAGAAGCTATATTTCCCGGTAAATTTACCTTGTCAGGAAATTTTAAAAAATAATTATGAATTATATACAAATATTTTGGAGAGGCTAAACTATTATTACTAAAGTAAACTTCTTTAAAACCTTCATTTATAGTTGTATAAGGATCAATTATATGAAAATCAATACCCAATTTTGACAATATAGATTTCGGAATACTTATATCCTGACTTTTATCGTTCAATCGATTTTCTTTATTAACATAATAATATACCTTATCCTTTATATTTCTTGTGGCTGCGAGCAAGATTCTTGAATCTTTTCCAGCAGTAACAGGTAACATTACATCGTATCTTGCACATATATTTTCCATATAGCCCATAATAATTTTGGCGCACTTTTCAGCGGCCTCATCCACATCCAAAGATTCTATAGGCATATTGGGCCAATACCTTACAGTTTTGGCATTTTTAACATCAAAGTAATGGTTTGGAAGTAACTGAAATATTTCATCATAGAGGGTAGTGTTACCAATATTTGAATTATTTAATTTGATAAAATCTTCAGAGTTATAAAAATCGATTTTTGATGGGATTCTTGTTTCCTGTAGATTTAGAACTTTGGCAAGGAGGTGGGGTTGTGATGCAAACCATAGCGAACCATCGATATCCGCATAATAAACTTTCCGTGAAGCTGTATTATCATGTAAAAGCTTTATTTCTTCACCCTGTTGAAAGATAATTACATATCTGCCGGAATATTGTGCTGTTCGTTCTATAACTATGTCAAAACTGGAACTAATCAGATCCCTTAAAATTTCATAATTGTTCTTTACATCTTGATCATAACCAAACATATCACCTATTAAAGTGATTTTTGTATCGTTTTTAACGTGATTGGTAATTTTAATATCTAAATGATGATAAAGTATATACTTATTATTGAGTTGGACGCGTTGATGAAGAAACGGACATTCGATTTCTTTAGGGGCAATAATATACTGCCTTCTATATCTTAGTCTTTTTAAATCTGTATTTTCCATCTCACTGAATATTATCAATGTATTAATAAGAATTGCATTTTCAGGATATAATTTTAAAGTCTGAGGATTAGACCTTACTTGAAAGAATCCTATCAATTGGTTTCACGATATTTCCGAAATGAATGCCTGTAAAGTTAATCAATATGAGGTTTGGTTTAATAATTGTTACTATCTTTTTATACGGTTTCATGAGAAAAGTAGACAGTATCTATTTAACAATAAATACAAACTCACAATAAACACTGTGTTATTATTCTAGAATACGTTTCACCAACCCAGATTTTTTAAAATCGATTTAAAAAACAATTGGTTATCAATAGTTCAACATGCTTAACGTATTCAGCATTATTTAAAATAATCTCTTCGATTGCTAAGGCTATTTCTTTGATGGATTGATGATTAACGGCAATTCCAACATGCAGATCATTGAAGTAGGGTTTGGTGAATAAGTCTTACGAGTTAAATGCGATATTTTTTATCCGATGGTTTTCATCGTAGTTTGACAGCTGAAAAATTGAAGCAAAAACGACATTCAAAAATGAAAACAAAAATTTTGCTGAACTTTACCATGTTCATAACAAAGAATATAGCTGCAATCCAACTTTCAGAGATTCTGGCGGCCCTGGCCCTTATTTTACTGAGGTTGTAGCCATTCTTACCTTGTCCAAACTTTCCTTCTACCTCATTTCAAATGCCTTGCTCTATTCGGTATTTCCTTTTCTGGTAAGGAGTTTGGTCTTTTGCCGAAGGTCTTCCCAATGGTTTACCCGAGTACCGGATATTCAAGTCTTTAAACCATTGTCGATTTTCCCGGGTGCCATATATCTTATCTGTAATAACAACCTTGGGATAACAACCGTTGAGCCTCTTATAATCTTCTACTTGCCTCTTCAGATCAGTGCTTTCATTGTATGCCTCCCAACTTAACGTGTTGATACGGGCATACCCGTTTTGTATGCTGACACCAAGTTTTGCGCCAAATTCAACCTGGACTTTGTCTTTACCTCTGACGATGGGCCTGACATACGGCTGATATATATTCACTATCCGGTTATCTATACTGTGTATATGGTCTTTATACATCCTGGTTTGTTGATCATAAATGTGCTGTATCACCCAAAATATCCGCTGGTCTCTAGTTTCAAGCGGAAAACGCATCCCCGGACTCTTGTCCAACAAGCCATTAATACTCTTGAGGTTCCGTCGTAGATATCTCAGTTGCCCTCCAATGGCTTTTCGCAGTTCATTCTTGGTTTTATTCTTCTTCTTGGCTACATTTAGGTATTGTTTCCTGGCTAACCGCCTGTATATCCGGGGTTTCTCATTAATATTAAGCACGTTACATAGTTCGTAAATTATTCTTACACTCTCTTTCTGCTCTTGGACAAGAGGCCCAGATCAGTAGGATAAGCAATCATTTGATCAGCTACTGTGGCATCTACTATCAAAGTCCCCTTATTTCCTTTAGGCTTTTCTGTTTTTTTGACTTTCTCTGTCGATTTTTCCTGTATTTGATTTTCGGATTGATGCTCATCAATTTTAACGACGGCTTAAACTGATACCACCTACCGGAAAAAAACGATACCAGGGGTTCTATTTTAAGATAAAAAAATAACCTTTCAGTATTTTTGAAAGATTATTGTAATGTTACCCAAATTTACCTGCGTGCACTGTGGTAAACTGGTACCACATAATCCACGAATAAAAAATCAGAAGTATTGTTCATTGCGGGAATGTCAAAATGCCCGCAGATGTCTAACCAATAAGACAAGTGCCAGGAGAAGTTCTGAAAGCCGCTCTTTACGAAAGGCACGGAATAAGCGTTGGCGTGATAAATTTCCATCACATCAGTATCAAAAAGAATATAGAGACAAGCATCCGCATTATGTAACGAGCAATTGCCAGAAGCAGAGCGAACGTAATAAAAGACGTCAAAAGTATCATTCCTCAATGATTGTAAAGACGTACGCGTTACTTCCACGACCCTTATCAGACGGGGTATACACAACTTTTGCAATAAAAGGCGGAAAGATTGTAAAGACGTACGCATTCGTTTAAAAAAGTTTAGCCTTATACATTTACAGGGCCAAAAAATTGCTCCGATGAATCATGCAATCAAAGAGATACCACTGGGTGAATTTGACCTCTCCCTGGCAGAGCTCCGCATAATAAACCATGCCCGGATCCTGCGAGTGGAGAAGTCAATGCAGTTACAGGGCCAGTTGCAGCCTGTTGTTGCCCGTGCCCCAAATGGAGGCTACCAGTTAATCGATGGCTTTAAGCGGTATTACGCTGCAGAGGATCTTATGATGGAGACCCTGCAGTGCCATGTGCTGGAGATCGGTCTTTCGCAGGCCAAGGTTCTGCTGCTAAGTTATAACCGGTGCCATCAATCAATGGAAGCCCTGGAGGAGGCACTGGTGTTACGCGACCTTAGAGATATCCACTCCATGGATCAGCGGAGTCTTGCCCAGCTAACGGGATACAGCCGTTCTTGGGTAAGCCGACGCCTTTCGCTAATTGAAAAGATGGATGAAGAAGTTTCCACACAGATCCGAATGGGTACCCTTACCAGCAGTCACGCCCGCTCGCTGATAAAGTTGCCGCGCGGCAACCAGGGGGAGGTAGCCCGTGTGATCACCACCTATGGCCTCACCAGCCGCCAGAGCGACACACTGGTTGAGGCGTTTTTAAATGCTTAGGATGAAGAACGGCAGCGGTATATCCTTACCCACCCTGAGTGGATACTCGAAAGAAATCAGGAAGATACTGAGGAGGAACCCTGGGATGTAAGGTTATCCTCCTATGGCAATGATCTGATGCAAGGAGTGGGATATGTAATGCGGTCCGTTCAGATCATGCTCTCAAGGTTAGATGATCAGCGAAGTGACATGTTAAAGGAAACAGAGAAGATGATCATCATCCCGGGTCTCAGGCAGGTAATGCAATGTTGTAATAAGCTGGCTGAGCGTCTAACCCAATTACAAATCCATAAATCAACACGTGAAGATGAAAGATGAACAATTAGAGAACAGTGTGATCACCCTGCATAGCAAAGGATGGCCTATCCGCAGGATATCCAGGGAACTGGGTGTCTCCCGCGGTCGTATCCGGCGCTTGCTGGTATCAAATTCGGTTTTGCGTGATACCACCCCGGTAGAAGAAATAACCCCCAAAAAGAAGCGCTCAGGTAAGCTGGATCCATACAAGGAGGTTATTACGGGGCTTTTGGAGAAGTATAGTAATATAACGGGACAGAGGGTATATGAACACTTAGAGCAAAAGGGCTTTGAAGGGAGAATCACCATTGTCCGGGATTACCTGAAAAGCATCCGCCAGGTGGGTTCAAAAACGCCGGTGCGATTGGTGGAAACGGATCCGGGCCAGCGGGCTGCCCACGACTGGAGTGATTACCATATCCCCTTTACCTCTACTGGTCAAACCGGGCAGGTCACCTTTTTTAGTTATATTCTGTGCTACTCAAGACGGCAGTACATCGGGGTGGTGGATGACAAGACCCGGAAAACGCAAGATACCTTGAATTTGCCACCCATTACCGGTTCCGTCCCCTTGCCATCACCCCGGGAAAGCCTACAGAGAACCTGAAGGTGGAGCGGCCGTTTTATTATCTGGAGCGAAGTTTTTTAAATGGCCGTGAGTTCCGGGATAGGGATGATCTGAAGGAGCAGCTGCGAAAATGGCTCACCGATGTTAATGATGTCCGCATCCATGGTACAAAGAGAATGCGAAAATATATCAAAGCGGAGTTACTCCTGATCGATGAAATGGGCCATGACCGGTTGGAATTACAGGTAATAAAGGAGGCGCACCTGCTCTTTAAAGTGATCGACCAGCGCTACAAAGACAACAAATCACTCATCTTTACAACCAACATTGAAGAGCCTGACTGGCCCGAGTTCCTCGGGGATCCCATCTCAACGAGTGCAATCCTGGATCGTATCTTCCATCATTCGGTCATTGTTAAGATTAAAGGCCCAAGTTATCGTAAGCACCAAGGTGAACTTCTGCAGGATGAGTATGCAGAAAAGAAAACAACGACCCAAGAAGAAGATTAACAACAAAGCTTTTACCATAAGTCTGGAAAGGTGCTGCCCCCCCGTTGGCGCCATTATTTATTACATTAAACGCACCTGTTTGATTTGTGCAGTAATCCCTATCTGTTTTGAACAAGAATAATCTCAAGGGGGCAATATGCTCCGAAATAGTGGCTTGTTTTAAATTGAAAAGTGATCATGAAAAACTTTACCGGAATACCCTTTATAAATAACATTCTGAATCCTGCCACTCATCATTAACTCAGAAGAGCGGTATCATAATGTTCTGTTTGGTGGTAATGTTTGTAAACGTTATTAAAACTGAATTCACAGCTATAGGTCCGCTTTATCTTTATTCCTTCCTTACTTGTTATTCTTTTGCAATATCCAATGACCTTTTCACTAAACTTGCGATCTATAGGGAATGTTATGTTCTTCTCCTGGACGGTTGTGTCAACCCGAACTTCTTTTACTTCCCGGTGAATAGTATCTTCACCAATTAAATCAATGCTTTGCTTGAATATCTTTTTCATTCCATCTTCAACGATGCGTTTGCGAAAATAGACAAAGACGCTCGGATTAAAAGGAAGCTTGTATTGAATGTATATCTCTCCGCAAAAGTTTTGCCAATAAGGGTTTTCAAGCACGAAATTAGGAAATTGATTTCAAATTAGCCAAAGCAAGTTATTAATTGAAGATTTTAAGCACCATCAGATTAAAGGAATCGGAAGATTTTTATCTACAATTAATATTTATACAAACATTGATAACATACCATGCGTCAAATTTTGTTTAGAATGACATTTTTTTTTGCTTATTTCGCCAATGTTACATGGATATTAAAAATTGCATTAATAATTTAAGAATACATGCTGTTTAACTCGCTTACTTATGCTATTTTCTTACCAATAGTATTTATTGTTTATTGGAAACTACTTAAAAACAATGTTAAAGCGCAGAATTTATTTTTGCTTTTTGCAAGTTATGTCTTTTATGGATGGTGGGATTGGCGTTTTCTATCGCTTATTGTTTTCAGTTCAGCGGTTGACTTTTTTCTCGGATTAAATATAGCCAAAACACTAAATAAGCACAGGCGTAAGTTATTGGTTACCGTTAGCTTTGTAATTAATCTTGGTTTTTTAGGTTTTTTTAAATATTTCAATTTTTTTGTTGATTCATTTGTCGATTTGTTTAATCAATTAGGTATTCAAGCAAATGCCCGTTCATTAAATATTATTCTGCCTGTGGGAATTAGCTTTTACACGTTTCAATCCTTGAGCTACACCATTGATATTTATCGTAACCGTTTAAAGGCAACAAGAAGTATAATCGATTTTTTTGCCTTTGTAAGTTTCTTTCCGCAACTTGTAGCGGGTCCAATTGAACGGGCAACCAATCTGCTTCCTCAGTTTTATCAGCGCAGAACATTTGATATGGGGAATGCCAAAGACGGGCTTAGACAAATTTTATGGGGTTTGTTTAAAAAGATCGTTATTGCTGACACCTGTGCTATGCAGGCTAATTATATTTTCGAAAATTATGAGAGTCTTTCTGGAATTACCCTACTGGTAGGTGTAATTTATTTCGCATTTCAGATATATGGAGATTTTTCCGGTTATTCCGATATTGCCATTGGGTCGGCTAAGCTATTAGGATTTAAGCTGATGCGTAATTTTGCATATCCCTATTTTTCCAGGAATATTGCAGAGTTTTGGAGGCGATGGCATATTTCTTTATCCACCTGGTTCAGAGATTATCTTTACATTCCATTAGGCGGCAACAGAGGAAGTAAGTTCAATCAGATCAGTAACAGTATCATTACATTCACTGTGAGCGGATTATGGCATGGCGCAAATTGGACTTTCGTCGTTTGGGGCTTTTTGAACGGATTGTATTATATACCAGGAATTCTTTTGGGAAACATAAAGAAAAAGAAAATGGCTACGCATGAAATTATTGCTCACGACAGATTTCTCCCATCTTTAAGAGAATTTTCAGGCGTTTTAATAACATTCACCCTGACACTCATTGCCTGGGTATTTTTCAGATCACTAACATTGACGGATGCATTTGCTTATCTTAACATTATGGCTCATTTCAGCTTTAATATTGAGGAGGTCAGTTTTTATGGATATTTATGGCTGATTCTCATTTTAATAGCAATTGAATGGTACGCAAGGGAATTTGAGCATCCCTTGAAGTTCGTAAATGCACCGGTCGTTATTAGGTGGTCTGTATATTATACACTTTCTGCGATGATATTTTTGTATTTTACCGACGAGATGTCATTTATATATTTTCAGTTTTAAGTCAGTAATTTTCATTAGCTGAACACATCAATAAAATGAAAAAGAAATTTCTTTTAAGGGTTTTGGTCTACTTGTTACTTCCTTTAGTGGTAACTGAATTATTATTGCGTATAATATCCTCTCCCAATGAATATTACCTTTCAAAAGCTGATCCTTTTTATGGCATAAAAGCAGATTCCAATTATACATACAATTATTTCATTGGAACTTCTCATGTTGCAGCTGCAATTGTCACCGATGTCTTTGATAATGAGTTAAAATCTGAAAATATCAAAGCTATTAATATCGGTCGTGGATCTTCAACCAGCATTGTATTTTACCTGGGGCTTAAAAGAATGGCAAAAAGGGGCTTACTAAATAATGCTACGGTGTTTTTAGAAGCTCCGGGAGGAGGCCCCGCATCTTATACTGATAATATGAAAAAAGGTGATTGGGTTAAAGCACAAAATGTTCATTTACTCATACCATACCTTGATTTTAAAACCTTCAGGGAGTTTTGGAAGTACTCCACTAACGACTTTTCAACTAAGACGGATGTGTCAATTAAATACGTTTTTTATACAAGCCGTATTTTTTCGCTTGCTAAAGATGTCTATCAGCAAAATACAATAAAAGAATTGGGGAGAAAAATTCTATTTAGGAGTAAAGAACCTGAATCATTGAATGTTGATGAGCAAGGTGGAGATATGGCCCAGAAAGGCGGTATAAAAACTGATCGTTTAAATATTGAAAAAGCCAGAACCCTTGCTCATGACGTTTTTAAAGAGCAATCAAAAGACCAGAGAGTTATTGGCGCTTCAGATTTGAGAATAAGCGTTTTAAATGACATGATAAACCTGGTGAAAAATCATAATGGCCAATTGAAGCTGTTTGATATGCCTTTGTCCTCAGTTGAGGAACAGGTTCATACGACTGATATTGCAAAGCAGAATTTTATCAATTTAAGTAGCTTTTTAGACAGCACAAATGTTGACTATATCACTTTCGATTTTTCAGATTACACTGATGAGGATTTTCCTGATCTTTGGCATCTTTCAGCAAAAAAATCAGTTGAATACTCGCTATCTTTCATTGAAAAAATTAAGGAAAAGGAGAAATGATTGTTTGAAAATTATTCACGCATCCAGTTAATAATTTCCACGGCGAAATTTTTCCAGCTATTCCTGGAAATAAATCCCGAGTTTGACAGTTAATGTGAGTTTGCCCTTCTGCAACCCCTGTAAACACTG
>CAZUBW010000061.1:15937-25615 GCA_964618645.1 uncultured Bacteroidales bacterium | reverse complement strand
ATGTTTCCTTGGCCACCCAAATTACCAATAGCCGCATTGCAAACCTGAAAAAGGCTGGTAAAAAGGCAGTGGATTTTTCCATCACCAACCTGGCCGATAGGCACCATGGCGCTTCGGGCGTGAAGGTGGTTTTTCAGTTGCCGCTGGTGTATGGGGAGACAGCGACGCATAAATAAGTTATTCTGTGTAAAAAGTCAATTTTTTAGGCGTATAGGCGTAGTTGCAAACTACGCCTAGCGAATTGTACTGAATGTCAGCCCTGAATGCTGAGCGTAGTCTCCTGACTACGCTCTTTTTATGACTTTTTACACAGCCTCACCCAGCATACTTGCATAGTTTTCTACAAATATATGACTCCTCCGGAGTCTCAGGAGGGCATGACCATGTTCAGCGTTAGCGATCGACATAAGAATAATACAATGATTATACATCTAAATCATTCAATAACACAATTACCCTAATCAGCGCATAAGGGCTTGCAGCAGCGCTAACAAGGAATCCGTATCCGGCACATTGTACCGGGCAAACGACGGACTCAGGCCTACACGTATGGTATGGCCGAAATCGGGGATGGCCTGGAACAGGAATTCATCGGTTTTATCGTCGCCGGCGGCCAGTATGAAATCGTAGTATTCTTTGGCTATGAGAACCGCGGCGGCTTGCCCCTTATCGTATTTTCCACTTTTCACTTCGAGTACCTTATGGCCTTCGAGAATTTCAAAATCAGTTTTATGCCGGATGATTTCGGCCAGGTCATCGCGCAGTTCATTCAGGCGCAACTGGGCAAAGTCCATATCGGCATTGCGGTAATGCCAGGCCAGGCTGCCGGTTTTTTCTTCGATAAAGGTACCGTTACAACGGTCAACGTATTCCTGCAAAATGGGCATCACCGTTTCTTTCCATTGGGCATCGGCGCTGATGGTTGATTCCCAGTCTTCGCCAGCCTTCCGGATAAAGTAACCATGTTCGGCAACCAGGGTTACCGGTACATTGCCGAATTGCTTTTCAAGAAATTCCTTTCCCCTGCCGCTGATGATAACAATGTGGTTTCTGGGATCGCTGGTTAGTTTCTTGACAATTTTAAGCGTGTTTTTGTCAATAACAGCCAGTTCGGGATATTTGGCAAAGGCTACAAGGGTGCCGTCGTAATCGAGAAACAGGATCCGGCGTTCGGCTTCCTGATAAGCCGTGGCTATTTTACCGGTAATAGCCGGATTAATAAATTTGACGCGCATCATGTTCTGTTGGCTTTTGATCTCGTAAGTTTGATTGAAGAAGTCGTGCGCCCAGGTAAACACGTTATAACTGGCAATGCGGTTTTGCATCCGTTCTACGCGTGTTTTTTTCTCCTGTGGGCTCATTTCCAATGCAGCCAGGATGGCCTCTGCAATTTCGTTGTTATCGGCCGGGTTGATGATCAGCGCTTCGTTCAGTTCGGCGGCTGCTCCGGCCATTTCGCTCAGGATTAGTGCGCCCAGGTTTTCACGCTGACTGGCAACAAATTCTTTGGCAACCAGGTTCATGCCATCGCGTAACGGGGTGATCAGGCCCACATCACTCATATCGTATAATGCAATCAGTTCGTTAAACGAGAGCGATTTGTACTGATACACCAGGGGGCGCCACGACAATGTGCTGAATCTTCCATTGATACGGCCAACCGTTGACTCGATTTCCTTTTTCATCTCCTTGTATTTTTCAATACTGTCGCGCGACGGAACCACTACCATATTGAAAACCACTCTTGATCGCCATCCCGGATTCTTTTCCAGAAAGGTTTCGAAACCCAGCAGTCGTGATAACAAACCCTTGGTGTAGTCGAGCCGGTCTACCGAAAAAATAAGCTTTTGTTCGCCCAGGCTTCTTCGGACCTTATCTTTTTCTTTTAGCACTGCTTTATCGTAACTGGCCTGGTGAAATTTGTCATAATCAATGCCAATAGGGAAGGCATCAGCTTTGACAACCTTGTTTGGCGTGTAGATGACGTTTTGCCGGCACTCGTTTCCGGTGGTTCTTTTAACCGATTTTATGAAATGCTGGGTGTAGTCATGTGTGTGAAATCCTATTAAATCGGCGCCCAACATTCCCTTGATTAATTCATCGCGCCATGGACGCGGTAACTGTCTGAATATTTCGTACGATGGGAAGGGGATGTGTAAGAAGAAACCAATGGTGGCATCCGGCACTTTTTGCCGGATCATTTCGGGGAGAAGCAGCAACTGGTAATCGTGCACCCAAACAAAATCACCTGGTTTTATATGTTTGACAATTTCTTCACAAAAAAGGGCGTTGGCATCTTTATAGGCTTCAAAATAATTGTTTTTCACTACACTGTATGATGAGAAGTAATGAAAAAGCGGCCAGATGAGGTCGTTACTGAAGCCTCCGTAAAACTGATCATTAAGTCGTGCAGGTATTCTGACGGGTACAATGTCAAAGTGTTCATTTTCAATCTTTCCCTGTTCAGGTAAATGATCACCCACCCCGCTCCATAAAATCTTGTTGTTAACCAGGGTGGTTTTATTCTTTTTAAAGTTCTCAGACAGGGCCAGAATAGCCGATACCAGGCCGCCTGCATTCTGAATGGCTTTAAAACCTTCTTTTGATTTAACAAATTTGAATGGTAACCTGTAAGCAACTATTACTAACCTTTCGAATGATTCTTTGATTATCATAACATTTCGGATTTATGCTTTTATTTAGCATGTCAGTAAAGTTAGCACGATAATTTAAGAAATGCCCGCTGAAAGCTGGTTTTTCATCAAACCATTGTCAACAGCGCATTTACAGAAAGTGGAAAATGCACACTCATCAAGGTTTAATAAACTTTGATGTTGTTTTCTCTTTTGTAAATAAGATGGTAGTGTTAATCAGTGCCAGGTGAGAGTATGCCTGCGGGAAATTGCCCAGCAGCCGTTTGGTTTCAAAGTCGATATCCTCGCTGAATAATCCCAGGTGATTACCGTATTGAAGGAGTTCGTTGAAAATTTTACCTGCTTCGGTACTCCTGCCAGTATGGTATAGCGCCTCAATAAGCCAGAAGGTGCAAATGGTAAAGGCCGAGGAAGGCTGTCCGAAATCGTCGTGTGTAACATACCTATACATGAGGCCTTTGTGAAACAGCGCTTTTTTTACAGCATCCACCGTTTTTACATAATAGGTGTCGTGATAATCAAGGAATCCATAACTGGCCATCAGCAGTAGTGAGGCATCCAGGTCATTGCTGCCATAGGTTTGGGTGAATGTTTGAAGGTTATTATTCCAGCCATTTCTGAAAACATCCGCTTTAATATCGTTGGCAATGCTTTGCCAATTGGTTGCATAACTTTCCTTTTGCAATAACACCGCTATTTTGGCAGCCCTGTCCATGGCTACCCAGCTCATAACTTTCGAAAAAACAAAATGTCTTCCTTCGTACCGGAATTCCCAGATGCCTTTATCCGAATTTTCCCAATGCGTGGAGACGGTATGGATAATATTGCGTACTATTTCCCACATGTCTTCGATTTCGTCGAGTGTGCCCGGAAAATACTCGTAATATTGATAAATGACATTCAGCAGGTACCCAAAAACGTCGTTCTGACGTTGTACATAGGCTGCATTACCAATACGTACCGGTTTGGAATTTTCATAACCCGAGAGGTGAGGCAGATCGGCCTCTTCCAGTTCCCTTTCCCCCCTGATCCCATACATGATCTGAAAGGTGTCGTGTTTCGATTTCAGAATGCGCATGATAAAACCCAGAAAACGCTTTGCCGCATTGTAATGCCCCATACGTAGCAAGGTGTCAACCGACATGGATGCATCGCGTAACCAGCAAAAGCGGTAATCCCAGTTACGCACTTCGCCTATGGTTTCGGGGATGCTGGTGGTAAGGGCAGCCAAAATAGCTCCCGACGAATCGTACGACATGATTTTCAGTACCAGTAAGCTCCGGGTAACGATGTCGTTGTATTTTTCGAACCGTTTGGAGCGGTTTGCCCAGTTAAGCCAGTAAACCTTGGTACGTGTATATTCGAGATAAACTCGCTCGATATCAATATGAATCAGCTTCTGGTTGTACGACAACAACAGAAACTCGGGCTTTGTAAGTTGAATTTCGGAACTGTTTAATAAAGATTCCAACTCAAAACTGGAGTAAAGAAACAGGCAATCGGTTGGCCAGGCCACAGAGTATGTTCTTATATGATCGTCCTGTATGACATGCGCTATTTCATCGCGTGAATAGTTGAGCCGGGGATCGTAACATATTTTAAAAACCGGTGTGCCCGAAATAGGCCTGATGTACCGGTATATCTCGGCCGGTGTGAAATAGTCGTTGTCGCTTGTTTTATACCGGGGCATAAAGTCGAATACTTCAAAGGCGCCTTTAGGTGAACGGAATGTGGTGATAAGGATATTGGTGCGATTGATGTATTTCTGTGTAATGGTATAGCTGTTATCTACTTCGAAATGAAAAGATCCGCCAATTTCTTTATCCAGCAACCTGGCAAACACCGAAGGGGAGTCAAAATCGGGCAGACAGCACCAGTCGATACTGCCTTTTTCGGAGATCAATGCTCCACTCCGGCAATTGCCAATTACCCCGTAGTTCAAATTATTCATACAGCTATCGTGTCGTTTCTAAATAAATATCAGTTTTTTGCCTGGTGAATTACATGCTGTGGGAACGGTATCTCGATGCCTTCGCGGTCGAAGGCAACTTTCAGCCGTTTGCGCAGTTCACCCGTCACTTCCCATTGTTTCAGGGGTTGGGTGTCTCCTAAAATTTTCACCACAACCGATGAATCGGCAAAGTCATCGACTCTCAGGAATACCGGGGGTGAAAGGATCAGGTCTTTGAAATAGGGATCGTTGGCCAGTTCAGCGCCGGTTTTGTTAATAACCTCAATGACATGTTCGAGATTCGAATTGTATGAAACCCCGACATTCAGATTAACCCTGGCAAAGTTTTTCGATAAGTTCGATACTTTGGTGATTTCACCATGCGGAATGTGATGCACCGTACCATCGAGGTTTCGAAGTGTGGTTTTTCTGAGGCTGATGTCTTCCACTGAACCGCCAAGGCCATCTATGTCAATGACATCGCCAATACGATACTGGTTTTCAAGGATAATAAACAAGCCGGTAATAATGTCCCGGATCAGGTATTGCCCGCCAAAGCCAACTGCCAGCCCCACAATACCCGCACCGGCAAGGATAGGTGCAATGTCGAGGCCGGCTTCTTTGAGCATCATCAGTGAAGCCATAATGGTAATGGCAACGGCCAGCGTGCCATTAAATATGCGGATAAGGGTGTTTTCGCGTTTGACTTCTGCTTCGGGCGATATGTTTTTGTCGGGTACCACCGCAATCATCACTGCCCTGCGGATTACTCTGCTTAATACTTTGTTTAACACAAATGCTGCCAGTGCAATTAACACTATTTTTACCCCGTGCGACAGCAGCCAGGGTATTAATTTTTCTGACCAGTCTTTAATGTATTCTTCCATTGTATTTTAAAAAATATGATTTGCTAAACTATCTCTTTCTGTGTGTGTGAGTTAACAAACAAAATAGTGCCGATACCTTCGTATCCGTTCATCACTGTATCGCCGTTATGTTTCAGCCCTTCCACGTGAAAACCTTTAATAACCAGTGCGGCAGAGGCTGATTTTTCGTTGATCAGTGTTTTGGCCGTCATGCCGGGTTCTTTAACAATGATTTCTATATTCTTGGAAGTGATGGGCAGTCGTCCCGAATTCACCAGGTTAGACAATGCCTCCTGTGTTTTTTCGAAATCTTCGGGCTTGCAGATGTCGAATACTTTGATGGATGATTTTTTCCAGTCGTTATGACCTGAAATGATAAAACTGAGCATGATCTCCAGGCTGGAATTTTCGATGTCGTGTGAATTAATCCACACATGGATGCCGTTTTTAAAGATCATTTCCTTGCGGCTGGAGGCCAGCAGGCAGATGTCGAAATTGCCGGCTTTGATCAGCCGGATATTATCGATTATCTCGGACAGGTCCTGCGGATTTTCCTTGTCGTATTCAAAAATCACCATGTTGTTTTCCATACCTGAAATGCCGGGTACCTGAATGGCCTGAACAATGGCTGAGGTATAGGAGGGTGAGATGATGGTGTCGACAAACACGTGATTGTTGGTGGTATCGTAGACTTCAATTAAGCGCGACAGTTCTTCGGCAGCTTGTTGACTGGTTGCCCTGGAATAATAGCCATCGATTCGATGCAGGTAAGTGGCAAAACCATAGCGATAGGAAATCCAGTTTAGCAGCTGAAAAGCACGGGCACGCGAGAACGAATCCTTTGAAATACAAATGGCACTGGGGCGCCATTCCTTAACTTTTTTCTTGCTGCCCGATTTTTGCAGATATACCTGGAGATTGCGGTTCATCTGAAATAACGCGTTGGCAAACAGTGATTCCAGCCCGTCGCGGTCGCGGTGGTAATAGCGGATATACGAATACAAGGCTATCATAATGAGAACCGATCCAAAGGCATACGGGGTGTTGATTTTAAACATTACCCAAACAGCCAGCAGAAAACCGGTCAGTGAAACATACCACTTTGAGCGGAACGAAGGCCGGTACGATGGTGACGATCCGAAATGGTTCAGGAATGAGATCAGGCAAAGCGAACCATAGGTAACCAGAAAGAACATGGAGATGATTTCGGCTACAGCATTTACATTGCCAAGCGCGACAAAAACGAGGGCAATGACAATGGTCACCAGTGAGGCATTGACGGGTTCGTTATCGGATTTACGACTTTTGGCAAGCCATTTGTTTATGCTGGCAGAAGGAAATGAGGCATCATGTGCTAATGCCTGAAGCGTGCGCGGAGCAACCATTACAGATCCCAGCGCGGAAGAAAGGGTTGACGCGGCCAAACCGAGTGGTACAATAAATGCCCCGCCCAGCGCGATCTTGCTCATAATTAGCTGGTCGTTCAGCATATCCTCGGCACTGGCCGAAACGGCCAGCTTGTAAATTACCATCACATAGATAATTATCCCGGTAAAAGTAGCAGCAATGGTACCAAAAGGAATGGACCGGGAGGGTTTTTTCAGATCGCCTGACAGGCCAACACCTGCTGTCATGCCTGTAAAGGCAGGAAAAACAATGGCGAAAACCACAAAAAAGTTCTGCATGTTACGGAAATCCCCGACAGGTAATCCACCTCCCGAAAGGGTTTCGAATTGAGTTTTTCCGGCAAAAAACAGCAACAGCGACAATATAAGAATACCCACAACAATATACAGGGTCTTCACGCCGGTAGTTGCGCCTTTACGCAAAATAACCAGACCTAAAATAAGTGTCGATGGAATGCTGATAACCTGACGGGGCAGCGATATGTCGAACTGGCTGGCAAAAAAGTTGAAGACAAAGGAAAAGGCTTCGGTAAAGGCAATGATGTAAAAGGCAACGCTGATGGCCTGCGAAAGAAAAAGCGCCATGCCGATGGTTGCGCCAATGTTCAGCCCAAACGATCTGGAAATGATAAAGTATTCTCCTCCGCCTTCGACCCTTTTGTTGGTGGCGAGTTCCGAAATGGCAAATGCTGTTGGAATCGTCAACGCATGTCCCAGCAAAATGATCAGCAGCACGCCCCAGAATCCCAAAGTTCCCACGGCATAACCAAAGCGCAGGAAAAGTATAGCCCCCAGGATGGTCGAAAGTGCGGTGAAATAAACCGGTGCTGTGCCGAAACGGTTACTGTTTGTTGATGCTTCCATAACGCGATTGGCTGTATTGTTCTTCTAATTCGTCATATATTTCCATGGGATTGGTCAGGGGCATCTCGTGCTTGTGAACCTTGTAATCGAGCAATTCCGATTTTTTAAGCTTCTCCAGTTTGGGAAGTTTTGTCCGGTTGGTGGTTTCGATGTGGTTGCCATCCTTGTCCACAATGATCACCCTGGGAAGAAACACGCCTTTCCGGCCTATAAAAGCATCCATGATTTGCACTGCCTCGCGGAACTCTTTACGCGAAGCCCTTCCAAGCGCTTCGTAACGATAAAGCTCTTTTCCGTCCCACGTAAATACATTGGCAAAGCTTTCGGATATTTTGTCCTCGATGTTGTTACCGATATTCAATGTGTCGTGCCCCGATGGCATCAGCAACACCTTTCCGCCTCCTCCTTCGATATTGGCAGCATACCTTGGTACGGTAATTCCTGAAATCCATCCCTGTAAGTGTTTCATGTAAATTTTGCCAATCTGAACAGGTGTGATGAAATGAACAATCCCCTTTTCTTTGTGGCATTGTAACAGGTAATAAGGATGTACGCCAACCCAGAACATGCGCCTGAATGTTTCAGCCAGTGTTTTGTAATAGTCGTTCACATGGTTCAGTAACACCGTTTGGTTTCTGATGGTAAAGCCATGATCCCTTATCTTCTTCACTGCTTTTGCCAGGTCGGCCGTTACTTCGTGATAATGATTAATGTGGGTCATGAAATACACGTACTTTTCAATCCCCTTTGTGTATTTGTTGGCAGCGGTTTTAATGAGTTCAAGAAATTCATCGGTGATGGCCATGGGCAGAACTACCGGAACCCGTGTGGCCATTCGTATTACGCGCAGATGAGGTACCCGGCTCAACTCCTCAAGTACATACTGCAAGCGCTTTTTGCTGATCATTAATGCGTCACCCCCTGTCACCAGCACTTCGTTAATATTGGGGTTGTGGGCGATATAAAACAATCCCTTGTTGATTTCAGTGGTATTGACCTCAACGGTGCTGTCGAGCGATTTTGCGCGCTGGCAATGAACGCAATATGATGCGCAACTGGTGTTTTCGGCAACAAACAACGCTATACGGTTAGGGTATCGTTGATAAGCTGCCCCAAAACTTCGTGAACTTTCGCTCATGGCCCCCTCTTTACCGGTATTGGGAAACAAAAGGTTGGCCGGTGTAGGAACACTCTGCCAGAATATTGGATCGAGCCTTTTATGCTCATGTTCTCCGGGCAGCATAACCGGGTGAAAAGGATCGTGATGTATCAGCGAGGCATAATACGGGGTAATGCGCATGGGCTCTTTCCCCTGGCCTTTCATAGTCCTGTATGTTCGTTCGATTTCCTGTTCCTGGTAAGCATTCAGGGTAATAACCTGTTTAAGTTGTTCAACCGTACGAATGGAATGTTTGATCTGCCAGGCAGGATCGTTCCACTGCAATTCGGTGACATCGCGCCATAAGGGTATTTCGTTGAATTTTCGGGGCTGGTATAAGAAATTGTAATCCTGCTCCATGGTTTTCCTTTCTGCTTTTTTCGGTTCTCGCGTAGCAGATAAAATTAACACAAATGCAGCAAAGAAACAGGAAAAACTGTAGCAATTTTGTCCTATGGATTTGTAATGGTATTGTTAATCAGTAATTTCATCAGATTCTAAAAACACCTTTTCCGGAGGCATTACCGTACAACGAATCATGGCACTGGCCACACTTCGGGCTGAGATGCCTTTGTACCGCTTTAATGAGCCTGTAAAGCACCAACCGAATACTTTCATGAAAAAAACAGCCATGCGTTCGCCAAACCTGAATTCGTTGCGGTTACCCATCAGTAAAGAGGGACGTAATATTTTCAGGTTACTGTTAAATGATTTTCTTACAGCTATCCGGCATTGCTGCTGAGTTCGTCAACCAGTTCGCTACCCGTTAAGCCGGTGG
>CAZUBW010000061.1:0-15837 GCA_964618645.1 uncultured Bacteroidales bacterium | reverse complement strand
TATCCGGCATTGCTGCTGAGTTCGTCAACCAGTTCGCTACCCGTTAAGCCGGTGGCTCCGAAGACTACGGCTGTTTTCATGTTTTAGGCTATTAATTGAAGTGTGTCAATAAAGTTAGCAAAATGTTAAACTATAATCATCAGGGTTAACAGGATAATGTCTGCATTGTTTTGCTAAAATGCTGTTATATTTTTCTAACTTTATTGACAAGCTCAAATTATTATGAATAAAGGGAAGGTGCTGGTCACCGGTTGTACCGGACTCATAGGCAATTACCTGTGCAGACGGTTGTTGTATGAGGGCTACAGGGTAGCTTGTCTTACCAGGGGAAATCATGTCGTGGATGGTGTGGAAACATTCCGCTGGGATGTAAACAAGCCTGGGGTAAACAGGGAGGTGTTGGCAGGCATCGATTATATCATACACCTGGCAGGTGCCAATATTGGCGAAGGCCGATGGTCGGTATCCAGGAAGAAGACAATCGTTGATAGCCGCATAATACCGGCAAACGTGCTGTTCCGTCAAATACAGCTTTACCAGGTGCCGCTTAAGGCTTTTGTTTCTGCATCAGCAACAGGTTACTACGGTATGGTCACTACCGACAGAATTTTTGAGGAAAATGATCCCCATGCTGAGGACTTTTTGGGTGAGACATGCGATAGTTGGGAGAATGCAGCAGACGAATTTCAGGAAGCCGGCATCAGAACCGTGAAAGTCCGTACCGGTGTTGTGTTTGCCAAAAAAGGAGGAGCGCTTGCCCGGCTTGTCTTACCTGTGAAATTGGGTATTGGCTCACCTTTAGGTTCCGGTCGTCAGTATATGCCCTGGATTCATATTGACGATCTTTGCGGCATATACCTCAAAGCGTTGGAGGATAATTCCATGAATGGACCTTATAATGCCGTGGCCCCTGAGCATATCTCCAACCGTCAGTTAACAAAAGCTATCGCCGGGGTACTGCACAAGCCCTTGTGGTTTCCCCCGGTTCCTGCTTTTATATTGCACCTGCTTTTTGGCGAAAAGGCCTCTATGTTGCTTACCGGCAGCAGGGTTTCATGCAGCAAGATTGTGCACAGCGGGTACAATTTCAAGTACCCCGCAGTGAAAGGCGCCCTGGACAATTTATTGGGAAACAGCCTGTAAATGACCTGCCGGAAAAGGCTTTTGCCGGGCATTTCTGGTTTTTACCTGCATACCAAACAACAGCCGGGTGATTTTAAACGGTCTGATCAGCAGCAGGTATATGATGGCAATACAAACAAAACTGCCCATGGTAAGGACTAAAGCCTTTATTCCCGGACCCCACGGTACTTTCAACAGGTGAAATCCAATAACCAGTATGACGGTTTGATGCAGGATGTAAAAGGGGTAGATGGCTTCATTTAAATAATACCTCCACGGATGATCCCTGTTGAGGTACCTGGCAGCATAACCTATAATGGCAAGGCCAATGGCCAACACAGCAAAATGCAGCAAAAACAATTGCAGGGTATTGCTCATGTAGGGATCAAGGGAATGAAACCAATCGATAAAAAACAATCCGGTTAAGGCAAATGCAATAATGGCATAAATCCTGCGCTGCTGGGTAATATTATTAATGAGTATTTTATTGGAGAGTAATACGTAGCCGTAAAGGAAAAACAGGAAACTTTTGGCAATATATGCCCAGTCGTCAGTAAGTGCATGCGTTTCGTCGGGAAAGTACGGCAGCAAAACCAGCTGCGAAATAAACAGCGGAACGGTCAGCACCAATAACAACAGACCTTTAACCGACGAAATGGATTCAAGCAGGCGATAGAACTTTTGGGAATGCTTTGAGCGGAGCATAACTATAAAGGGAATAGCCGCCATGGCGCAGATAAACAAATAAAGGATAAACCACAGGTGATGCCAGCTTAGGTTTCCTTCGGGGTAGCTTCCCTGGGTGATATGCGGAATAAAATTCCAGAAGGTACCGTATTGCGCTTGTTTTTCGACAAATACCTGGGGAGGAACTATCACCAGCATGCCAAATACAAGGGGAATCATCAGTTTCCGTGATCGTTCCCCGACAAACTCACCCATAGAACGCTTTCCCAGGGCAAAATAAGTACCCACTCCGGAAATCAGAAAAAGCAGGGGCATACGCCAGGTATGCAGGTATGCCATCAACGGATCGAGCCAGAGCATTCTTTCGGGATTTTTGATATGCCAGCCGAATCCGTTGAAAAACATGCCAATATGAAACAGGAAAACACTAAAGATAAGCATGATCCTTATCCAGTCGATATCATATCGTCTTTCAGAAAGGTTTAAGTTTTTAATCATAAAGCAATTTTTTTCGGCGAAGATAGGGCTGGTATGCGCAAAATCAGGTACTTGCCGGTGAACAGGTTGTACAGCCCGGGCAGCCGGAACGTGCTCGCCGAATGGCGGGTACACTAACTTTCTTGTTGTTTTTTACGGAATTCCGAAGGAGTAAGCAGGGTTAACGATTTAAAAGCTTTGTTAAACGCAGCTTTTGAATTGTATCCTACTTGTTCTGCAATTTCTTCGATGGTAAGGTTATGGTTTGCCTTATCGGACAAAATGACCTGTGCCTCCTGAATGCGATATTCCGATAGCAGATCGTAGAAGTTTTTCCCGGTTTTTTCGTTAATTACCTGTGAAACATGATGGGGCATCTCATGAATGGCCTTTGCTGTTTCTTTAAGCGACAGCATGTTGCGGGTGAAATATTTCTTTTCGCCCAACAGCTTGTTGAGTTTGTCCAGAATTTCATCTTTTCTCAATGCCGAAAGCGAAGATTTTTCGTATTTAGGCTTTTTTTCTGCTATGTCCTCCAACTGCTCTGGTTGCCTTTGATGGCGCAAAATAACAAAAAACGACGAAACATAGAGGAGAATCGAAATATAGGAACCGATAATGTAATCGCCGAGGTCTCTTTCGAAGAATTCTTTTACATAGGTTATCAGCAGGGTAATGGCTAGGGCATGCAACCAGTATACAAATAAGGGTTTTATTACCGGATCTTTTTTTCCAAAAAACCTGAACGTAACAGGCGAAGGGTAGTACCTGAGTTTTACAAAAACCAGGTAAACATATATGAAGGCCTGACTGATGTAAAGTGGTGCCAGGCTTTTTCGCAGGTTAAGCGGATCTTCGGGAATGACATAATGTATGGGAAGGGTTTCCCAGCCTGGTTGGTAACAATATACATAACTGTTGTATTTGAATTCGGGCGATTGCAGGAAGTAAAGGAAACAGTAAGCAAAATAGAAAATAAAAGGCATAAAGTGCACATGGTCTTCAGGTGTGTACTTTTCATTCAGTCGGGCTTTGATAATCAGGTAAAAGAGAGGGGCAAGGAGGAAGATAAAGGGCTCGGAATAATTTTCGATATAAATAACTTTCACAATCAGCCCGGTGTAATTGAGCAGGATTTCGGAAACCAGGATTACCGAAACGGCCAGAAAAAGGCCAAAGAAAAGGTTTACCGGTTGCCGGCGGTTTTTCTTATTCAGGAAGTAGAAAGTCAAAAAGAGGCCCTGGGAAAAACCCAGGAACATGAACAGGGTAAAAATGTCAAAACGACTTTCGAAATTCATACAGGGTTTTTGGTAAAAATAATAAAATAGTTCGATTCACCCTCCCCGTCTGGTGCCGAAGATTTCGCAGACACTTTACAGGAACAAAGGATCATAAATGTCCTTTTTTATCTTTTGTTATTGTGTAATTTTGCAGGATATAAACCTATTTATATACCCTGTCTGCAAATCCGGAAATGCTTGTAAACATTTTAACCCGGGTAGTGTTTACTACCAGGCTGTTAACTAAAATCAAAAATCAATGAGAGAAATTATGAAGCGCCAGCTTGGACGAACAGGGACGGAAATTTCGGCAATTGGACTGGGATGCTGGCAGTTTAGCAAACAACAGAATATGGCTGGTAAATTCTGGCCTGTACTTGACGATGAAGTGATCAACAACGTTGTTTCACTTTCGCTCGAAGGAGGAATCAATTGGTTTGATACAGCTGAGGTTTATGGTAACGGGGCCTCTGAAAAAGCACTATCGTTGGCCTTGCAAAAAGCGGGTAAGAAGCCCGGGGAAGTATATATCGCCACCAAGTGGTGGCCTGTTTTACGCACGGCTGCCAACATTGCCAAAACCATTGATCAACGCATAGCAGCTTTGGCACCTTTCCCCATTGACCTCTACCAGGTACATCAACCCTGGGGTTTTTCCAACGAGCGGAAAGAGGTCAGCGCCATGGCCTTGTTATATAAGCAAAAACTTATCCGGCATATAGGTGTAAGCAATTTTTCGGCAAAACAAATGCAAAATGCATGGGAAACCTTAGATAAGTTAGGTATTCCGCTTGCCTCCAACCAGGTTAACTATAGCTTGCTGAACCGGTCAATTGAATCGAACGGCATCATGGAAATGGCCAAGAAGCTGGGGATTACTATTATAGCATACTCGCCATTGGCACAGGGACTGGTTACCGGTAAATTCCACGATAATCCGCAGCTCATCCGGAACACCGGGTTAAGGAAATTCAGCAGGCCTTTTAAGCCAGAAGGTCTGGCCCGGAGTTTACCTGTGGTTATGTTGATTAAAGAGCTTGCAAAGAAATACGCTGTAACACCGGCCCAGGTGGCCCTCAACTGGTTGCTCCATTTTCACGGCGAAACAGTGGTGGCTATTCCGGGTGCTACAAAGGATACACATGTTAAAGAAAACACAGGCGCCATGACTTTCAGGTTATCGGCCGAAGACATGGATTTGCTTGATAAGGCCAGCGAGCGGTTTCGATAGAACCAAGAGTAGAGACGAGGGACGAGTGACGGGGGACGAGTTGCAGTGGCAGTGGCAGCGGCAGTGGCAGTGGCAGCGGCAGTGGCAGCGGCAGTGGCAGCGGCAGTAGCAGCGGCAGTAGCAGTGGCATGCTTCGACTCCGCCTGCCTGGCAGCAGACAGGCTCAACATACTGTAGCAGTCAAATCCCAACTCCCAAGACCCTATACTCACACACCTGCCTGCCTGCCGGAGCGGCAGCGCAGGCAGGTCCAGCACCCAGCACCCAGCACCAACTTCAGGCCGTTTACTGATGCTTTACCCAAAAGTAACCACCTGACCCTCCTTTACCTGTTCTTTGTTATAGTTTACGGTATGAACGATAGCCGACTGGTTGTTAATTAGTTTTATGCTTGTTCCGGTATTGGCCAGCACAACCGGTGTGCGGCTCAATTTAATGGTTTTGGCCTCACCCCCCTTGAGTGTTCCTGAAAGCGGAAGTTTTTTACCCTTTACCTCAATAATCCATCCGCTAAGGTTAATACTCGTAGCAGAAGTGTTGAGGATGGATATATTTTCGTTTATCCGGTCTTTTCCTTTTGGGTTAACCAATGCCGAAATGATTTTCACCGGCTGAATTACAGTTTCCTTTGATAATTCCAGTGCTTTTTTCACAGCAGCTGCAGCATCTACCTTGCCGTAGCCATAGAACTTGCTGTGTCCCATAACATCATACTGCCCGTTTTCGGGGTCTATCTTTACTGCAGTGTCGCGGATAATGTCCTTTACCTGCTGGAGTGTAAGTTCTGGATTGGCCGACAATATTAGTGCAATGGTACCGGCAACACCCGGGCAGGCACTGGATGTGCCGCCAAATTCATCGGTATAGTCGCCACTGTTGTTGTAGCCAGGCGCTCCATGCCTGTCTGTTGTATAAATACCACTGGTCAGTGGGTCGGGATGATTGAACGGTCCGTATCCGAAATCGCTGCTTGGAAAGCAACACCAAACCTGGTCACCGAAATCGCTGTAAACACTTCTTTTATTGGTATCGTTACAGGCGGCAACCGCTATCACCTTCGGATAGCTTGCATAGCCATCGTATTTCACGTTTTCGTTGCCATTTCCTGCGGCAAAGGTAATAACACATCCCTTACCGTTACGTCCTTTGGTAAAGGCATATTCCATGGCCAAACGGGTGCTGTCGGGTAAGTCAACCTGGTTGGTGTGTGCCGGATCAGCCGGGTTATTCCAGTCACCGTCCTGTGGGCCCCAGCTGCACGAGATGATATCGGCGCCATGATCCACAGCCCATTTAAAGGCCTGCGATTCGGCAAACGATCCCAACTCGGCATATAAACGTATGGGAATCAGCATGGCATCGGGGGCAACTCCGGCAGCATTTATTCCTGCAGCTGTTGCAACCCCTGCGCATGCAGTGCCATGATTATCGTATGCTACCTTGGGCCGCGGATCGTTGCTATTTGCGCTTATATCCCTGGCATGGACAACTTTCGAAGGCACGCTGAACTCCACGTGGTCAATGTCTACACCATCGTCGATGATGGCAATTTTTATATTTTTGCCGGTTGACAAGGCATGCGCCACTGCTGCATTTACATGGGCATTTACGGACATACCGTTTACCATGGTTGCCTTCAGATGCCATTGTTTGTTGTGGATTTTTTTCAGCGCCCTTTTCCGGATCAGTTCGGGGTGGCACAATTCAACCTCCTTATGGTTGAGCAAAGTTTCTGCCAGTTCAAAAATCCGTAACCCGGTATTTTCAGGAGCGCCTGCGAAATACAAATTGCTACTGTAATCAGGCTTTTGCTTTACGGTAAGTTGATACTCCGCCAGTACCTTTTCGCAAACACTTGTGCTTACATGGTCGTAAAATTTGATGATCAGGTTTTCTGTGTATATCACCGGGGTTTTGCCATCGGGGTCGAGCAGCACCCTCCCGGCAAAGCGCAATTCGGGCTCGCGCTTAAGTATTTCTCTTGCTTTGTTTCGGGCCGCCAGCGTATTTTTTACCGAATCGCCTGCTTTGAGCACTGTTACATCTGCGTCTGGAAATTCCTGATCAACACCAAAATCCCTGAGGACTTTTTTCCCTTCTGCTGAGTAAACAGCATTTTCCAGTTTCCGTGCGTTTTTTGTGCGCACCACAATGCGGTCTTTGCTTTCCTGTAATGTCAGCTTACTGCCGTTCTTGCCTCCATAAGTATAGGTATACATAGTCGGGTTAATTTGTATGGATTTACCGGGTTGTTATTTTATGATTAACTTTTCCACATGGGTATTACGCGGGTTGCTTATTTTTACAATATACCAGCCGGCTGAGAGGTCGTTTATGGGGATGTCTTCCACCTCGTTGTTTAAACCGACTGTTTTTGCCAACCTTCCGTCGGGGGTAAAAAAGCTGAGGTACGAGCCGGAATTTTGTTGAACATAAATACGCACCGTCTCATGGGCAGGATTAGGCGTTATTTTTATTCCGGCCGGGTCAGTGTCGGCATTTTCAACCGGCAACGCACTGCCTGTATCGCCATCCCATCCTGCTAATCGTGCGAACAGCCACCAGGCGGCCATGCCTTTCAGCACGCAATGAAGTTTTGAACTGGATGAATGGTCGCACGAAGTACATTCACCATTGATAAGCGCTAGTTTATCAGCGGGGTGAGCAGCCAGCCACTCGATACCCCAGTTGCCTCTTCCACCGCCCGGCAGGTCATAGGAGATATCGTCATCCAATTGGTGAATTCCCGTATAATTGCCCTGGGCATCACCATCGCCGAAATAATCACCCGAAGGATTCCATCGTTCAATATCGTTAAAATCCAGTAGTATCCGGTTATTGTCAATGCAATGCTTACGAATTTTTTCGTTGGCATTGTGCGTCCACTCGCAATTGCTGCCACTGTTCGAATGGGCGGTCATATAAATAAAGTAAACATCCGTGCGCGAATCACTTCCGCCAGGTCCGTATTTTTCAACCAGCAAATCCATCCGTTCGAGGTAGGAATCAACATCGTGTTTGTATATATCGCACCACGAGTACATGATCACGTTGCAATCGGGATGGTCTTCCAAATATTTTATAACCGAAGGGTACCACTGCACTTCATGGCTGAGATCATAAATAAGTTCTCCATCATCGCAATACCCGCATCCCTCGAATAAATGAAGCTTTCCACTGGTTGCGGTGCTGCTGTAATCGTACAGTCCGTTGTCATAATAGGCAGCTATGGCATCCATTCCCCCCATAATTTGCGAACCATGCGAGGTATGTCCGTACCCGATGTGCAGTGAGGTTTTGGCCTGGTTAATCCATTTAGCTGGTATGGCTTCCAGATTGGTGCAACGGTGATCGATAATAACCGGTTGTGACTGGGCCTGAAGCCATGCTGTTCTGGTGAAGATTGGAACTGTTACCAGGACTGAAATAAGCAATCGCTTGCAAAATAGCGCTTTACAGGTATTCATGGTTTTGTCAGTTTGGTTGGCATTTCAAGGGAACGTCAACTATTGTATACGATACCGGGTTGTTTTTTGATTCAAAATAAAGCAACTGGTTGTAAGCTTTATTATTGTCTTTGCTGGAAAAGTTAACCCGCAATCTTTTTCCGGGTATGGGAAACCGCTACTCCGAAAAAAATGTTAATATTGATGTCCTTATTGTACCATTGATGTTAATATTATAAGGGAGGAAAATGGAAATTTCGGACCACATTGGCTTTGATAACGAGAAATACCTGAAAGAACAAACTGCGGCCATTATTGAACGGGTAAGCCGCTTTAACGATAAGTTGTATCTCGAATTTGGCGGGAAAATTCTGTATGATTATCACGCTGCACGCGTGCTGCCGGGTTTTGACCCGAATGTAAAGATGCGGTTACTGCAGAAACTAAAAGACAAAGTCGACATTATTCTTTGTATTAATGCAGGCGATATCGAAAGGAAGAAGTTGCGTGCCGACTTTGGCATATCCTATGATGTGGATGCTTTGAAAACCATTGATGATTTCAGGGATTGGGGGCTCGATGTCACAGCGGTAGTTATTACGCTATATGAGAGTCAGTCGCCGGCCCGGGTGTTTAAAAACAAGCTAGAACAAAGAGGTGTTAAGGTTTACCTGCATTATCCCACCCAAGGTTATCCTACAGATGTCGATCTGATCGTTAGCGACAAAGGTTATGGAGCCAATGCCTATATTGAAACACAGAAACCAATTGTGGTGGTAACCGGCCCTGGTCCGGGAAGCGGTAAACTGGCTACCTGTCTTTGCAATTTATACCACGAGTACAAACGGGGGGTTAAAGCAGGGTATGCCAAGTTTGAAACCTTTCCCATTTGGGATTTGCCCATTGACCATAAAGTAAACATCGCATACGAGGCTGCAACGGTTGATTTGAAGGACGAAGTGCTGATTGATACGCACCACCTGAAAGCATACCAGGTTAAGGTTGTTAATTATAACCGCGATATAGAGGCTTTTCATTTGCTCAAACGTATCATCGAAAAAATTACCGGTGGTGAATCGATGTACCGTTCGCCGACTGATATGGGCGTTAACCGCGCCAGTACAGGTATTATCAACGACCCTATTGTAGTTGAAGCCTCACACCAGGAGATAATCCGCCGGTATTTCAGGTGTGCCGTGGAATATGCATTGGGTCTTGTCGAAAAGGACACACTCGATCATATCAACAAAATAATGAAAAAGGCAGGTGCCAAAATAGTCGACCGCAAGGTGGTATGGCCCGCCAGGGAAGCGTCCAGGGATGCTGAAAAGGCAGGTAAAGGCAATGCCGGTGTTTATTGCGGAGCAGCCATGCAATTGCACGACGGCACCCTTATTACCGGTAAAAACTCGCATCTGTTACATGCCGCATCAAGCCTTGTTTTGAATGCCAGCAAACACCTGGCCGGCTTGCCCGATAATATGTACCTGCTTCCGCAAAGCCTGATCGACTCTGTGACGCACCTGAAAAAGGATATTCTCAATGGTAAAATGGTGAGCCTTGATGTGGATGAAACCCTTATTGTACTTGGAATTAGTGCGCTATCGAATCCGGCAGCGCAAATGGCGCTCGAAAACCTGAAAAACCTGAGGGGGTGCGAAGTGCATCTCACGCATATACCCACGCCCGGTGACGAAGCCGGATTCAGAAAATTAAGGGTAAACCTTACCTGCGATCCCGAGTTTGCCAGCAAAAGTCTTTTTATGGGCGGATAACGACCGTTATTGATTAAAAAAACAAATCAGGAACCTGGTTTATGGATCTCTGACGATTTGTGAAAGGTGACCGAAGGGTATTCCTTTTGAAAATAATTAAGGGTCCATTCGCTGTCGGCCATGAAAACAGGCTTTTCTTCCTTGTCATAAGCTATTACATCGGCTTTTCGTTTAAGCAGTTCGTCGAATTCCTGGCTTTTCTCTGCCGTAAGCCAGCAGGCTTTAACATAAGGAAGGGGAAAAAAATCGCATTTGGCTCCATATTCGTTTTCGAGCCGGAACTTAATCACCTCAAACTGCAGTTCGCCAACTGTGCCGATGATCTTTTTGTTACCCGGCTGTTGAATAAACAACTGCGCGAGTCCCTCATCGGTAAGCTGCCTGACCCCTTTCTCGAGTTGCTTGCTTTTCATGGGGTCCTTGTTAATTACTTCTTTCAGTATTTCGGGTGAAAAGCTGGGAATGCCTTTGAAATGAAGTTTTTCGCCCTCGGAAATGGTGTCGCCAATCTTTAAGTTATTGCTGTCGTTTAACCCAATTACATCACCCGGAAATGCCTCATCAACGGTACTTTTGCTGTCGGCCATAAAGGAAGCCGAGGAGGTGAACCTCAGGTTTTTAGTTAACCGGGTGTGGTAATACATTTTATTACGTTCGAACCTTCCTGAACAAACCCTGAGAAAAGCAATACGGTTCCTGTGGTTTGGGTCGAGATTGGCATGTATTTTAAACACAAAGCCGGTAAATTTCTCCTCTTCCGGAATTACTTTACGTTCATAGGTTTTTGATGGTCCAGGGCAGGGTGCAATGCGAACAAAGGTTTCAAAGAGCTCGGGGATGCCGAAATTATTCAGCGCACTGCCAAAGAATACAGGCGCCAGGTAACCCTCGCGGTAAAGGTTTTGCTGAAAGGGTTCGAAAAGTTCCGAAGCCATCTCGGTTTCTTCCCAAAGGCGTTTCAACAATTCGTCACCAATACTGTCTTTCAGCCGCGAATCTTTAATGTCGTGGGTGTTCAGCAGTAATTCCGACTTGCTTGTCTTATGCGGCGCGTATAGTTGAATGCTTTTATCAGAAAGATTATAAACGCCTTTAAAGTTTGGGCCGCTGCCGATAGGCCAGGTGAAAGGGCAGGCTGCAATTTTCAATTCCTTTTCAAGTTCTTCGAGCAAATCGAAAGGATCACGGCCATCGCGGTCGAGTTTATTGATAAACACGATAACCGGTGTGGCCCGCATGCGGCATACTTCCATAAGTTTCCGCGTTTGCTCTTCAACCCCTTTCGCGCTGTCAATCACAAGAATTACGCTGTCAACGGCAGTTAATGTACGGAAAGTGTCTTCAGCAAAGTCTTTGTGCCCGGGAGTGTCCAGTATGTTGATCTTGTATCCCTGGTATTCAAAAGTCATTACCGATGTGGCAACCGAAATACCGCGTTGTTTTTCTATTTCCAGAAAATCGGACGTGGCCGTTTTTCGTATTTTATTGTTTTTGACAGCGCCGGCAACATGTATGGCGCCACCAAAAAGCAAAAGCTTCTCAGTAAGGGTGGTCTTTCCCGCATCGGGGTGCGAGATAATGGCAAATGTTCTTCTGCGGTTTATTTCCTGTTGTATCTGCACAAATTGAGGTATTTACAGATGCATCGTGGCGGTGCTTTGATCAACACCGTTTTTCGTACATCTACATTTTGTTAACAGCGTGCAAAAGTATTAAAAAATGAACGACCTGCAAAAATGAAATCACCTTCCGCCTCTGTGCGCTTCAGAAAAAATAATTACTGAAAGAGATTATATTTGTACAAACAATAAAACGTGATTGATGCACTTTCGCTATTGCTGTATCTGAAAAGACTGGTGGCCACATTACGAAACTGAAATATTGGAATAGCTCAGGATATGGCAGAAACAATAGAAAAAAATGACTTCGGCAAGTCAAGGGAATTCCAGGCAAACGAAAGAACTTTCCTGGCATGGATCAGGACAAGCATTGTTTTAATTCTGTATTTATTGTCAATTCTCTGATAAATTATCAGGGGGAAAGTACCTGCTAATAAAATGAAAAAAAACATCGGATTACTTACTTCCGGAGGAGACACCCCGGGTTCAAACGCAGCAATAAGAGCTTTAGGCAAGGCTGCCATTTCCAATTACGACATGAACATTATCGGTTTCCGCGATGGGTTCAAAGGTCTTATGGAGAATCGTTTTGTAAAGCTTGACAATTCTATGCTTTCGGGAATTCTTACCCTGGGAGGAACCATTTTGGGCACTTCGCGTGAAAAGCCTTTCAGCATGAATGTCAATGGTAAAACAGCTGACATGACAGATGTGATTGTTAAAAACTACCATAAAAATAAACTTGATGCCCTGGTTTGTATAGGTGGCAATGGTACCCAAAAAAACGCCCACCACCTGGCCAAACAGGGGCTGAATGTAATAACCCTGCCCAAAACTATCGACAACGATGTTGCCGGCACCGATATTACCTTTGGCTTCGATACGGCTATGGGAATTGCCACCGAAGCTATCGACAGGTTGCACAGTACGGCAAGCAGTCACCATCGTATAATCATTGTTGAGGTAATGGGACATAAGGCCGGATGGCTTGCCCTGGGTGCCGGCATTGCCGGGGGGGCCGATGTAATACTGATTCCGGAAATTCCTTACAAGGCTGATGCAATTGCCCGTTCCATTCTCGAACGCAAGGAACAGGGTAAGTCGTTTTCCATTGTTGCTATTGCCGAGGGAGCCATTTCGCATGATTTCAGAAAGACCTATACCGAACTCAAAAAGAAAATCGAAACGGCCACAGACGATAAGAGCCTGCTGAAACTAAAACAGGAAAAGGCTGAGATGGATATTCTGAACACTTCCAACACCATCAGGCTGGCGAATCGACTTCAGGAATTAACCAAACTCGAAGCCAGGGTTACCATTTTGGGGCATCTCCAGCGGGGAGGTGTTCCTTCAGCAGCTGACAGGCTGCTGGCTACCCGGTTGGGGACTGCCTGTGCAAAATACCTCAAAAAAGAAGTCTATGGTGTCATGATTGCCCTGAAGAAAAACAGCATCATTACCGTGCCGCTCGAAGAAGTGGTGGGCATTACCAAAAAAGTACCCAAAGACCACCAATGGATTAAAAGTGCGCGCAGGGTGGGTACGTGTTTTGGGGATTAGTGGTATTGTATGTTTCTCAGTCATCATAGCCTTTCCGTGCGTTCCTCAGTCCATATACTGTTCGGTAATGGTAGCCATACACCACATAGGTCATGGAGTCCATGAAAAGTTCGGGCTTTTTAAAAAGCGTCCATAACAGCATTTTCCAATATTCGCGCCTGCCCGGGTTGATGATACCGATAACAATCATTGACCTGATAAAAGCAATAATTCCGGCGAATTCAATTTTCTTTGGCTTTGATTTACTTGGTTGATAGTTCTGCAGAAACAGGCGCAAACGCTTATAATAGGGCTTGATGGCGTATATGCCCTGAATAATGGATTTATATCCGTCCTGAAGTACATGCTGGTCCATTGCCGGAATAAAGTTCATGGAGCCATCGGTATTGCTTCCGGTAGCATCCACGGTGAGTCTGTTTTCAGCTTCGAGCCGTTTGTAAAGACTGGTATTCCTGGGGGCGTTCAATAATCCAACCATTGCCGAAACAATACCACTCTGCTGAATAAACGCTGTTTGCCGGGCAAAAATGGTTGGGGTGTCGCTATCGAAGCCTACAATAAAGCCTGCCGAAACATCTATTCCCGCACGTTGTATCTTTTTGACACTTTGAAGCAGGTCCCTGTTTTCGTTCTGAACTTTTTGGCAACTATGCAACGAAACTTCATCGGGGGTTTCAATGCCAATAAAGGCAGAGCCAAAACCTGCCTTGACCATTTCTGAAAGCAGTTCATCATCATCTGCCAGGTTAATTGATACCTGGCTGGTAAATAAAAACGGATATTTATGCTCCTGCATCCATTTCTTCAAAGCAGGCAAAAGGCTATTCTTTATTTCATGCTTCTTGCCAATGAAATTGTCATCAACCACCGAAACGGTTCCATGCCAATTAAGCTTATACAATGCTTCCAGTTCGTTCAATACCTGTTCGGTGCTTTTCATTCTCACCTTATGCCCCAGCAGGGATGTAATCTCGCAAAAGTCGCAGTTAAACGGACATCCCCGGGTAATCTGCAGGCTCATGGAGGCATAACTTTTGAGGCTTAGCAGGTGGTAATCAGGCACCGGCGAGTCCTCCATGCAGGCAAACGCATCGGTACGATAAATCCGCTGCAGTGTTCTTCCTTCTTCAATATCTTTCAGGAAAGGCGCCAATGTAATTTCAGCTTCATTCAGCACAAAATGATCTATTTGTGGATAAAACTCATAATCCTGTGTGAAGAGCGGTCCTCCTGCAACAATTTTAGTCTGGTTGTGCTTGCACCTGCTGATAACTTTGTCTACCGATTCTTTTTGGATATACATGGCGCTCAGGAAAACATAATCGGCCCATTTGATATCCTTGTCGGTGAGTTCTGCGGTATTCATATCCACAAGTTTTTTCTTCCAGTCCCGCGGTAGCATGGCCGATACAGTAATTAACCCCAACGGCGGTATGGCTGCTTTTTTGGATATAAAACGCAAGGCATGCTTGAAACTCCAGAAGGTATCGGGGTATTTAGGATATACAAAAAGTATGTTCATGTTAAAGGTCAGGATTATTATGATTACTCGGATAAATTACCCGCTAAAGTTATAATCTGTTGCAGTGCGTTCAAAGTGTTATGGGACAGGCAGCGTGTTTCGTGTGATAAACGCAACGAAAAAGTGGCGGGTGAAAAAACATGGGGGTAAATGGCGCTCGCCCCTTTTACAGTACCTCCTTGATTTTTAGCAGGTATTGGCGCGAGACCGGAAGTTTTTCGGCAGAGTCCTTTAAGCTGATCAGGTAATGATCGTGATGCTTAAATAGTTTTTCAACAAAGTGAATATTAACAATACAGATGCGATGACAACGCATAAAGCTTGGATATGGTTTCAGTTGATTTTCAACAGCTTTCAACGTGTTCCTGATCAGTTTATTCTTCATGACATTTCCTTCGCGGTAGCATATTTCTACATAATTGTCGGCTGAACGAACAAAAGCCACTTCGGCAAGTTGCAATTTCAACGGGTCTGAACCGGTTTCTGAGGCAAACGCAACAGATTCCTCCAGGTAGTGATCTTTATAAGTTTCGATTATTTTCAATAAGGCTTTTTTCTCCTGAAGGAGCAACCTGTTGTTGTTTCTCAGTTGACTGATCATATCATATAACCTGATTGTCACAGGGGCGACCAGGGAAATGAGAATTATTTTCAGCATGATATGAAACGTGACCCGTATACCACCTACATACCTTATATAAAAAGTCAGCGCAACAGCGCTTAATATGAAAAGGCTGATACCCATCAAGAAATTCCAGATGGCTGATTGCTCAGAAGCTTCGAATGGCGTTTGAAGTAGTCCGGAAAATAGAATCCTGATGAACGTCATCATGAAAAAAATAATCCCTGCCAGCACGGCAATAAAAATCAACCTGTCATTGAAATCGAGTCTGTCAAGCGGGAGGGGTTGAAAAAACAACACAAACAGGAATAATCCAAAGCCAATGCCTGAGAATATGCCCAGATATTCTTTTAATAGCTGAATCAACTGGTTAAGTTTATTACTCATGGTTAATGGCTGATAGTTTTTTTATAGTTATTAGGGTAATTAGAGCTTGTTAATAAAGTTAGAAAAATGTATAATTAGCCATGTGTCTGTTCAGAGAGTTCCATTT
>CAZUBW010000060.1:0-25652 GCA_964618645.1 uncultured Bacteroidales bacterium | reverse complement strand
TGAAATGATAAGCAGCCAGCTGAAAGTCGGGTTTGTCGTACAGGTAAATCCACCCAAGTTTCTGGTGGGGTTGACCAAACAGGGAATCTGTTTCAAGACTTTTGTGAAACGCGTATATGGCAGAATCTATCTTTTCCGGAAGATGGGCATACCTTACACCCAGCCAAAACCAGGTCTCGCGATGATCAGGCTCAGAAGCCACTGCGCTTTTGCATGATTCAATCGCTAACTGGTAATTGTTGTTCATAAAATGAACCCAACTCATCAGAGTTAGGGCATCGCCACACCTCGAATTGATTGCAAGAGCTTTTTCAGCCAGTTTTTTAATGGAATCGGTATCTATTGAGGTGCCATTGTAGCCGCCATATTTGATCATATGGCCCAAACTGGCATAGGCTATGGCGTAGAGGCTGTCCTCTTCAATTGCTCTCTGCATATAATAAATAGCACTATCGGCGTCCTCCTCTCCCCACTGCATGACAAACTCAAAGCTTCGAATAAAATTAGCCGTAGCCTGGGGATTGGTTGAACCAATTTTGTCAGGGTTTTTATAATAATCGTAAGTGATCTGACCGTTACTGTGTTGATTAATCAAAAGCAAAAACCAGAGAAGAATGATTGTTTTGATAAATGCTTTCATCGACATGTTGTTTAATAACCATGAGTCCCGGAAAGAACAGCAATGCATAGATTAAAAATAAGAACTGCATTCCTGAAAAAATTGTAAAAACACGACACTTCAGGAATATTACGACGCCTGAAACGGAAAAAAATAAAATTTACAAAAAAAGAAGTGTACTTTTCTTAGCTCATCAGGTCTGAGACTTTTCTGACAACCTGGAAACGGTCGAGGAAAATAGCCCCGTGCTGGCGAAAACCAATAAACTTAAGTGGTGTAAAGCCGGTAACCGACTTAAAATCGTGAATGAAATGCGACTGGTCATAGTAACCAAAACGGAAGATGATTTCCTGCCAGTCCTCCAGGTTGTTTTCCAGCAAATACTGAAAAACATTGTTAAAGCGAATGATCCGGATATACTCTCTGGGCGAAATGCCAACATTCACCTGAAAAGAGCGTTGTATGGTTCTGGAAGAAACGTTGAGGTTTTTACATATTTCCTGCAGGCTGACATTCCCGCAATTCCTGTTTATCAGTTCCAGTACGTCGAGGTGGTTTTTGCGGGTAATGAAACTACTTTTGTGTAACAATCCGAGCAGAAATACATTGAGTTTTGCAATTCTTGCTTCAACATTGGATGTTGCGGCAATATTTTCCAGGGCAACAAGCATTTCGGAATCCACCAATTTGTCCATTTCAACCACCCTGTTCATGATTGTATAGGCAGAGCAATTAAAAATCCTTGAAAACCCGCCGGGTTTAAAGGTGATAACCAGGTTGTCAATTCTTCCGTGCGCCCTGAGATAGGTAAGTTCGTCCAATGCATGAACACCGGTCACAAAATATGCAAAGGCGCCGATGCACTTGAAATCACTGTCGTAAATCTCGAGCGGACAACCGGAGTGAAGGAACATAACCACGTTGCCGGTAGGTACCGGCCGTGCAGCAAATGATGCCAGTTGCGGATGGTCAATCACACCATGTGCAATGTTTAAAATATAAGGCTCCAATACTTCATTTACCGGTAATGAATTTGTTCCACCTGTAAATGCATCGGCAATGTTTTGTGTATTGTCATGCGGGAAAAACTGACCCATGCGCCGGAAAATTGTAATACATGAAAACAAAAACTGGTTTTGAAAACGTTAATTTACACAAAATGTGCTTAACTATTTGGGAATGCAAAACCAATAATAACAA
Organism: uncultured Bacteroidales bacterium; assembly: GCA_964618645.1. Classification (GTDB taxonomy): domain Bacteria; phylum Bacteroidota; class Bacteroidia; order Bacteroidales; family UBA10428; genus UBA5072. Next base: position 23,833 of record CAZUBW010000060.1, on the reverse strand, counting down.
TTGTTTATTAGTAGCGTTTTTCGAGGTAATGGACCAAACGATTGAAAACTCATGCTATGAGCGCCTTAAAATCTCCAAGTATGACCCTGTAATTTTATCAACAAAATTCCGGCGACCGGTTTGTAACCTGTTTAAAAACAAACCGGGCATATATATTCATTCCATTCTTCAATGTCTATTTTTGAAAGCCTTATCGCATATTACCAATAGTTAATTAAAGTATTGAATACCATGGCGCAAAAGAAAGCCAACTATACTTCACCTGTCACGCCTGTTGCCATTGAGTTCGGAAAGATCCCGCCGCAGGCCATTGAACTCGAGGAAGCCGTATTGGGCGCTGTCATGCTTGAAAAAGATGCCATTCTTCAGATTATTGATATCATTAAGCCCGAAAGTTTTTATAAGGAAGAACACCAGAAGATATTCCAGGCCATTACGGATCTCACGTCGGGCAACAGAGCCATTGACCTGCTTACGGTAACGGAAGAATTACGTAAGAAAAAACAGCTCGAGGAAGTCGGCGGACCGGTATACATTACCCAGCTGACCAGCCGTGTTGCCTCTGCAGCGCATGTCGAATACCACGCGCGTATTGTTGCCCAGAAATTCATTCAGCGCGAACTGATCAGGGTATCCTCGGAAATTCAGGGAAGGGCTTTTGATGAAAGCACCGATGTTGACGACTTACTCGACTTTTCCGAAGCTGAATTGTTCAACATCGCCCAGGGCAATATCAAAAAGGAATCGCAAAAGGTGAATGTGCTGATCAAGGAGGCCATCATGCAGATTGAGGAAGCCAGCAAAAGGGCCGACAGCCTGATTGGTATTCCTTCGGGCTTCACTAAACTCGACCGGATGACCAATGGCTGGCAGAATTCCGACCTGGTGATTGTGGCAGCCCGGCCATCGATGGGAAAAACGGCCTTTGTGCTTTCAATGGCCCGTAACATGGCCGTTGAACATAATCGTTCGGTAGCTATTTTTTCACTCGAAATGGCTTCGCTGCAGCTTGTTAACAGGCTTATTGTGGCCGAAACAGAGCTCCCGTCCAACCGCATCCGCAACGGAAAACTGGCCGACTTCGAATGGGAACAACTCGACTATAAGATCAAACGCCTGGTGGATGCGCCTATTTTTATCGACGACACACCGGCCATATCGGTATTTGAACTCCGGGCCAAGGCCAGAAGGTTAAAAAGGCAACACAACATTGATATAATCATTATCGACTACCTGCAGCTGATGACCGGAACACCCGACACCCGGGGTAACCGCGAACAGGAGGTAAGTACCATATCGCGATCGCTTAAAGGTATTGCCAAAGAACTGAACATTCCGGTAATAGCTTTATCACAGCTGAACCGCTCGGTTGAAATCCGTTCGGGCAACAAGCGTCCGCAACTGTCCGACCTGCGTGAATCGGGCGCCATTGAGCAGGATGCAGATATGGTAATGTTCATCCACCGACCCGAAAAATATGGTCTGATGGAAGACGAAAACGGCAATTCGTTAAGGGGTATTGCCGAGATCATCCTTGCCAAGCATCGTAATGGTCCCATTGGCGATGTGTATCTCAAATTCAAGGACGAGTTTGCCAAGTTTGTTGAACTGGAGGAAGACTATCTCAGTCCGCTTGAAGATACCGAAGCGCAAACTATGGCTGTCACCCGTGGCTCAAAGATGAATAAGAACATTGTTGGTGACGGCTTCAGCAAAAATGATATCACCGGTGCCGATTACAGCGACGAAGTGCCTTTCTGACCAACAGCCGGAGAAATAAGCTGTTGTTTGCGTATTAACTGGTAAGGGATAATTTTTTCAAACTGCGAAGTGCTTTTAAGCTGTGTTTCACTGCTCTTACTGGTGAATCCCACAGCCAATTCCAGTGCTTTGGCCACCATGGGGTCCGAAATATCACCAAATTGCAGAGCATTCATCACATCATCGTTTATGACATAGTCAGGCATGAGCCCGTTCTTGACCGTATTCCCGTCGGCGTTGGTATAATTCATTACAATGGGGGCTATAGCCCATTCTTCGTTTTCGTCGGGAATTATCCACGATCCCACATATTTACCGGCGGTTACCCCTCCAATCTGTATTACTTCCATATAAGGTTCGAGACCGGAAATCACCAGTTCGCTGGCCGACGCGGTTTCGGATGTTGTAAGAAAGTACACACGGTCGAGATCGACATTGGCAGCCTCACTATTGAACAGGTATTGGCTTTGATCGTCATACAAATCTTTTGATATCAGGTATTGCTTAAGAATATTGTTGTAATCGAGGCGTGCCAATACTTCTTCGCCGGCAACCACATTGGCTGGAGCAATTCCCGAAGCAAGGTGAATGGCTTCATCTCCTTCGCCACCCGGATTATAACGCAGGTCGACAATGAGTTCGGTGATGCCAGCACTGGCAAACCACGAGAATATCTCGTTCAGGCTGTTGTGGAATTCATCGTCTTCACCCGCCAGGAATTCCACGTAAACCAGGTAACCGATTTTCTGTTGATTGATGTTAAAAATGGTATTGTAAATGGCCGGGTCTTTTGATAGTTCTTTGGCGCTGAGCGATATGGATTCGCCGGTAAAATACAGTGTATTCCCGACCAGGCTGCCCAATTGTACGGTATATTCACTGGCCGAATAGGTTTCGTAATAATTGGATTGGTTCATCACCTTGTCGTCGACCGAAAGAATGATATCGCCCCTTTTCAGTCCGGCTACATCAGCTGCTGATCCCGGATAAACATAACTAACAGCCATAATCACGCTGTTATCGGGCAACAGGAAGAACGACGGGTGGTAACCCATGGTTTTCAGGGTGTTGCTGGTGGATTTTTTACCCAGCGATGCATAGTCTTCAGTTATATATGACCATTTATCGGTTTCGGGAAGTAATTTATAAAAATATTCTTCAGGATCCTTTTCCTGCGTGTAGTCCACTTTGGGCATCTGGTCGTACCACAGGTACAATGAACTCATGTTCTCATAAATCCATTGGTTGACTTCCAGGGTTTCCCCGGGGATATCTTCGTCGTTATTACAGGCGGTAGTGGCCAGTAGTAATAAAAGCCCTGCTATCAGTACCCAAGTTTTTTGTGCTAGTCGCATGAACGTAAAATTATGCAATATTATACGTTCACGGTGCGCAGGGTTGTATTCATTCATCAACAGTATTAGCGTGTTCGTGTAAAAAGAAGCTGTCTAAAAAGTCATTTTGTTAGGCGTAGTTACAAACTACGCCCAGCGCATTGTGCAGAATGTCAGCTCTGTATGCTGAGCGTAGTCTCCAGACTACGCTCTTTTTATGACTTTTTAGACAGCCTCTTAGGTTAAGATTATTACTTTCCGGATTTTATAGTTTAATGAATTCCACCCTGCGGTTTAGCGCTTTGTTGGCGGGAGTGTCGTTAGCGGCGACAGGCACGGACTCGCCTTTCCCATCGGTTTCAATACGGGAAGCGTCGATACCAAAAGTTTTAACCAACTCATTTTTAACCGAAGCGGCACGGCGTTTGGAAAGATCGAGATTTGCCGCATCCGCACCATCTGCATCAGTGTGTCCTACAATTTGAATCTTCACATCGGGATTTTCGGTCAGCACCTGGGCTATCCCTTTCAAGGTGCCGTTTGATTCAGGTTTTACTATGTCTTTATTGACATCAAAATAAATACCGTAACTTACCAGTTTTCCCTCGGTCAGCAATTTGCTGCGCATATCGGGAGCTGCAGAAGTAATGCGCAAATTGGTAAGATAATGAAACCCGTTATGACCCCATAATGAAAAACGAAGCCGGTTGAATTTTACCTGTTGATACAATACGGTAGGCAAATCAAGAGCCTTTTGTCCGCCATGATAAATACGAAGCCGGCGCTTTTGTACCCAAATAATCACATGGTTCAGCTGGTTAAGTTTTACCGGGGCTATCTCGGTATTGCCATCGAGCATTTGTTGTGCATCGTCGGAGTATCCCTGAACGCCCCACCTGTCAGTTGTTACAGTAACATGAGCTCCGCCTGTTCCCGGGAAGAGGCCATCATCAAGATATTCACCCGTTCCCTGGTACAGCGACATGTATAAGCCGCTGTGTCGGCCGTCTTCCTCTTCCGGAACAGGCACCAGGTCGAATTCTATGATAAAATTATCGGGTAATGTCAGGTCGCGCATCAGGGAATATACGTTATCCCTGGAGTTCATGTAGAGCCAGTTGCCTGGGTAATTATTCAGGTTGCGGATTTCACCCGATCCGTTGGTAGTCCACAATGCCGGGAAATCACCTATGGCATCCTGTGAAAAGTCTTCAAATAACAAAACCTGGTCACCGGGAACAAAATCATACCTGGTATAGGATTCAAGTTTGGGCTGGGCAGGCTTTTGAGCCGTTTTGGTTTGTCCGGCTTCCTCGTCATCGCTTGATTCAACTTCTTCGTCGTTGTTTTCAGTGGACTCTTCATCCTCAGATTCATTGTTATCATCCTTTTTAAAAACACTCTTCACTCCATCTTCTGCAGCATCAAGGCCTTTATCAATGCCTTGTTCGGTTCTCTGGTTGGCGCGGTCGATAGATTTGTTTTTGATCGCTTTTTTAACGTCAATCAATTGTGCGTTTGATGAAAAGCTTGCAAGAAATAGCATGCAAAATAACAAGTACAGGGTTTTCATAATAATGTTATTGGTTATTAACTTTCAGGTAAATAATTTCACTACAAATTAGCAAAACTTTGTGCAAACAACCAAAATCAGGATGACAAACATTTTTTTGTAAACTTTTGTGATTGCAATCATATTTTATACTTTTGTGAAACTTTAAAATAGCAAATTTCAGCACCGGGAGAGATGGGTGAGTGGCTGAAACCAACAGTTTGCTAAACTGTCGTACTGGGTAACTGGTACCGGGGGTTCGAATCCCCCTCTCTCCGCACCGGAAATTCAATCCCTGGCGAAAGCCCGGTATTTTTCAAAAAAAATAGGCCCAAACTTGTTTGAGGTCTATTTTTTTTGAAAAATACCGCCAGCGCGAAGCGATGGAGGGATTGAATTTCCGATGCAGGGAGCCCCCCATAGGGATCATGCAATAATCCCCGCGCCCTTTTTCAACACCAGCGCGAAGCGATGGAGGGATTGAATTTCCGGTGCAGGGAGCCCCCCATAGGGATCATGCAATAATCCCCGCGCCCTTTTTCAACGCCAGCGCGAAGCGATGGAGGGATTGAATTTCCGATGCAGGGAGCCCCCCCCATAGGGATCATGCAATAATCCCCATCCCAAACTTGTTTGAGGTCCGGCATGAAACTATCCATAGTTCAGATAAATTACTATCTTCGCACGGATAAAAAAACACGACTTATGTTCGATTTTGAAAAGCTTGATGTATATCAGGTAGTAAAAAGCAATAACGCGAGAATACTGAAATTCATCATTAATCATCCCACCATGGATGCTTACATAAAAGAACAATGGAAGCGTTCGAGCATGAGTATCATCCTTAATTTGGCAGAAGGAACCGGCAGGATGACCAACGTTGAAAAGCGTCAGTGCCTGACCGTTGCCCGCGGTGGCGTATTCGAGTCGGTTGCCATCCTTGAGACGGCGAAAGAAATGGAATTGGTGGATGAAACGCAGTTCAAGGAGTTTTACGACAGCTACGAGCAGATTTCGAAAATGCTCCTGGGTATGATCCGGAGTTATTCCACCGGGGCATAAAACGGCAATTCACCGATCTTTCCCAATTAAAGAGTTACTGAGATGGAAGATAAAGTTTTCCGAATACCTTATTCTTTTTTCAGCAACCTTACTTCACATATCCGTCCGGTCTCAGATCCATCGGCTGCAATGAATTTAACCAGCAGCTGATCCTTTGCTTCTCTCAGGACAGCCTCAGGCAGGCTATAATCAGCAGATATAAAACCTACTTCGTCACCATCCAAAGTCACTTCAGCGACAATTGTATTATTTACGGTAATTACAAAACTTTTGCCTTTGCCGGCTTTCAGGTAAGTAACCTGCAACACTGCGGCAAGCTGATCTTTGTTGTTAAGTATATAGCTGAACCAGCCTTTTGCCGAACGCCAGTGACGTCCATTGGATACACCTGTAATCGATTGCTCACTTTTAACAAAGTGATCCGATTCAGGTTGCTGTTCACCTGCATATACAACATCGAGCGTTTGTTCGTTGCGCTTTTGTCTTTTTGCTTCTTCCTGTGCCATTTGTTGCTGCATTTGTTCAAGCTTTTCAGGCGTTACCAATTGCCAGTAAATGATATACCGCGAATCATGCACCTTGTAAAAAGGCATTAACTCAAGGGTTTTATATTTATTGGGATATATTAATTCCTGTGCTGAAAAAGTAATTGGTTTGCCGTTAACCGCTTTTATTTTTGACTGAACATGAGAAGTGGAACTCACAAATACAGGCATTTCGTGCAGTGGCAATAGGCGGCCAGAGGCCACATGCCCCATCCGGCTATCATCGGCGAAAAGGCCTTTCAAATCGGCTGTGTCTGTTTTGGCGACCAAAACAACCGGACCATAATTCACAGCTACATAATCTGAACTGTCAGGAAGATGTTCGATGTTGATTTGCATGGGCAGGGTTATTACAATACGATCGCCAACGCTCCAGTTCCTGTTAACGCTGAAATAGTCACCCGGGTTGGCAGTTATCTTCAATGCATTACCATTGATGGCAACTTGCATGGCCCCGGGAGTCACCCAATGGGGATATCTTAATTGCAATGAAAAACTTGGAGTTTCTGTTTTTTCGATATACAAAACTGTTTTACCCTCTTCCGGGAATGTGGTATGCTGTGAAATAGTAATTCCTTTTTCTTTCCAATTCAGTCGCGATGGAATAAACAAATTTACAAACAAACGATTGCCGGAATAAGCATAAATCAATTCCCCGTATTTGGCATGATTTTCCATACCTGAGCCAACACAGCACCACATGCTGGTATGTGGCTGCGAATATACCCGGTAATGTCCAGGCCTCATGGATGTAAAATAAACAAAGCCACCTTTACCAGGATGTTGTGATGATAATATATGGTTATACAACGCCCGTTCGTAATAATTGATGTATTTTTCATTTGGATCTGCGCAATACAGCATTTTGGTAAGCTTAAGCATATTATAGGTGTTGCAGGTTTCAGGGCCCTGTTCACTGGTTGTCATGGACGAAAAATCATCAACAGGATGAAAGTGTTCCCGCACGCTATTGCCTCCAATGGCAACGCTACGATGGTTAACCACATTGTCCCAGAAGAAAAGGGAAGCTGTATGGTATTTCTCATCTCCGGTTAATGTCGCTATTCGTTCAAAACCAATAACTTTTGGGATTTGTGTATTGGCATGTTTATAGTCCAATTCGTCTTTTTTTTCGGTAAGCGGAAGCAATATGCTTTGGTGACAAAACCGTTTTGCCAGGTTAAGGTATTTTTTGTCACCTGTTATGGCAGCTACTTCGGCAAATACGTGATTCAGTCCGCCATGTTCCGACTGCAGCAATGCCTGGATTTGTTCATCGGAAAGGTTTGCTGTAACACCAATCATCCAATCGGTAAAACCGATCAGCATATCTTTTGCCCTGTCAATGCCTGCATGTTGATATGCATCATACAAACCGGCGTACATTTTGTGAATATTATACAAGGGGACCCAGCTTTTGTTAACATTGAAAGATCCTGCCTCAAACTCCCCTTTCGCGATGCTATCCCATAATGATTTACTATCCGGTACGCCACCCAGATAACCTGTACCTGTTTGTTCCTGGCACTTTTGTAATTCGTCGATCATATAGTTTAGCCGTTTAAATACTGTGGTGTCGCCTGTTGAAGCGTACATCATCGACAAAGCAGAAAGATAATGCCCGCATATGTGACCGTCCAGCCCGGTATTTTCCCAGTTGGTATAAGATGGCGCTTTAGGTTTAAGTCCGGCTTCCCTGAGATAAGGAGACAAAAGTCTGTCAGGATCCATAGCCATGACGTACCTGGTATCTGTATTTTGAGCTTCTTTAAAAACGCCGGGTAAGAGCTCCACATCCTGTAACCTGAACAGATTAACTACGGAATGGTCCTGGGCGTTACTTGCAAGTGATAATAAACAGCAAAAAAGAATTGTTAATTGTTTCATCATTAATAAAATATAATTAAATAGTTTGAAGTAAATGTGCTATTACCCTTTATTGGAAAAATACATGCTTTTTTTCCTCACCATTTTACCTGGTATATGCAGTTTTTATCGCCCCGTAGAATGGAAGAAATAACTTTTGCTGTTGCTTTTTTTTCCAGTACAGCAGAGAACATCATTTCGGCAAAACCTTCAGAGCAATAGCATAAGAGTGCTGATGCCGTATTATGTCCTTTAGCGATGGGGCACACACATATTGACTTGTTTTCATTTGCCGTTAAGGTTCTCTCTTCTTTGTTGAGATTAATCATCCACCCCCAGTTCTTTTCGAGAAATACGGCAAATTTTTCGATATTTCCTTTGTAATCAGCCAACGTTTCTTCGAAATTCAACAACTTATAATGAATTTGTCCATTTTGCCTGATCAATGTCCTGATTGTTTCAGGTGCTTCATTCTCAAGATTTTTCAATAAGTTGAGTACCCATTTTTGCGTAATCAATGCATCCTGATCAATATCCAAACGGCTTAAGGAATGCTTATTGATTTTCCCGGTATTGGCAAGCAGGCGCCCGAATCCGCACAAACATACTCCGGAGACACATGCTTGTTTTAAGAAGTTTTTACGATTTATCATAGTTATTAAAATGGTTAATGTGTCCTTCCTGATTCACCATAAAGGCCAGGAAGGACACAAAGAAATCAGCAACCCGTTGGGATAAATGAATTAATAACCCGGGTTTTGCGTAAGATTGACATTTGTATTTAATGCATTATTGGGAATAGGGAACAGCGCTTTATCAGGCCCTTGTGATGCATGAGAGAACCAGTCTTTTGTTGTATAAACCCCAAAACGGATCATATCCTGGCGCCGTCGGCCTTCCTGGTTAAATTCCCAGCCAAGTTCATCCAGAAACCTGCCGTATTGAATATCGGCACCTCCCTGATAAGAGGTGTTTCTGTGATCTCTAAGTCCATAATCGTAAGCGCTTCCCATTTGTAATTCGGCACCGGTAACTAAGGCCTTGTCGGGGTTTGACCTGAAGGCACGTTCCCTGATTTCTGTTACAATAACGGCAGCTTCATCGGCATGTGCAGTGCGCAGTAAACATTCTGCTTTCATCATGAGGATATCGGCATAGCGAAACAACGGATAATCGTTGTTTAAAATATTGCTTGCCCCAACTGCTATTTCAAATTTACCAAACCTGTAGCCATGAACGGCCTGCGAAGAATCCACGCCGGGCACTTCGTTTACAAAATTCAGGGGTTGTCCTTTGAATTCAGCCATATTGCAAATAAGCGGTGACCCTCCGGCCGAGTACTGCTGGCCCATGATAAAATTGCGGGTCAACCTCGAGTCGTCCTGATCGAACGTATTAATAAACTGGGGAATAGCGCACATACCGCCCCAGGGGGTTTGAGGCAGCCTGTATGTGGCCTGGTTCTCGGGCTGAAGCGTTTGCATGTGGATATCAAAAGTGTTCCAATTGGTGGTGTATTTATCGTCAATAGCCAGGCCATAGATAATCTCTTTGGAATCCTGGTTTTCGGTTATAAAAACAAGTTTCTGATCAGATTCGAGATCAAAACCAACACCTGAATTGATAATTGAATCACATTGTATGATGCAGTTTTCCCATTGAGGTGTGCCCGAATAAACCTCAGCATTCAGGTACATTTTAGCCAGCAGGGTGCGGGCGGCCCAAACATTAAAACGGCCGTAATACATACCTCCCCGTGTTCTCGACAAATAGGGCAGGTTATCGGTTATCTCCTGTACGATAAACTGATATACTTCAGCTCTTGAGCTTTGTTCGGGTAAAAACCCAGGTTCCACATTATACCGGGTAACAATGGGCACATTTCCATATAGGTCACAAAGCACATAATAATAGCTTGCCCTGAGCACTTTTAGCTCGGCAATCAAGGCATTTTTGGTATCCGGATCTTCAATAGGAACAAAGCCCGATTCAATCTGGTCGATAATCCGGTTGCAATTGGAAATGCCGGCATAGGTTCTGTTCCATCCCTGTAATACATTGTCCTCATCGGCTGTCCATTTATGTTCGTGAATCCGGCGGAATATACCTCCGTCTACCCAACCATTGGGACGGGCAGGAATAACAATCTGGTCGGCGCCAACTTCCTGCGAACGCCAAACCCCGTTCCATTCCAGGAGAAGCGACCGCCAGTTATTGTATGCCGAAGAAGTAATTGCGGCAACATCTTCATCGGTTGGACTAAATGAATCTGTTATAATAGTGGTATAGCTTGTATCCTCGAGTTCAGTGCATGAAAAGTAAATGCTAAGCACAGCGATACAGGCAAATGGCAGTATTTTTTTTATTATCTTTTTCATAACCGGTTTCTGTTAAAATTTGACATTCAAACCCAAAGTAAAAGTGCGGACAGTAGGATACTTGTCGCGGTAGTCATTTCCCGGTTCCAGCCCGTCGATTTGTACTTCCGGATCGAGGCCCTTATACTTTGTAAGGATTATTGTATTAAGCGTTGAGACATATAGCCTTGCCGACTTAATGATGTTACTATTTGCCAGGTTAAAATTATAGCCCAGTGTAATGTTGTCTATCTTCCAGTAGTCGCCATCTTCGATATAGTAGCTGTTGAATTCGAGATCTTCCTGTGTGCTTAAAACAGCCTTGCCGAATACTTTGTCGTATGCTGAGCGCAGACGATTATACTGTGTGGTTTTGGTGTTTTCGAGATACATCCGGTCGAAATTAAGGATTTGAAAACCGAATGCTCCACGCATGGTAATACCCAGGTCAAGATTTTTATACCTGAACGTATGGTTCCAGCCGGCGTAAAACTTGGGCAGTCCGTTCCCCAATACCATTTTGTTTTCGTCAGTTCTTTCGAAATCTTCTGATTCCACCTGTTGACCTTCCTTATCGAGGTATACCCATCTGCCCGCATCGGTGATATCTACAACCTTGAAACCGTAGAACTCTCCGACAGCTCCGCCCACCTTAAGCCTGTGGGTATAGGTTTGAATGGGTTCACCGGTAACACCATCGTTGATATACCCTGTTGAGCTCTCATATAGCTCATTTGACAAGGTAACAAGTTTGTTTTTGTTTGTGGAAAAGCTCAGGCTTGAAGTCCATTCAAAGTTGCTGGTGCGAATCGGAACAACATTTAACAATACTTCTATTCCTTTATTATCCATTTTCCCCACATTGGCACGCGTAGTTGAAACCTGGTTGGGCGGCATGGGAACCGTGTAATCGTAAAGAAGTCCGTCGATCCGGCGTAAATAGTAGTCGACAGTACCACTTATGCGGTTCCGGAACATTGAAAAGTCAAAACCAATATTTGTTTCTTTCTTTTCTTCCCATCTTAAGTGAGAATTTGGGTTCTGCGTAGGCGCGAGTGAGTTTCGCCATATGCCATCGGAATAAAAATAACCACTGTAACCCAATGTTGCCACACCTAAAAACAAATCCCTGGGCTGTGATCCGGTAACCCCGTATCCACCCCTGATTTTTAAGTCATCTACAAATTCAAGGTTCTGCATGAACGATTCTTTGGAGATCCTCCACCCCAATGAAATGGCTGGAAAGTTACCCCAGGGGTCCTTGGTGCCAACAAGCTGACTTGCTGCTTCACGCCTTATACTTGCCATTAACAGGTATTTATCGGCGTAACTATAGTTTATCCTGCTAAAAAAACCTATCAGGTTTGTTACATTGCGGGCGCTGTGTACACCGGAATTTATATCCCCCTCTTTAAGTCCCCGGCCAAGTTGTATGTTGCTGTATCCAAAAACATCTGTGGGAAAATCAACATTTCTCATCCAATTGGTATACCATTCATTATCCCTGTAGCTGTAACCGACAAGTATGCCAACGTTATGCTTCTGCATGGTTTTATTGTATTCTGCGGTCAGGTCAAGCAGCCGGTCAACCGATTCGGTTGACCCTGTGGAGGCAAAACCATTCAATCCATAGCGCAGCGTTGAAATGTGGTTCTTGGTTTCGGCATACCCGCGCGATTCATCGAATTTGCTATAAGAAACAAGTGATTTCAGAATCAATCCTTTTACAGGTTCGTAAGATACAGAGCCATTCACCCTGCTGAACTGCGTGCTGTTACGTCCGTCACTTTCTTTAATACGCGCTACCGGGTTGTCGTAATTGAAGCCCCCCACTTCTTCGTACCATGAACCATCCTCATTTTTCAAAGGAGCTGTTGGGTTATAAATATTGGCCATTCTGTAGGTGTAGCCATTAAACCCATAACCATCTCCGGTGGTGGTATATTTGTTAAACCGGGTTGTTGCATTGATATTAATCCTGACTTTTCCATCGAACAATAAATGGTTTATGTCAGCACGGATATTTGATATGCGGTTGTCTGATTTCAGGAAAATACCTTCAGTTGATTTGTAATTGGCGCTTGCCAGGAAATTCGTCTGGTGGTTGCCTCCCCGTATGGTAAGATTATGCGAATGACTAAGCGGCGTGCGGGTAATTTCCTTTAGCCAGTCGGTTGAAAACCCCAAATCGTCACTAGGAGAGCGATATCCATCGGCAATCTGGTTGCGAATATCGGCAGCGGTTGACATTTCCAGCTTTCTGGCAATCATCTGGGTACTTGTGTAACCCGAATAATCAACTGTGCTGGTATAATTGCCGCCTGCCTTTTTGGTGGTAATGATTATCACACCATTGGTTCCCTGGGTTCCGTATATTGCAGCTGCCGAACCGTCTTTCAATACATCAATGGCTTCAATATCTTCGGGGGCAACCGTATTAAAATCACCGGGAACCCCGTCAACAATCACAAGGGGATTGGTACTTGTGCCCAAAAGGGTGGAATTTCCTCTTAATCTTACCTGTGTATTGCTGGTAGGATCACCACTGACAGTTGAAATGGTTAACCCGGCAATTTTCCCCTGGACGAGCTGCCCGACATCCCTTACGCCTCCCTGAACGAAATTATCCTGTTTAACAGAGGCCACCGAACTGGTAACAGATCCTCTTCGCTGCGTACCGTAACCTATAACAACAATTTCTTCCAATGCTGTTATATCAGGCATAAGCTTAACGTCAATAACAGATTTGCCTTCAACCGGTATTTTTTCGGTAATATAGCCAATGTAGGAAAAACTCAGCACTGCTTGTAGATCCGGGACTTCCAATGCATAATATCCCCTGTTGTCGGTTATGCATCCGGTATTAGTACCTTCAATCATAATGTATACACCTGGCAAAGGTTCTCCGGAATTGGCATCTGTAACTGTTCCGGTAACCTTTTGTTGCTGAAGAAGGCCCGAAACTCCTTTATCGTCTGCCGGTTTGTATATGACAACCACCCGGTCCTTTACCTCATAAGCCAAATGCTGATCCTTTAGTGCCAGCGCAAGAATAGTGCCTATGGTCTGGTCTTTAACCGATAAGGTTACGGTCTCCTTGTCGTTGAGCTCATTGTTATTGTACCAGAACAAAAACTCACTCTGTTGACCGATTTCATCGAATAGCTCTTTTATGGTTACATTCTCTAATTCGAGGTTAAGCGTAGTTTGCTGGGAATACGAGTTTGAAGCATGTACGCCCACAATGCACATCAAAGCCAATAATATCGATAGTTTCATAATTCTCAGTAGTTTGATGTAGTTAGGGATGGGACTGCATAAAGCCCCGTATGAAAAATTTTTCATAAATTCGTAAGTTTTGGTTTTAAATATGGTTAGCACATTGTATTTTGGCCGAAACGACCCTGAAACCGGAAAATGTTAGCGCATTTTTCCGGTTTCTCTTTTTATCAGGAACTGTTCATGGTGGTTTAAAGTTTAGGTTAATAATTAGTCAGGGAATCGGTAAACCCGGGGGTTACCTGGTTTTATAGATTAGTATTGTATCATTTCGGGTTTGATAATAAAAATCATTGTGGAGCTTCATAATATCCAGGGTCTGATAAACAGTTCGGTTTTTGTCAAACAGGCCCGAATACACCTCATCATGGAGTTCAGGAGAACAAATTCTTATGGGTACATTGTAATTACGCTCGAGGTTGGTTAGAATTAAGTGCAACCGTTGATTGTCAAAGTAAAATTTGCCATCTTTCCACGACACTTCAAGCTTTGCATTCACCTCCTGAATTTCAATTTTACCCGTGCTTTCACAATACCATGCTTTTTGGTTTGGCTGAAGTGTTACCGGTTTGGTATTTTTAGCTGTATTTCCCGGGCAAAGCTTCACAGACCCTTCCAACAACGTAGCTTCAAACAGGTGTTCTTCCGGAAATGATTTTACATTGAAATGGGTACCCAGCACCTGAATAGCAATGTTGGAAGTTTTTACAATAAACGGATGATCCGCGTCTTTACTTACCTCAAAATAGGCCTCCCCTTTCAGAAAAACTTCCCTGGTTTTGCCCTTGAATTGCGCAGGATATTCGAGTGTGGTGCCGGCATTAAGATAAACCCATGTGCTATCGGATAACCTGAATTTTGTTTTTACGCCAAAAGGCGTAACCGACTCAAGGTAAACCATTTCGTCATGGGCTCCACGATTGAATAATAAACCGAACAGGCCCAGCATGACGATAATGGTTGCGGCTGCTGCCACTGCAGGAACCCGTAAACCTATGCGACGGACTTTTTTTACTGGCAGCGCAGCAGCTTCTATTCGCGAATAAATACGTTCCCGGGTATCAACATCAGGAAGCACATTTTTTCCGGAGTCGTTATCAAGCAATTCAACAAATTTCCTGTTTTCATCACATTGGTCCATCCATGCATTTACAAGCGACTTTTCTTCATTGGACGCGCTTCCGTTTAATACGGCAGAAAGTGCAGCCCATATTGTAAGATCATTTTCAACCATCTCTTATTATTTGTTATTGATATGACAGCAAAAAAACACGACATAGCTATAGCCTTCCGTAAAAAAATAAACAAAAAAATGCAATAAATACATTAACAGTTATTTACAAAAGCACAGCCATGTACTTTTTCAACGAATCGTACAATTTTTTCAGCGCGGTGACCATTTGGGCATGTACGGTATTTTCAGCAATGGAGAGAATCTCTGCAATTTGCCGGTGCGTAAGTTTTTCGTCACGAGAGAGTTGAAAAATGATCCTGCATTGTTCCGGTAACAACATGATTGATTTTTGAAAAGCCTCCTCCATCTCCGCTGAAATAAGGATATCTTCAGGGTTTCCACTATCAAAACCCGATTCAACAGGCGAATCGTACGAAACGGTGGGAATTCGTTCCGCTTTATCGTAGTAATTAAATGCTTTATTTCGGGTGACAATATAGAGATAGGCCTCAATATTCTGAATTTCGGGGAGTTTTTCTTTGTTAAACCACACGGTAATAAAAACATCCGATACGATTTCCTCGCATACGGCCTCTGATTTGATAAAACAACGGGCGATATGCCACACTTTCTGAAAAAAACTGTCGTAAAAACGCCTGAAAGAATTCGTATCACCTTTCGAGATCCGGATGAGTAATTCTTTTATCAGCGGTGTATTTTTCATGTATTACTGTAAAAATAGAATCAGGAAGAAACCGTAACCGAATATAAACTTTTTAAGTGTAACTCAAAGGTTCATATAACAATTAAGGTATACCCGAGACTACCCATAATGGATAAAAATAAAGAAAGCTTGGTAATTTGGTATGCAAATTAGCTATTTATTCATACCGCAATGATACAGCCGGATCGGTGCGGGCAATCTGAAGCATATTCAGACTTATGGCCGAAAGCGCTATAAGAATAACCGTAAGGGCGGGTATTACATAAAACCACCAGCCCAAATCAATCCGGACTGGAAATCCATCCAGCCATTTTCGCATAATATATGAAGAAAAAGGCAGGGAAATCAGTAACGATATGCCAATGATAATCAGGTTGTTTCTGACAAACAACCCTGCTATGGAAAGGCCTGTTGCACCAATCGATTTACGGATTCCGGCTTCTTTTGTTCGCGAAGTAAGATCCAACACGGATATACCAAACAAACCCATACAGGCAATGAATATAGCAATGGCAGAAAACAAAAATGTTGCCTGCTGAAAAAGCCTGTCAATATTGTATTGTTGGTAATAGGTATCCTGCAATACAAACGATGAAAAGAGATCGTCAGGAAAAAACCGCTTGTAGGCTTCTTCCAGGGTTTTTACATTCACTTTAAAATGATCATCATTGATCATTTTTAACGCAATGTAACGGGCTTGTTCCATGCCCGGGTTATAATTCATAATCATTGGGTAAACAGGATTTTTAAGGGAATAGTAGTAAAAATCCTTCACCACACCTATGACTTCAAAATATTGCTCTCCTCCCATATAAACTGTCTTGCCAATGGCATCAGCCGGGGAATGGAATCCGAGTAAAGTACATGCCAATTGATTAATGAGAATGCACTTTTTATCACCGGACAGGGAAGCTGAGAAATTCCGGCCTGCCACCAGCCTGACTTTTAGCATATCAATAAACCGGTCATCAATCCACGTTTGATAGTACAGGATATTTCCCGGGTTATCGTCATCACCGGCGCGATGAACACCGGTATTTGAATTAAGATCGAATGAGCCGGTACCCGGAAGGGTATTTGCCGCACAATAATCTGCCACAAATGAGAACTTGCTGATTTCGCTGTAGAAAGCGGCAATGGTACTGCTATCAGCCTCATTGTCAACCGAAGATGGAAAAGAAAGGGCAATAATGTTATCCATGACAAATCCGGTATCGTGTTCCATCATATACCTGTTCTGTTTGAAAATCACCAGGGTTGCCGCTATCAAAATAGTTGCAGCAGTGAACTGAAATACGGTCAACACCATCCGGAGGAAACGGCCCTGACTTGTTTTCTGAACATGCTTAATCACTGCTGCAGGTTTAATGCGCGAAAGCACAAATGCCGGGTACAGACCGGAAAGCACCATACCTCCGGTCAGCACCATTAATATAAAGGGCAGTAAAGCAACCAGATTTTGAAAAGTAAAAACCCATCTGTTTTGCAACAGTTTACTTAAAAAGGGGATGCATACCTGCAGGAGCGTTACGGATACCAATATAGCCAACAGGTTCAATGTAAGTGACTCTATGACAAACTGGGTGACCAGTCTACCGGTAGTTGACCCGGAAATCTTGCGGATACCTACTTCTCTTGCCCTTTCTAAAGACCGGGCTGTGGTAAGGTTAATGTAATTCAACCACGCAATGATGGCCGAAATGAATCCTATAATAAAAAGGAAGTTGACTACGCGGGCATTGCCATTTGTCTCCACTTCATAAGGCTTATGTGAATGCAGGTGAATATCGCTGACGGGCTGCAACAGGTGATGCTCATTGTTCCAGGGTATGATGGTTGTATCGTTGTAAATTTTTTGCACAACCGCTCCATAATCCGCTGATGTATGAAGTACAAGATACGTTTGCATACTGTTGTTGGAATATTTATTGCTGAAAACATCCTCTCGCAATGAAAAGCCTGTTTCGAGCGATATAAGCATATCATAATGAATATGACTGTTTGCCGGACAATCGGAAAATATACCGGTAACGGTATACAACCGGTCGTCAACCATTAAGGTTTTCCCCACTACGCCAGTTGTACCAAAATACTTAAGAGCCATAGACCTTGAGAGCATGATGGTGTTAGGCTCAACCAAAAGAGTGCCTGTATCGCCTTCGATCATTTGTACTTCGAAGTATTTCAGAAAAGAAGGTTCGGCCAGGAATATCCTGTCGGGTTCATATTTTTGATTGTCAATTTTTACATAACCCGGAAAATATTGAAAGATCCTGGCAAAATCGGCAACCTCAGGATACTTCTTTTTAAGATCCGGCCCCGATGCAAAATACGATTCAGCATCCTGCCAAATGAGTCGCCCTTCTTCATACCCATCGATACTAACCCGAAACATCATGTCGGCATAGCGGTATTGCGTATCGTAACTACGTTCAAAAAAAACATAGAGCATGGTGACCAGAAATACCGATATGCCTATAGCAAGACCCAAAATATTGATCAGACTGAAAACTTTATTCTTCAACAGGTTTCTCCAGGCGATAATGAAGTAATTCTTTAGCATTATAGTCGCTGTTTTTGGTAAGTTAATCATTCCACGCGAAGCCAAATAGCCTCCCATACGAACGAAACATTGCCAATATCCATGCCATCAGTTATAATAAATTAATATACAAGCATATAAATCTTGTTTTACACCATTCATCCGGTAAAATTGTTTCATTATGAAACATTATGTTGTTTCATTGTGAAACACCTGTTACCTTAGCCCTGGCTAATTCGTTCAGTTGGTATATCAATAATACGTATTCCGGTGAAAATAATCATACTCGATGATGACAAAGATGTTTTGCTTACGGCAGAACTTATCCTGAAAAGCAGCTTTAAAGAGGTTGTTGCCCTTACCGATCCGGAATTGATGGAGCGGCATCTGACAGATGGAACATGTCATGTTGTTTTACTCGACATGAATTATACACCGGGAGCCACCTCGGGAGTTGAGGGATTGAGAATGTTACACAACATCCGTAAGTGGTCTCCCAATACGGAGATTGTGGTTCATACGGCCTGGGGTGAAGTCCCTGTTGCCGTAAAAGCCATGAAAGAAGGCGCCTTCGATTTTATTGAAAAACCCTGGGGAAAGGAGAAATTGCTGGCCACCTGCAAGGCTGCTGCAAAGCACAGTCAATCGGTTAATGAGCTCAACCGGTTGAAGGATCAGCAGGAGGCGCTTAAGCGCGATACGGTGAAAAAAAAGGGAAATATCCTTACGGTTTCTCCCCGCATGCTCGAAGTCATGCAATCTGTCAGGAAAGTAGCCGTTACAGATGCCAATGTGCTTATCCTGGGTGAGAATGGCACAGGCAAAGAGCTGATAGCCCGTGAGATCTATCAATTATCAACCCGTTCTGCCCAGCCTTTTATTACTGTTGACATGGCAGCGCTTCCACAAACGCTGATAGAAAGTGAACTATTCGGTCATGTTAAAGGCGCCTTTACCGATGCCCGCGAAGACCGCACCGGGCGGTTTGAACTGGCTTCCGGTGGTACCTTGTTTCTGGATGAGATTGGAAACCTGCCCATGGCCATGCAAGCAAAATTACTGGCAGCGCTTCAGAACCGACAGGTTGTAAAAGTCGGTGCAAACCGTCCGGTTAACATCGATATCCGGCTGATCAGTGCAACCAACATGCCACTTCACGATATGGTGGATCATAATGAGTTCCGCCAGGATTTGTTATACCGCATCAATACAGTTGAAATTAAGATACCGCCGTTGCGTGAACGGATAGAGGATCTGCCGTTGTTACTTGGCTATTTCGTGGGAAAAAACAAGATGAAATACCTGAAAAACAACCTGTTGCTCAGCGAGAAAACCGTCAATACCCTAAAGGACTATCCATGGCCCGGCAATGTCAGGGAACTTGAACACGCCGCCGAACGTGCAGTTATCATGTGCGACAGGAAGGAACTTCATCCGGAAGATTTTTTACCGGGAAGGCAACCCGCTTTTGAAAACATGCCGAAAAATACCTCACTTCTGAACGTGCATGAAACAGAAAAGCAACTTATTGAAGAGGCGCTCAGAAAGTGCAACGGCAACCTCACCCGGGCTTCAAAAGAACTTGGCATAGGCAGAACTACCTTATACCGGAGACTTAAAATGCAAAACCGTTAGCAATAAAGACAGCTATGAATTACCACTACAAGATCTCCCGCACGGCAACGCTTATCCGGATAGCAGTTATAGCCCTTAACATTATTGCCATTGTATATATTGCCCTGGAAACATGGTTTTGGCTTTTATCGTGCTGGCTTGGGATAATACTGGCTTTTCAAATCGTGGAATTGATAAGGTATGTCGACAATTCCAGGGCAGAGCTTTTCCATTTTATTACTGCCATTGGTCAGGGCGATTTTACCACGGCCCTGACCGTAGGTCGGACTTCAAAACATCATACGGAATTGTCTGGTGCATTGGCCGTTATAAGGGATACGTTACTACGTATTGGCAAAGAGCGGGAAGCAAACCATCACTACCTGAAAGCGCTGATGGAACATATCAACATTGCCATCATTTGTTTTACAGATGATGGCCGTGTGCAACTGTTCAACCACGCAGCGACCCGACTGTTCAAAAGACGAACCTTTTCGTCATTGAATAGTCTGAGGCAGATTGATGAAGCATTGGCTAAAGGCATTGAACAAATGAAACCCGATCAGAAAGCGCTTGTCAGTGTAATTGTAGATCAAGAATTGTTGAATCTTTCTGTGCAATCTTCCTGGTTTATTATGGAAGAAAAACGGTACCGGATTGTTTCCTTCCAGGATATCCGGTACGAGTTAGAAGTTAAGGAAACCGATTCATGGCAAAAGTTGATGGGTGTGATGGCACATGAAATCAGTAATTCGGTAATTCCCATTTCCACGTTATCGCGCACCTTGCACGATATGATTTCCGAAGCCCGGATATCGCAACAGCATAACCCCTCGCTGGAGGAAGATCTGGAACGCGGCTTGCATACCATTGAAAATCGCAGCGCGGGTTTAGTGGATTTTATTCAGGCCACCAAAAAGCTAAGACAACTCCCCGATCCCTCCTTTGAAAAAATCAGTTGTAGGGAAGTTTTCAGTCAGGTTTCATTGCTCATTGAGCCCATCCTTCAACAAAAGCGAATTGCTTTCACCAGCCGGACCGATCCGGATGATCTGGTGATCATGGCCGACAGAAAACTAATTGAACAAACACTGATCAATTTGCTGACCAATGCAATAGAAGCCACGGAAAAAACAACCCGTCCCGAAATTACACTGGCCGCGTGGCAAACAAAAGACCATCATGTTTGCCTTTCGGTAAAAGATAATGGCGAGGGTATTCAGCCTGAAAATATTGATAAGATTTTTATGCCCCATTTCACCACCAAATCCACCGGTTCGGGTATAGGTTTAAGCCTGGCCCGGCGGATCATGCACCTCCACAGGGGAAGTATTGTGGCCAAATCCATGCCGGGCGTATATACCGAAATGGTCTTGCAATTCTGATCATGGCTGATCCATATCGTGCTCAAAAGCAATATATTGACCAGAATATTTCATTAATTTATGCTCTGATGCTGAATTATTGATATAAAAATCTAATTTTGCAGGCCGAATGTTTCCCTTTTCGGGATTCAGAAGGCTGAATAAGCTGACGGGTAAAGCGGAGACGTCATTGCGAACGAAGTGAAGCAATCTAAATCAATTACATCAGATTGCTTCGGTCGTACCTCCCTCGCAATGACGAACAGCAAGCCTTTTGAGACAGTGCCTTCCTGGTTTGGGAATAGGTTCTTTTCAATAAAAACGGGGTGTAGCCCCGCCGATGGCGGGGTACCTGGTTTGGGAACAAGTTCTTTTTTTTAATTATTTCGGGGTGTAGCGCAGTTGGTAGCGTACCTGGTTTGGGACCAGGTGGTCGCGTGTTCGAGTCACGCCACCCCGACTTCGCCCGCCGAAGCCCTGCCTGCCAGCAGGCAGGTTTAGCGAAGGCGGGCTTCGCCCAGAAGCATTTTTGTTAGCGGGCTTCGTCGGGCAAAGCCCGATTGGGTGTAGCCCCGCCGCTGGCGGGGTACTTGGTTTGGGACCAAGTGGTCGTTCCACCAAGGCGGTACCATCTCGACAAAATGAGATTCTTTTCTAAAAAATAAGCCTGTCTAAAAAGTCCGATAATCGAAGCCGTCATTGCGAACGGAGTGAAGCAATCCATTAATATACACATAGATTGCTTCGGTCGTACCTCCCTTGCAATGACGGGGGAGCGACTTTTTAGACAGCCTCTTTCATTTTTCGTAACTCAAATCAATATCTATTGGACAAATTTCTCACCACTTTATTAATTTAAAGTCTCGCTTTGCGAAAAAGCCTAAAAAAAGTGGGGTAAAACGTTTAGTTTTTCGTTATGCAATTTCAATGAGTTAAAAAACGAGTAAATATTTCACTTTATTATCATTTTTTGATACTTTTATGAATTTATTACTCCAATTGGAAACAACAAGAAATAATAATTACTTACTGAGTTGGGTTGAAAAACAGCAATCCTGGGGAAAATATGTATTTAGTCTGGAGCAGGTAAAAACCGATTTTCCAGACATTTCAGAACAAGCACTTATTCTGGCATTATCCAGATTGTCAAAAAAAGGTCGTGTATTATCGGTTTATAAAGGATTTTATCTGATAATACCACCCGAGTATGCCTCCCGTGGCTTATTGCCTCCCATGCTTTTCATTGACAACCTAATGAAATTTGTGGACAAACCATATTACGTCGGGCTTTTAAGTGCAGCTGCATTACACGGCGCAGCACACCAACAACCTCAGGAATTTTTTGTAATGACAAATTCCAAACAATTGGCAACACACAAAAAAGGACTGAAAATAAACTATATAACGAAAAGAAATATTACCGAAGATTTACTGGAAAAGAGAAAAACAGAATTCGGTTATGTAAATGTTTCAAATCCGGAATTAACAGCCATTGATTTGATTTATTACAACAATCGCATTGGGGGTATAAACCGGGCAGCATCAGTCCTGAACGAACTTACTGAAGTGATGAAACCTGAACGTATTACCGGAGAACTAATCGAAACATTTTCGGTGCCATCAATACAGCGATTGGGTTATATCTTAGATGCTGTTTTAGGTCAGGTAAATTTAGCCGATAAACTTTATTCCAAATCGCAGCATCTAAAAAAAGAGTTCTTCCGGCAACCACTTAAATCAGGAGAAGAAAAAACAGGTTTTCCGACTAACGACCGTTGGAAAATTATAATTAACATCGACATTGAAATTGACGAATGATACCTGCCAATGAAATAAGAGCATGGAGTAATGTTGTTCCCTGGATAACAGACGAGCAAATCGAGCAGGATTTGGTAATATGCCGTTCCCTCGTCGAAATTTTCTCAAACGAATTTCTGGCCGAAAACCTTGTTTTCAGCGGAGGAACTGCATTACACAAACTTTACCTGCAACCACAACACCGGTATTCCGAAGATATTGACCTGGTACAGAAAAAAGCGGGGCCTATCAAAGAAATCATTGTTCAACTGCAAAAATGTATGTCCTTTCTGGGAGAACCTACAATAAAGCAAAAAGCAAATAACAATACCTTGGTGTACCGTTTCAATTCCGAAAGTGTAACCCCGGTATCGTTGAGATTAAAAATCGAAATCAATTGCCGTGAACATTTCTCAGTTCTAGGATACACTACAAAAGATTTCAGTATAAATACAGGTTGGTTCAAAGGCTCATGCAACATACAAACCTACCAGCTCGAAGAAATGATTGGCACAAAAATCAGAGCCCTGTACCAACGCCGAAAAGGCCGAGATTTATACGATTTGTACAAAGCCCTTACCCTTGCCAACCTGAATATCGAACAGGTTATTACCTGCTATCAGGAGTACATGAAATATGTTGTCGATAATCCCCCTACTCAAAAACAATACCTAAAAAACATGGAATTGAAAATGAAAGACCGGGAGTTTCTGGATGATACGGTTTCTTTACTTCGGGTGGATGAAAAATACAATTACAATGAGGCATACGGTATGATTAAAGCTAACCTTTTAGAAAAGATTTGATAAATGGTAACTACTCAGGATGCAAATTAGCAATAGTATAGAAAGCAGACAAGATA
>CAZUBW010000059.1:0-25721 GCA_964618645.1 uncultured Bacteroidales bacterium | reverse complement strand
AGCACTGGTCTCCAAAACCAGGTGTCGGGCGTTCGAGTCGCTCCTCCCGTGCCAATGAAAAGACAAGGAAACAACCAGTTGCTGTTATAGCGGCAAAATTACACAGCATGGGAAGTTCCTAAGGACCTTTGAAAATATAAATATTACCCTGATGAAGAAAATTATTGCGTATATACAGGATTCCTATAATGAGCTCGTACACAAGGTAACCTGGCCATCCTGGAAAGAACTGCAGGGAAGTTCCATTCTGGTTATGGTTTCTTCTATAATTATTGCGCTTGTGGTTGCACTGATGGACCTGATCTTTAAAAACTTCATGAGCGGAGTTTATAATCTTTTCTCATAACATAATTAACGCGGGAGCTATTCGAAATGGAAGAGCAGGGTAAAAAATGGTATGTTCTCCGTGCTATTGGTGGTAAGGAAAAGAAAGTAAAGGAATACATCGAAAGTGAAGTAAACCGGCTGAATTTGCAGGAATACATTTCACAAGTGCTGATTCCGCAGGAAAAAGTTTACCAGATCAGGAACGGAAAGAAAATCAGCAAGGAAAGAAGTTATTTTCCTGGATATGTGCTTATTGAAGCTGCCCTGGTAGGTGAAATACCGCATATACTTAAAAATATAACCAATGTCATTGGCTTTTTGGGCGCAAAAGGAGACGAATTACCTACGCCTCTGAGAACCTCCGAAGTGAACCGCATATTGGGAAAAGTAGATGAACTGGCCGAAACCGACGAAGAACTGAATGTACCTTTCTATGTCGGCGAGTCGGTTAAAGTAATCGACGGCCCCTTTAACAGCTTCACCGGTGTAATTGAAGAAGTAAATGACGAAAAGAAAAAACTAAAGGTCATGGTCAAGATTTTCGGGCGCAAAACACCGCTCGAGTTAAGTTTCATGCAGGTAGAAAAAGAGTAATTAAACGGCTTAAAAATATACGTGTACGGACGATTATAAAAACCCTAATGCTTCCTGAATGGTCGCCCGGATAACATGTAGATCAACTATATAAATCAGAAACAAGTAAATTATGGCAAAAGAGGTTGCTGGATTAATTAAATTGCAGATCAAGGGAGGTGCCGCTAATCCATCACCGCCAGTAGGCCCTGCATTGGGTTCCAAGGGTGTGAACATTATGGAATTCTGTAAACAGTTCAACGCCCGTACCCAGGATAAGGCAGGTAAAGTGCTTCCGGTGGTAATTACGGTATACGGCGATAAGTCATTTGATTTTATCGTTAAAACCCCTCCGGTAGCCGTACAGCTCCTGGAAGTTTCAAAGGCAAAAGCCGGATCGGCTGAGTCTAACCGGATTAAGGTTGCTTCCGTTACCTGGGAACAGGTAAGAGCCATTGCTGAAGAAAAGATGACGGATCTTAATTGCTTCACCATCGACTCAGCAATGAAAATGGTTGCCGGCACTGCCCGTAGTATGGGTATTACCGTAAAAGGCGATGCCCCAGTAAACAAGTAATTTTATCTCCGGATTAACATGGCAAATTTAACTAAGAACAGAAAGTTGGCGTTGGATAAGATTGAGCCGGCCAAACAATATAAACTTTCAGAAGCTGCATCATTGGTGAAGGAAATTTCCACCACTAAATTTGACGCTTCAGTTGATATTGACGTAAGGCTGGGTATCGATCCCCGCAAAGCCAATCAAATGGTTAGGGGCGTAGTTACGCTTCCCCATGGAACCGGTAAGCAAATCAGGGTGCTTGTGCTTTGTACTCCCGACAAGGAAGAAGAGGCAAAAGCTGCAGGTGCTGATTACGTAGGCCTTGATAGTTATATCGATCAGATCCAGAATGGCTGGACCGACGTTGATGTAATCATCACCATGCCCGCTGTAATGGGAAAATTGGGGAAACTTGGAAAAATCCTCGGCCCCCGTGGTCTTATGCCTAATCCCAAGAGCGGCACAGTTACAATGGAAATCGGAAAAGCTGTTAAAGATGTGAAAATGGGTAAAATCGACTTTAAAGTCGACAAAGCCGGAATTGTTCATACCTCTATCGGCAAGGCATCTTTCTCTGCTGACCAGATTGTTGAAAATGCCAGAGAGTTTTTACATACCCTGGTAAAATTAAAACCTTCTGCAGCAAAAGGTTCCTATATCCGCAGCATCTACATTTCCAGTACGATGAGCCCCGGTATTAAAGTCGATACTAAAGCATTCGACGAGTAATTTTTAAGACCAGACTACATTATGAATAGGGACGAAAAAAACAGGATAATCGATAACCTGACGGATTCCATCGGCAATGCCAAGCACTTCTACCTTACTGATATTTCGAATTTGAATGCCGAAGTAACCAGTAAGCTCAGAAGAACTTGCTTTGAAAAGGACATTACGCTTGTTGTCGTTAAAAATACCCTGCTTAAAAAGGCGTTGGAACGTTTTGAAGGTAAATTCGAAGGTCTTTATGGTGCATTAAAGGAGTCATCCGCCATCATGATCACCGACATCAACAATTCACCTGCAAAACTCATAAAGGAGTTCCGTAAAAAGAACAAGAAACCTTTGCTCAAAGCCGCTTATGTAGAAGAATCCATTTATATTGGCGATGATCAGCTCGATGCATTGTCAGGTATCAAGTCTAAGGAAGAACTTATTGGCGATCTGATTCTGCTGTTGCAGTCTCCCGCCCGTAACGTTATTTCCGGTTTACAGTCAGGTGGTAATAAACTGGCTGGTATTGTTAAAACACTTAGTGAAAAAGAATAATTAATCATAACTTATTAATACGCAATTAAAATGGCAGATTTGAAAGCTTTCGCAGAACAATTGGTTAACTTGACTGTCAAAGAGGTTAACGAATTAGCCAAAATATTAAAAGACGAGTACGGAATTGAACCCGCAGCTGCCGCTGTTGCCGTTGCAGGCCCCGCAGTTGCTGCAGAGGGTGCACAGGCTGCTGAAAAATCCACCTATAATGTTTTCATGAACCATCCGGGTGGCGCCAAACTCCAGATCGTAAAATTGGTTAAGGATATAACCAACCTCGGCCTTAAAGAAGCAAAAGAACTGGTTGACAAGGCCCCGGTTGCAATCAAGGAAAATGTTTCAAAAGAAGAAGCTGAATCTATTAAAGCTCAATTAGCTGAAGCAGGAGCCGACGTTGAACTTAAATAAAGTTAACCAGGTATGATATCATTTAGGTTTAATCCCGACTGCGATTCGGGATTAGACCTTTTTGTCATTCTTTCAACTTTAGTTCAACATTTTATTTTTAAGCATAATGACCAAATTAAATTCAGAGCGAATTAGTTTTGCCAGGAGCAAAAACCAACTGTCCTATCCTGATTTTCTGGAAATCCAGCTGAAATCGTTCCGCGATTTCTTCCAGCTCGAAACCACCCCCGAAAACAGAAAAAACGAAGGACTCTTTAAGGTTTTCCAGGAAAACTTTCCCATTACCGACACCAGGAACAATTTTGTTCTTGAGTTTATGGATTATTTTATCGATCCACCCCGTTACTCCATCGAAGAATGTATTGAAAGAGGACTTACCTACAGCGTTCCGCTGAAGGCAAAGCTTAAATTATACTGCACCGACCCCGAACACGAGGACTTTGACACGGTAATCCAGGACGTATACCTGGGTACCATTCCCTACATGACTGAACGCGGGTTGTTTGTCATCAATGGTGCTGAACGTGTTGTTGTTTCACAGCTGCACAGATCTCCCGGCGTATTTTTCGGTCAGAGTATACATGCCAACGGCACAAAGCTTTATTCAGCCCGTATCATTCCTTTCAAGGGCTCGTGGATTGAATTTGCCACCGATATAAACAACGTGATGTATGCTTATATCGACAGAAAGAAAAAATTACCCGTTACCACCCTGCTCAGGGCTATCGGGTTTGAAAGCGACAAAGAAATTCTCGAAATCTTTGACCTCGCTGATGAAATAAAGGTTTCCAAAACTGCGCTCAAAAAACTTGTTGGTCGTAAGCTTGCCGCCCGCGTGCTGAAATCGTGGGTGGAAGATTTCGTTGACGAAGATACCGGTGAAGTGGTTTCCATCGAACGTAACGAAATCATCATCGACCGTGAAACGGTACTGGAAGATGAGCACATCGATCCCATCATCGACTCCGGAACCAAGGCCATCCTGCTGCACAAGGAAGGACAAAACCTTACGGACTTTGAGATCATTTACAATACCCTGCAGAAAGATCCCTGCAACTCCGAAAAAGAGGCTGTTTTGCACATCTACCGTCAGCTGCGTAACAGCGAGCCGCCTGATGAGTCAACGGCACGCGACGTAATTGACAAACTCTTTTTCTCCGATAAACGCTATGACCTGGGTGAAGTAGGCCGCTACCGTATCAACAAAAAGCTGAACCTCGAAACGGCTATGGATACCAAGGTACTTACCAAGGAAGATATCATTCGCATTATCAAGTACCTGATTGAACTGATCAACTCAAAAGCTGATGTTGACGATATCGACCATCTGAGTAACCGTAGGGTACGCACCGTGGGCGAACAACTTGCTTCGCAGTTTGGTGTTGGTCTGGCTCGTATGGCCCGCACCATCAGGGAACGTATGAACGTACGTGATAACGAAGTGTTTACGCCCATTGACCTGATCAATTCCAAAACACTTTCGTCGGTTATCAATTCATTCTTTGGTACCAACCAGCTGTCGCAGTTTATGGACCAGACCAACCCGCTGGCCGAGATAACCCATAAACGCAGGTTATCCGCGCTGGGTCCCGGTGGTCTTTCGCGCGAGCGCGCCGGATTCGAAGTCCGTGACGTCCACTATACACATTATGGCAGGCTGTGTCCTATTGAAACCCCCGAAGGTCCCAATATCGGTCTTATCTCTTCGTTGTGCGTTTACGCCAAGATCAATTCGCTGGGTTTCATTGAAACGCCCTACCGCAAGGTCGGTGATGGCAAGGTGAACCTCCAGGAAGACGGTATTATCTGGCTTAGCGCCGAAGAAGAAGAAGCAAAAGTTATTGCACAGGCCAATGCCCCACTTAAAGAAAGTGGTGAATTTCAGAATCCTAAGGTAAAGGCAAGGTATAATGCCGATTACCCGGTATCGGATCCCCAGGAAATAGACCTGATGGACGTTGCTCCCAACCAGATAGCTTCCATTGCTGCGTCATTGATCCCCTTCCTTGAGCACGACGATGCTAACCGTGCCCTTATGGGTTCAAACATGATGCGACAGGCGGTTCCCCTTATCAACCCCGAGGCCCCGGTTGTTGGAACAGGCATTGAACACGGTGTTGTCCGCGATTCACGCTTTTTGCTGATTGCAGAAGCTGACGGCATTGTTGAATATGTCGATTCCAACGAGGTGCTTATCCGGTATGCCATGACCGAAGATGAAAAATTTGTTAGCTTCGACGGCGATACCAAACGTTATAGGCTGCTTAAATACAGGAAAACCAACCAGAATACCTGTATCAACCTTAAACCCATTGTTCAGAAAGGTGATAAGGTGGTAAAGGGACAAATCCTTACCGAAGGATACTCCACCAGCCAGGGAGAACTGGCACTGGGCCGTAACCTTATGGTAGCATTCATGCCCTGGAAAGGTTATAACTTCGAGGATGCCATTGTGATTTCCGAAAGAGTGGTGCGTGAAGACCTCTTCACCTCCATCCACATCGATGAATATATGCTCGAAGTCCGCGATACCAAAAGAGGTTTGGAAGAACTTACTGCCGATATTCCAAATGTCAGCGAAGAAGCCACCCGTAACCTCGATGAAAACGGACTCATACGCATAGGCGCCGAAGTCAATCCCGGCGATATCCTCATTGGTAAAATCACCCCCAAAGGCGAGTCCGATCCTTCACCCGAAGAAAAACTCCTCAGGGCCATCTTCGGCGACAAGGCCGGTGATGTGAAAGATGCTTCGCTTAAAGCGCCTCCGTCGCTACAGGGTGTGGTAATCGATAAAAAGCTTTTCTCGCGCTCGGTAAAAGATAAGAAGGTGAAAACCTCTACCAAGCCTATCCTCGATAAAATCGAAGAAGAATTCGAAAGAAATTCCAACGAGCTGAAAGGCAAGCTTATCGACAAGCTCTTTATCGTGGTGAATGGCAAAACTTCACAGGGTGTAAAAGATTATTACAATGTTGATGTTATCCCCAGGGGCGCCAAGTTTACCCTTAAACTCCTGCAGGAAATCGATTTCCAGAACATCAATCCCAACAAGTGGACCACCGATAAGGATAAAAACGAGACCATCAAAACCTTGATTCACAATTATATCATTAAATTCAAGGAAATTGATGCCATTTATAAACGTAAGAAATACAGTATTACCATAGGCGATGAACTGCCCGCCGGTATTGTTCAGCTGGCCAAAGTTTATGTTGCCCAGAAACGTAAGGTTAAAGTAGGCGACAAAATGGCCGGACGCCACGGTAACAAGGGTATTATCTCACGTATTGTGCGTGCTGAGGATATGCCGTTCCTCGAAGACGGTACACCCGTTGACATCGTGCTGAATCCGCTTGGCGTGCCTTCGCGTATGAACCTCGGTCAGATTTATGAAACCGTTCTCGGCTGGGCCGGCAAAAAGCTGGGTGTGAAGTTTGCCTCACCAATTTTCGACGGCGCTTCCATTGAGCAGATTGCAGATTTTACCGAAAAAGCCGGTATACCTCGTTTCGGAAAGACATTTTTATACGACGGCGGTACAGGTGACCGTTTTGATCAGCCTGCTACAGTGGGCATCATTTACATGATCAAACTGGGCCACATGGTCGACGATAAAATGCATGCCCGTTCCATTGGACCTTACTCCCTTATCACGCAGCAACCTTTGGGCGGTAAGGCACAGTTCGGCGGTCAGCGATTCGGAGAAATGGAAGTCTGGGCACTCGAAGCCTTTGGTGCGGCCAATATTCTGCAGGAAATCCTCACTATCAAATCAGACGACGTGGTTGGCAGGGCCAAAGCTTACGAATCGTTGGTTAAGGGTGAACCCCTGCCCGTTCCCGGAATTCCGGAATCACTGAATGTATTGCTTCATGAGCTTAGGGGACTTGCTTTGAGCATTAACCTTGTTTAACCTTTGCGCATGTAAGTATTCGGTATTTTTTAAACTGTAAATTAAGGAATTATTAATATGTCATTCAGAAGGGACACCAAAGTAAAGTCGAGTTTCTCCAAAATATCCATCAGTCTTGCCTCTCCCGAGGAAATCCTCGAAAGGTCAAGCGGAGAAGTGCTGAAACCCGAAACCATCAACTACAGGACCTATAAACCTGAACGCGACGGTTTATTCTGCGAAAGGATTTTCGGACCCGTAAAGGACTACGAGTGCCATTGCGGTAAATACAAGCGGATCCGTTATAAAGGTATCGTCTGCGACCGTTGCGGTGTGGAAGTTACTGAAAAGAAAGTGCGGCGTGAACGTATGGGCCATATTTCGCTTGTTGTTCCGGTTGCCCATATCTGGTACTTCCGTACGCTGCCCAATAAAATAGGATACCTTCTGGGCCTGCCCTCCAAAAAACTCGATAGTATTATCTATTACGAGCGCTATGTGGTGATCAACCCGGGTATCAAATCAGCCGATGGTGTACAGTACCTCGACTTCCTTACCGAAGAGGAGTACCTCGACATCGTGGAATCACTTCCCAAGGAAAACCAGTTGCTCGATGACGGGCATCCCGACAAGTTCATTGCCAACATGGGTGCAGAGGCTTTGTATGCCTTACTGCAACGTCTTGATCTCGATTCGCTTTCATACGACCTCAGGCATAAGGCCAACACCGAAACCTCACAGCAACGTAAAAACGAAGCACTGAAAAGGCTTCAGGTTGTTGAGGCTTTCAGGGCCTCCAAAGGTATCAACCACCCCGAGTGGATGATCCTAAAGGTTATTCCTGTGATCCCACCCGAACTCAGACCTTTGGTTCCACTCGACGGCGGCAGGTTTGCAACCTCCGACCTAAACGATCTTTACCGCAGGGTAATTATCCGTAACAACCGGTTGAAACGCCTTATCGAAATCAAAGCCCCCGAAGTAATTCTCCGCAACGAAAAGCGTATGCTTCAGGAAGCCGTTGACTCACTGTTCGATAATTCCAGGAAGTCCAATGCCGTGAAAACGGATGCCAACAGACCGCTGAAATCACTCAGTGACAGCCTGAAAGGTAAACAGGGACGTTTCCGCCAGAACCTGTTGGGTAAACGTGTTGACTACTCCGCCCGTTCTGTTATTGTTGTAGGCCCCGAGCTACAGCTCCACGAAACCGGTTTGCCTAAAGAAATGGCAGCTGAACTTTATAAGCCCTTTATCATCCGTAAACTCATCGAAAGAGGCATTGTAAAAACGGTAAAATCGGCCAAAAAAATTGTCGACCGTAAGGATCCAGTTGTCTGGGATATCCTCGAAAATGTACTCAAGGGTCACCCTGTACTGCTCAACCGTGCTCCTACACTGCACCGGCTCGGTATCCAGGCATTCCAGCCCAAACTTATCGAAGGTAAAGCTATTCAGCTCCATCCCCTGGTATGTACGGCATTCAATGCCGACTTCGACGGTGACCAGATGGCTGTTCACCTTCCCTTAGGCAATGCTGCAGTCCTGGAAGCCCAAATCCTTATGCTGGCTTCACATAATATCCTGAACCCTGCCAACGGAGCGCCCATTAACGTTCCTTCGCAGGACATGGTACTTGGTTTGTATTACATGACCAAGGCACGCAAAAACACACCCGAATACCTGGTGAAAGGTGAAGGATCAACCTTCTATTCACCCGAAGAGGTGATTATTGCTTACAATGAGAAAAGGACTGACCTCCATGCAAATATTAAGGTCAGAATAATCGACCACAGCGACGGAACACCTGTCAAGAAAATTATTGAGACGACTGTAGGCCGGGTATTATTTAACGAAGTGGTACCCAAAGAAGTAGGTTTTATCAACGAAATCCTCACCAAGAAGTCGTTGCGCGACATCATCAGCACTGTGTTGAAAAAGACCGGTACCGCACAAACCGCGCACTTCCTCGATTCAATCAAGGACCTGGGATTCCAGATGGCATTCAGGGGCGGACTGTCGTTCAACCTCGACGATGTTATTGTTCCCCAGGAGAAAGAGGAACTGATGAACGAAGGTTACGAACAAGTCGACGAGGTAATGAACAATTACAACATGGGTTTCATTACCAATAACGAACGTTATAACCAGATCATCGACATCTGGACACATACCAATGCCAAGCTTACGCAAACCCTGATGAAAAGACTGTCGTCCGACAAACAGGGTTTCAACCCGGTGTACATGATGCTCGATTCAGGCGCCCGTGGTTCCAAGGAACAGATCCGTCAGCTTTCAGGTATGAGGGGACTGATGGCAAAACCTCAGAAATCGGGTTCCACAGGTTCTGAAATTATCGAAAACCCCATTCTGGCTAACTTTAAAGAAGGATTGTCGGTTCTCGAATACTTTATATCCACCCACGGTGCCCGTAAAGGTTTGGCCGATACGGCGCTGAAGACAGCCGACGCTGGTTACCTTACCCGACGCCTGGTAGACGTTTCGCAAGATGTGATTATTTCCGAAGAAGATTGCGGAACATTGCGCGGACTGGTGGCTACGGCTATCAAAAATAACGAAGAGGTGGTGGAATCGCTATACGAACGTGTTCTCGGACGCACTGCGGTTCACGACGTTTATCATCCGCTTACCGGTGAACTGATTGTTTCGTCGGGTGATGAAATAACCGAAGAAATTGCACGTACCATTGACGATTCTCCCATCGAACAGATGGAGATCCGTTCGGTGCTGACCTGCGAATCGCGTAAAGGCGTTTGTGCAAAATGTTACGGCCGTAACCTGGCTACCAACAGAATGGTGCAGAATGGTGAAGCCGTGGGCGTTATTGCAGCGCAGTCGATTGGTGAGCCTGGCACACAGCTTACCTTGCGTACATTCCACGTGGGAGGTACCGCAATGAGTATCGCCACCGAATCGCGCATAGTAGCACGGTACAACGGTGTTGCCGAAATTGACGAGTTGCGCGTGGTAGAACGCACGGAATCTGACGGAACCAAGGTGGACATCGTCATCGGCCGTTTGGCTGAACTGCGCATTGTCGATAAGAAAACCGGCATTGCCCTTACCACCAACAACATTCCTTATGGTGCCAAACTTTACATCAAAAGCGGTACCGAAGTAACCAAGGGCGACCTGCTTTGCGAATGGGATCCCTACAATGCCGTTATCATTTCGGAAGTGCCCGGTGTGGTTGCCTTCGAAAGCGTTATCGACGGTATTACCTATAAAGAAGAGTCTGACGAAGTAACCGGCTATCGCGAAAAGGTGATCATCGAAACCAGGGATCGTACCAAAAACCCCGGTATTGAAATACGTGATAAGAACGACAAAGCGCTGCGTACCTACAACCTCCCCGTTGGATCGCACTTGAGTATAAACGAGGGACAAGCCGTTAAAGCCGGAGAAATTCTTGTGAAGATTCCCAGGGCTATTGGCAAATCCGGTGACATCACCGGTGGTCTGCCTCGTGTAACGGAATTGTTCGAGGCCCGTAACCCATCGAACCCGGCTGTTGTATCTGAAATCGACGGTGAAGTGTCATTCGGTAAGGTAAAACGCGGTAACCGCGAAATTACCATCACCACCAGGGCCGGACAACAGAAAAAATACCTCGTTCCGCTGTCAAAGCAGATTCTGGTTCAGGAAAACGATTATGTAAAGGCTGGTACCCCACTTTCCGACGGTGCCACAACACCTTCAGACATACTGTCCATCAAAGGGCCTACCAAGGTTCAGGAATATATTGTCAATGAAGTTCAGGAAGTTTACCGCCTGCAGGGTGTAAAAATCAACGATAAGCACTTTGAAGTCATAGTCCGTCAGATGATGCGCAAGGTAGAAATTATCGACCCGGGCGATACCAAATTCCTCGAGAAACAACTGGTTGACAAATGGGAATTCTTCGAAGAAAACGACTGGATTTACGGCAAAAAAGTAATTGAGGAATCCGGTGACTCACAGACCATGAAACCGGGTCAGATTGTAACCGCACGTAAATTACGCGACGAAAACTCACTGCTGAAACGTAAAGACCTTAAGCCTACTAAGGCAAGGGATGCCATTCCTGCAACTTCGCAACAGATACTGCAGGGGATAACCAGGGCAGCTTTGCAAACACAAAGCTTTATGTCAGCAGCTTCTTTCCAGGAAACCACCAAGGTGCTTAACGAAGCCGCCGTATTCGGCAAGGTCGATTACCTCGAAGGATTGAAAGAGAACGTTATCGTTGGTCACCTGATACCCGCAGGTACAGGTAACCGCCGGTTTTCCAACCTGATAGTGGGTTCTAAAGAAGACTTTGACAAACTTACCGAAGAAAAGAAGTTCACCCACGAAACCGTGAAAGAAGAATAAAAACGATTGCAACATGGAGGAAAAGAAGAAGGAAAATCAGAATCAGATAAGCATTGAGTTGAAGGAAGATGTGGCACAGGGTATCTATTCTAACCTGGCCATCATCACCCATTCGCCTTCGGAATTCATTGTCGATTTCATTCGGATTATGCCTGGCATTCCCAAAGCCGAAGTCAAATCGAGGATTATTCTTACGCCCGAACATGCCAAACGATTGTTACTGGCGCTGAAAGACAACATTGCCAAATACGAATCGATACATGGCACCATTAAGCAGGCAGAAGGGCAAGGTGGCATGATTCCCATGAACTTCGGAGGACCCTCCGCACAAGCATAAAAAAATCGCTGCCTTACGCAGCGATTTTTTTTTCAGCTTACTATTGATCAGTACGCCGTCATTTTATTTTACCTGCCCATTTAATGGCGCCTAATAAATGCTGTTGCAGCAGTGGCTCATCATAATTGTCGTTGCGATGACCAACACCGGTATAGAAGGCCCTGCCTCCCTCAAATTCATGGCACCATATAAAAGGATGCTTTTCACCATTTTCGCCTCCCTTATAGGTCGTTTCGTCAAGGTAAGCCAGCACCCTGATGTCGGAATTAATGTCTTTGAAATTGTACCACTCATCCATCCTTTCCCAATTGCCGGGCAAACCGGCTGTTGCCGGATGCTGCCTGTCGGTGACACGTATGGTAGCCTTCTGCTGTGCCGGGTGTGAGACAAAATAAGCGCCCACCAGCTTATTGTACCATGGCCAGTCATATTCCGTATCTGTGGCAGCATGAATCCCCACAAATCCCCCACCCGAGCGGATATACTTCATAAAAGCCTCCTGTTGCGAATCATTCAGTATGTCACCAGAGGTATTCAGAAAAATGACCACACGGTATTTCTCCAGGTTTTCGCCAGAAAAAGCCGAAGCATCACGTGTGGTATCAACATCCATACCCTGCTTGTCACAAATATCCGTTATGGTTTGCATCCCTTTGGGTATGGAAGTGTGATAATAACCCTGTGTCTTAGCAAAAACAAGCACAGCAGGCCTTTGGGCACAGGCAGGCAGCAACAGTAACGACAGGCCTGGCAGGAGCAGACGAAATGCTTTTTTCATGGCAGCAATCTGTTTTATTCAAACCTGAAGTTACGAAAAAAATAAAAGCCATTAAACGCAATACACTTTATGACGCGCTGATCATACAGCTGGAAGAGGCAAAGGCAATTTAATCTGTCGCTTAACAACATTTCTCCTGTTTTTGTTTTCCTAAAACTTTTATATTCGTCTGACTTTATGACATCATTTCATCTATTATCATTTGGTACCCCTTTATGATATGCCTGACGAAAAACTGATCAGCCGCATCAAAGCAGGTGATCAGTTTGCATTTGAGCTTTTGTTTAAAATAATGCATAGGAAACTATGCGCTTATGCAAAAACACTTGTCAGAGATACCGACATAGCCAACGATCTGATACAGGATACCTTTATAAAAATATGGGAAGTACGCGAAAATCTCCGGGAAGACAAATCAATTCAGGCGTACTTGTTTCGCAGTGTACACAATAATTGCATTAATTACCTGCATAAAAAGCAATTGAACAATCGTCATGCCGAGGAATACGCACGTAATTTGAAAGAATCCCTGCTGTTTTCCGAACAAAGCAATGATTATGAGCAATTTCTGGAGAGGATAGCACAGGACAATTTCGAAATGCGTCTCACAGGTACGATTGACGAATTACCTGCGCAATGCAAAGAAATTCTTTTGCTTAGCCGGTATCACAACCTTACCTACAATGAAATTGCCGAAAAGCTGGGAATATCTGTTAACACCGTTAAAACCCAGATATCAAGAGCCTTTCAGAAATTACGCAACGTTCTGAAAGGACAACCCTAGAACGACTCCACATCTTATTTTTCAATTTCTTCGATTTTTTCCCTTTCAGCTGTCACCCTGAAACGACAAAAAACTGTATTACTATTACAATAAACATTATGAATATTTTGGAAAACGATAAGGACCTGATCCTGGAATTGGCCACATTGCTATTTCAGGATAAAATCACACCTGCGCAAAGCGAGGTTTTGGAAACGTTATTGGACAAGCATGAAGAAAACAGGGCTTACTTTGATGAAATCCGCAATTCATGGATTGCCACATCACTTTACCACGATAATATGGGC
Organism: uncultured Bacteroidales bacterium; assembly: GCA_964618645.1. Classification (GTDB taxonomy): domain Bacteria; phylum Bacteroidota; class Bacteroidia; order Bacteroidales; family UBA10428; genus UBA5072. The sequence goes on along the minus strand of CAZUBW010000059.1, from coordinate 12,127 downwards.
TCTGCCAATACCGAAGAAATCTGGCATAAGATAAGTGAAAAATTAGACCAATTGCCCGAATCCTCTGAAGCCGGAACCATTGTCAGAAAACGTAACCTCACAGTGTTGAAACTGGCAAGGATAGCTGCCACATGGTTGTTGATGGTTTTTCTGGGTGGTTTAGTGTCATGGCTGATCTTAAGCAAGCCGCTGGAAAAAAGCAACACAGCTATTTCAGAAATAACAACCCCGTTGGGATCGCGATCGACAATACGGTTACCCGACGGTTCAAAGGTATGGCTGAACGCCGGGAGCGCCATCCGTTATTCGCAACATTCATTCCGGAAAAACAGGGAAGTATACCTGGAGGGAGAAGCCTATTTTGATGTTTCAAAAAAGCCAGGAAACCTGTTTATTGTGAAAACTTCAGATTTAAACATTAAAGTATATGGTACCCGGTTCAATGTAAGATCATATCCCGAGGAAAACAAGATTCAGACTACACTGGTGGAGGGATCGGTAGCCATTGAGCAAAAATCGAAACAGGATAAAGAAAGCATTCTTTTCTTAAAGCCAAATCAAACGGCCACTTTCTATAAAAAGGCTGAGCTAAAATTTGCAGCTGAAGAACACATTGAAACCCAACAAGCCGCGGCAGAGAAAATTCCGGCAAAAAACATGGTTGTCATTCCCGAACCCGATCCGGTAACAAAAACATCCTGGAAAGACGAGCGTTGGGTAATTGTGACTAAAAATTTCGCGGAGCTGGCCATCGACATGGAAAGGCGGTACAATGTCCACATCTATTTCAAGGACGAGGGATTGAAAGACTTTAAGTTTTCAGGTACGTTGGCCAATGAAACCTTTGACCAGATCATGAAAATAATTCAGCTATCGGCGCCGGTCAGCTTTGAATATACCATCGAAGACAACAATGTTGTGCTTCAATACGAGGAAAAGAAATAATAACCCTTACAAAATAATTATTAACCAACACCTTTTGCCTATGAAGTATAGCTAAAGTAAAGAAAAATCGCAGAATGTTGGCCCATTCCGCGATTTTAGTAGCCTTAATGTTTTTTTAATGTCGTTCCCGCCCTTATTAGCATAAGCAGAGGATGACAATTTTTAACACTAAAACCATTCAAATTTATGAAAAAAAACTATTGTTTGCCCTGGCTGACTATCCCAAATGGGCAAAGAAAAATCCTACTAATCATGAAATTATCTTTTATTCTTCATCTTATGTTTGCTGTAACGGTGTCAGCAAGCGTGTATTCACAATCGGCCGGAATCACATTGAAGATGGAAAATGCCAGCATTAAAGATGTTTTCCAGGCCATTGAAGGCCAGTCCGATTATCGCTTTTTTTATAACGACGATGTTGCAGATGACACAAGACCGGTTAACCTGAATGCAGAAGGCTCCGGTATCGAAGATGTACTGGCTTCGCTATTTGGCGATACGGAGGTATCATACCAGATTTTTAACAATAAGCTGATCGTGGTAGTACCTGACAAGAAATTGTTCCAGCCTTCAGCCATCACAGGTGTTGTTACCGACGCGGCAACCGGTGAGCCCTTGCCCGGTGTGAATGTTTTGCTGGAAGGCACCCTGCATGGGACAATAACTGACGGACAGGGTAAGTATACTATCGAGGTGCCCGAACAGGATGCTGTATTGGTTTTTTCCTATATCGGTTATCTTAGTGAGAGAATTGCAATAGGCGACCAATCCGTTATTAACGTCAGTTTAGCTGGCGATGTTCAGGCACTCGAAGAAGTTGTTGTAATTGGTTATGGTACCCTCGAAAAAAGGTCAGTGACAACATCCGTCACCTCCATTCAAAGCAAAGACATCCCTCAGGGACTTGGAGGTTCCACCATTGCCACTGCCATTCAGGGTAAGGTAAGCGGTCTCACCATCTCCGGAACAGCCAGTCCTAACAGCGCTGCTGACATTCAACTCAGGGGTATCGCATCGGTAAATGCAGGAAAAGGACCTTTGGTGGTCATTGATGGTATTCCGGGTGGCGACCTGCGGTTACTGAACCAGGAGGATATTCAATCGATTGACGTGCTGAAAGACGCATCTGCCGGCGCCATCTACGGAACAAGAGCTGCAGGAGGTGTCATACTTATTACCACCAAAAGAGCAAAAGAAGGTCCGGTGCGGGTTAATTATACCGGCGAATTTATCACTGAATCTGTTCGTCGCCGTCCCGAAATGCTCTCGGCAGAGGAATTCGTAGCCAACGGACTGGGCGAGGACTTTGGGTATGATACCGACTGGTACGACAAAGTCACCAATAAAAACCCGTTTTCACAACGGCATATTCTGAATTTATCCGGAGGTACCAAAGCAGCCAGAATTTACACAACATTCAGCATGCAGGATCAAACCGGTATTTCCATCGGTGACAACCGTACTGACTATTCCGGAAGAATGAATGCCGACTTTAGTCTTTTGGACGGCTTTGCTGAAATTATCACGCACGCTGAGTACCGAGAAGCTAACAGAGATCAGCGTTTTGGAGGGGGCATTTACAACATGGCCATGAAGTTGAATCCAACCCAGACTCCCTACGATGCCACACAATCACATGGATACAATGTATGGACTGGCGGCTGGGAGTATTATAACCCGGTTGCCGATGTTATGCTTCAGCAAAACGATGGCAAGGACAAATGGCTGGTGGCTGATGCTACCTTAAAGCTGAACCTGCTTCCATACCTGAACACCCAGGCAACCCTTGGATACCAGGGAAGACAGTGGGAGCAACACCGGTATGTTTCGGCACAACACAAGGCCTCGCTCGATAATAGCCGTGCCGGTGAAGCATACCAGGGATTGAGTAAAAACGATGACCTGGTTTTTGAATGGCTGGTAAACTTTAACAAAACCTTTGGCAAGCACGATATAAAGGCCGTTGGCGGATACAGCTTCCAGGAATTCAACGGGGAATCGTTCAATATGACAAACTACAATTTTCCGGTGGACGGCGTTGGCCCGTGGGATATCGGGAAAGGAACCTATCTTTCCGAAGGCCTCGCCAGCATGTATTCATATAAAAACCCCAGACAGCGACTGATAGCGTTCCTGGGACGTGTTAACTACAGTTTTAACAACAAGTACCTTTTTACAGCCAGTATCAGAAGAGAAGGTTCCTCAAAATTCGGAGCCAATAACAAATGGGGTACTTTCCCGGCTGTTTCGGCAGGTTGGCGGATTTCGTCAGAACCTTTTATGGAGAGCATCAGCTTTCTTTCTGACCTGAAACTCAGGGTTGGATATGGGGTGACCGGTAACAATGATTTTGCGGCCGGAAAATCAACCCGTATGTACAGTTCCGACACCTGGTGGCTGTCTGACGGTACCTGGAGATATACTTATGGCTCGGCACACAACGTAAACGAAGACCTGCACTGGGAAGAAAAATCGGAAATTGATGTAGGTATCGATTATGGATTCTTCGATAACAGGATATACGGTAAGTTCGACATTTACAGGCGTAAAGTCAAGGGAATGATCTATGATATAGAGGTCTCCGTTCCACCGGCTGTTCACAACAGAACCACCATGAATGTGGGTGATCTGGAAAATAAAGGATGGGAATTTGAAATAACCGGAAACCCGGTTAAAAAGAATAACTGGAATTATACCACCACACTCCGGTTCTCCCACAACGAAACAAAGGTAGTTTCGCTCTGGGGCAGCCAGGCCTATATAAACCGTGTAGGTTTTCCGGCTCCCGGATCACCTGGCGATGCAGGCCGTCTGCAGGCAGGTACTGTAATCGGCCAATACTACCTGTGGCGTTTTGCAGGATTCACTGAAGACGGGCAATGGATGCTTTATGATAAAGACGGAAATGCCTTTGATGTAACCGAAAGACCAAAAACCCTGGAAGACAAGTCGTATGTTGGGAACGCCATACCCGATCTTATCATTGCCTGGGATAACTCGGTACAATATAAAAACTTCGATTTGAGTATTCTCATGCGCAGCTGGATCGGCCACGATGTTTTCAACACTGTCAATATGTATTACGGCTTACCTACAGTTGAAGAGCAGAATGTGCTTAAAGATGCCTTTGTAAAGCACGAGAACGTAAAAGGCGAAAAAGAGCTATGTGACTATTGGCTTGAAGATGGAACATTTCTGAAGATTGATGCAATAACGCTCGGATACAATGTTAACGTATCAAAACTGAAATTTATCCAGAACTTCCGCCTGTACGGTACCATAAGGGATGTTGCCTGCTTCACCAACTATTCAGGTCTCGATCCCGAAGTAAACATCAATGGCCTTGATCCCGGATATGAGTGGTTTAACAATGTATATCCCAAAACGCGCCGCTTTACCCTTGGAGTTCAGTTAACATTTTAAAATTCTACGATAATGAAAAATAAACATTCTATATATACCCTTTTAATAGGATGCATCATTTTGTTTACCGGAGGTTGCACCAACTTAGACGAAGAATGGTATTCGGAAGTCACCCCTTCTACTTTTTACACTTCCAAGGAGAATATTTATTCGTCACTTTACAGACCTTTTACCCACGCCCGCTGGTTTGTTGAAAATGACCGCTGGCGTCTCCAGGAATACACAACCGATGCTTTTGCTATAACCACCAAAGGGCCACACTGGTATAACGGTGGCGAAAACGAACGGTATCATTACCACAGATGGACCGTTAACGACGGCTGGATTTCTGAAGCCTGGAGAGGAGCCACTATGGGGGTTGCCCTTACGCTCGATACAAAGCAGGATCTTGAGAAGCTCGATTATACCAGGTTTGCACTTACACAGGCCGACCAGGATGCTCACCTGATGCAGCTTCAAACACTCATTGCCTATTTTTACCTCAGGGCCCTCGATTACTTTGGCGGTATGCCTATTTTCACTTCCAACGAAGGCGAAAATTTTCCGAGAAATACCGACCAGGAAACTTTCGACCATATCGAGAAACTGCTGAAAGAAGCTATTCCAAAGCTGGTTCCAAAACAGGCCGGTGAGCCTGAAGAAGGCGCTTTGAGCCAGGCGGCAGCCGCTACCATGTTGGCACAACTTTATTTCAATGCCAATGCTTACATAAAAAAAGATATGTTTGCCGAATGCGCACAGATCTGCCAGGATATCATCGATGGTGATTATGGCTATTATGAGCTCGATCAGGATTGGTTTGGCCCGCACGATTTCAATAACCATGAATCACCAGAAATCATATGGTGCACCCCATCGCATAATGCCAAACTTACCTATAACTGGTTCTGGTCACAGTTCTATCATTATGAAACCTATAAGTACCTCGACCTCGAAGGAGGAGCTGATAACGGAGCACACCTGCAGCCTTCGCGCAACCCGCAGGGCGATATCTATAACGGGTTCAAGCTTGGTAAACCTTATGAGAAGTTCCATGATGCAGACCTGAGAAAAAAACCCTATGTGTACAATGGCGATGGAAAATACGAAGGGATGTTCCTCGTTGGTGAGCAAACCAATCCAAAAACCGGCGTATCATCCATGGGCACACAGGAATATCGCGGAGAGATAATCAATTTTGTGGATATGGTGGCTACCTTTAAAAAAATAGGAACTGCTGAATATCCCGATAGTGCAAGTCTCCCTTCACGCATGTCGGATGGCGAGGAAAATACTGGTATCCGGTTGATAAAAGTTCCCCAGCCCAATATTGCTGAAAAAAACATCAGGTATAATGCCGATAATCCGGTAATCCGACTTGCTGAGGTGTATTATATGCTTGCAGAATGTAAGCTGCGTGCCGGTGACAAAATAGGAGCCGCTAACCTGATCAATGAAGTACGTAAACGTAATTTCCCAAACAGGGTTGACCCCGATCCCGCTACAGAAAGCAACCTCGATGAATATCGCATGCTTGATGAGTGGCTGATTGAGTTCCTGGGTGAAGGCCGTCGCCGTACCGACCTGGTTCGCTGGAATAAATTCGTAACCGAAATTTGGTGGGATCACGAGCCCAGCAATAACGCCGATCTTAACCGGTTCCCTGTTCCTGCCAGCGCCATATCAGGTAATAATAACCTGCAACAAAATCCGGGTTACGAATAGTAACTGGTCAGGTGAATTAACAAATGCTCAATCCAAGGCTGTCTAAATAGTCAAAAAATGAGGTTGTCTAAAAAGTCATAAAAAGAGCGAAGTCAGGAGACTATGCTCAGCATCCAAAGCTGACATTCAGTACAATGCGCTAGGCGTAGTTTGAAACTACGCCTAACAAATTGACTTTTTAGACAGCCTCATTTTAGACAGTCTTTTTTACTTAACCCATGATCCGGAAATTCAGAAACATCCTTCCTTATTTTGCGGTAACTGCTTGTTTATTCGCTTACCTGTATTTTTTAAACCGGTTTCATTTCATCCATGCCGAACAAATGCAACTCTTCCGGTTTGAAACAAGGTATATTCTCGAAACCATTTCTGCTCCGGGAGGCATTTCTCTATTGCTTGAAAAATTTCTGATTCAGTTCAACTATTATCCGGTAGTTGGAATACTTTTGTTTATAACACTTTTGGCATTTGCTTTCCTGCTGATCGTAAAAATCTGGCAAAAGCATGGTTTTACCTTTCATTACCCTGCCCTGGTGCCGGTTTCGTTACTTATTTCACTTCAGCTTCACCATCAATATTGTCCAGGCTCAACACTGTCTTTTGTCTTTTTCCTGGCCCTGTTTTATCTATACCTGCACTTTAAAAAAGCCTGGTTAAAAAATCTTTCGGTTGTATTACTTCCAACCGTTGCCTTTATATTAACCGGAAATTTCGGAATCTGGCTATGGATTACCCTGCTCATTCACGGGATTTTCATAGTCCGCAATACCAACGGTTTTGTTTTTGGCATTGCATCCCTGTCGGGGCTTATAGTGCTTTGCCTGACCGGCAGGTTTATGTATGTTTCACCTCATTTCTCTGCAACAGAAATACTTGCTCCGGTTAATTCCCTGAATTTTTTTCCTTTATGCCTGTTTGTTCTATTGTGGCTTTTTGTCCCGTTAAGTCTTTTCTTTATCAAACGCACTCCGGCATTTTTGGCAGAAAAATCAACAAAAGCTGCAGTCTTTTTTGCATCACTGGTTCTTATTGGTGTTTCATATGATTATAAAACCGAACAACTTTTTAAAATCGAATACTACTTTTTTAAGGAAGAAGATTCAAAAGTAATTGATTTGGTGGCAAAGTATCCCGAAGAGAACCGCCTGTTATTGTATTTGGGAAATATAGCCCTGAGCAGAACGTCGCAGATGGGAGACCGGTTGTTTCATTTCAAACAGTCTTTCGGGCCGGATGCATTGTACATCACCAATATACCCGACAAAATTTCAACGCTATACGGGGGAGAATTATACAGCAATTTGTTATACACAAATGAAGCCCGGCACAGGGTTTATAACAGCCTGATCATTAACGGCGAAAACCCGGGTGTACTGAAAAAACTAACGTTATTTGAACTGGTTAACGGGAATTATGCCGTTGCAAAAAAATACCTGACGCTACTCTCCCAAACTCTTTTTTATAGGGAATGGGCGCTCACCTATTACAAATTTGTTAAGCATCCGCTCCTGATTTCAAGTGATGAAGAAATGGCATTGTTTCGAAAATATAACGCCACGCACGATTTTTACCACGACAGGTTCGACCTGCAGCTGCACTCCCTCCTTGCCCTGTATCCCGATAACCGACCTGCATTTGATTATCTGATAGCTTATACCCTCATGAGAAAAGATCTGAGATCGTTTCTGGAAGCCCTTACTTACCTGAGCGCATTCCGCATGAATACGCTTCCTGTTCATGTTGAGGAAGCATTGCTGGTTTGCAGGTATATTCTTCCTGAAAAAGCAGCAGAAATTGACAATTTCACAATTCGTGAAGAAACAAAAAGACAATTCGATAAATACGTGCGAATATTTGAACTTAACGGTAACAATCCCAAAAACGCCTATAAAAAACTGGCTGAAGAATTTAAAAATACTTACTGGTTTTACTTAGACTTTTCTCCCTATGTCACACCTGAGTCGGTACCCAATGTGCAGATTTTCCCCTATTAATGCCGGAAGAACACCGCTGTTTATCCTGCCGTTTATACTCATGTTTATCTCATGTCAACATGCAGATATAAAGACATATAACGAAAGCGAAACACTGGTTGCTTTGGTACCCGATTATGCCGGCATTACCATTCCACCCAATATTGCACCCATGAATTTCATCATCAGCACCCCGGGTAGGCGTTTTATTGTAAAATTTTCGGGCCGGCAGGGTGGATTTGAAATCCGGTCGCGGCACGGTAAGGTTATAATACCGGGGCGGAAATGGAAAAAGCTGTTATCGGAGAACAGGGGTTACGGTTTTACTGTTGAAATAGCCATACTGGGTGAAAGCGGTTGGGTAAAATATCCGAAGGTAAGCAATCAGATTGCTGAAGAAGCGATAGACCCATACCTGGTATACAGGCTCATTGCCCCGGGATATGAATTATGGGGCGAAATGGGAATATACCAGCGCTGCCTCGAAAACTTTGATGAATCGGCTATCATGTTAAACAGCCTGAGCGATCAGAATTGCATGAACTGTCACACTTTCAGGAAAAACGACCCACAATCCATGCTTTTTCATATGCGGGGCACAAATGCCGGCACTTACTTTCTGAATGAGCAGACGATAGAGCGGGTAAGCCTGAAAACCGACAGTACCATATCTGCCGGGGTATACCCTTCCTGGCACCCGGGGGGAACCAAAATAGCATTCTCCACCAATAAAACCATGCAGTTTTTTCATGCCTTACCTGGTAAACGACTGGAAGTATTCGATATGGAGTCAGATATCGCTATTTATGATCATGCCCGTAATATCCTCTCGACGCCACCGCAACTGAATAATAAAGACTGGTTTGAGACCTTTCCTGCCTGGTCGCCCGACGGCAGATACCTGTATTTTTGCAGCGCAAAGAGCAAACCGTTAAACGAATACAACCAGGTCAGGTATAACTTACTGAGAATCGGGTATAACCAGGAAAATAATGCTTTCGGAACTGTCGATACGTTATACTCGGCTTTCGCACAGGGTAAAAGTGTTTCATTTCCCAGCATATCACCTGATGGCAAATGGTTGATCTTTACGTTGTCCGATTATGGGAATTTCAGCGTCTGGCATAAAGAGGCTGATCTGTATGCCATGGATTTATCCGATGGTTCGTTTCACAGGCTGGATATCCCGGGAAACGAAGCCGAAAGTTATCATGGCTGGTCTGCTGAAGGAAACTGGCTGGTGTTCAGCAGCCGAAGTGATGATGGATTATACACACGCCCCTATTTCTGCTGGATAAATAAAGAAACGGGGATAAATACCAAACCCTTTGTTTTGCCCCAAAAGAATCCGGATTTTTATAACACCTTTCTGAAAGCTTTCAATGTACCGGAACTGGTATCGGGTAAGGTACAGGTAACGCCCGCTAAATATGTGATGGCCACCCGAAAGGTTGCGAAAGAAACAAAAACAGAATAAATTTAAGCTTACGGATTTGCGCATATAACCAAAAGCTATCTCTATTAACAACGATAAAAATTTGATACTATGAAGCTTCACAAACTTACGATTGCATTGTTACTGTCTGTTCTTATGTTGAACGCCATGGCACAGGAATGGAAACCTGCCGGTGACAGGATTAAAACGCCCTGGGCCGAAAAAATCGACCCGGCAAATCCTTTGCCTGAGTACCCGAGGCCGCAGCTGGTGCGTGATCAATGGCAAAACCTGAACGGACTGTGGGATTATGCGATATTACCCAAGGGTAATCCTTTGCCCGGAAAGTTCGATGGGAAAATACTGGTGCCGTTTGCCATTGAATCAAGCCTTTCAGGCGTCCAGAAAAACGTTGGAGATGAAAATGAGCTTTGGTATCGCCGTCAATTTACCGTTCCTGCCGATTGGAAAAATAAAAAGCTGATCCTCCATGTTGGCGCTGCTGACTGGAAAGCCGATATCTGGATCAATAATATTGCCATTGGCTCTCATACAGGTGGCTATACGGGCTTCTCGTTTGATATTACACCTTATTTTAACAAAGGCGCTGCACAGGAAATAGTTGTAAGATGCTGGGACCCGACCGATGAGGGTTATCAGCCACGCGGCAAGCAGGTTAACAATCCAGGCAGTATCTGGTATACACCGGTAACCGGTATATGGCAAACCGTGTGGTTAGAGCCTGTTGAAAATGTGTATGTCAGCGCGCTGAAAACCGTTCCTGATGTCGATGGTGGCACGGTTTCGGTAACCGCTTCGGTTCAGCATGCACAACCGGGTGATCTCGTCGAAGTCCGCATTTTTGATAAAGGCACGCTGATAGGTTCCGGAAAATCATCTGCCGGTCAGGAAATACTGGTGAGTGTACCAGCTGCAAAACTATGGAGTCCGGAATCTCCTTTTCTGTATGATATGGAGGTTTCCATAGTGCGCGCAGGCAAAAAACACGACCTGGTAAAAAGCTACTTCGGCATGCGAAAGATCTCGGCCAAAAAAGATGCAACAGGCCTTGTCCGCTTACAGTTAAATAACAAAAACTACTTCCAGTTTGGTCCCCTTGACCAGGGATGGTGGCCCGACGGGCTCTATACCGCTCCCACAGATGAAGCATTGTTATATGATATAAAGAAAACCAAGGATTTCGGTTTTAACATGATCCGCAAACATGTGAAAGTGGAACCCGCGCGCTGGTATTATCATTGCGACAGGGAAGGAATTCTTGTCTGGCAGGATATGCCCAGCGGCGATCGCTCACCGCAGTGGCAGATGCGCACCTATTTCGATGGAAAAGAAAAGGAAAGGACTCCGCAATCGGAGCAAAACTACCGTAAAGAATGGAAAGAGATCATGGATTTGTGCTATTCTTTCCCCAGTATTGTTACATGGGTTCCCTTTAACGAAGCCTGGGGGCAGTTTAAGACAAAGGAAATAGTGGAATGGACAAAGCATTACGATCCGTCACGACTGGTAAACCCCGCGAGTGGAGGTAATCATTACCACACAGGTGATATGCTGGATATTCATAACTATCCCGATCCGCAGGTAGTGCTGCTGGATGGCGCCCGTGCTTGTGTACTGGGCGAATACGGTGGTATAGGCCTTGCCCTTGAAGGCAATTTATGGGAACAGGGAAGAAACTGGGGATATGTTCAATATAAAACTTCCAGGGAGGCCACGGACGAATACGTGAAATATGCCGAGAAATTGCTGACCCTGATTCCTGTCTGCTATACTGCAGCAGTATATACGCAAACCACAGATGTGGAAATTGAGGTGAACGGGTTAATGACCTACGACCGCAAAGTGATTAAGCTCGATGAAGCCCGGATAAGAGCGATTAACCGTAAAATATGTGAATCGCTGAAGTAGGCTTGGGGTGTGGCAGGGCCTGGAGTAGCAGCGGCAGTGGCAGCAGCAGTGGCAGTGGCAGTGGCAGTGGCAGTTAAAAAACACAATGTTGCCGTCATGCTGAGCCTGCGTGCCGAAGCCCCGCTCGGCGAAGTCAAGAAAATCATAGCCGTCATTCTACAAAACAAGGCACTTGCTTTATTAGTTTGAGATAAGTTCTGATAATGCGCTATCCCCTGCCCCCCGCTCGGCGAAGTTTTATTAACTTCGCCGCTTCTATTCTGTAGTCTTCGACTACCATTTAAATTGTTTTCCATGGCAATCCAATATCAACCAGCAGTAAAAAATCCAATCCACAATTTGAAAAGTTAAATAGTATAACCCTTCCTAATCATTTATTTGATATCCGGTTGACATAACGGTATCATGTTCAATAACATTTACAAACTAAAAGTATTAAGAAAATAGCTATTTCAATACAATGTATTTGGAGAAAAATGTTAACAGAATCAAGCGAGTGGTAGTTTTAGATTGCGTTTTAAAGAAGGCGAAGTTAAGAAAACTTCGCCTAGCGGGGGCTTCGCTGTTAAGTTGAAACAAAAAACCGGGCTGCCCTAGTTCATTATTTTATTCTGCTTTTGGCTTCATAGTGGCAATTGCAAATTGCCCTTTAAAAACGGCGAGGTCACAGACATTCGCCGAGCAGCTCCGATTGAAGTCTACGGCGAACTGGGTTTGA
>CAZUBW010000058.1:24801-26171 GCA_964618645.1 uncultured Bacteroidales bacterium | reverse complement strand
ACCGGAAAATTACGTTCCTCAAGAACACGGATCATCTGTGTGCCAACCAGTCCGGTAGCACCAACAACTGCAACTTTCATAAGCAAGAATTCTTTTGTGACATTATCTTTGAATATTATTTACAATGGTCTAAATTGCTCCATTGTCAGCCGCAAAATTGGTAAAAAAAATGATTTATGAAACGTCTGGTGTTATTTTTTTCAGCCCTTTCGTTATGTATTGATTTCGTTGGCCAGCAACAAGAAATTAAAACGCCTCCGTTTCTGGGTGTTGTAATCAGTGAAATAATGGCTGATCCCGACCCTGCGGTTTCACTGCCCAATGCAGAATATATTGAATTTTTCAATCGCGGTACCCATGGCTACGAGCTGGCGGGATGCACACTTTCCATAGGTAAATACCAGAAATCCCTCGACAGCGTTGCCATAATGCCCGGCGAATACCTGATTGTATGCGACAGTTCGTATAAACCGTATTTCCTGTCTTACGGCAAGACACTAGGGTTAGCTGCCTTGCCGGCCCTTAACAATAACGGGCAAACCATCACCCTCAGCGCAGCCGACGGAAATATAATTCATAGTGTTAGTTATTCCCCCTGCTGGTATCGTGCTGGCGAAACATCAACAGGAGGCTGGTCGCTTGAAATCGTTGATCCCGATAATCCCTGTTCGGGGGCTCCTAACTGGCAGTCTTCAAAAGACGCGCGTGGAGGAACACCCGGAAGCCTTAATTCGGTTGACGACGACAATCCCGATGAACAATCCCCCTTACTGCTCAGGGCGACCATGCCCGACGCTGCGTCGGTGATGCTGCACTTCAGCGAGCCCATGGATCCGGGACAGCTATCGGCAGCCGGGCTGTTTTCAGTAAACAATGGCCTCCTGCATCCGAAAACAGTTGTGCCTTCCGGTCCTGCATACAGCACGGTTACCCTCCATTACCCGGTACCGTTTCAGCAGGGAATAACCTATACGGTGACCGTGATGAACACTGTTAAAGACTGTGCAGGAAATGAACTGGCATCTCCTGCATTTACACCGTTTGCCATAGCTCTTCCTCCGGTTATAAACGACCTGGTAATAAATGAGATCTTATTTGATACGCCGCCGGGCATGGCCGAATTTATCGAATGCTGTAATACGTCGGACAAGGTATTGGATCTGTCGGCTTTTCACTTATGCCTTTCCGACAAGCTTACCGGAACAGCTGTTGACCGGGTTGGTTTCATTAACTCCCCCTGCCTGATATTCCCCGATGAGAACATTGTGGTGACAAGCGCTGTAAATCAGCTACCACTTAACAGCAACATGGCAAAGCCCGGAAACCTCATTGAACACCCGGATCTCTTCGTCCTTCCCAATGATGGCAGT
>CAZUBW010000058.1:22855-24701 GCA_964618645.1 uncultured Bacteroidales bacterium | reverse complement strand
CATGTTTTCGCCATCGGGTGGATGTAAAAATTTCAGGAAAGTCATTCCCCTTGTACGGAAATGAATGTTAAAATCACTAATTTCACGTGAAATATAAACCTGTCACTTCATCATTCCGTATTAAAAATAAACCGATTTATGATGATCGCTAAAGAATACCAGGATAATTCCCTGATGATTTACAAGGGAGCTTTTACCGTCAACCTGATTTCCATTCTCGGAAATCAAATCCGGTTGCTTCCCGGGATTGATTTTAAGGTAGTGCAGAAGATATTCCGGATATTCATGGAATTAACACAGAATGTATCGTACTATTCTGCTGAAGTGGTTGATGTAAAAAGCGGGGTGGCTTGCGGAAACGGATGGGTATCCATACAGGAATTTCCTGATTATTTTCAGGTTACCACCGGAAATCACATCAGGCATGAACACGGCCCCAAACTTATATCCTATTGTAAAGAGATCAATTCCTTTAATGAAACCCAGCTGCGGAAGCTGAAACGCGATATCCGCTCACAGGCGTTGGAAAGAGATACAGGAGCCCAGATAGGGCTGATTCAAACCAGTATCATCAGCGGCAACAAACTCGACTTCAAAATACTGTCGGATGAAAACGATTTTGATTTCTTCATAATCAGCACCCGAACAAGCAAGGAAGCCACTATATCCGAAGATTAACCCATTTTGGCCTTCAGGAATTCACGATTCAGGCGGGCAATATGTGAAATAGAAATCTGCTTGGGACATTCTGCCTCGCAGGCTCCTGTGTTGGTACAATTGCCAAACCCCAGTGCATCCATCTCGGCCACCATGTTAATGGCCCTTTGCCTGGCCTCAACTTTTCCCTGGGGCAACATGGCAAATTGTGAAACCTTGGCAGCCACAAAAAGCATTGCTGAAGCATTTTTACAGGCAGCCACACAGGCGCCACATCCAATGCATGCGGCCGCATCCATAGCGGTTTCGGCATCGGCATGAGGGACTGGAATGGAATTGGCATCCGGCACGCCCCCTGTACTGACCGAAACATATCCGCCTGCCTGAATTATTTTGTCGAACGCCGAACGATCAACCACCAGGTCACGTATTACCGGGAAAGGACGGGCACGCCAGGGTTCAACAATTATGGTATCCTTGTCTTTGAATTTCCGCATATGCAACTGACAGGCTGTAACACCCGAGTCGGGTCCGTGTGGTCTGCCATTGATATACAGGCTGCAGGCTCCACAAATTCCTTCGCGGCAATCGTGATCGAAACATACCGGAATAGCTACCTTGTCAATCAGTTGCTGGTTAAGAATATCGAGCATTTCCAGAAATGAACAATCGGGGGAAATCCCCGAAACGCTGTATGTTTCAAACCTGCCACGAGCTGCAGCGTTCTCCTGACGCCAAATTTTCAGCGTAAAATCCATGTTGCTTATATTTTGTAATTGCGGGTTTGTACCTTAATATTTTCATAAACGAGTGGCTCTTTATGCAATACCGGCTCGTTTCCCTGACCTGCATATTCCCATGCAGCCACAAACATGAACCCATCATCGTTTCTGTTGGCCTCGCCTTCGGGTGTATGATATTCCTCCCTGAAATGTCCGCCGCACGATTCTTCGCGCTGCAGGGCATCCCTGGCCATCAGTTCTCCGGTTTCGATAAAATCGGCTACACGGGAGGCTTTCTCCAACTCCGGATTCATCTCATCCATACCTCCCGGGATCCGGACATCGGACCAGAACTCTTCGCGCAAGTGTGCAAATTCAGTAATGGCATGCGATAATCCTTCTCCATTCCGGGCCATACCTACCCACTCCCAGAGCTTAAGTCCGAATTTACGGTGCAACTGATCTGC
>CAZUBW010000058.1:0-22755 GCA_964618645.1 uncultured Bacteroidales bacterium | reverse complement strand
CATAACACGCCCCCCTCTTATACACCTGCCAGGCTGCACTGCCATTCGATCCCATAGCGTTGGTGGACAGAAAAAACGCCCTGCCGTATCCTCCGGTAGCCAGTACCACTGCATGTCCGAAATGCCTTTCGATTTTTCCGTTCACCAGGTTACGGGTGATAATGCCACGGGCCTTACCATCGATAATAACCAAATCGAGCATTTCGGTACGCGGAAACAGTTTAACAGTGCCCGTTTTCACCTGACGCATCATGGCACTGTATGCCCCCAGCAAAAGTTGCTGGCCTGTCTGTCCCCTGGCGTAAAAGGTACGTGATACCTGTGCCCCGCCAAAAGAACGGTTATCAAGTAATCCTCCGTACTCACGCGCAAAGGGAACGCCCTGGGCTACACACTGGTCAATAATATGGCCGCTTACCTCAGCCAACCGGTATACGTTGGCTTCACGGGCACGATAGTCGCCACCCTTAATGGTATCGTAGTATAACCTGTAAACACTGTCACCATCGTTTGGATAATTTTTGGCTGCATTAATGCCGCCTTGTGCGGCAATACTATGGGCACGTCGAGGACTGTCCTGATAGCAAAACGCTTTTACATTGAATCCGAGTTCACCCAGGCTCGCAGCTGCCGATGCACCGGCCAGACCGGTACCCACCACTATGATATCGAGTTTCCGCTTGTTGGCCGGATTGACCAGCTTTTGCGATGCCTTGTACTGCGTCCATTTTTCAGCCAGCGGACCTGCCGGAATTCGCGGATCGAGCTTTGTCATAGCTTAAAATTCATTTTTTTACGTCCAGAAATAAATATATACCGGTATAAGGGCAAATCCGGCAGTTACAATAATTGTATAGATTATGCCAAGTGCCTTTATCACCGGGGTATAAGCTTTGTGATTGATTCCGAGTGATTGGAAGGCCGATTGAAAACCATGCAGCAGGTGAAAAGACAGAAACATAAAAGCAGCAAGGTAAAAAACAACCACCCAGCCTATTTTAAATTTTTCCATGACCAGAATGCCCAGGTCGTGGTACTCCTTACCATCGTAATATACCACCGGAACATCGCCGAAAATTTTTGCCTTGAGGTAGAAATCGAAAAGGTGAATGACAAGAAAAACCCCGATAATCACAGCTGTATGGATCATAAACTTTGAGAAAAACGAAGTCTGCGCGTAATTCTCCCTGCGGTACCTGTTTGGGCGGGCCAGCCAGTTTTGTAACTGAAGGATCACCCCATAAGCCATATGTAACAGAAAACCGCCAAACAAAACCACTTCCATTATCTTAACAAGTAAATTGGTACCCATAAAATGGGCTGCCTTGTTAAAGGGCTCCCGTGTGTCGGCAATAATCAGGCTCAGGTTAATTCCCAGGTGTACCAGCAGAAAAACCACCAGAAATATTCCGGCGAGTGACATGATCAGCTTTTTTCCGATGGAAGAGGTCAGGATATTGCTCATAATGCTACTATTAATCGCTAAATGTATTCAGATTTCTATAAAAATGGTGAAGCAACAAATTTACCTGCTTCGTGCTATTTTTACAAATATTCTCCGCCAAATACCTAATTTAGACTTGTTATATTTAAGCTATTGCCCTAACCATGAAAACAATTACCATTTCTCCGTCCCTTTTCGCGATAAACCGGCAGCGGCTTGTACACGCTCTGAAACCAAATTCGCTGGCCATTTTTCATGCCAATGACGAGCTGATCAGAAGTGCCGATCAGTATTACCCCTACCGTCAGGACCCCGACCTGTTTTACCTTACCGGAATCAACCAGGAAAAAACATTGCTGTTGATTGCTCCTGATCATCCCGATGCTTCACTACGGGAAATACTGTTCATACGCAAACCCGATCTGAAACTCGAAACCTGGGAAGGGCCTAAACTCACCCCCGAAGAAGCCAGCGCCATATCGGGTATAAAAACAGTACGGTATACCGACGATTACCAGGGTTTGCTGGCCACCATGATGATGCTTGCCGAACAGGTTTACCTGAACTTCCCGGAGCAGGCAAAGTTTATCCCCGAATTACCCAACCGTAACCTGCGTTTTGGCCTTGCACTCAAACAGCAATTTCCTGCCCATTCTTACATCAGGCTGTCCCCTATCATGCGCAACCTGCGTATGGTAAAGTCCGATGAGGAAATTATGCTTATCCGCGAAGCATGCAACATAACGCATGAATCTTTTCTACAGGTACTCGGCACCCTTGCGCCCGGAATGATGGAATACGAAGTAGAAGCTGAATTAACGCATGTATTTTTGCGGAAAGGTGCACGAGGGCATGCCTATGCGCCCATCATTGCATCGGGTATTAACGCGTGTTCGCTTCATTATAACAGCAATAGCAGCGTTTGCGCCGATGGCGACCTGTTGTTAATGGATTTCGGTGCTGAATATGGAAATTATGCGGCAGATTGTTCACGAACCATCCCTGTCAACGGCAGGTTCACCGGCCGGCAACGGTCGCTTTACCTGAGCGTACTGGAGGTTTTCCGCTTTGCCTGTTCCCTGATGAAACCAGGAAATACCATTCAACAAATCCATGCCGAGGTCTGCAAACGTTTCACCGCTGAACATTTAAAACTTGGCCTTTACACCCAGGAGGCTCTTGCCGGGGAAACCGCAGATAATCCGTTATACCTTCAATATTATATGCATGGCACCTCCCACCACCTGGGCCTCGATGTACATGATACCGGTAATAAAGAAACCGAACTGAAACCGGGAATGGTAATAACTTGTGAACCCGCAATATACATTCGCGAGGAAAAAACCGGGATACGACTGGAGAATGATATCCTGATCACCTCCAGGGGAAATGAAGACCTTATGAAAGATATCCCTGTTGACCCTGATGCAATTGAAGAAATTATGAACCGGCACAGGTAGCAGGCAAGATGGTTAAAATGTGAAGAGCCCCTTCAGCCGGCCATTAACTTTTCAGCAATTGTTCCACCTCTGCTAATTCCCTGGCAATGGGCTTCCCCAATACCCTGGAACCCTTTGCAGTAACCACTACGTTATCTTCGATGCGGATACCACCAAAACCCTTGTACTTGGTAATATTCCGGTAATCAATGAAGTCGCGGTAACGGCCTTCGCTATGCCATTTTTCAATAAGCGCATCAATAAAGTAAATACCCGGCTCCACGGTAAGTACAAAATTTTCTTTCAACCGGCGCGCCATACGCAGGTATGCGGTTCCAAACTGCTCCGATCGCTTGAATTCCTCATCATAGCCAATGAAATCCTCTCCAACATCTTCCATATCGTGCACGTCGAGGCCCAGCATATGACCAAGCCCATGTGGAAAAAACAAGGCATGTGCGCCATGTGCAACCGCATCATCAGCATCTCCTTTCATCAAACCCAGTTCTTTTAACCCGGTTGCAATAACCTTCGACGCCAATTGATGGATTTCAAGATAGGGTTTTCCCGGCTTGATGGCTTTAATAGCCTCCTGCTGTGCATTAAGTACAATGGCGTAGATTTCTTTCTGCTGATTGCTGAATTTTCCACCCACAGGATAGGTACGTGTAATATCTGTGGCATAGCGCCTGTTCGATTCGGCACCTGCATCGATGAGCAGTAACTGTCCTTTTTTCAGCTCATTGCCATAGTAATGATTATGCAGGATCTGCCCGTTTACTGTGCATATTACAGGATAAGCCATCCGGCAGTGCTTCTCCAACGCAACTCCTTCGAGCGCTCCGGCTACCTGGTATTCATACGAACCGGGCATTATATGTTTCATGGCCGTTGCATAGGCCACGCCGGTGACATGCGTCATGGTTTCTTCGATTTCTTTGAGTTCAAAGGAATCCTTCTCTGACCGCTGGGCAACAACCGCCCTGATCAGTTCTTCCGATGCATTCCGGTCAACTTCTTCGTACTTCAGGTTGTCGTAATAGGCCAGTTGGAGTCTGCGTTGTTCCCTGTAAGGAGGAAGATAATGAACCTTACGGTTGTGTGCAATTACCCTGAAAACATCGCCATCGAGCCTTTCCAAAGGCTTCACCAGTGAAATGCCTGCTTTTTGGGCTTTTTCATGCAACGATTCCTGCTTCCCAACCCAGATGATGTCTTCGAGCGTCGGGTCGCTCCCGTATAAAATCTCTCCACCCATTTCGCAATCGATCATCCCTGCCAACCCGGGCATGTCGAGCCCGAAATAATAAAGGAATGAACTGTCCTGTCTGAAAGGATAATTGTTAGCCGCGTAATTCATGGCTACTTCCTTGTTGCCCAGAAAAAGAATAACTCCTTTGCCAACCAGCTCTCTCAGCCGTTTTCTTCTTTGTATATATACTTCTGCAGGAAACATAGCTCTGATGTATTTAGTGACAGCAATAAAATTAAAACCTATTTTCCTTTAAAACCAATAAAAACATCATTATTTCCAATTTGTTCATGGCACCAGGATGGTCAGGTTACAGACAATTTTGTTATCTTCGTGAAGCTGAATGCATAAGTTATGCCCTACAGAAGACTCCCAAATACCGACCTGGCACGTCTGAGAGCATTGCGGATTGCTTACGAAAAGGGCAAGGAATTACCGCCTTTTCAACTGGCTTTTACGCAGGCTACTTTTCAGAAAGTCATTTCCAATATGCACGCTTTTGAAAAAACAGTGCAGGAAAGCCGTCAGGCATATAACAAACAGGTCGAAAAAAGCAAGGAATACGCACGTTCACTCAAAAAGGCCAAACTATACATGTCGCACTTCATTCAGGTGGTCAATATGGCCATTGCCCGGGGAGACCTTTCTCCAGCAGATCGCGATTACTTTGGATTCGGTCGCGAACAAAGCCGGGTGCCCTCGTTCAGCAGTGAAAACGAGGTGATTCAATGGGGCGAAAAACTGATTCAGGGCGAAACCCTTAGGATGAAAAAGGGACTTACCCCGGTTACCAATCCTACCATTGCCGTGGTTAAAGTAAGGTACGAGGATTTTATGGAAGCCTATCGTTTTCAGAAAATATTGCAGAAAAACCTGCAACGCAGCCAGGAAAAATTGGTTGAACAGCGAAAAACCATCGACGGCGTTATAACGGCCATCTGGAACGAAGTGGAAGATCATTTCAAAAACCTTCCGGATGAGGACCGTAGAAATCATGCCAAGATTTACGGTCTGGTCTATTTTTACCGGAAAAGCGAACTGGCTGACAGAAAACTACCTGACAACAACCCCGCCTGATGGGTTGTTCCTCCTTTCATTAAAATAGATGCCTGCCAGTAATGAAGCGCTAAGCAATACACTGGGCAGCAGGAATACCATATCGGAGGTCCCGGCCGATCCGATGTTGTCGAGCGAAGTTTCGCCAAAGGTTTCCTGTGTAAAATGATAGTAAAGTACCGCCATGCCATTATTGATCAGATGAGCAACCACAGGTACCCATAATGACCTGCTCCAGATCAGCAGGTATCCGAAAAACAACCCGAGGAGAAAGCGGGGCAGAAATCCGAAAAACTGAAAGTGAATAAAACTGAAAATAAAGGCAGCCAGCATTATGCCAATGTGGCTGTTTCGGGTCCACTGGATCAGCAGGCGTTGAATCAAACCCCTGAACAACAATTCTTCACCCAGTGCAGGCAAAACAGCTATCATCAAAAGGTTTAACAACAAATCGCCGGTTGACCTGCTTACAAGGAACAATTGTGTTAGTTTTTCGGCACTTTCTTCCATGTCAACCATTCTTTGTTCCAGTCCGTCGAGCCACCCCGGAAAGTCGAGCATCTCGTTCCAGGCAGTAATCCGGTTAAGCATGGGAATGGCAGCCACAAGCACCATAAAAACCAATAAAAGGGTAATCATCCCGGGTTTGCGGTTTGCATATAGATACCCGGCTGTATGCTCACTGAAAAGCCAGGCCGCCAGTATAGCCGGAATCAGAAACATGGAAACCGACTGGATGATCTGAAAAAACTTGATGATGGCTATATGCTCCATATCGGGTTCCTTTACCAGGTTTCCGATGGTAGCAATATTGTGGCCAAATACCGGCACCGATATAACCAATGCCAATAACGATCCTATGAGCGTGATGAATAATGTAAGCAACACCAGCATTACAAGTTTGGCAGGGGCTGACATCACAACAAAACTACTGCGAAAGGGACTCACCGAATCATTCATAAATGGTACAAATTGCGTGTGACAAAAAGTCGGTAGAACGTTTAACTGGCCATTTGTCTGTTCTGAAACATGCTGCTAAAGTAATAAAAGTTATCCGACAACCCCGCCCTGACAATCACAACAATCTTTATAACTTTGCTGCATCAACAATTCAAATGCTTTGGTCCGCATCGGCAACATACAGCTCCCCGACAAACCCCTCTTCCTGGCACCCATGGAAGATGTCACCGATCCGTCATTCCGCTTTATCTGCAAACACTTTGGCGCCGACATGGTTTATACCGAATTCATACCGTCGGACGGCTTGATCCGGGATGCCAAAAAAAGTCTGAAAAAGCTTGAATTATCCCATGAAGAACGGCCCATAGGCATACAACTATACGGTCACCTGATCGACAGCATGGTGGAAGCAGCAAAGATTGCCGAAGCGGCAAACCCCGATCTGATTGATATTAATTATGGCTGCCCGGTGAGAAAAATTGCCAATCGTGGCGCCGGAGCCGGCATGCTGTGCAATATCCCCCTCATGGTGGAAATGACATCGGCCATAGTTAATGCTGTTAAACTGCCTGTTACGGTAAAAACCCGCCTGGGGTGGGACGAAAACAGCAAAAATATTGTTGATATCGCCGAAAGACTTCAGGATACCGGTATAAGTGCCTTAACCATCCACGGGCGCACCCGTGCACAATTGTACAAAGGCAATGCCGACTGGACACTGATAGGTGAGGTGAAAAACAACCCCCGGATGAAAATTCCCATCATCGGCAATGGCGATATTGTGACGCCGGCATCAGCCCGCGATGCATTTGACCGTTACGGGGTCGATGGCATTATGATAGGCAGGGCAACAGTAGGCAAACCATGGCTTTTCAAAGAAATAAAACACTACCTGTCGACAGGGGAAATGCTACCCGACATGACATTGCAACAAAAGGTGGAACTGGCAAAACTCCAGTTTCAAAAGTCACTTGAGGTAAAGGGCATTCCCAGGGGCATTTTCGAAATGCGCCGGCATTTCAGTAATTACTTTAAAGGATTGCCCGATTTCAGGGAAACCCGTATGAAACTGGTGACTTCACTGGATATCGATGAAATCAGGAAAACCCTCGATCTGATTACTGTCAATTATCCAGGTTATTAGCCGGATTCCTGGCCGGGTAATCGAGCGTGTAATGCAACCCCCTGCTCTCCTTCCGCTGTTGGGCAGCTTTAATGATAAGGTATCCGGCGTTGATCATGTTGCGGAGTTCGCAAAGTTTCTGGTTTAACTTGGATGTGGCAAACAGCTGTTCGGTTTCGTTAAAGATGATCCAAAGCCTTTCCATGGCACGCTTAAGCCTGATGTTTGAACGTACAATGCCGACATAATAGCTGAAGATCTGCTGCACTTCTTTGTAATTTTGTGTGATCAGCACCATTTCCTCGGTATGGGTAGTGCCTTCGTCATTCCATTCCGGTATGTTTTCCGGGATCTGCAGGTTATGGTAAGCCGTTATCGAATGTTGAGCTGCTTTATCGGCGTACACCATGGCCTCCAACAACGAGTTACTTGCCAGACGGTTAGCGCCATGTAAGCCTGTCGACGCACATTCGCCGGCTGCATACAAACGCTGGATAGTGCTGCATCCGTTCATATCCACTTTAATACCGCCACATAAAAAGTGGGCCGCGGGAACAACCGGTATCATATTCTTCCGCAGGTCGATCCCCAGTGATAAACATTTGTCAAATATGTTGGGGAAGCTCTGTTTCAGGTCGTCCCCGTCGAGGTGGGTACAATCCAAAAAAACATATTCATCCCCGCTGATCTTCATTTCATTATCAATGGCGCGCGATACAATGTCGCGGGGAGCCAGCGACCCCCTTTTGTCGTAACGGGGCATAAAATCTTCGCCCTTATGGTTACGCAAAATGGCACCGTGACCGCGCATGGCTTCAGTAATCAGAAAATTGGGCCGTTCACCCGGGTTGTACAATGCCGTGGGATGAAGCTGTACAAATTCCATGTTTTCGATTATTCCTTTGGCCCTGTATACCATGGCTATCCCATCACCGGTAGAAATAAGCGGGTTGGTGGTAATGTGATACAGATTGCCTATTCCCCCGGTAGCCATCAATGTTACCCTGGACAGAAACTTGTGAATTTTACTGCTTTTCAGGTCCATCACATAAGCGCCGTAGCATTCAATATCGGGCGAATAACGCTTTATCAACTTCCCCTGATGATGCTGGGTGATGATATCAATGGCAAAATAATCCTCAAAAATATCAATCCGGGGATGCTGCCGCACTTTTTCACTTATCGCCCGTTGTATTTCATATCCGGTATTGTCTTTGTGATGAAAAATACGGTGTTCCGAATGTCCGCCTTCTCGGGCCAGGTTAAAGTCACCTGAGCTCTCGCGGTCAAATTCTGCGCCCCATGCAAGCAATTTGCCAATCTGTGCCGGTGCTTCGCTGATAACCATTTCTACCACCTTCCGGTTGCACAAACCGTCGCCAGCTATTAAGGTATCTTCGATGTGCTTGTCAAAATTGTCTACGTGACCCGATACCGCCGCAATACCTCCCTGTGCATAGCTGGTATTGGTATCGTGTAAGGTGGTTTTAGTAACAACCGCTACTTTACCATGTTCAGCAACTTCAAGGGCATACGACAATCCAGCCAGTCCTGATCCGATTACCAAAAAATCATATTGATAGTTCATGCTGCTTCATGCTATTTGATGCCCAAAAATAACAGATTTATCCGAGAAATGCTACTGATCGCCTGTTCTAAAAGCACTTGCCCATAGGGTAACCACCTGTCAACAGCTTTCAGGCAATGTTTTACCATATCATATTTTCCATTACATTTGTGCCCTTAACACAAACAGCGTCACCATGATTCAGGAAGATCTTTTCAAGAAAATTATTGCACATAGCAAGGAGTACGGCTTTATTTTTCCATCCAGTGAAATTTACGATGGTTTAAGCGCCGTTTACGATTACGGCCAGAATGGCGTTGAATTAAAAAACAACATCCGCAGATACTGGTGGGAATCCATGGTGAAACTCAACGAGAATATTGTGGGTATTGACGCAGCCATTTTCATGCACCCGAAAATCTGGGAGGCATCGGGACATGTATCGGCTTTTAATGATCCCCTGATTGATAATAAAGATTCCAAAAAACGTTATCGCGCTGACCAGCTGATCGAAGAGCACTTGCAAAAAATTGAAGATAAAATCCGGAAAGAAGTGGATAAGGCAGCCCAGAAGTTTGGTCCCTCGTTTGACGAAGCCAAATTTCGCAGCACCAATCCCCGTGTTATAGAAAACCAGCAAAAATTCGATACCCTGCATCAACGGTTTATAAAAGCGCTGGGAAAAGACGATCTGAAGGAGTTGTACCAACTTATCCTCGATGCTGAAATTGTATGCCCCATATCAGGGACACGCAACTGGACGGAAGTGCGGAAATTCAACCTCATGTTCAGCACACAGTTGGGATCAGTAAGCGAAGATGCCAATACCATTTACCTGCGACCCGAAACTGCACAGGGTATCTTTGTAAACTTTCTGAATGTTCAAAAAACCGGACGCATGAAAATTCCTTTCGGTATTGCCCAAACCGGCAAAGCTTTCCGAAACGAAATAGTAGCCCGGCAGTTTATCCTGCGCATGCGCGAGTTTGAACAAATGGAAATGCAGTTTTTCATTAAGCCCGGTACCGAAATGGAATGGTATGAGTACTGGAAAGAAAAGCGAATGAAATGGCATAAGGCGCTGGGTATGGGCGATCATAAATACCGTTTCCACGATCACGAAAAGCTGGCCCATTACGCCAATGCTGCAGCTGATATCGAATTTGAATTTCCCATCGGTTTTAAGGAAGTGGAAGGCATTCATTCGCGCACCAATTTCGACCTGGGCAACCATGAAAAGTTTTCCGGGAAAAAAATACAGTATTTTGATACCGAAGCCAATGAAGGTTTTACGCCCTATGTTATTGAAACATCTATCGGCCTCGACCGTATGTTCTTCACTGTGCTTTCCAATGCCTATGTTGAAGAAAAGGTAACATGGGAAGGCAGTGCCAAAGAAGAACGTGTGGTACTTAAACTGCCCCCTGCGCTTGCTCCGGTGCAACTTGCCGTATTGCCCCTTACCCGAAAAGACGGCCTGCCCGAAAAAGCGCGCGAAATAATGCACAGGATGAAGTACGATTTCAACTGCCAGTACGAGGAAAAAGACTCCATTGGCAAACGTTACCGTCGCCAGGATGCCATTGGCACACCCTTTTGCATCACGGTAGATCATGATACCCTGCAGGACAATACCGTAACCATTCGGTATCGCGACACACTGCAACAGGAAAGGGTTGCCACTGAGCGCCTGCCGGAAATCATGGGTGATAAGGTCAACCTGAACGAGCTGCTGCGAAAATTATAACCTTTTAAAAGGCATTTTCGTCCCACCTTTAGCGCTATTCATCAAAAAAATGTTTACATTTAGCTAAGATATCGTATAAAAGGCAATTATTATAATCGTGTTATCAGTTAACCAACGTTTTTACCATGACAAAACCATTACTATTTCTTTTGTTGCTGTTTATGGCCATACATGCTGCTGGCCAAACCAGCGACCTGAATGTAATTGCATCTTCAGGTGAAAGCACAGTGCTTTCGGGCTTAACAGTCAGCTGGACGGTTGGCGAATCGTTTACTGCTGAATTATCGAACAATACTTATAGCATGGCACAGGGCTTCCACCAGGGAGCTGCAGCTGTATTGATTTTAAAGACGGCTGATCCGGTTTCGGACAATGCCATTATTGCGTATCCGAATCCAACCCGGGACCAGGTTACCCTGTTACTGGATACTTATTCTGAAAAGGCTGACTGGAAGCTGGAAGTGCTTGCCCTGGATGGGAAAGTTTTGCAAAGGCGTAATATCAAATCTGTAAAAACAGCTGTTGACTTTACCCCCTATCCAAACGGTTCTTACTTTATCAGCATCAGCAGCAATACTGCCTTCTTAAAAGTTTTTACCATAATCAAACAATAATCCCATCATGAAGAACATCATTTTTACCCTATTGTTATTGGTTTGTGTTATTTTAACCAGTACTGCGCAGACTCCCCAGTTGTTCAATTACCAGGCAACACTCCGCGATAACAGCGGTCAATTGCTTGTATCGGAGGACATCTCCATGCGAATCAGCATTTTACAATTTAGCCCTGATGGTACGGTAATCTATTCCGAAGACCATGCCGTAACCACCAACAGTCAGGGTATTGTTAACCTGAAAATCGGATCGGGAATCAGTGCCGATGAATTTGCCGCCATCAACTGGAGCAATGGTCCTTATTTTATAAAAATTGAAATTGACACGGAAGGTTCAGCAAATTATATTGAGCTGGGAACAACCCAGTTGTTAAGCGTTCCCTATGCTCTTTATGCTGATAAGGCTGGTAGCGTATTAAATGAATCGGGTTCCTATTGGTCAAAGAATGGAAACAACCTGTATTATAATAACGGTTATGTTGGGGTTGGGTCAGTTGAACCGGCCTCATTATTAGATATTCAGGGTAATGTTGGAACAGGAACAGAACGTAATCTTTTGCAACTTGCAAACATTAGTGATGGAGGTATGGCCTATACCGGAATACTACTAAAAACAGGCGAATCAGGGGGGCAATCTGTTATACAGGATTATGGCCTAACCTATACTGCTTCTACGTATTATGATTTTGCTGGATTTCTAAACCTATCGAATAACAATCATGGAGTAATGCTTCACGCAAACTCGTCAGATGGCGTCATAAAATTCTATACAGGCTATGACAATATCATGGGAGCAGGTGTTGAGCGTATGCGGATTGATCAGTTTGGAAGAATTGGCATAGGAACTTCCGACCCTATTGCAAAATTGAATATCGTTGGAACTGTTAATGAAGGAGATGATAGATCATTTATTAGAATCAAAAACAATTCTACCAGTTCCAAAGCACAAACAGCCATTTCATTACACTCATTTGATGATAAAAGTGCTACACTAGGTTTCGAAAGTTCGACCTATTCGATGTATGATCTTGCTGATTTCGGTTTTCTTACCACAAATGGAAGAGGATTTGCCATTATGTCTCCAACTTATGACGGGCAGGTAAGATTTTATACCAACATTGATTCAAATGGCCCAATCGAACGCATGCGGATTAATGAATCAGGAAATATTGGTATTGGAACAATCATGCCGGCCTCAATGTTAGATATTCAGGGTGATATCGGTTCCGGGAGTGAGCGCAACCTCCTTCGATTGATGAATAGCAACGAAGGGGCTATGTCATATACCGGAATGGTTCTAAAAACCGGCAACTCAAACGGACATTCGGTAATCCAGGATTATAGCATGAACTATACCGCATCAACTTATTATGATTTTGCAGGCTTTTTAAATGTATCCAATAATAACCGTGGTGTGATGCTCCATGCAAATTCAACAGATGGCGTTATTAAGTTTTATACCGGTCATGATGACTTAATGGGCGCAGGCATTGAGCGGTTGCGAATTGATTCGGAAGGCAATGTTGGTATTGGCACAGATGCACCTGGCGCCAAATTGGAAATTGCTGATGGAGATGTTTATATAAAAGACGTAAACAAAGGGATTATCATGACGTCCCCAAATGGTCAATGCTGGCGGGGAACCATTAATAACGCTGGGGTTCTGGAATTTGTTTCCATCACCTGTCCTTAAAGCAGCCTGTTTTATTAAGAAAAGGCTGTCTAAAAAGT
Source organism: uncultured Bacteroidales bacterium (assembly GCA_964618645.1). Classification (GTDB taxonomy): domain Bacteria; phylum Bacteroidota; class Bacteroidia; order Bacteroidales; family UBA10428; genus UBA5072. The sequence goes on along the minus strand of CAZUBW010000058.1, from coordinate 9,822 downwards.
CCATTTATTAGGCGTAGTTGTAACCGACCAAAGGGAGCTCAGCCCTGCCTGCCGAAACGGCAGTGCAGGCAGGGAAGCTAAACTACGCCTTGTACATTGTGCTGAATGTCAACGCTGAACGCTGAGCGTAGTCTCCTGACTACGCTCTTTTTATGTCATTTTAGACAGCCGCTTTTTATTTGTATAATTTCCGTAACATTGTCAAAAGTTTTGTCATTCATGCCCAGCGTACTCATCATAACCTATTACTGGCCCCCCAGTGGAGGATCAGCCGTGCTACGGTGGCTGAAATTTGCCAAATACCTGCGCATGCATGGCTGGGAACCGGTTATTTACACACCCTCCAATCCCGAACCCCAGGAAATTGATGATTCATTGTTAAAGGACATACCTCCCGGGTTAGAAATCATCAAAAGACCTATCACCGAACCATACAGCTTATACAAATGGCTGACCGGTAAGAAGCAACACGAACGGATGGGTGTGGCACTGATGACCGACAGGAAAAAACAAAGCTGGGCAGGCAAAATATCCCTATGGATCCGGAGCAATTTTTTCATTCCCGACCCCCGTATGCTATGGATTACCCCTTCGGTGAATTACCTGGCAAAATACCTGACAAAACATCCTGTAAATCTGGTCATTTCTACCGGTCCCCCGCATAGTATGCATCTTATTGGACTACGACTTAAAAACAAAACCGGCATCAAATGGGTGGCTGACTTCCGAGATCCCTGGACCAACATCGATTTTTACCGGGAGCTCATGCTTACCCGCTGGGCCGACCGGCGGCACCGGAAACTTGAACAACGTGTACTTAACGAGGCCGATCACATTATCACCGTAAGCCCTGGCATGACCAGTGAATTCAGGCTTAAAGGTGCCGGTAATGTAACTACACTCACTAACGGATTTGACGAATTACCTGCTGAAGCTTCAAAACCCGACAATGCAAAATTCAGTATTACCCATCTGGGCTCACTGCCCAAATCGCGTAATCCCGAAAACTTATGGCAGGCCCTTTCAGAACTGATCAGGCAACATGAATCTTTTGCAGCAAAATTGGAAATCAGGCTGATCGGGAAGTGCGATGCAGCTATAGACGACTCGCTTCAGCATCATCAACTTCAGCAATATGTGACCCGGACAGCTTTTGTCCCCCACCTTGAAACACCGGCCATCCTTTGCAATTCGTCTTTACTGTTGTTGTCGATCAACAATACTCCCAATGCGAAAGGGATTCTTACCAACAAGTTTTTCGAATACCTCTCAGCCCGCAGACCTGTTATTGCCATTGGCCCTCCTGATGGAGATGCTGCAACAATCCTCAGGGAAACCACCGCCGGTAAAATATTCGGCTATAACGAAGTTGAACCCCTTAAAGCATACATCCTGGAACTATTTAATTTATATTCGCACGACAGGCTTTTCATCAACAGTGACGGCATTGAACAATATTCCAGGCAAAACCTGTCGAAACAACTCAGTGAATTGTTAAATCGTATTGTCTCGTGAAGAAAATTGTGACCATAATTGGTGCCCGGCCGCAGTTTATTAAGGCAGCTGCTGTCAGCCGTGCTATTAAAGCCGGCGGCGGATTAAAAGAAATCATTGTACATACCGGCCAACATTTTGACGACAATATGTCGAGTGTATTTTTCCGGGAGATGGAGATTCCTGAACCCGACTACAACCTTCACATCAACAGTCTGTCACATGGGGCAATGACCGGCCGGATGCTTGAGAAAATTGAAAGCGTGCTTATTGAAAAAAATCCCGATTGCCTTATGGTATACGGAGACACTAATTCCACTATCGCCGGCGCGCTGGCTGCAAGAAAACTGAATATAAAGGTGGTTCATGTTGAAGCAGGTCTGCGTTCGTTTAACCTTAACATGCCTGAAGAGATCAATCGTATTCTTACGGACCGAATATCTGATTTATTGTTTTGCCCTACAGATAACGCGGTTCAAAACCTATATAATGAAGGTTTTGGCAAATTCCCCTGTCATATTCTTAAAGTTGGTGATGTAATGTATGACGCAGCTTTATACTATTCGCAGCAATCATCATCCCGTTCTAATATACTGAAAAGGCTAAACCTTATCCCGGAAAAATTCATTCTTTGTACCGTGCACCGGCAGGAAAACACAGATAATGTTGAGAACCTGAGAACCATTATTGCAGCATTAAGCGAAGTCAACAAGCAACTAAAGGTTGTTCTGCCTCTACATCCGCGTACGCGTAATATTATGTTGCAAAACAACATTATCGCGGATTTTGAACCGATCAATCCGGTAGGGTACTTTGATATTCTTGAACTGTTGAAAAACTCCGCATTGGTGGCCACAGACAGTGGTGGTATGCAAAAGGAATCCTATTTTTTCAACAAATACTGTCTTACTCTTCGGGAGGAAACAGAATGGATTGAACTGGTTGAGAATGGTTACAATTTTCTGACTCCTGTGAGTTGCTCAAGGATTGTGGAAAAAGTGCGGGAATTAGTTACAAAGAGTTTTATCCGTACCCATGACTTTTATGGCGAGGGCAATGCAAGTGAAATGATTGTTTCTGCTGTTAACAAGTTCCTCGAAGCCTAACCTGCTACTTTTTTACTGCGGCAAGTATCATATGATAGGCGATTTCCGATTTCAATCTTGCAAAACACCGGTTACGTGTAATCTGTTGTCGAACAGGTTGGAAACGAGTCTTAAGATATTTATTACACAATGCGATTATTAAGTTTATCGAAGGAACCCAAACAAAAGACAACAAAAACCCATCAACCAGCACAACTTCAAAGCCACAATCCTGAAGTAACTTCCTATAGGCTGCCGCTGATTTAAACCGTACACCCTTCAGATGTTTTGCCTTGCCACTATTAAAGAACCGCTGTATAACCCTTTTTAGGGTGAATAGCGAATATCTGGTATGGGCTGTAATCAGTAAAACGCCTCCGGGTTTCAGCACACGTTTCAACTCATTTATGACCAATTTGGTGTCTCTGGGATAATATATTACCGAGTTAGCGTATACAAAAGCAAAATGCAAATCTTCAAAAGGAAGATTCTCAATGCTGGCCTTGTGATAGTCAATTCCATCAACCGGAATGCTATCAAAGAGATCAACAGCCGAGATATTTGAATAACCCATACCTTTAAGCTTAAGTGCATAACGTCCATTGCCACAACCCGCATCAAGTATGGGTAAACTTGTATCATCGGGAATATACTTGCGGATGTATTTTAACTGAATATCGCCATCATCAACTTCAAACTGCTGATATGATTTTCTGTTACGGTAAACCCCAGCTATCGTTTCCTTATCCATTTCCACCAAGTTTAAAAACAACTGATACACGACGATTAAACTGTTCAGCGGAATAAAATTCCTTATAGTATGAAAGGCAACTAGAGATTTTTCGCCTTCGGATTTCCTTGTTTTCAAAAAGCTCAGTTATTCCCTGTGGGTCATCCAGGAAAATTCCACAATCTGCATCAATCTTTTCTTTGGTTGTTGCGCGATGATTTCCGATAAAAGGTATGCCCATTGACAGATAATCAATTTCCTTATTGGCTTCCTGTGTTGCATAACTATAATGAACCGGTTTGATGAGGCTTAGGCCGGTTAAAAAATGACGCTCAACTAACCCCTTAAGCACCTCCATCAACTGGGCGGAATTCATTCTTGGTTTCCAGTATAATAAGGGTAGTTGTTCTAAAACACTAGTGATTTCTGAATCATTGCAATCACCGAATAAAAAGGCAGGTAGTTGGTATTGTTTAACCAGTCCAATCATATCAAAAATACCTTTGTCTTCAGAAATAGCTCCAAGGTAAATGAAAGCGGGCGATTTTTGTTCGCAATTTATGATCCCGGTAGATTCAAAAGGTGACGAATACATAATAAGCGTTGCCTTTTTATCAAAGTAATCCTCAAGTGCATGCGAATTAACGATCACTGCCTCTGTATAGTGATCTGCCAATTTCTTTTCAAGTACAACATAGAAATTCGTCAGCATTTTAAACAGAGGATAAAACAGATTTGTTCGTTGATGATAAACCCTAATGTATACGCTATTATCAAGCGTTTCATAAACCACTCGCCTACCCGACCTTCTGGCAAAAATGGCAAGAGGCAGGTATCTCAAATCCTGAATCAGCAAAATGTCATACTCCTTCACTCTTTTGGATAGAGCGAATACTGCTGAAAGATCGAATATGTTAATCAATACTTTGGAAAGAAATGAAAGGAAGCCTCCCTTTCGCCGGTTATACTGTTCCATTGTAACTTCAATACCCCGATTTCTGAAAAATTCAAAGAACATTTCGGTGCGCGGATGACCCGGGTTTAAAGGGTAAGGTGTAAAAATGCCTACTTTCATTGCGAAATGATAAACATAAAATTGTGGTTTAGATTTCTCCGGCATTTTGCAAGCATATCAGCCAGAAGGGTAAGTATTCTTGTCATACAGGCCAATCCCCTGTATGAATAGTACCTGTCAAGCCAATAAAACTCCTGCACATTTAATCCCGCTCTGGAAATAACCTCATGAAGGGTTCGCGGACAAAACCAGCATGTGTGTTCGTCATTCACGCTGTAATTTCCATATACAATTATTGATACAAAATTAATAGCTCTATTGGCATTGGGGGTAGTGATGATAATACTGCCCCCGTTAGTAAGCCATGTTGAATAATACTTAAGAAATTCTTCAGGATTGCCAATGTGCTCAATAACGTCGGCCATTACAATAACATCATACTTGTCGCCTCTTTGCTCAAGTTCTTGTATATCAATCATGTCATAACCCAACAGCCTGAATTTCTTAATTTTCTCCTGAACGATATCTAGGCCGGTTAATTGACTGGAAACAGCTTTAAGCTGATCATGCAACCAGTTTCCGGATGCAACACCTGCATCCTGTCCTATACACCCAACATCAAGAACCTTCTTCCCCTTGCAGCGATTAATGATTAAGGAGTATTTTTTTTCAACCCTGGCTCGTTTTATTAATTTCGTAAGCGTAACCTTATCCATTATTCTAAAAAATAGCATTCCTGATTAGGAAATAAAACAACATATTCAGCAATAGCAATAATACAAATTGAACCTTAAATATAAAGGATAATCCCGACTTCAGATACCTGAGACAAACCAAAATGGAGAGCGCGGTTAGCAAGACCGACATTACAGAAAAAAAGGTAAAAACCAAGAAAGGATCATCGGTCAACTCATGCCCCAAAATCACCACCAGTAAAAGCATAGCCATCTTAAATATATTTAAAGCCAAAGCAATTTCCTGCTTGTTAATGATTTTGAAAATATAGGTATAAGGTGACGTAGTAAGAGTAAAAAAAATCATTGGTGATAAAACAAAAATGTAGCGATACATTTCGTCCCAGTCATGTCCAAAAATAAACGGAATGATAAACTTTGATAAGAGGACAAAGGAGAAGAATGGGAAGGCGAAATACACTATCAGCCTGTTTTGGGCTTTTTTCAGGTATTTGTTGAATTCATCGCGATTGTTGTTGTAAACACTGGCCATTTTTTCAAAAAACACCTGGGTAAACGACAAAGAAATGAAGCTAAAAGGAGTGATCAGGACTCGTTGCACCATAGCATAATACCCTAAAACTGCATCGCCAAAAAAACGTGAGAAAAACAGGTTCATCCCCTGAGTAGATATACTATAAGACAAGGAATTGGGTATATCATAAAATGGAAACTTTCTATACTTACAAGCAACTGCACTGAATTGTTTAAAGGAGATATGACGAAAATAACCGGCTTGCTTCCGAATCACCACCAGGGTAAGATAAAAAGCATTCATCATTTGTCCCAACAAGTTTCCGATAATTAAAACCCAGGGAAATGGGCTAAAGAGTCCTACACCAATATTAACGCTCGATGAAGAAAGGGTTTGAATAAATTTACCCTTGCTGATAGCAGCAAAATCCTTATTTCTGCTAACCCAATAATTCAAAATATTCCCGTAGGCAACCAATCCGGCTGTAACGGGCAAAATTAGCAGCCAACGGCTGATCTTTTCAGCTCCAGGCAGATTAATAAAAGAATTGCGGAATACTATTAGAACAATCATGAAAAGTGAGCTCAGCAATACAGTAAGCAGGGTAGCCAGTCCGCCCAAACGGGCCGCCTCTTCATGTTTTTGGGGGAGCATAATGGCCATTTCGTATTTACCGCTTATTATGGTAGAGGCAATCATTGAATAGCTCAGAAATACTGTCAGAATACCAAAATCATCTGGTGTAAAAATGCGGGTTAGTATTGGACTTATTAAAACCGGTACAAATTGAGCAACAGCTGTCCCTGTCATCATAACCGACATGTTTGCCACGAACTCAGAAGTCCTCAGCCGGTGTAGCTCTAATTTGACTGCCTTAGCAAGCCTTAGCCACATTGACCATGTGCTATTATCTTCGTGGTTATCCAAGCAATGTCTTTTTTTCAAACTTATTGATTATGCCACTTCCAGTGTCATTAATTGGGTTTCGCGCCATTACTTTCTGAATCAATTTCTTATAAAAGCTTTTGATTCCTGGAAACCTGATTTCATCGAAATAACCGTTATGCCAAAGCAAGGTAAAAACACCTGAAAAGCTTATGATCTCATTCAAAAGATTTTCTGCGCATTTTAATGCTTCTTCAAAATCGAGTCCCCGGTATTCCAATAATGTACAATCCATTACATTGAGCGGTAACTCCCAAAGGTCAATCATTTTTTCTCCTTTAAAATCGTAAAGTTTGAAAGGCGTACAGCATGCATTTCTAAAACCTTCGTGATCAAAAAAACCTAAACTGGTATCGTAAGTAAATCCTAATTGCGACTGATAAATAGCAGTGTCCGGGATTTCGTAACGCAATCTGTGCTGCCTGATTCCTTTAAGAACATGTGGATAAACCTCCTGTAGATCTGATTTGTTCTTCTGCATACTGGCCAGGCTGATTGCCGAATTATGACTTCCATGAAGTCCTATTTCACATCCTTCTTTTGCAAGCCATTTTATTAAAGTAATGATCTCCTTGTCATCAAAACGGTAATCAGCATCAACATGACGTTTTTCATCAGATAGAAAAAAGAAAACAGAAACGATTTCGTGCCCATGCTCCAGGCCTCGAAGGAAATCAAAATCCCAGGCCGGATCGCCCCTCCTGAGTTTTAAATAACCTGCCAGGGCATTTGCAAATTGTTTGAACAATACATGCTTTGAAACAGCAGAAGGTCTAAAACCCAGTAATTCTTTCGCTTTATATATCAGGTAATTTATGGTATAGTGCCTGATTCTGTCAACGTCATGGGTAAGCACAAATCCAAAAGGAGCGAGCTTGCTTCGAACATGCAATATGGCATGCCGGGTTCTCAAAAACACCTGAATGCCCTCCTTAATAACTTCAAAATAGTAATTTACCAGTGGTTTGGCTGTTATTCCCAGTTTTTGCTGGACAGACTCTTTTGCAGAAAATCTTCCCAACCTGTCACGGGTATTGTTTACAATCTCCTGATAGCCTGAGAGAAGAAAAAAAGCCGACTTTAACAAATCATCTTCAAAAATAAGATTATTGCCGGTAATTGAATAGAATTGTTTCTGGTCACTCAAAGGAAAAAGTACGGGTAATCCGTTTAATTGCTTAACCCTGGTAATATCAAAAGGTAATAGCGTCAAGCGGAAAATTATCTTTCCACCCATGGAAAAATCTTCGTCCTCCTCCCTTAAAAAAACCATACTGCTCCTGATATCCTCGGTTATTTCAAAAACCAGGTTCAGGTGGTAAAGCAGGTAATTAATCTGGTTATTGCTCAGGTACCCTTTCATGATGATCTCGTGAGGCTAATTCCTTATATAATTCAATAAGTTCCTTCACCGAAATGGCCCAGTTATATTTGTTTTCAATGGCACTGGGGCCATTCAAGCGGTATTGGTCAAACGGCATTTCTCCGATAAGCTTCAACAGCTTATTACAAAAATCAACAGGAGAATCATGTACATAAGACAACCCCATCGAAGTCTCTTTTATTACACGCTCAACTGAATTGCAATTGCTTGTTAATATTGGCTTGCCGTAATACATGTACTGATAAAGCTTATTCGGCGATGAATTATCCGATTGAACGGATTTAACATGTGGAATCAGCGCGATATCGGCCTTACCAATATGTTCATACATAACTCCCGGTGTAACCCATCCCATAAAAACCACATGTGATTCTAAGTTATAATCACAAACTACCTTCTTCAGAGCCTGTTCATATGATCCGCCTCCAAGAATAATCAGTCGTATCCGATTGTCTAATTCCACAGCTAATTTTAATCCTTCCAAAACTGTTTGCAAACCGCGATGCCAGGTAATGCCTCCTGAATAGATCAGGGTGACAAATTGTTTGTCAGGCACAACATTATGCCTGGTAAGTTCTTCAAGATAAGGTGTGTTTTCTACAACAGCAATGCTGGACTTTGCAAAAGGCCGGATGCGTTCTTTCATTTCGTTCACAACTGTAATCAATCCATCGGCCATTGCTACAGAATGCTGTTCATATACTTCCCATTGCCTGTTTGAATGTAACAATCTTCCCAGTACCTTTTGTGTATGCGGCGAAATACTTAACAATGCCGGATAATTTTCATGCAAATCCAAAACAAAACTACAGCTATATTTACGGCTAAGCCTATATACAACTTTTGACAATGTAAGATCGTGTAAATGAAGCACATCATAAGAATCAGCCTTGAGCAAATCTGATAATCTCTTTTGCCAATAAATAAAGTAAAAAGGAACCCTTAATGCTCCAACACTCGACCGGTAAATAAATCTGGATATTCTCCGCTTTATAATTCTAATTCCTTTATAGGTCTCAACAGTGTCCTTCCCATTTATGGTATAACATAGCAGTTCAACCTTATGCCCTGCTTTTATAAGTGATAAGGCTTCCTTTTCAACCCTATCATCAGCGGGAAAATCCCGCTCCAGTATCATCAAAATCTTCATCAATATGCCTTGTCGGATTTTTGAATATAGTTTTTTTATAGTTTCTACAAAAATAGCTTTAATTTGCATTGTTAACTTTGTTTTGAAAAGTAATACCCACTATAATGAAACAACGAATCATTCCTCATTTTTCGGCCATTGTAATTTTTTTCTTCATTGCTCTATTCTATTTCATGCCTGATGTTCTTGAAGGAAAGAAAATCTCCATGCACGATATCACACAATTTAAAGGTATGTCAAAAGAGATTGTTGATCACAGAACTGCGTACGGAGAAGAACCATTATGGACGAACAGCATGTATGGAGGTATGCCTGCCTATCTGGTATCAACACAATTTAAAGGTAATTTTTTGCGTCATGTTCACCGGGTGTTGCTATTATTTGATTTTCGTCCAGTAAGTTTTATCTTCCTTTATCTTATAGGCGCTTACCTGGCTTTTCTGATGTTTGGCGTGAATCCCTGGCTCAGCATTGCCGGTGCCGTTGCTTATGCTTTCTCTTCCTACTTTTTCGTCATTATACAGGCCGGCCATGTTTCCAAAGTATTGGCTTTGGGGTATATGCCTCCCATTATTGCAGGTGTATATGCAGCTTTTAGAGGAAAAGCCATCATGGGAAGCCTGATCGCCGGCTTATTTCTAGGCCTGCAAATTATGGTCAATCATTTGCAGATTACTTATTACACTCTTCTTATTATACTGATCCTAGGGATTTTTGAACTGGTAAATGCCCTTAAAAACAATTCTTTAAAAACATTTCTAAAACCCATCCCCTGGCTTGTCGTTTTTGTATTATTGGCGGTGGGGTCTA
>CAZUBW010000057.1:26077-26338 GCA_964618645.1 uncultured Bacteroidales bacterium | reverse complement strand
ACACCCGCCTGGGCCATGGGCCGGTATATGTGCAGGCGTCCGTTCATTTCACGATCGAGAATGCCTTTATCGGTCATGATTTGCATAATCTTCAGTGTAGTGGTATAGGCTACACGTTTGCCTTTCTTTTCAAGCAATTCGTTAACCTGCCTCACAGAAGCAGAACCTGTCTTCCATAGGATCTCTAGTATTTCCAGCTCGGATGCGGTGGGGGGCATGGTAAATTATTATTAGTTCTACGAAAACTTTCGCACAAAGATA
>CAZUBW010000057.1:0-26067 GCA_964618645.1 uncultured Bacteroidales bacterium | reverse complement strand
TGCAAATGGAACTCTCTGAACAGACACATGAACAGATAGACATTTTACCAACTTTATTGACAAACTCTGTTTAATTGATATTCTTTATTCTCCCTCCAACTCCCTGAGCGTCGAATCCAACTGTTGTTCCGAAGGAACTTCAGGAGGCTCAGGGAGTCCGGGGGCTACTATTACAGGGGCCTCTGGTAAAAGTCTCCATAACCTTAAGATCTCTAATATTTCCAGTTCGGATGCGGTGGGGGCATGGTGATTTGTTATAAGTTCTACGAAAACTTTCGTAAAAAAATTACAATTAAAAATTTGCCTCTTTGGTGAATTTGTTATAAATTTGTTTAGTATTATATAAGAATTATTCTTTATAAATAATTATTCATTATGGAAGTCAATGACATCAGGGAGAAGTTGGTAAGCAAAGGATTAAAGGTCACTCCCCAGCGCATGGTCATATTGGAGGCCATTGAAGTCCTGCACAATCATCCCTCGGCAGAACAGATCATTGAATACATACACCATAACCACCCCAATATAGCTACCGGAACTGTCTACAAAGTACTGGACACCCTGGTGGTAAACGGTTTGATCAGGCGGGTGAAGACCGACAAGGACATCATGCGTTATGATGCCGACCTTTTCAGCCATCATCACCTGTATTGCGCCGATTCGGACCGTATTGAGGATTATGTCGACGACGAACTGAATGAGATGCTGGGCAACTATTTCAGACAGAAGAAAATCCCCGGTTTTTCCATCGAAGATATCAAGCTTCAGATCATCGGAAGGTTTAACCAGCAAAGCAGGTTAGAATCGGCACACTAACATACAGGTCAATGGTTAAGGTTATTTGTATTGTACTTGGCACTATTTCACTTGGGATTGGCATCACCGGTATTTTTGTACCGGGATTGCCTACAACACCTTTTGTTTTGCTAACGGCAGGGTTATATGCCAGGGGCTCCGACAGGCTTTACCGGCAGTTGGTTGCCAGCAAACGGGTTGGCCCTTATATCAGGCAATTTCAGCGCGATAAAGGGTTGTCGCGCAAGGCTAAGATATATTCAATCAGCCTGATGTGGCTGATGATCCTGCTAAGTGCCCTGTTTTTCCTGGAAAGCCCTGTTTCGCGCGGTGTTTTAGTGGCGGTGGGTATTACCGGCACAGTGGTGATGGGATTTGTGCTGCCCACAACAAAGGTTCAGACCTAATAAGATTCCCGATAGTTTTCAAAAGCTTATCATATTATTTCAATTAGTAACCAAAAATTAAAGTTTAGATTATGGAAGAAAATCAGGTTTTATCGATGCCGCGTATCGGCGAAAAGGCCCCCGAGTTCAAAGCTGTAACTACGCAGGGCGATATTAATTTCCCGGCTGACTACAAGGGCAGTTGGGCTATTTTATTTAGTCATCCGGCCGACTTCACGCCGGTTTGTACTTCGGAGTTTATGACCTTTGCCTCGCTTGAGTCGAAGTTCAACGAGGCTAACTGCAAACTCATCGGTTTGTCGGTTGACGGATTGTACAGTCACATTGCCTGGCTGCGTACCATTAAAGAAAAAATTTCCTATAAAGGCATGAAGGATGTGGAAGTTAAATTTCCCCTCATCGAAGACATCACCATGGAAGTGGCTAAAAAATATGGCATGATCCAACCGGGTGAAAGCAATACCAAAGCCGTAAGGGCTGTATTTTATATCGATCCGAAGGGTATCATCAGAACCATTATCTATTATCCGTTAAGCCTCGGACGCAATTTCGACGAGCTTTACCGGGTACTCATTGCACTCCAGGCAGCCGACGAGTTTGGTGTTGCCATGCCGGCCGACTGGCGTCCGGGAGACGATGTTATTGTCCCCACAGCCGGATCGTGCGGTGTTGCCAAGGAACGTATGGATAACAAGGGTGATATGACCTGCTACGATTGGTTCTTCTGCACCAAAAAACTCGATAAGGACACGGTAATGAAGAAAGTGTTGAAGAAATAGCCCTCCCGCTAATGCCAATGAAAAGAGGCTGTCTAAAAAGTCAATTTTTTAGGCGTAGTTGCAACCGACCAAAGGGAGCTCAGCGAAGCTAAACTACGCCTAGCGCATTGTGCAAAATGTCAGCTCTGTATGCTGAGCGTAGTCTCCTGACTACGCTCTTTTTTATGACTTTTTAGACAGACTCTTTTTGTTATTATTCAGTTAAAACCATTCTTTTCGTATCAATTTCATTGCCATCTGCCATCAGAGTATAGATGTACATGCCTGGTTTTAGCTCAGAGCCCCTAACTAATACCTGTGTGCTAACTCTTTCTATGAATTACAATTTTTCTTTTCATGGTTTTGGTTATTAGTTTTCGTAATTCTTTTTAAGATTCTCTCTTAGATTCTACCGACGGGAGATATATAACTTTTTTGTGAATCTTTGTCTTCTGTCAATATAGATATCCGCAACATATAAACCGGCTGCCAAAGATTGAAGATCGATAGTATATGTGCTTGTAAATAAATTATCTTCTGTTATCCTAATCTTCAATATTCCAATTAGATCATATAAATAAAAGTCAATTATTTGTGGAATTTTATTAACAGTTATAAGCAGCTTGTCTCCTACCTGCTCTATACTTGCCTCATTATATTGAACATTTTCAGTTGTATTTGTTATACCTGACCCTCCTTTATTGGCGGTATAAAACAGCTTATTGTATCCACAAGCAAATCCAATTGAGTCATTCAAAAATTTAATTTCAGACAATGATGGGTTAGCATAAGTTGTGGCAAGATCTGTGGTGTCAATTATTTGTTCTAACCAGGTTTCACCACAATCACTGGTTCTCAAAATAATATCATAACCATCACCGATAATTGGAATTAATAGGGCGATGGGAGATAATGTAATATACCCAGTATCCCTGGTAGTAAAAAATACTGAGGTAATGCCTTGCATATAAGACCCACGTGGTATCATATAAGAGCTTGGGAATGTTATACTATGCCAAACAGGTTCTACAGCTGTATCAGTGTATATCAGATTCATATTCTCAAAAGCATATAGGCGATTCCCTTTTAAGTAAATTCCTCCGGCGTTTAAAAATTCTATTGAATCAGCATCAAATATTGTTTGCCAGTTTTTTCCATAATCTTCAGTCATGATAATAATTCCATATAAACCTAAAAGCCCATTAATTCTCTTGGCAATTGTTCCCAAAGCAAAGCCTATGCTGTCATTAGGAAATATCATGGAAGAAAAACCTCCGAAGTCGAAAAACTCCTGATACTCCATTGACCATAATGTATCTTTAACTCCTGTCCTTAAATTGAGCTGTAATATATTATGGGAAGCAGCAATAATTCCAATAGTATCATTGAAAAAATGCAGCCCAACCGGATTATCAAAACGATCCTTTGCTTCCCATTGCATTCCGTAATCAGTTGTTAACCATAAGCCTTCTGTAGTCGCTGCGTATATTTTTGATCTACCAATAAACTGGGCGTCTGAAACGAATTCTACGGATGGCAAGGAAATATCTTTCCAGTACTTTCCTTGATCTTCAGTTAAATATATCACACCGTCAGCACCGATTAATGCAAATGTATCTTCATTACACACAATGATGTTTTTAAGATTGCCATTCAATTCGGATTTAGTCCATTGACTATTTATATCCATACTGATAAAAAGGCCCAAAAAGAAGATAGCTGATCTAAAAATATTTTTTATCATTTCGTAATATTTAATACCATGACACATTAATTTCAATTGGATAAAACTCATGTAATTAAGTATTACATAAGGGATTAAATAAATAAAAGACCATACAAAAAGTCTTATTATTGTTTAAATCCAGGAAACAAACATCAACTATCATCTAACAAACAAATTATCACAAATTCAGGTCAAAACCCATTCCTGTTGTTTCCAGAAATTAAGTTAAAAATTCATTCAATACATTTCAATAAAACCATCAGAAATTTTTAGTAACAAATTGTAACATTAATATTATTATCGGTAATTAGGGCATCAGGGACAACATTTCCGGGCGCAAAAATGCTCAGAAAATCCAATCCCCCATAAACCGGTGTTGCTTGTTTGGAAATTGTTGTAACTTTTCCCAGTTTTACTATGTAAAAAGTTTTAGCCGACATTGTTTGCATAGTATTAAACCCATTTCATTGCTGCACCGTTATGAAAACCCATTGTTGCTTCCTTTCTGTTCTTCTTTTATATCTGTTCATCGGCTCCCGGCTCATGGCCACAGAACCAACCGTGAATACATACAGTGCAGACTCGCTTATAGAAAGGGCAAACCAGTTGCACGACAGCGGACAATACCAACAGGCCATAGCCATTCTCAACCAGGTGGTTATTACCGATCCCGAGTACAGCGCCGCCTGTTATGAGCTGGCGCTGAACCATTATTCGCTTGGCGACTATAACCAGGCGCTGGCATTTTGCGACAAGGCTGAATACCTGCAGTACGATCACCCCTTTTTATATAGTCTGAAAGGCAGTATATTAAATGTTTCCGGCAGAACAAATGAAGGAATAGCCGTAATAAACTGTGCTCTCCGCAAGTGGCCCTATAACCAGAATCTGTTGTACAACCTGGGCCTTTGTTACCTGACGGCCGGAAAACCCGATTCTGCCGAGCAGACACTCCTGAAAGGCATTGTTTATTATCCCTATCATACACGCAGCCATTTGGCTATTGCCAAAGCCAATCTGGCCATGGGTAGAATAGCTGAATCGTACCTGGCTTATAATATGGCTATTCTTATTAACCCGGCTACTCATAACATTATGGAAATGGAAAACGCTATAGGGGGTAAAGCCGATGTGGTGCCGCGTGCCTATCTTTATCCCTATCCGCCGGAAGTTCAACAGAAAAAGTGGAACGATATTACATACCTCCTGCAGTCGGAAATGGCATTCTCCAAGGAATTTGGCTACCCTTACGATATCGATTATACCTTTACCCGGCAATCGCTTATGTTGTTCAGGAGCCTAAGGTACGACCGCTCTGATACCTCGGTTTATAACAGGTTTTATGCACGTTTATTCCACGAAGTGCTGGAAAAGAACATGTTTGAAACCTATATCAATTATTGCATGAACAACGTGGGTAACACCACTGCCAGCGACTGGAACCGGAAAAATCCGGGGAAAATTGATGCCTTCATCCAATGGGCACAGCAGTTTATTAACCAGGGGAGGGTATATGCGTTCAGGGCCGATTATGAGCAACAGCGTACCGAAATACATCATTTCGACGACAATGGCACGTTAATATCTGTTGGCAGGCAAAACGCAGATAACGGGGTGAAGGACGGACCTTTTTATATGATTTCCAATAAGGGCGGCGTCACAGAGTTTGGAACCTATAACAATAACCTCACACAGGGTGAATGGTTTATATACTGGCCCGATGGGAAAGTACAGCAGCATCTGCATTTTGTAAACGACAAGCTGAACGATACGGCAATAACTTATCATCCAAATGGCGCCAATGCATTCGTTTATTTTTCTCGCGACGGCTTGCGACAGGGCAAAACAACAGAATATACAGGTGCCGGCTGGCTGAGCTTGAGCAACACTTATGAGCAGGACAAGCTGGATGGCCCTTGTATTTACAATAATTTTGAAGAAAAATTTACGCGCTATTATGGGTACATCAACGATACCCTGGATGGACGCACATCGGAAGTATGGTTTAACGACACCCTCAAACTCGAATATACCACCCACATGGGAAAATTCGAGGGTTCTTATCGGTCGTTTTATCCAAATGGAAAACCTGAAGTATTGCAACATTTCACCAACGACAAAAAAACAGGCAAATGGTTTGAATACCATTATAACGGGCAGCTTAGCCGCGAAGGGGAATACAACAACGATGGTAATCTCGTGGGCACAATGCGCTCATATGACCGCAACGGTAAGCTGATGGCCGATGAAGCGGACTATAACGACGGTAAACTGACGGGCTGGTATAACCGTTATTTCCCGGACGGAAAGATTCAGACCAGGCGTTACTACCGGAACGATTCATTACAAAGTACCGAAGCCTTTGATTCGTCAGGGAAATTGTTGCATCAGGCCGAGGCAAAAGGCGATTCGGTTTATACCAAAACTTTTTATGCCGATGGTGTGCTTATGGAAGAAGGCTGGCTGGTACTAGGTAAAAACCAGGGCTGCTGGAAAAGTTACAATCCGCTGGGCATACTGTCTGAGCAGCGAAATTACCAGGCCGGTTTGCAGTCGGGTCCGCAATATTTCTATTTTCCCTCCGATCAGATCAGCAAGGGTTATGACAGCGACAGTAGTTATATCATGGGCTCTTATAAAGAATATTATCCCGGTGGCCAGTTACAGATAACAGGCCATTATTCAAAGGAGGGGCCCGTTGGAGAATGGATATCCTATTATGAGAACGATACGGTTTACGCCCGGTCGTTTTATATTAAGGGAACCCCCAGGGGCCGTGCCATATATTATCATTACGATGGTCGCCTCCATTTTGAGGAGTTTTACAATGAGGCGGGCGACATTGTGCGCACTGTAATATACAACAATGCAGGCCATGTCGAAAGTGACTGGCAATACGCCTTTGGAGCACACCGATTCATCAGCAGGTACCCCAATGGCAGCATAAAATCGTTGACCAACCTGAGCGACAACGTAAAACATGGCATGCAGGAGACCTATTATCCCAACGGACAACTTGCTACGCGCCTGAACTACATACACGGAGTGCCGGACGGGGAGTATACCCGCTACGATTACAAGGGCAATAAAGAGGCAAGCTATACCTACCTGTTGGGGAAGCTTAACGGCGACTTTCGCACCTGGACAAATGGCTTGCTGGATTACCAGGCATGGTATGAAAACAACCTGAACCAGGGGAAAATATACAGTTACCATTATAACGGAAAGCTCGCGCGGGAACTGGATTTGGTGGATGACGACCGCCATGGCTATTCTGATTATTACAGTCCCGACGGTAATTTTATGTACCGGATTCGCTATGCACATGGTTCTGTTAAGGGGTATACCTATAAAAGCCAGGACGGGGAGTTTGTCCCCGAAATAGCAGTCGATAAGGAAACCAGCCAGCTTATTGCCTATTATCCGAATGGTAAGGTATCGGCTAAAATTTCCCTGAAAAACGGATTATATCACGGTCGTCTGACTACCTATTATAATACCGGAAAGGTTTTGCTCGAATCGGACTTCCTGCATGATGATAACCATGGCATCCACAAGGCTTACTTTCCCGATGGAAAGCTCCGGGAAGAACATCATTATCAGTACGACGAACTTAACGGCCCCTATGCACTATATAATGCCGGTGGTTCTATGCTATTGAAAGGTAATTATCTCGATCATGCAAAACACGGTGAATGGCTTGTATATGATGGCAATGGGGAAGTGACTGAAAAGTTATATTATGATCATGGCGAATTATTTGAAATTGTTCAGCAATAGGTTTGTTCTGTCAACAGTATCTTTATTGTTATGGAGTTCTTTTGCCTGTATGGCTGGTGTGAACCCTGAAAAGGAACTCGATGAATGGCAGAAAAAATACCCCGAAAACTCCATGATATCGGTTGCCCGGAAATTGGAGGTGGAAATTGATATGGTGAATAAGCAGCCGGAAATTTCCTTTGCCGAGTACCGCGAAATGCTGGTGCTTAGTGATAACGCTGCATTTCTGGCAGATTCACGGGAGTACTTCAACAATCATTTCACGCTGAAGAAGCTTGAGGCGTATAGTCTTGTCCCGGATCAGGGAAAATACAAAAGGGTTGAGGTTGAAAATTTTACCCGCAAGGCAGAGATCGATAATAGTGTTTATTTCGACGACCAGTATGTATACAACTATACCTTTCCTTCGGTGCGTAAGGGAACCCGGCTGGTAACCCGTTCACTGGCCACCACAGATTATGTTTATGTTCCCGTGGTTTTTGTGTTTGGCGGATCGGTTCCGGGTGAAAATATGTCGCTGACCATTTCGCATCCGGCAGAAGTGAGCATTGTCTTTAAGCTTTTTGGAACGGATACTGCAATGGTCGATTACAGCAGAACCCTTAAAGGGAAACAGATTATCCACACCTGGAAAGCTGATAATCCCAGGTACTACGAGTTTGATGATAAAGCGCCCGATTTCAGATACGTTGTTCCGCACATAGTGGTGCAGCTGGCACAATATAACAATGGATCGGAAAATAAAGCCGTTATTGGTTCGCTTAAAGATTTGCATGCCTATAATTATTCCCACATCAGCAAAATAACCTCGGAAAATACAGCGGGTGTTTCGGCACTTGCCGACAGCCTAGCCCGGGATTGCACAACCGAAGCGGAGAAAGTCAGGAGGATTTTCCGATGGGTTCAGCAGCATATTAAATATGTTGCCATTGAGGACGGCGACAATGGTTATGTGCCCAGTGATGCTTCTCTTGTTTTGCAGCGCAGGTATGGCGATTGCAAAGGAAAAACCAATCTGCTGGTGGGTATGATGCAGTCGCAGGGAATTAAGGCCAGCTATGCCTGGATAGGCACAAGGGCCCGGCCCTATAAGTATTCCACCTTCCCCTCGGTAGTTAACAGCGACCATATGATTGCTGTATGGTGGAACAATGATACACCGGTAATTCTCGATGGCACTACTTTCAGTCACCGCCTGGAAGATGTACCTGCCTTTATACAGGGCAAAGAGTGCCTCATCGAAAAAGGGCCGGATGATTTCATGGTATATACCATTCCTGTGGCACCGCCTGGACAAAATGCCATAATTGATTCGCTTACCCTGGAGGTTAAGGGTGATACCTTAACAGGGCAGGGAAAAATTACCTTTTATGGCGAAAGTAAGGCAGATATGCTGGCATTGTTTACCGGTAAGGATACCTCTAAGTACAGGGAACTGCTGCAGGCACAATTGCCCAAGGCCAGCAACAAGCATATGATCAGCAGGGTTACGGTATCAGATGTAAACAATACCGATGCCCCTTTTGTAATCAGGTATGATTTTGTGTTACCCGATTACCTTACAAGAGCAAACGGCAATCTATACATTTGCATGAATCTCAACAGGTATGTGCAGCACCTTATGCCAAACTCCGACAGGTATATGCCAATTGAGGCATCGATGACCGCCGATTACAGGCTGGTTTGCAAAATGCCTCTTCCCCATGGTTACCGGATAAAAAATATACCCGCGAATTCCGGAGGTGACCGGCCCTTTTTCCGTTTTGCTGATGAATATTCGGTTAACGGAGAAATAATTGTACTGAAATCGCATACTACTGTTGACTTTCAGTTATTAAGCGGTCCTCAGTTGACGTCCTTTCGTGAAATGCTTTTACAATTGAATCGAAATTATTTACAATCTGTTTCCCTGGAAAAAAAATCCTAACCATGAAGTATAGTATCATTCCGGCATTGGTTTTATTTGCTTCCTGCCTTTTTGCGCAGCAAATCAGTTTTGCTGATTATAACTGGGATACCTTTTCGCAACGGCCGGTTTCCGATTCCATCAGTTCATTAAACGGAGCATTGATAACCCTGGAGCGAAGAATCACAGAAGTTTACCTGAATAATGACAATATTTTTGAGGAGCTCAGTATTCTTCACCGGAAAATCAGGGTCGAAACACATGAGGCTATCAACCGCTACAATAAAATATACGTACCAGTGGGCAGTGTCATTGAAGTAATGGACATAGAAGCACGTTTTATATCGCCTGCCGGTAAAGTCACCGAAGTGCCCAAAAGCAGCATTCGCGAAATCGAAAACCTTGAAAACAGGGGGAATTTTCAGACCTTTGCCATTGAAGGTGCTGAATTGGGAGGCGAAATCGAGTATTATTATAAACTCCGCACCAAATTCGATCCTTACGGTACAGTGGTTATGCAGGGGAACGATCCGCGTGTGAATGTTGAGGTGATCTATGCCTTTCCGGCAAAGCTGGTATTTATGGTTAAGTCGTACAATGGTTTTGCCGACTTTGTAGCATCGCAGGATTCTGTTTCGGGACTTAATTTTCTGAAAACCTCAGTTGATCATATACCCGGGGTGGCCGAAGAAATTTATGCTGCCTATGATGCCAACACCATGCGGTACGAATTTTCACTGACCCATAATCATTACAGTGGTGCGTTGAGAATTTATTCGTTCAGCAAAATTGCATCAAACATATACAGTAACGTGTATCAGTTTAACAAGCAAGAAGTTGCTGCTGCAAAAGCTGCCCTCAAAGACTTGCACCTGGGTGCATTACCTGTTGAGGCACAGGTCAGGAAAGTAGAGGACTGGATTAAGACAGAAATTGCCATATCGGAAGATTTGCCAGGTACCCCGCCGGTTGACGAAATGATCCGGCTCAGGCACACCACCAAGTATGGCATTACCCGTCTGCTGGTATCGTTGTTGAGTCAGCTCGACGTTAATTTTGAGCTGGTACTTGCCAGTGACCAGTCGGTCCGGCGTTTTGACCCCGATTTTAACGGGTGGAATTTTCTGGATGATTACCTGGTCTATTTTCCAGGTTTTAACAAGGTAATTGTACCAGTCAGCCCGGCTCACCGCCTGGGCATGATCCCTTCGGTTTATCAGCAATCCTATGCGCTGTTCTTACACACCATAGCATACAATGATGACCTTAAAACTTTGGGTTACGAGGTAAGGCAACTGCCGGCCGATCATTACCTGAACAATTGTGATACCCTGATGATAAACCTGAAGTTGAACGCCGGCGAGATGAATATCGAAGCCGACATTCACCGCGTGTTTACCGGTGAACTGGCATCAACTTTTCAGTCGTTCTGGAACCTGGCCAACAAGCAGCAACAGGACGAAATGGTGAATGATTTATTTACCATGGCAAACCAAAATACAACCATACGGTCGTATTCATTGACCCATGCTTCACCTGACGACATTGCCATACGCCCGTTGATTTGGGACATCAGATTAATTGCCAATTCACTGGTTGAACAGGCCGGTGAGGATATCATCATAAAAATTGGCGAATCCATTGGTGAACAAACAGCATTATACCAGCCAACCCAAAGGGTTTTGCCGGTATATACCGGTGCTTTGCACGGATATTACCGCGAGATTATCTTTGAGATACCGCAGGGATACAAAGTGTCCAACCTCGATGACCTGAATACAAAGGTGGAGATGCAGAACAACAATCGAGTGAGTTGTTGTTTTGTATCGGGCTATACGTTAAGCGGCAACGTGTTAAAAGTGCACTCCACCGAATACTATTCCGAACTGACTTATCCGGTGGAGCGTTTTGAAGATTTTCGCCAGGTAGTGAACGCTGCAGCCGATTTTAACAAAAAAACCATACTGCTAACCAGGCAATAATGTTGACATTACCTGGTTGCAACGGTTACTTCGCCTTTTTCAAGTTCCTGGCCCAACGCGGTGATGATTATTTCTCCCTTTTTGGCAAACGGCCTCACGATTACCATGGCTTTGCCACGATAAGTGGTGATATTGGTTTTTCCGAAACTTTTCATGTCGTAGGGACAGGCATTGCCGCTGCCGGCGAGTTCGCCGTCTCCGCCGATGGTTATACTTACGGGTAGGGCTGCATCATTTACCAGCTGACCGGTTTCGTCAGTTATTTCAATGGTTATGTAGGCCAGATCATTACGGTCGGGACGGATTTCCTGACGGTCGGCTGTAAGCTTTATGGAAAATGGTTTTCCTGTGGTCTTTAGCACTTTAGTGGCTATTACCTCGCCCTGTTTATAGGCCACGGCTTTAAGTTCCCCCGGTTGGTAGGCAACGTCAAAAACGGCAGTAAGCTTTGTTTCAGGTGACACTTTCCGGACGCCAATCTCCTGGTCATTCAGCAGGAGTTTAACTTCATCACCGGAAGTATATACCGAAACCTGCAGCACCTTTCCTTCATTACCGCTCCAGTTCCAGCTGGGATATTCATCGGGCCAGCCCCAGTAACTTACCTTTTCGGTTTTTCCTTCGGGAACGGGTGAATGTACATTCATCTCCAGCTTGCTGTTTCCCCATATTACATCGCGGTACAACATCTGTGGCTTTTTATCTCCCATTATGTCGATATCGCCACACCAGGCATTGAACCAGGGCCATGGCATGGCAAATACGTCCTGTTCGTCTGCTGAAAGATACCGGGTGTGGCCAATGCCTGTTTCTCCCAGGTAGTCCATGCCTGTCCAAACAAAATCGCCAATTACATAAGGATGCTTTTCAACCATCTGCCAGTTGCCAAATGCATCTTTGGGAACCGATTCGGTGCCCATCATTATGCGTTGCGGAAACTGACTGTGATCACTTTCATAGCGGAGGTACTGGTAATTATAACCGCCAACAGTCAGTGGGTCGAATGCACCGGCAGTCGCTTCCCAGGGAGTTCCCGGATTGTCCCAGAATTCGCAGATGGCGTTGGTGAAGGGCCGGGTGGTATCCATTGTCTTAATAAACGATATGAGTTGCCTGGCAATTCTTATTCCGCTTGTATCGGCTCTTTCGTTAATTTCATTGCCAATGCTCCACATGATAATACTGGGATGATTACGATCGCGGCTGATCATGGCCTCTACGTCGTGCTGCCACCATTGTTTGAAAAACCGGTGATAGTCCTGCTGGTTTTTCGGCCGTTCCCACATATCAAAAGTTTCGTCAATCACCAGCATACCCAGCCGGTCACATGCGTTTAAAAAGGCTTCCGATGGCGGGTTATGACTGGTGCGTATGGCGTTGAAACCATTGTTTTTCATAAGCTGTACGCGTCTTTCTTCTGCTCTTTCAAAGGCGGAAGCACCCAGCAATCCATTATCGTGATGCATACATCCGCCTTTAAGCTCGATAGGCACTCCATTGAGCACGAATCCTTTTTCGGCGGAAACTTCAATATTTCTGACACCAAATGGCTGGACATACTTGTCAACTGTCTTTCCTTCTTTTTCAATGCTCACTTCGGCCTCGTAAAGGTCAGGTGAAGCGGGTGACCACAAGGCAGGATTGTCGATCAATACCTGACCCCTGAAAATGGCTTTTTCACCAGCCTGCAATGTCAGTTCGCCTTCGGTAACTCCGGCGGAGGCTAAGGAGGGCGACTTTATACTGATCTTAACTTTGGCGGTTGCACTGTATGGGTAATCGTTTTTCACACTTACACTGACATTCACCTTTGCCTGGTCAGGTTTTATCTCAGGTGTGGTGACAAAAACACCCCATTCAGGAATATGCAGCGGATCGGTGACAACCAGGTGCACATTCCGGTAAATGCCCGATCCGGAGTACCAGCGACTGTTTCGTCCGGTATTGCTTACCCGCAGCGCAACAACATTTTCCTGTCCGCTTTCATTCAGGTAAGGGGTAATATCAACATAAAAAGGTGTATATCCATAGGTATGCGTTCCGGCCTCTTGCCCGTTAACCCATACCGTAGTTTCCATGTAAACACCATCAAACTTCAGAAAAACCTTTTTCGACGAATCTTCCGGCTCCATTGTAAAATGCTTCCTGTACCAGGCAGTACCACCCATAACGTAGCCGGTGGAAGTATTACCCGGACTTTTTATGGAGAAAGGCCCTGTCTGTCCATCATTTTCTTCGCCCGGCAAAGCTTCAATGCTCCAGTCGTGCGGCAGGTCTACCGTTCTCCAGGAAGCATCGTCGGCTAACGGATTTTCGGCACCAGCCGGAAGGCTGTCATTAACGAACTTCCAGTTATTGTTAAAAAGCCTGGTTCGCGTATTCATGTCAAAACTGTCTTTCCCCCCGCATGCGGTTATCAGCATAGCCATAAACAGGGTAAGCGCACTGAATGCATTCAGCGAGTGTTTTCTCATGTCGGTATTATTTTATGAGTAAATAGCCCAGTAACCTGTCAAAACCCTGGCGGTCATGAAAATAAACCAGCAGGGTGTAATCGTTTTCGGTTTCGTAAAAACTGCCTTCCTGTTCGTACTCGTTCAACTGTCCGCTGCTGGGGTCTTCCATAAAATAACAGTAATCGTAAAGGCCCTGCTTTAACAATAAAGTGCATTCGAAGTTTCCGTTGGCAGTATTAAAGTGCATAAGATTATTTTCATTCGTTTCCCAGTTACAGAAACCGCCCGTAACATAAACCTTTTCACCCGAGTAAAGTGGTGGCAGGTTCAGACAAAAGTGTACATAAACATAATCAGCTTCGGTGTGCTTGTCGATGGCCTTCTCCTTGTCGATAAAAAAACTGCCATTCAGATCGGCCCTGCTGAAATAGGGCTTGTTACTTCTGCTTTCATCGGCATGCATGTATACATGCCAGGCTTGACCGATAAATTCGATGCGGGATACGTTTTCCCGCTGATAGCGCATATTTTTCAGGTCTATACTCCGGAATTCATTTCCACCCATGAAAAGACCCGTTTCGGGATCAGCATATTCCAGCTGTCCGGGTAAAATGGCAAACGGACTGGTTATCACCTGTGCTTTGTCGGGCCGGTTATTTTGCTGCATAACCACTGCCAGCTCGCTGCCCGCATCGCGTATGATAGTGCCATCGTGAAACACCCGGAGCTTTAACTGTTGTGCAGCCTCCCTCAGGACGCTCTGTGGAGGTTGCAGCACAGTACCTTCTACCTGTACTGTTTTTTCAGTAACATAAAATTGTTGCACCAGGACCGATTTTTCAGGTTCTGCCTGGTCATACACCACGATGGCATAATTGCCACTGATAAGCGGTGTGCAGTTTTCTTCAGGGAAAACAAGCCGGTAATGGGTATAATCAGTTGAGGAGTTGAATGAACTGGTAACTTCCGTGAGCATGCCATCAACAAATCCCTGCAGGTAATCCTGGGGCGACAACGGGGTTCTCTTCCATTGCCAGTCGCAATGAATAAGCCTGTACCCAAAATTCCTACGTGTATCCGACAGGTCGTCGAAGCGAAGTTCGAGCTGCTGGTCACTTCCCAGGTCAATTATTGGCAACGATAGTTCCCACTGATCGCTCCGGATCAGCACCGTATGGATCCGGGGGTCCAACACCCCATTCTCAATAAAATCTCCGGCTGCAAGTGTAAAAACTGAACCAAAGCCGCTTATGATTGTTAATATAATAACAATACGAAAACCAAAGGTGTTGAAAACGGTATTGAACATGTGAATAATGGATACGCCTGATAATATGAGTTTGTCAATAAAATTGGTGAATTATTTAACCAGAGTTTGTCAATAAAGTTGGTAAAAAGTCTAAATCGTCATGTGTCTGTTCAGAGAGTTCCATTTGCAAGGCTTGCGCAGTCCGAAAATGCGGAGTAAATGAGCAATTTTCGGACAAGCGTAACGCAGCAAATGGGACTTTATGGACAGATACTAACTAATTAAAGCAACAACTAAGATAAACATTAATTATAAAACTTCAGAATTTGTGTTCAGGCTATAACGCTCTTTTTTAAATTTGTCTATTTTTGACGCACGATAAATTAATGCACAAGGGATGCCTCAAGTTTTTAAAATCAGGAAAGGGTTGAATATCAGCCTTGCCGGAAAGGCAGAGAAGTTCTTCGGTAAGCCGGGTCAGTCGGAGTTCTATGCCCTGAAACCGGGTGATTTTCATGGGCTGGTTCCAAAACTCGAAGTCAGGGAAGGCGATGCAGTAAAAGCTGGTACTACGTTGTTTACTGATAAGTACAGGCCCGGAATCTGTTTTACTTCACCGGTTAGCGGCACAGTTGCAGCCATCAACCGGGGCGACCGCAGGGCCATTCTCGAAGTGGTGGTTAAAGCTGATGACGCCATCGAATACGAGTCGTTTGGCGCCGCAAATCCTCTGTCGCTTTCACCTGGAGAGATCAAGGCTGTGCTACTCAAGAGCGGCCTGTGGCCTGCTTTGAGGCAACGTCCCTATAATATTATAGCCAACCCCGATGATACGCCAAAAGCTATTTTTGTTTCGGCCTTTGATACGGCGCCGCTGGCTCCCGATTACGACTTTATAGTGCAGGGTGCAGAACGCGATTTTCAGCAAGGTATCGATGCGTTGTCGCGACTTACATCCGGCAGGGTTCATGTTAATGTAAGTGACGAATATCCTGCTTCAGCAGCTTACACGCAGGTCAGGAATGCCCAAACCAATTATTTCAGGGGACCGCATCCGGCAGGTAATGTAAGTGTGCAAATACAACGGATCGACCCACTGAACAAGGGGGAAGTCATTTGGGTAACCTATCCGCAGGAGGTAATTGCTATTGGGCGGCTATTTTCCAAAGGTGTATACGATGCCTCAAAACTGGTGGCATTAACCGGTTCGGAAGTGGTTAACCCACGCTATTACCGTATAATTTCCGGAGCATCGGTAAAAAGCATTGTCGATGGCAACATACAAAAATCGGAGCACCGGTACATCAGCGGTAATCCCTTAACCGGTACACAGGTTGCTCGCAGCGGCTACCTGGGATATTACGATTCCCAGCTTACCGTAATCCCCGAAGGTAATCATTATGAATTCTTTGGCTGGGCAACACCCGGGTTCAAAAAATTCAGCTTTTCACGTACCTTCTGGTCGTGGCTTTCCCCAAACAATAAATATATAATGGATACCAATATGCATGGGGGACACAGGGCTTTTGTAATGACCGGAATTTACGAAAAGGTTTTTCCGCTTGATATTTATCCCATGCAATTGCTAAAAGCCATATTGGCCGAAGATGTCGATCAGATGGAAAAGCTGGGCATTTACGAGGTCGCCGAGGAAGATTTCGCCCTGTGCGAATTCGTTTGTCCGTCCAAAACCGAGATGCAATTGTTGGTTCGCAAGGGGCTGGACCTGATGAAGCAGGAAATGAGTTAAATCGTATAATCAAGCATACTGCATGAAGTCATTACGAAAATTTTTAGACAAAATTAAACCTCAATTTGAGGAAGGCGGCAGGTTTCAGAAGTTTCATTCAACTTTTGATGCTTTCGAAACCTTTTTGTTTGTCCCCAATAAGGTTACGCAAAAAGGATCACATATCCGCGACCATATCGACATGAAACGGACCATGACGGTGGTAATCATCGCCTTGCTTCCTGCATTGTTTTTTGGCATGTACAATGCCGGTTACCAGCACTTTTTGTCGGTTGGTGAAACACGCACATTTTGGCAGGTATTCGGATATGGCTTTCTTAAGGTTTTGCCATTACTGCTGGCATCATACGTAACAGGGTTGTCCATTGAGTTTTTATTTGCGCAGATCAGGGGACACGAGGTTAACGAAGGGTTTCTGGTGAGCGGCATACTTATTCCGCTTGTTTTACCGGTTGATGTGCCCGTATGGACCGTGGTAGTATCCACTGCCTTTGCTGTGGTCATCGGTAAAGAGGTATTTGGAGGTACCGGGATGAATGTCCTGAATCCTGCGCTGACGGCCCGCGCCTTCCTGTTTTTTGCCTATCCTTCAGTGATGACGGGCGATAAAATCTGGGTTGCCGGGTTAACGAAAGGTGAAAAGGTGATCGACGGATTCTCAGGAGCCACCCCGCTGGGAAATCTTGCACAAAATATTACAGATCATCTGCCCAACGACCTGGATGCTTTCCTGGGATTCCTGCCCGGATCGATAGGGGAGACTTCCAAGCTTGCTATTCTCCTCGGTGCCTTTATCTTGCTGTATACAGGCGTTGGTAGTTGGAAGATCATGCTGTCGACCTTTGCCGGCGGATTGGGGATGGCATTGTTGCTGAACGTTTTTTCGGCAAACGAGTACATGGCTTTGCCTGCATATAAACACTTGCTTTATGGCGGTTTTTTGTTTGGTGCTGTATTTATGGCAACTGATCCTGTAACTGCTTCGCAAACCGAAACGGGCAAGTGGATTTATGGCTTTCTGACCGGTGTGCTGGCCATTGTCATCAGGGTGCTTAACCCGGCCTATCCCGAAGGTATGATGCTGGCCATTCTGCTGATGAACGTTTTTGCACCCCTCATCGACTATTATATTGTGGAATCGAATGTAAACCGGCGCCTGAGAAGAATGAAAAACGCCACCGCCAAAAGTGTTAACTAACCGGTAAATTACAAGGTTATGAAAGTACAAAGCAATACATACACCTTTATCTATTCAACGGTCATTGCTGTTGTGGTAGCCATAGGCCTGGCCCTTGTAGCTACAGCGCTTAAGCCTGCTCAGGACCTGAACGTTGAAGTAGAGAAAAAACAGAACATCCTTTCGTCGCTGCACATACAATCCGACCGGTCCAATGCCGTTGCCATGTACGATAAGGTCATCACCAACAGCTATACCCTTAACAGTAAGGGCGAAAAGATCAGTGGTGTTGATCCGTTCACCATCAATTTACGCGATGAAATGAAGAAGACCCCTGCGGAGCGGAACCTGCCGGCATTTGAGGCCCGGAAAGGCGATAGCAGTTTTGTTGTGATTCCGGTGTATGGTAAAGGCCTGTGGGGACCCATTTGGGGATATGTATCTTTCCTTAAAGATACCGCAACCATTGTTAGCATGCCTCGTTTTAATACCATTTACGGAGTGATGTTCGACCACAAGGGCGAAACACCGGGCCTGGGAGCAGAAATCAACCAACCGTTCTTTCAGTTGCCTTTCAGGGGTAAAAAGGTGTTCGACGATAAAGGCGTTTTTGTTTCGGTAGACGTGGTAAAGGGTGGAGCTGACCCCGGTTCGCCCCACGAGGTGGATGCCATATCCGGTGGTACCATTACCAGCGATGGCCTCGAAGCAATGCTCGACTCCTGCCTGGTAAGCTATTCAACTTTCTTTAAACTGAACAACTGATCTGTAGCCATATGAAGAACCTTAAATTACTGTTGAATCCCCTGAATGATGAGAATCCCATCACTGTTCAGGTACTCGGCATCTGTTCGGCACTGGCGGTGACCGTGCAAATGAAACCGGCCATTGTTATGTCGCTTTCTGTTATTGTGGTCACCGCATTTGCAAACCTTATCATATCGCTGGGCCGTAATACCATTCCACCACGTATCCGCATTATCATACAATTGGTGGTGGTGGCATTCCTGGTGATTCTGGTTGACTTGTTTCTTAAGGCCTATATGTACGATGTAAGCAAGAAACTTTCGGTATTCGTTGGACTTATCATCACCAACTGCATCATCATGGGTCGCCTCGAAGCTTTTGCCATGAGCAATAAGCCCATGGATTCTTTTTTGGATGGTATTGGCAACGGGGCCGGTTATGGGCTGATTCTGATTGCTATAGCAACTGTCCGGGAGTTTTTCGGGAGTGGATCACTGCTGGGGTACCAGGTCATACCTGAGAGTTTTTATGCATTTGGATACAAGGACAACGGTATGATGATCCTGCCTCCCATGGCGCTTATTACGGTTGGGATTATCATATGGATACAACGGGGAATCAACACCAAACTCATTGAAAAATAGTCAGTAAACAGGTAATTATTAACCATGGAAAATCTGTTCAACTTATTCATCCGGAATGTTTTTACCGAGAACATGGTATTTGCCTACTTCCTTGGTATGTGTTCATACCTGGCAGTATCTAAAACGGTCAAAACATCGGTAGGTCTTGGGCTTGCGGTAATCTTTATCGTTACGGTAACCGTACCGGTTAACTGGATAATCGAGAATTTTCTGTTGAAAGCTGGCGCCCTCGAATGGCTGGGGCCGTCATTTGCCGAAACCGACCTGGGCTTTCTGAGTTTCCTGTTGTTTATTGCTGTTATTGCCGCCATGGTGCAGCTTATCGAAATGGTGGTGGAGAAAACGGCTCCCGCGTTGTACAATGCGCTGGGCATATTCTTACCCCTCATTGCCGTTAACTGTGCGGTGCTTGGGGCTTCGCTCTTCATGCAGGAGCGCGAATACGGAACCATAGCCGAAGCTGCTGTTTTTGGTTTCGGCGCCGGCTTTGGCTGGGCACTGGCCATAGTGGTACTGGCCGCCATACGCGAAAAACTTAAGTATTCAAACGTTCCCGGACCGCTGAGAGGCCTTGGACTGGCTTTTATTCTTACCGGACTGCTGGCCATAGCCTTTATGGGTTTCAGTGGCATCAAGATCTGATATAATTTTGAAAACGCTTTATTTATGAGCCTCGGACTTATCATTCTTATCAGCATTATCGTTTTTTTAGGCATCATCCTGTTGCTTGTTGCCATGCTGCTTTACGCGAAATCAAAGCTTACGGCAGGCGGAACTGTTAAAATTACCATCAACGACGAGAAGACACTGGAAGTAGCCCCCGGATCGTCATTATTGGCAACACTTTCGCAGGAAAAGCTTTTTTTGCCTTCGGCCTGCGGGGGAGGTGGTACGTGTGGCATGTGCCGTTGCCAGGTAATCAGTGGCGGAGGATCTATTCTGCCTACCGAAACAGGTTTTTTTACCCGGCGCCAGGTCAACGACCACTGGCGCCTGGGATGCCAGGTAAAAGTGCGTGAGGACATGGTTATCCATGTGCCCGAAGAAGTGATGGGTATCAAAAAGTGGGAATGCGAAGTGGTTTCCAACCGGAATGTGGCTACCTACATCAAGGAATTCGTGGTTAAACTGCCCCCTGGCGAAGAACTCAAATTTAAATCGGGCGGTTATATCCAGATAGACGTTCCCAAATATGCAATGACTTTCAGGGATATTGAAGTGGAAAAGCAATTCCGCGATGAATGGGACAGGAATAAGATGTGGGACCTCGGAATGAACAATACCGAAGAAACCTTCAGGGCCTATTCAATGGCCAACCATCCGGCCGAAGGCAATATTATTATGCTGAATATCCGTATTGCCACACCCCCGTGGGACCGCTCAGCCGGAACCTTTAAAAACGTACCGCCGGGTATATGCTCATCCTATATATTTTCGCGAAAACCGGGGGATAAGGTCATGATCTCAGGTCCCTACGGTGAATTTTTCATTAAGGATACCAACCGCGAAATGGTTTACATAGGCGGAGGTGCTGGAATGGCACCGCTCAGGTCGCATATCTTCCACCTGTTCCAAACCCTGAAAACAAACCGGAAAGTGAGTTACTGGTATGGCGCAAGGTCAAAACGCGAAATATTCTACGAAGAAGATTTCCGGAAAATCGAAAAGCAATTTCCCAATTTCACCTTTAACATAGCGCTTTCTGAACCGGTTTCCGAGGACAACTGGAAGGGTCATACCGGGTTCATTCACCAGGTGTTGTACGATGCCTACCTGAGCAAACACGATGCGCCCGAGGACATCGAATACTACCTTTGTGGTCCGCCCATGATGAACGATGCCGTGCAGAAAATGCTATACGACCTGGGTGTACCCGACGAGATGGTTGACTTTGACGATTTCGGCGGATAACCTGCGAAGATGAATGCAAAAAAGCTGCTGATACAATTAGCACTCCTGGCCATTTTCTTTTTTCTGGCCTACCTGATCAGCCTTACCGGAAAGAAGGGAGATTACGACAGTTTTGCCGGGTTTGCACAGGGTACTACCTATCGCATCACTTATGAAAATAAAAAAGGTGAAAACCTGCAGCCATGGGTGGATTCATTATTGGCTGATTTCGACCTTTCGCTTTCAATTTACAAGCCAGGTTCGGTAATCAGCCGTATTAACCGCAACGATCCGGAAGTAATCCCCGACGATAAGTTTCTTCGCGTGTTCGACAAGTCGCGCGAAGTCTACGAAAAAACCGGTGGCGCTTTTGATATTACCGTTGGCCCCATCGTAAATGCCATTGGCTTTGGAAGTACCGATACCCTGCAGGTCGATACTGCGCTTATCGACAGTCTGCGCCAATATATTGGCATGGATAAGGTATTCATCAAGGACAACCGCGTGATCAAAGCACATGAAAACGTCCGACTCGATGTTAACGCTATAGCCCAGGGATATGCCGTGGACCTGGTTGCAGCTTTTCTGGAA
Organism: uncultured Bacteroidales bacterium; assembly: GCA_964618645.1. Classification (GTDB taxonomy): domain Bacteria; phylum Bacteroidota; class Bacteroidia; order Bacteroidales; family UBA10428; genus UBA5072. The sequence continues at coordinate 4,209 of CAZUBW010000057.1, read as the reverse complement.
AGTCGCAAAATCCGCAATTACCTGGTGGAAATTGGCGGTGAAGTCAGGGTCAAAGGCAAAAACAAAAAGAATCAGTATTGGCAGATTGGCATCGACAAACCCGAGGAAGGTAACCTGCTGCCCGGGGCAAACCTGCAAACCATTATTGCCCTTAAAAACCGATCCCTGGCTACTTCGGGTAACTACCGGAAATACTATGAGAAGAATGGCGTGAAATTTGTCCACACCATTAACCCTGCCAGTGGTTATCCGGTTGTATCAAACCTGTTAAGCGCTACGGTGGTGGCCGGTGATTGTGCTACCGCCGATGCCTATGCCACAGCGCTCATGGTATTTGGCGTCGAACGCGCTATAGCCTTCCTCAACGAGAACTCCTTTCTCGACGCTTACCTTGTTTATGCCGATGCCGAAGGAAAATTCAGGGTATATGTCACACCCGGGCTACAGCGATTTATTGTCGAATAAACGCGTTTACCACTTCAAGGAATGCTGATGGCTCCTCGGCATGAACCCAGTGACCGGCATGCCCGATGGTAACAAAACCTGCCGATGGAAAGTACTGCCGGATAGCCCTTTCATCAGCAGCGCCAATATAGTCCGAGCGTTCCCCTTTGATAAACAACAGGGGAAAATCAAGCGCCAGGGGTTCACCCTGCGGGTTGTACCGGATAATTCCACTGAAAATATCATTGATGTGATGTGCCAACGCCTGAATATTTAATGCCCATTGAAAACTGCCATCGGATGAACGCTTTAGGTTTTTCAACAAAAACTGCCTGATGGCCGGCGAAGCTATAAACCTAGCCAGTTGCCGGTCAGCATCTTCGCGGGTGGTTATCAACGTTGTATCCATTAGTTGCAGTGCACTGATGATCTGCAGGTGACGTTTCCCTTCAGATGTCATTTCTTCACCTTCGTAATCGAAAGGGGAAATGTCCACCACCACCAGTTTTTCTATTCTTTCACCATGCTTAAGTCCAAAATGCAGCGCTGTTTTTCCGCCCATGGAATGCCCCATGATGATGGCTTTGGGGAGTTCGTGCCTGTCCATAAACTCCAGCAGATCGGCACGCATGGCATCATAGGTATGCACCGGCGAATGAGGTGAACTGCCATGGTTACGCTGGTCGACCAGGTAAACAGTATGTTCAGCCGACAGTTCGCGGCCAATGGAATGCCAGTTGTCGGCCGATCCGTAAAGCCCGTGAAGAATGATCAACGGACTTCCCTGACCCGATTTCCGGAAATGTAACTCCATCAGGCAATTTCCTTCAGGTACAACTGAATGGTTTTTTCAAGGCCGAAGTATAGGGCATCGGAAATAAGGGCATGGCCTATGGATACTTCCATTAAACCCGGTACCTGCTGTTTGAAGTATTTGAGATTGTCGAGGTTAAGATCGTGCCCGGCGTTCAGCTCAAGTCCAAGTTCCAGGGCACGTTTTGCGGCCCTTATAAAGGGAGCCACAGCCTTTTCCCTGTCTGTAGCATATTTAGCCGCGTAAGGTTCGGTATATAGTTCAATACGGTTGGTGCCGGTGGAGGCCGCCCGTTCAATCTGTTCAAGATCGGTTTCAATAAATAACGAGGTGCGTACACCGTTGCGCCGAAGTTCGCTGATTATATCCGTAAGAAACTTCTCGTACTTGATCACATTCCAACCCTGGTTGGAGGTGATTACATCGTGCGAATCGGGTACCAGCGTAGCCTGGTGTGGTTTAACTTCCAACACCAGGTCAAGAAAACGTTGCGAAGGATAACCTTCGATATTGAATTCGGTAGTGATGATGGGTTTAATGTCCCTTACATCCTGGTATCGTATATGCCTTTCGTCAGGTCTGGGATGCACTGTTATGCCCTGTGCACCAAATTTCTGACAGTTGATGGCGGCCTCTTTTACATTGGGGATATCGCCACCCCGGGCATTACGAATGGTGGCTATTTTGTTGATATTGACACTTAACTTTGTCATCTTGCCATGTTTTTTTTAGCGAAATTAAAACTACCTTTAATCCATCTGCATGGCAAATTTAGCAGGTTTTCTATATTTGCGGATTCTATGCTGGCAAAAGATTTAATATCAGATGTTATCCCTTCGCTCCGTACTTCCGACAGTGGCCAGAAAGCGCTGTACTGGATGGATATTTTCAGGATTTCACATCTGCCCATTGTAAACAATGAGGATTTTCTGGGCCTGATATCCGACAAGGATATCTATGATGCCAATATGGCCGAAGAACCCATCGGCAACCACAACCTTTCACTCTTCAGTCCCTTTGTTACCGAAAACCAGCATGTTTATGAAGCCATTGAACTGGCATCGCGATTGAACCTGTCGGTTATACCGGTACTTGACCACCACAATCATTACAGGGGAGTGGTCACCAGTAACGACCTGATACATTATTTTGCCGATTATGCTGCCCTGAAGGAACCTGGCGCCATTATTGTGCTGGATATGAGTATCCATGACTATTCGCTTTCGCAAATAGCACAAATTGTGGAAAGCAACGATGCCAAAATACTCAGCATGTACATCAGTTCACACAGTGCATCCACACGCTTGGAGGTCACCCTCAAAATAAACCGGAACGACCTGACCTCAATCGTTCAGACTTTTACCCGGTACAATTATATAATCCACAGTACGTTTATGGATCACGACGATATGGACAGCCTGTATGAAAACAGGTATGATATGTTTATGAAATATCTCAGTATTTGAGAAGCTGTTAGCTGCCTGCCCGCCGTAGCTTTAGCGAAGGAGGGTTAGCCAACAAGCCAACAAGCCAATAACCAATCACCAATAACCAATCACCAATCACCAACAGCCAACAGCCTTTTAAGATGAAAATCGCCATATACGGAAAAGTATTCAACCAGGGGTTTAAGCCCTACATTCGTGAAATCATGGGCATACTGCGTGAGCAACAGGCCCAGCTTGTGGCCTATGCTCCATTCGACGATTTTATCCGTTGCGAGACCGGCGATGGGTTGGAGTCCGACCGCCTGTTCACGTGTCCTGAAGATTTTGATCCAACATGCGATCTGATGATCAGCATAGGGGGCGATGGCACTTTCCTGGAATCGATACCCTATGTGTTGAAGTCCCAAATACCCATTATCGGTATCAATTCGGGCCGGCTTGGATTCCTGGCCAATATTTCCAAAGAAAATATAGCCGATGCTTTCAGGGCCATCTTTGCCAACAATTATGGCTTCGAATACCGTTCACTGATCTGCTTCAGGCAGCCCGAAGGCCTGTTTAACGGGCTGAATTTTGCCCTGAACGATATAACCCTGCATAAAAGCAATTCATCACTCATTACCATTGATGCCTATATTAACGACGACTTTCTGAATACCTACTGGACCGACGGGCTGATCATATCAACGCCCACCGGTTCAACAGCTTACTCGCTGAGCGTGGGTGGACCTGTTGTCGTGCCGGGTTCAGGAAATCTCATCATAGCGCCCATATCGTCGCATAACCTTACCGTTCGGCCGCTGATCATCCCCGATTCAAACCTTATTTCGCTAAAAGTGAAAAGCCGCAGTGGCAGTTACACGGTTACAGCCGATAACCGTACCATGCAAATGGACAGTCAGGATACGGCCTTTGTCATTGGCAAATCCGATTTTAAACTCAAAATGCTGAAACTTCCGGGATCGAGCTTTTATAGCACCCTCAGAAACAAGCTGAAATGGGGTGAGGATATCCGGAATTAATGGCTATTGGTTTCTTACAGATTTTCTGAAGAATTTCTCTCAAAGAATTTCTCGCAGATTGGCGCAGATTTTGCAGATTACCGCAGATAAAACAGAATACCTGCAGATTTTTGATTTCATAGATATTTCAGAAACACGACTGCAAGACTGCAAGACTGCACGACTTCATGACTTCAAAACTGCACGACTACAAAACTTGTCAGATATGAGATACGGCTACTCCTGAATACTCATCACTCAGGATAATTTCGTTCTTTTCTTCGATTTTTGGTTCATTGTTTATTGTCGCTTTACAAATTTTTCAGTAAATTTATGCTTGTTTACAGATTATTCGTTTCGAAGTTCATTTATCGGAAATCGCTGAAAGGTTTTAAGGGTGGCAGGAGAAACTGAAAGAGACGAAGGAAGAAAGGCAATAGTATTATACCTTCAGTGGTAATCCGTCATGGTTGGTAAATTAGCAAAGTCTGTTATATTAACA
>CAZUBW010000056.1:0-27226 GCA_964618645.1 uncultured Bacteroidales bacterium | reverse complement strand
AAACCCTATCAAACCTTATCAAACAAACACCGAACACCGAACCTGCCTGACCGGCAGGCAGGCACCGAATTTCGAAGAACACCCAGCACCCATTATCCAGCATCCAGCATCCAGCATCCAGCATCCAGTATCCAGCACCCAGTATCCACTTTTCATCAGGAAATCTTATCTTTATATCGTTTTACTGCTATTAAAAAGCATACCCTATGAATAAAACAATCATTTTTTCAGGAATTCTATTTATGATGACAGCCATTGGATGTAATCAAACCGATAAGCAATCGGCCGTTTCTGATGAAGGTAACTTCCAGCATCAACTTACGCAGGAGGAAATCACCCACGCCAGGTTTACACCTGAACTGCTCTGGAAATTCGGTCGTACCGGCGACATGCAACTGTCGCCCGATGGTTCAACCGTTTTATACACCGTTACCCGATACGATGCCGTTACAGAAAAAAGACATACCTGGATTTTTACAGTGGCTACCGACGGGAATCAGCCTCCTGGTAACCTCACCGAAGGCATACCTTCATGCAGCAATCCCCGCTGGATTGATAACCAGCACATTGCTTTTTTATGCAAGGACGGTGATGTAACCAAAATATGGATGATGAATGCCGACGGTTCTGACAAAAAGGTCATTTCTGATATGGACAATAACATTGGTGGTTTTGATTTCGCCCCCGGTGGCAAAAGGCTTTTTTACCTGCAGGATGTAAAACTCGATTCCACTGTTCAGGACAAATACGCCGACCTTCCGCTGGCCAAAGGAATGGTTTTCGAAGATATGATGTACCGGCACTGGGATACATGGCACGATTATACTTATTCCCACATTTTCATAACCGAAATTCGCGATGGTAAAATTGGTAAAGGAACCGATATCCTCGAAGGTGAAAGGTACGATTCGCCCTTACCGCCTTATTTTGACATTGCCGATATCGCCTGGAGTCCCGATGGTATCAAGCTCGCTTATTCCTGTAAAAAACTTCGCGGAAAAGCCTTTGCCGAAAGCACCAACACTGATATTTACTTATACGATGTGGAGGGAAAAACTACCGAAAACATCACCGATGGAATGCCGGGTTACGAGCGTTACCCTGTATTTTCACCAGATGGTTCCAGGCTTGCCTTCATGAGCATGGCCACACCGGGCTATGAAGCGGATAAAGAACGGCTTTTTGTATACGACCTGAACAGCAGGGAAAAAACATACCTGACCGATGGTTTTGACCAGAATGCAACGCACTTTACCTGGAGCGCCGATGGCGAACAACTTTACTTTATCAGTGGCGCCAAAGCCACCTACCAGGTATATGCCATAAACACCCGTTCGCGGGAGATCAGACAGATCACCAAAGGACATCACGACTACACCGCGCTGGCCTGGCAAAACGGGATGATGGTGGGCATGAAAGGTACGCTGTCGGTGCCACCTGAAATATTCAGGGTTGAGCCGTCAGATGGCAGCGAAACACAGCTGACTTTTACCAACAAAAACATTTACGATGTAATCAAAACCGGTAAGGTGGAAGAACGCTGGATAAAAACCACCGATGGCCAGGATATGCTTGTATGGGTAATTTACCCGCCCGATTTCGATCCGGCAAAAAAGTACCCCACCCTGCTCTATTGCCAGGGAGGACCTCAAAGCGCCGTATCGCAGCGTTTTTCATTCCGATGGAATTTGCAGCTGATGGCTGCCAATGACTATATTGTGGTTGCACCCAACCGCAGGGGACTTCCCACATTCGGACAGGAATGGAACGCCCAGATTTCGGGCGATTACGGCGGTCAGAATATTAAAGATTACCTGAGTGCCATTGATGCCCTGTGCAACGAACCATATGTTGACAAGGAACGACTTGGTGCAGTGGGCGCAAGCTATGGCGGCTATTCCGTACTTTACCTGGCCGGAAACCACAACAAACGTTTCAAGGCTTTTATCTCGCATTGTGGTATGTTTAACCTCGAAAGCCAGGCGGCAGGTACCGAAGAAATGTTTTTTGTGCATCACGATCTGGGCGGTTATTACTGGGATAACCCCAAACCCAAAAGCTACAGCCAGTTTTCGCCTCACCTATACGTAGATAAATGGGATACACCCATTATGCTGGTCACGGGTATGAACGATTTCCGAATTCCTTACACCGAAAGCCTGCAAGCTTTTAATATTGCACAGTTAAGGGGCATACCCAGCAAACTGCTCATATATCCCGATGAAAACCATTGGGTGTTAAAGCCACAGAACAGCATTTTATGGCAACGTGAGTTTTTCGGATGGCTGGATAAATGGCTAAAATAAACCAACCCATTGCATGAACCCGATGATTGAAAAGCAGTTAATTGCCTGGTTGGCAGTTTTAATGTTTTGTATTCATTATGCTTCGGCACAAAAAGGCCCAAATGACATGGATGAACTGATTGTTGTTAAATGCGACGATTTTGAAGTAACAGGTTCAGGCAATGACCCCCAATGGGAAAAAGCTTCCTGGGTAAATCTCACACAGCAACAAACCCGGTCGCCTTACGTCACGCGCTTTAAAATAATGTATTCCGACAGTGGCATTTATTGCCTGTATCACTGCGCCGACAACCAAATTCATGCCACACTGCAGGGGAATAACCTGGATTTATGGACCGAAGATGTGGTAGAAGCATTTTTCTGGGCCGATGAAACCGTGCCGGTATATTTCGAATATGAACTTTCGCCGTTGAATTACGAGCTGGTACTGCTGGTGCCCAATTACAACGGCAATTTTTTAGGCTGGGCGCCCTGGCATTACAGTGGCAACCGGCTTACCCGCCATGCAGTAACCCACGAAACCACCGGCGATCATCCGGGAACCCTTGTGGCCTGGCAGGCCGAATGTTATATTCCTTTTGAACTGATGAAACCAATGGTGACAAAAACCCCTGAAAAGGGAACCTGCTGGCGTGCCAATTTTTACCGCATCGATCATGACAATCCGCCGGGCATGTGGTCGTGGGTGCCCTTTGAAAAACATTTTCACGAATTCAGGACTTTCGGAACCATCTGTTTCCGTTGACAGGTTTCCCTGTTAACGGTTGTAATCGAGTTTGAAAGTAGCACCAATCATATATTGGGCAAAGGGATTGCCCTTTTTCAGGTGCACTTCGGCAATATAAAACACTTCCATATCGGTTTTCCATACCGGTAATTCGTTGCCCAGGTAAAAGCGGATAATATTGATTCTGTTGTCGCGTAAGTGATAATAGGGTTCAATGGCTGCATAAGGATTCATTTTCCGGTTAAGCTTATAATCGAACATTAAACGGTTACGGAGGTATTCTTTGGGTTTTTTATCACCGGTAACTGCATATTGGTATCGAAAACGATTGGTCAGCCTCACGTCATTTGAAAACCGCCGGGGCTGATAAACCAGGTCGGCAGTAAACTTATTGCGGTCGGATGATTCGTCGCCCCGGAATTCATAATCGGTGAACTGGTTTTTTATGTAAGCATAGCTGTATGAAGCAGCTATGTCCAGCCGCCGACTCAGGGCATATTTGAGTTTTGGCTGGAATACACTGCTAAAATAGGGTTCAGGAGAAAAAACCTTACGTGCTTCAACTTCCAATTCGCCGCTCAGCCTGTTTACAATGCCGGTTTCTGCTGAAATACCCAAACGAAATTCCTGTGCCTGTGCAAACGAGCTGACAACTAATGCGATCAGCATCACCAGCAATGATTTATATTGGCCCGAAGTCATTGCACAATCAGTTTGTTATGGTATAACCTGCCATCCATGTTAATCTGCAGCAGGTAAATACCCGGTGAGAGTTGTGTATTAAGGGGTTTTGGCTCATTACCCGGCTGATTAAACTGCCACTGCCGCATCAGCCCGCCGTTTATGGAAAAGGCCTTTATGGTCACCGCATTTGCAGGCTGCTTAAAATCGACAAATACCCGGCCATCACCCGGGTTGGGATAAACGATAACCGGGTTCCCGAAATTCCGTTGTAGTTGCCCTGTAATGAACAGTGGCCGCTGCACGGCAAAGTTTTTCATGGCGCTTACATTTCTCTTCCAAATGGGAAAATCAGTCGGGTTGCCCCAGCGGTACACCTGTTCGGGAACCAGTGGCTCGTATTTTTTTTCAAACTTTTCAATCGTTGCCAATACCTGGTCTGTAGAAAAGGTAGTTGCCATATGTGTATAAAACCGGGTCATAAACCGTTCCCTGAACGTGTCGTTTCTTAAGACTGTTTTCAGCAGAAAGGTCGAAAATTCATCGAAACGCTGAAATTCACTGATGCTGTTGTTGTATTCCGACAGGTGGTCATAATCAAACCAGATCATGGTAGCATCGGAGTCAAAAAAGAAATAACGCCAACGGGCCGTGTCGGTATATGTTTTCCACATTTCAAAATTACTGTAAGGCCAGTCGTAATTGGCAAAATACAACTCGGCAACATAATAATCGATCATGGCATCCACATCAATCCTGTCATCCAGTGCATCATAAAACTCAGGCTGTTCAGGATCAGCCTGTCGCGCCCAGGTTACAAGTTCCTGGTAAGCCTCATCTGAGCCTTCTTCCACCACAATACCCCAATCATAGGCAATGATATCCAGGCTATCGAGGCTGATGTTGTAGTTATTTTCGACATAATACTCATTGTGCCTTTCCATCAGGTTGTATATACCCCAGTATTCGCCATTGATAAAAAGAACTACCGTTTCGCTGGCCGCATAATCGATATTCATATCCTCCACCAGGTAATTGCAAACCTGGTCTCTTATCAGTGTTCCCAGTGTGCCGCCGGTAGTGCGCAACAGCAACACCCTGAAGCTGTCGATTCCGGGTTTCTGGCTGAAGAAAGGATATTCAAAGCTGGTTTTGCCATAGTCTTCGTCGGCATAAAGCCTTATCGATTTCTGTGGCGAGCGGCGTGTACCCCTGCCATGAATCCGCATACCGGCATCCTGATCAAGTACCATAACGCCTGTTGTATCGAATATTTCAACGTGTACCTCACGCTCCCAGTCTTTTCCGTGTTGTTCGTAATTTACATGATCACCCTTGACATAAATACCGATATCGTCGTCAAACAAATTGTCCTTATCGGTAATGAGCGAAACCACCGGCACCTGGTAGTGGTTCTTCAGTGCTTTGTTTATATAATAGGCATTTGTGATTTCGTTACTGGCGGGACAACCGCTGCTGTATACCACGGCACGCAGGATATTACCTTTAAAGATAAGGTTACCGGGTTCCACATCGGTACGCGGTATATTGGCAAACCTGTTTTTTTGCGAAGTAAGATCGTCCAGGCTGAGCGAACCTGTATATACTTCCGAATCTTCATCGGGATCGTTGCCGTTAAGGGTATACATAATAGTATTACCGGAATGGTCATTCGAGAGGTTTAATGTAACCGGACTGCTGTAAAAGCCACTGTTTAAATCAACTCTGAGGGTATCGCGGATATAGTTGATACTAATCTGTGTGGCATCGTTATTCGATTGCGAAGGTGTAGGTCTGGTCACCACCAGGTTGGGCGACCCGTCGGGTTGCCTTGCCAATGAGCAATCGGTTGGTACGCAGGTCGGGGAAATCCGGTCTGCTATAGCTCCGGAGGTACCAATCAGAAATAACGATTCCTTCATGTTGCCCAGCTTAAAGCTGGTATGCCATTCGGTCTGTGTCACTGTATCCTTGTCTGATGCATATACCAGCAAAAACCCACCCGGAGCCAGTTCACAGGACGGAAAATGCCAGTATTCCGTTTTACTGGTATCATCGGTTATGGCATAGCCCAAAAGATTTACCACTTCGGTGCCGGCATTGTAAAGTTCAAACCAGTCGGGAGTATCGCCGTTCGCATCCACCAGAACCGTTTTGTTTGAATAGGCAACTTCGTTAATGACGAGAGACTGTGCATTAACGCACACCGACAACGGTATCCATAAAAACAACCAAAAAAATCTCATAATCAGTGCCGGATTAAACCCAACGAAATCAATAACATATCGTAATTAAGGTCGTCTTTGAACAACTGACCTCCAAACACTTCATACTCCATGCGGGCAAACTGGTGGCGGTACGACACATGAAAAAACACTGAATAGTGTGTATTGATGTTTATTTTCCGACCCATCCCTGCATCGATATAGATACCTCCGCGAAATTTATAGCCTTCCATATCGGGGATGCCGGTGTGCCACCCGAATGAATAGCCAACCTGCATTAGGATGACAGGTGTACTGGGTTTGTTCCTGATATATCCCATGGTTTCGAGAAAAACAGGGATAAACCGTTCCTCCTGCAACGCAGTATAGCCCATACCCAGTCCAAGCGACACTGATTCATTCAGCATCAGCCCGTATGAAGCCGATGCTGCCAGACCGGGGTTATAGATCATATTATTGTTATAAACCTGCTCCGCAAATGAATACGAAAGTTCTAACCGCTGATACCTGTCGGGCGTCCTGACACTGTCGGGTTCAGCAGCAAAAATACGGATAACGCAAAGTACCGTAAGGGAAACGGTATAAGTAAATTTACGCATAATGTAATTAAATGAAAACTATCTGAAAAATTGGCGCAAATATAGCCAATATTTGTGACCTTGAAAATTAACCTGCAAAAGCTTTCTATGAACCTGCCGGACCGTCGTAGGAATACCTGAACCAGTCGAATAATGCCTTGCCGCCATTCCCCACCTTGTTAAAGCTGAAGAGTCCCAGTTTAGGTCCTTTCCAGAAACCGTTACCGGCAACAAAAGGTTCACCAATGGGCTTAAATGTTTTGTTGTCGGTACTCCAGTAGAACTGGTTTTTATCCACGGTTACCTTTGCTTTCAGGTAAATTTTGGTTGCTATAACAGGAGCCATGCTTTGCTGGCCGTTGATATTGGTAAAAACCGACAGCTTTCCGTTTTCTTTGGCTATGCCCAGGGTATTGTACTGGCGGCCCATAACACATAATCCGGCCTCCTGGCCATCTTCCATTTCACCGGTAAGCAGGCAGGTAGAAGCTTCACCCTCATTGCCCATTATTTTCTGGGTAACCGTATTACGTGCCTTTAAAAATTCCGGCGCCGGCAAGGCATTCAGAGCCAGGTAACCGTCATGATCGGTAAGCGACCAGGCATCGTGCACCGGGTTGTGGTTCCATGCCCACTGGAAACCCAGTGTGCCGGCGTTGAATTCGTCGGAACTCTGCGGTGCAGCAATAGGATATTGTTTGCCAACGTTTGGTTTTTTCCAGACATACACCGGTTCGCCAATGCCATTGCGGTCGATATCCACGCCAATCACCGGCCACCCGTCTTTCCAAAACATAGGCTGCAGGTGGCATACCCTGCCAATGTTGTGGCGGTTCTGAAAATGCATGAACCACCAGTCGCCGTTAGGCAAATCAATCAGCGAGCCCTGGTGGGGTCCGTTAACATCGGTAGAACCCATTTCGAGTACAACCTTTTTCTCATAAGGGCCATAAATATTTTTCGAGCGTAAAATGGTTTGCCAGCCTGTAGAAACACCGCCCTCGGGGATACTCATATAATACCAGTCATTTAGCTTGTGCATTTTAGTGCCTTCGGCAACCGGGCCGGTATAAACCGTCACCCCCTCGTCGAGGAGTTTTTTGCCGTCGTCGCTCAACTTATGAATGATAATTGGACCTGCGCCCTTTTTGCTGCGACCCAGGTATGCTTTTCCATCGTCATCCCAAAAGGGACAGGGGTCTTCCCATCCATAAATGCTGGTAACCTGGGTAACAGGTTCCCAGGGGCCTTCGGCCTTCCCGGCAGTAGTCATGAACAAACCCTCATCGGGCGTACAGAAATAAAGCCAGAATTTATTGTTGTGGTACCTTATTGCCGGAGCCCAACTGCCGCCGGCATAACGCTCGTTACTGTCGAATTTGGGATCGAACTTGAATTCGTCGTACACCCTGGCAATGATGGTCCAGTTTACCAGGTCTTTTGAGTGGAGTACCGGAATGCCCATGAAGTGGAATTCGGAACATACCATATAATAATCCTCGTTTACCCTTATCACATCGGGATCGGAGTAGTCGGCATTGAGTACCGGGTTAATGAATGTTCCGTTACCCTGGTCGCCCCATGAACCGGTTTTGGATGGTGAGCCTGGCTGTGCCTCACCCCTTAAGCAAAAAAGGGTGGGTACAAGTATTAAAAGGAATAATTCAAAACGTTTCATAATTAGCATATGTCAATAAAGTTGGCAAAAGATATGAATCATTCGCTTAACAGGCAAGACATTTTGTGGTTGTTAAAAGTCTGTTTACATTTGCCTTCTCAACCTGTAACATGATTACTGCACATTACGGTGAATTTGCCGCCCTGCTGGTAGCTGTATTCTGGGCAGTTACCGCCTTATCTTTCGAAAAAGCCAGTCGCCAGGTAGGCTCGTTACCTGTAAACATCATCCGGTTAGTATTGGGATTTGTTTTTCTTACCATTTTAACATTTTTTATAAGAGGTGTTGCCTTGCCGACAGATGCTACGGCACATAACTGGATATGGCTTTCGGTTTCGGGATTGATAGGCTTTGTGCTGGGCGACTTTTTCCTGTTCAAGTCTTACACCATCATCGGATCGTGGTTTGCCATGCTGATCATGACATTGGCGCCTCCCATAGCTGCCCTGTTCGGATGGATATTACTTGACGAAAAACTTTCCTTTCTTGCAATTGCCGGTATCATAATCACCATGGGCGGAATTGTGATAGCCATGTTTCACCGCGACAAAGAGAACCGGCGGATGAAAATGAGCAAGCCGGTGAAGGGTTTGCTCTATGCTTTTGGGGGTGCGCTTGGGCAGGCACTGGGTATCGTTTTCAGCAAGTATGGCATGGGTGAATACGATCCGTTTGCAGCTACACAAATAAGAATTATTACAGGTATTGCAGGATTTGCGCTGCTGATAACCGTGCTGGGCAAATGGAACCCGGTAAAGGAGGCGGTAACCGACAGGAGCGCTATGATTCCCATAAGCATCGGCTCGTTTTTCGGACCCTGTCTGGGGGTTTCCTTCTCGCTGCTGGCCATTCGTTATACATCAACAGGTGTAGCCTCAACCATCATGGCCCTGGTGCCTATATTTATCATCCCGCCCAGTGTTTGGCTGTTCAAACACCGTATAACCCTTCAGGAAATTATAGGAACCATTGTAAGCCTGGCAGGTGTGGCACTCTTTTTCCTGTAACACCAACACTACCGGTTAGTCCTGTAAATGACCGGGACTTGCAGATAGCAACATAAATAATTACATTCGCAGACTTAAACACCCTTATTATGAAAGACTATCTGAGACGCGCTACCAAGTTTTTTATTTATGTAGTGGTTATTCTGCTGCTGGCATTCGTAATTGTACCACTCATCAGGGGTGAAGCAATCGCTGCAGGATGGGAACGTATCGTAAACGACCGCACCAACCTGTTGATAATATTGTTTTTTGCAGCCTACAGCCTTATTTATCCTTTGCTTGGCTATGGAAAAATAAAAAGGCATTTAAACGGTAATTATGCCGACAATAGCGAACATTTCGAAAAAGCCTTTGAAGCCATGGGGTACATAAAAACGGCAACCCGGGACGACCGCATTGTTTACCGTCGTAAATCGGGACTAAGCCGGTTTATGGAAATGTACGAAGATGGCATTGAAGTATTCACGGGGGAGGATCCGGTGATCATTTCGGGATTACGGAAAAGAATAACCCGGATCAACAGGATTATTGACGACCTGATGTTAAAAAATGCCGTTTAGCTCTTGCGGGCTTTGTTCATCCGCTTAAGTGTACTGCTATAACGCTGTGATACAAAATCCCAGTTAACCACATTCCAGAACGATTCAACATAATCGGCCCTGCGGTTTTGATTGCGGAGGTAATATGCATGTTCCCAAACATCGAGACACAATATAGGCGTTCCCTTTTCAGCAACAACATCCATCAGCGGATTATCCTGGTTGAGCGTAGCCGTAACCTTTAGCTTGCCACTCGTTTCATCCACAACAAGCCAGGCCCAGCCCGAACCAAACACCGATTTGGCTGCAGCAGAGAATTCATTCCGGAACGACTCCATGGATGAAAAATCCCGGTTAATGGCAGCCAGTAGTTCAGTTGATGGTTTTGTCGCAGCGGATGCCGGGGCCATCATTTTCCAAAAGAGCTTATGGTTTAGATATCCGCCACCGTTATTCCGTATTGCTGATGAATGGGCCGAAACATTCTTCAGTAATTCGTGTGCTGACTTGCCGGTAAGTCCGGCTTGCTTTACCGCCGTATTGAGATTATTGGTATAGGCTGCATGATGCTTTGTGTAATGCAGCTCCATGGTTTGTGCATCAATAAAAGGTTCTAGGGCATTGTATTGATAGGGCAATTCAGGCAGCTTGAAAATTCCATCCCACTTCCTCCGCGCTCCGGCAGCCTTCAGCTTTACACCAAAGCCTGCAGCAAAAGCTCCCGCCGTTCCCAGGAATATCGATTTAATAAAAGTACGTTTATCCATAACCAACTGATTTAGTGCAAAACTATAATCTTATAACAAACTTACAATAAAAAAGTTTATTACAAGAAAAAGATGTCAACGTATTCTAATTATAAAAAGGCTTAAGGCATTTGAAAAAACTATGCCTTAAGCCATTACACGGTTTACTTTTTCTCAGGATAAAGCACAACCCGCACGTAGGTTGACAGGTTCAGTTTTTTAGCAGCCTCCTGGAGTTTTTCAGCGGAAAGTGACTCGATACGGCTGGCCATTTCGGTAATCACTCCCGGATCGTTCAACCGGTTAACATTCACCAGCTGACCAATCCAATAGCTGTTCTCCTTCAGATTGTTTTCAAGTGTTCTCCGTTGTGCTTCCTTCACTTTTACGAGGTCTTCAGCGGCAACACCATGCTGCTGAATATTGATAATCTCATCAAGTGCAGTTTTGGTTAACAGGTCGGTATTTTCAGGTGAACAGGGGATGAAAATGGTTAATCCAACATGGTTGAATGGGATTTTAACCATTTCGACACTGACACCCATGTTATATATACCGCTCATTTCCTCACGCAATTTCTCGGTGTATTTAATGTCGAGTAACTGGCCCAGTGAGCTGAACAAATGGTTCTGAACAGGATCCCAGGGTTCGTTTGCTTCGGAATAAAGGGCCACGAAACTCTTGGAATCGTTTCCTTTATATACCGGAACGTCCGTTTTCTTCTCGGGCGCCCTGATGCCCATATCTTTATAAGTCTCCTGGATACGCGTGGCCGGCAGGCTGGCCAGGTAAGTTTCAACGAGCGGTTTGATACTATCGGGTTTAAATGAGCCTACAATAAAAAAGGTAAACCCTGAGGCATCGGCAAATCTTTCGCGGTAAATTTCAAATGCCTTGTCGAGATTTATTTTTTCAATATCCTGCAATGTTGGTACGTAGTTTCCCCGCGGATGATGCTGACTCTTCACACGCTCAAACTGATCCTGGAAGTAATTTTGAGGATCGGCCAACAGGTTGCTCACCACACCTTTGTATTGCGAAACAAATGAAGCATAAAGCATGCTGTCCTTCCGCGGTTGGGTGAAATACAGGTGTACAAGCTGCAGCAAACTTTCCACGTCGGCAGGTTTAGCCGAACCGTTCATTCCTTCGAAATAGGCATCAATATAGGGACTAACCGAAGCCACTTTGCCAGCCAGCAATTTCTGCAGATCTGCAGGAGAATAATCCGCCAGACCACAAGAAGCTACAATATCTGCAGCATAAACTGCCGATTCGTGATCGCGCGCATCGCAAAGCGAGTAACCACCCGGACTGGAGGCCCTGAAAAGCACTTCGTCATTTTTAAAATCCGTGGGTTTGAGAATAACCTTTGCCCCGTTCGATAAACTCATTTCGAGTGTGCCAAAAGCTTCATTTTTCCGGGTAAGCAAAACCCTTCCTTTCGCAGGCGATTCCTTCATCAGCTGCACACCTGCAGTTTTATCAACGTAGGCTTCGATATTGCTTTTCTCAACACGGTCAATAGCAGCCAGTATTTTCGGTTCGTCAGGCAGGACAAGTCCTTCTTTGCTGGGAGCCATGATCATTACCACCCTGTTGTCGCGCAACAAAAGCTTACCGGCTGCAGCATTGACTTCTTCAATGGTTATTCCGGGCAGGAATTCCTTTGCCAGCTCATACTCGTAAGCTATGCCCGGGAAACACTCCCCGTTCAAAAAGTTACGGGTATATTCGGAAGTGAAAGATTCCGATTCGGTTTTATCGCGTTCGTTGTATGACATTTCGTATACCGAAAGGAATTGCTTCCTGGCACGGTCGAGTTCACCCTGGGTAAAACCATGCCTTACAGCGCGCTCCGATTCAGCAATCAGTGCCTCAACACCACGCTCAATACCTGTTTCAGACACAACACCTATCAACTGCAAGGCATCCTTTTCGCTGGCCCCAAGTGAACCATATTGAACAGCCGACATCAGCAGGGGTGGATTGGCTTGCTCTTTAAGTTCTGTCAGACGCTGGTTCAACATGGCAGTGACCAGTTGAACTTTCATGTTATTATAATAATCCCTGTTGGTCTTTTGTGGAGGAGGATCCATTTTAATGGCAATCTGTACCAGTGTGTAAGGCATTTCATGGTCGGTGGCCATGGCAACTGATGTTCCCTGCTGAAAAGGAACATCAAAAATCTCGCGTTTCCTGGGATTTTTGGGCATAGTCAACCTGTTGAAGTACTGTTTCACCAATTTTTCCATATAGTCGGGATCGAGGTCACCTACAACTATAAAGGCCATCAGATCCGGCCGGTACCAGTCGTAATAAAATCTTTTCAACGCCTCATGTGGAGCGCCTTCAATGATTTCCTTTTTGCCAATGGGTAAGCGGTTTGCATATTTTGAGTCCTTGAAAAGTACCGGGAATAACTTCTCCTGCATACGTTGGTTAGGACCTTGTCCTACACGCCATTCCTCAATAATGATGCCCCTTTCCTTGTCAATTTCTGCAGGGTCAAAAGCCAGGTTATGCGCCCAGTCTTCCATGATCTGAAACCCCTTTTCCACTATATGCATTGAATCGGCAGGCAGGGTAAGCATGTAAACGGTTTCATCAAGTGAGGTATATGCATTAATTTCAGGGCCAAACTGCACACCAACCGACTGAAGGTAGCTGATCAGTTCGTTTTTGGCGAAGTTCTTGGTACCGTTAAAAGCCATATGCTCATTAAAGTGTGCAAGTCCCTGCTGATCATCATCCTCAAGTACTGAACCGGCCTTTACCACCAATCGCATCTCTACCCGCTTTTCGGGTTTACTATTTTGGCGGATGTAATAGGTCAGTCCGTTGTTCAACTTGCCGGTCCTTACCTGTGGATCTGCAGGCATAGGCAAATCGAGCTTGTTTTGGGACCAGACAGCCGGAACTGTCATTAACAGGGTTGCCAGTACCATCATGTACCGGGTAAAAACGGAGGCTAACGTGTTTGTCATGTATTTAGAATGTTTGGTTTGTCTGGGTGCTGGGTGTTGGGTGCTGGGTGCTGGTTGCTGGTTGCTGGTTGCTAGGTGCTAGGTGCTGGGTGCTGGGTGCTGGATACTGGGTCTTCGGTGTTCGATGTTCGGTGCCTGCCTGCCGGTCCAGGCAGGTTCGGTGTTTGTTTGATAAGGTTTGATAGGGTTTGAACTATATCAGAATCAAACGCGAAGCTTCAAACTTCTTCTTCAAACGCGAAGCTTCAAACTTCCTCCCTGCCACTGCCAGGTTGCTGAGCGGAGTCGAAGCACTGCCACTGCAGCTTATCCTGCCCCTTGTCACTTGTCACTTGTCACTTGTCACTTGTCCCTTACTTAAGAAATGGAAAATAATAATAAAGGTTTTCCTTGGTCAGCCGGGTACCGTATTCCGAATCCTGGAAGGCTTCGCAATATTTCACCTTGCGGCCCCTTTCGCTACCATACAATTCAATCAGCTTTTCGCGGTATGGTGTGGCATCCCAGTTATGCTTCCATTGTTTTCCAAGCCAGGCACGTCTCTCGGCCTCTGTAGCCGGAACCTGATCGAGCATTCCCCTGTTGAAAGGCAGCCAGTCGTATACCTGGCAGGTGTGCTGGTGATACATGTCCATCTTCTTTTCGATTACGTCGTCAATATCAATGCAAACATCCGGCTTAAACGGCTCGGGATGGGTAAAACCATCACTCATGTATAAAAACAGCGGGTTCTTTTCGAGAAAAGGAACTTCGGGCAGAATGCGGGGAACAGTTACCATGTAGGCCGCATCGTTAACGAGTATGCCAGTGTAACGGTGGTCGGGGTGGTAATCATAAGGCCTGGGATAAATGACAATATCAGCCTTGTGTTCGCGGATAAGTCTGATTACCTGAAGCCTGTTTTCGTAAGTCGGCATCAGCTGACCGTCGTGGTTATCGAGGGTAATATATCTGACGCCGATCACCTCACCAGCCCTGCGGGCTTCTTCCCTGCGTGTTTTGGCAAGTTCTTCGGGGGTCAATTTATAATGTCCTGCATCGCCGTTGGTAAGCGAAACCATCAGCACATCATATCCCAATTGCGCCCATTTGTAGGCAGTACCGCCCATTTCGTCGGGGTCATCGGGATGAGCGCCAATAATTATGATACGTAGTTTTTCACCTGTCTGTGCCTGCAAGGGCATAACCCAGCAGAAAACAGCCAACATTCCGAACAATAAAAGAATTCTTTTCATGATTTGAGCATTTGAGCATTATGAAAATTCATTTTTAGGTTGGAAAAATAACAAAAAATGCCTTATGAAGATTCTCTTTTCCAAGATTTAATAACTATTTCGTATACTATCCGGGTTGGCTTGAAAAAATCAAGCAGGAATCTTACTTCCCACGCACTCCGAAATTCTACTCACATCTTCAGGACTTTCGGAAATAACAAAAAGTTTATCGTTGGGTTCAAGCATAGTTGAACCATTGGGGGTGAAATATATATCGCGACGCTGAATAAAAGAGATAACCGATGTTTTAGGAATACTCAGATCGACCAGCTTCTGTCCAATTGCCCTGGAGTCTTCCGACACAATAATTTCAGAAAGCAACGATTTAACACTGTCGTTACGTTCAATATCGATGGTGTTGCGTTGTTTGGCTTTAACCGGCAAAGCCAGGTGGAGCCACCTGGCAACCACAGGCAGCGTGGTTCCCTGAATCAGTACCGAGGTAAGAGAAACAAAGAATACAATATTGAAAATCATACTGGCCTTTTCTGCTCCGGCCAGTAAAGGATAGGTGGCAAATACAATGGGGACGGCACCACGTAACCCAACCCAGGAGATAAACCAGCGGCTCCTGTTTTTAATTGGGAAAAAATACAGGCTCAGAAAAACACTTAGCGGACGGGCTACAACAATAAGAAAGACCGAAATAGCCAATCCAATGCCTATGTAGGGCACAACATGGCTGGGAAAAACCAGGAGACCCAGCGTCAGAAACAATACAATCTGCATCAGCCATGCAAAGCTGTCGAACGATTTAAGAATTTTCTTTTTATGGATCAGATCCTGATTTCCAAGGTAAATGGCACAAAGATATACTGCCAGAAATCCGTTTCCACCGACAAAATCGGTGGCTGCAAAACTGAACATCATGATGGCAATGACCAGAACAATATATAGACCTTCGAAATCGAGGTTGATGCTGTTGATGATTAATTTACCCAGCCTGCCAAATACAAAACCCAGCAAGCCGCCCAGCAACAATTGCTTCAAAAACAATGGTATGATTGACAGCAAGCCGGCATCCTGGTTTACCACCAAACCGGTAAAAGCAATGGTTAGTACATAAGCCATTGGGTCATTGCTGCCACTTTCGAGTTCGAGCGTAGCCCGCAAATTACCTTTCAGTGCTATGTTTTTGGAGCGTAGAATATTAAAAACCGCTGCCGAATCTGTGGATGACACAATGGACCCCAGTAACAAACCTTCATAAATGGTAAAATCGGTAACTGCCCATACAAATACACCCAGGGTAACAGCGGTAATCAGCACGCCCAGGGTTGATAGTGTTACACCCTGCCATACAACTGGCTTTACCGCATCCCAACTGGTATCGAATCCACCAGAGAAAAGAATGAAATTCAGCGCAATAACGCCGACAAACTGGGTAATATGTGGACTGTCGAAATAAATTCCACCAATGCCCTCAGAACCTGCCAGCATACCAATGGCCAAAAAGAAAATGAGAACCGGTACCCCCAGCCGGTAAGAAGTTTTACCAGCCAGCAGTGATACAAAGAGTAATATAGAGCCTATTAACAGTACATTCTCCGCGGTTAAACTCATAGAATCAACTTAGTAATTGCCTTCTCCGGCATAATAATTAATAAAAGGAGCCTGCGTAATAAGTGACAGGCTCCTGATCATGTTTTCGTTCAGAGGAAACCGGCAAACAAATATACCAGGATTCCTATTACCATCGAAGCCAGGGCAAGGGGACCAACAAATGCCCAGAAACCCATCGGCTTGGTATTATAATCAAAATCAAAATCAAAATCCAGTTCCATAGCATATTGAATTAGATGGTTAGCACTAAAACTATCCAGAAATTCTAACCGGCGAAATACGGACACATTCTATCCGCTGCCGGCTTGCCATAAGGAACGGTTAAATCAGGAGTACACGATTGAATTTATGCAATGAAATTCCTGTACGAAATTTTAGAAAGTTTATGTGCCCATAAGGCAATAACCTGTTGAAGGAACCATAAACGCTTGCTGGTGAAAATTTATCGGGTTCAGACTTTTTCACCAGTTGGTAACCGGATGTCTTTACCTTCAGGTGTTTTGTCAGTAAAACCGGATGAAACAACTCATGCATATCCTTTCCCCATGCTTTGCTTGTACCATGTGTTATTTGATAATTAACTGATCCATGGAGATTTGCATACGCTAAAAAAGCAAGCGTAAAAACAATCGCAACAACCGTCCTGTATGTTCTGATTCCTCTCATGGCGATTATATCCGGTTTTTACAAAGATAGTCAAATTTATTAGTAAATCAAAATAGATCAATTTATTACACTACTTTTATGTTATGTCTGACGGAACAATTCAGCTGGCACAACCCACCCGTTCGCCCATCCTCACCAGTGTTTCAAGCCCGTTCCGGGAACGTTCCAGCAGATCAGCATCGGGTAAGGCAACATCTTTATGGATCAGCTGCACGATGGTGGATCCCCCGAACTCGAACCAGCCTTTTTCATCACCCCTTTTAAAGGAACACGCCAGGTTGTTGTGCTGAACGATGCGGCCCACCATTAAGGCACCAACTTCTGTCTGCACCACCTTTCCGAAATGGCTGGTATGCAACACCGTTACTTCGCGGTAGTTTTTGGCCAGCAATGTGTTAACAGCTGAAAGGGCAATTGGGTTCACCGAATGCAGCACTCCTGGAATCCGAACCACGCAGTCCTGCCGGCCATCATCGATATAATGAAAACGGTGATAATCGCAGGGAGCCAGGCGATAGACCAGGCACCATGCATTGGAATACGCTTTGGCCAGCGCCTGGTGTTGCAGAAAATCACTTAATGCATACCAATAGCCTTTTACTGGCAACATACCCTGCTGTGCAAGGTCATAAACCAGCAACCTCGCATCAGCCGGAGAAATTAAACTTTCGGGTGAAGGGTCAACAGGTCGTGCTTCGGGTTTCAGCCGGCGTACAAAAAAATCATTCAGGCTGGAGAAGGAATCCGACGAACCTTTTACCTCCGTAATATCAATATTGTATTGCTTAATAAAAGCATCTATCAGGCGAACACTTTTCGGGCGTTTTACATACCAGCCGTAGAAACGCGATATAAAACGGCGTACCATAAGGTATGACAGTAACCGGCCCGGGATAGTCCGGTACAAAAAATGCAATCCGCTTACATTTCCCGAGACTTCATGCTCTGTGGAATTGGTTTTCCGGTTGAAAACAATATGTTGGTATGTTTCCATCATTTTATGAACCATTATTCGTGCCGTGTGCCGTTTATGCGAAACAGCTTGAACAGGTCAACCACCACTATGGGTACCAGCGACATAAGAACTACCATCAACCAATGCTTTCCATCCATGGCCGTTAGGCTGAAAGCATCACGAATTGGGGGAACCAGCAGCACCAGCAGGGCAAGTCCCGCTGAAGCAATAATCGCGCCCACCAATGGCAGGTTTTTAAGCGGGCTTATGGCCAAGGCCGAACGGGTGTTGGAATGCAGGTTGCGAACATGCACCAGCTGGGCAAACATCAGCGTGGCAAAGGCCATGGTCTGGCCGAGAACCAGACTACCTTCCCTGAGTCCCATTATAAACGCTACCAGCGGTATGGCGCCAATCATGATCCCCTGGTAAAGCACCCGCCATATCATACCCCTGGTAAGGAAGCCCTGTTTGGAATTGCGTGGTTTCCTTTTCATAATGCCATCTTCGGGCGGATCAACACTTAATGCCAGCGCAGGCAGACTGTCGGTTACCAGGTTAACCCATAAAATATGTACCGGCAACAGGGGAATACCCAGGTTGAGAATGGAAGTAACCAGTAACAGAAAGATTTCGCCTACGTTGGTTGAAAGCAAAAATTGTATGGCTTTCAGTATATTGTCGTATATCCGCCGGCCCTCTTCCACTGCAGTAACCACCGTGGCAAAATTATCGTCGGTAAGCACCATATCGGCCGCACCTTTGGCTACATCAGTACCCACAATACCCATGGCTGCGCCAATATCGGCCTGTTTCAGCGCCGGAGCATCGTTAACGCCGTCGCCGGTCATGGCCACTACCTGCTGATGATATTGCCATGCCTTTACTATACGTACTTTGTGCTCAGGCGCCACGCGGGCATATACCGCGAAATCCTTAACATTGGCCTTAAGATCATCATCACTCAGCTGTTCCAGTTCAGTGCCGGTAATGGCCTTATCACCTTCGCCAAAGATTCCTATTTCACGGGCAATGGCCATGGCTGTGTTTTTATGATCGCCGGTTATCATAACCGGTCGTATGCCGGCAGTTTTGCACCTGGCAACGGCTTCAATCACTTCGGGCCTGGCCGGATCAATCATACCCAGGAGGCCGATAAATATCAGTTCATTTTCGAGATGCCCTATTTCCACTTTTTGTGGGGCTTCGGGAAGATTCTTATAGGCCATGGCCAGCACACGCAAAGCCGAATCGGCCATAGCGCTGTTGGCTGCAGTTATCTTTTCCCTGTCGGCTTGTGTCAGCGGTCTCACTGCTCCCTCGATGATGATATGGCTGCATACACTTAACACTTCGTCGACGCCGCCTTTTACATTCACACGTGTACTGCCGTCGGGTCGACGGTTAACCGTTGTCATTCGTTTACGCTCCGAGTCAAAAGGAATTTCAGCCACCCGCGGAAATTGCTTTTCCTTATCGCCTTTCAACACATTGTAAAGCACACCGAAATCGAGCAGGGCCGTTTCAGTCGGGTCACCGGTAAAAGATAGTTTTCCATCGGGTTCGGTTCTGATTTGTGCATCGGCGCAAAGCACGGCAATGGACAGCAACCTGTTTTCTTCGGCATTAAGCACGGTTGCAGGAGCCGCCCTGTTGATGGCATCTTTTTTATGATTCACATAGGCCTCCACCACTGTCATCTTGTTCTGGGTGAGTGTGCCTGTTTTGTCGGAACAAATAACAGTTGCACTACCCAGGGTTTCCACGGCAGGCAGGGTGCGTATGATCGCGTTCTTTTTAACCAGTCGCTGCACGCCAATGGCCAGTACAATGGTGGAAACGGCAGGCAGCCCTTCGGGTATGGCAGCGACAGCCAAACTCACGGCTGTCATAAACATATCGATAATGGAATTACCGTATAAAATGCCAACCAGGAAAATAACGGCACATATGGCCAATGCGGCAATTCCCAATATCTTACCCAATTGTTCAAGACGCCGGCTCATTGGGGTTTCGGTATCCACCGTATGTTGCAGCATATCTGCAATTTTACCGACTTCGGTATGCATACCGGTTGAGGTAACCACACCGCGGCCCCGGCCATAGGTAACCATGCTGCTCGAAAAAGCCAGGTTCACCCTGTCGCCCAGCGCTACATCACTTCCGGACAGTGCATCAGTTTGTTTTTCAACCGGCACCGACTCGCCGGTAAGCGCGGCTTCCTGTATCTTCAGGTTTACTGCTTCGATAAGCCTTACATCGGCGGGGACAATGGCCCCGGTTTCGAGTATTACGATATCACCCGGAACAAGTTCGCGACTGGGAATTTCCTTCACCTCGCCATCGCGCATCACCTTGGAATTGGGTGCTGCAAGGTTTTTCAACGCCTCAAGCGACGACTCTGCCTTTTTTTCCTGGTAAGCGCCAATGAGGGCATTCAGCACCAGAATCCCCAGGATTATGAAGGTATCGAAAAGGCCTTCACCTTCCATAACCCCCACTACACCAGATATAGCTGCTGCTATCAGCAAAATAATGATCATAAAACTTTTGAACTGGGCGAAAAACATTCCCAGAAAGCTCTTTTTTCCCTTGGCGGTTAACTGGTTGTACCCGTATTGATCCAAACGGCGCTTGACTTCTTCGGCAGAAAGACCTTTATCTACGGCAACCAGAAACTGGTTCAATACTTCTTCAATCGGCGTGTTATAATATACCATATATCGCACTGGTTTTTAACATTCAGGAAATGCAAAATTACGCTTTCTTATTCAAAACTAGTGACGTCATCCTTAAATTTCAAGCTATTGTTTTTTGAAAACCGCGTGTCATTTTATATAAATATTTACCCATTTTGTATATTGAATAACCTGTTCATTCGTGATATATTTGATAAAGCTGAATGAACATTTTATTACTGACAAAAACCTATACCTTAAAAAAATGGCGCGACAGGCATTTAAAATGAAATTAAAACCGGGACAAAAAGAAGAATACCGACGCAGACATGCTGCCATCTGGCCCGAATTGGTTAACTTGCTTCACGAAGCCGGGGTAAGTGAGTACTCCATTTTTCTCGACGAGGAAACCGGTACTTTGTTCGCTTTCCAGTTGCAGGACGGGAATAAGTCGTCACAGGACCTGGGTGATAATCCCATTGTTCAAAAATGGTGGGCTTACATGGCCGACATTATGGATACCAACCCCGATAATTCACCGGTATCCATACCGCTTGATGAGGTTTTTTATATGAAGTAAGAAAGAGGGACAAGGGACAAGGGACAAGGGACGAGTGACGAGTAAAAGAATAATTATGAAAAAAATCAGTAGTGCTGCAATTTTCTTATGCATGGTTGCTTCTGCATTTTCGCAGAATGCCGGCCGGTTCTTCAACAACGATCAGCTGATTTCCACAGGCGTATATTACTATCCCGAACATTGGGATTCGTTGCAATGGGAACGCGACCTGAAACACATTGCCGATATGGGCTTTGAATTCACGCATTATGCCGAATTCGCCTGGGTGCAGCTCGAACCCGAAGAAGGCAAGTACGATTTTGCCTGGCTCGACAAAGCCGTGGCGCTGGCAGCAAAATATAAACTGGGCGTGATCATGTGTACCTCCACCGCTACACCGCCTGTATGGCTGGGCCGCAAGTATCCCGAAATATATGAAAAAGAAGAAACAGGAATTCAGGCCGATCACGGCTCACGACAGGCGGCTTCGTTTTCCAGCACGCTATACAGGGAACTGGCGCTTAAAATGGTGGAAGAGCTGGCCCGGCACTATGGCAACGATAAGAGGATCATAGGCTGGCAAATTGACAACGAACCCCGCATTTTTTACGATCATAACAAAGATGCACAACAGCGGTTCAGAAACTGGTTGCAACAAAGGTATGGCACTATTGACAAGTTGAACCAGACCTGGGGAACCGCCTTTTGGAGCCAGCAATACAATGATTTTTCACAAATCAACATTCCCCTGCGATCGCAGTGGGGCATGAACCTGAACCAGGTACTCGACCACGACCGGTTTACAGCCTTAGAAACGGCTTCGTTTATCGACGACCAGGCAAGGGTGATTCGTAAATATGCCGCATCACACCAGTGGGTTACCACCAACTACATTCCCAATTACCAGTCTGGTCACATTGGCATGAGCCGGGAACTCGACTTTGTAACCTACACCAAGTATATGGTCAGCGGTCACAACCGGGGTATTGGCCTTAAAGGTTACCGGCTTGGCAATTATGAGAGCATTGCCATGTCGAACGATTTTATGCGGCCGCTTTCGGGCGTTTATGGCGTATTGGAACTGCAACCCGGCCAGGTTAACTGGGGTACTGTTAATTCGCAACCCTTACCCGGCGCTGTTCATCTTTGGCTCTGGAGTGTTTTTTCAGGAGGCAGCAAAATGGCTTGTACTTACCGTTTCAGGGCTCCCCTGTATGGTTATGAGCAATATCATTATGGTATTGTCAGTTACGATGGCGTAACACCCACACCCGGGGGCCTCGAATACCAGCAATTCATCAACGAAATTCAAACCCTGCGAAAGCATTATAACCCCAAAGCCGTCGGTCCCCAGGCTTATACCAAGCGAAAAACCGGTATTCTTTTCAATATCGAAAATGTATGGGGCATGGAACGTAACCGCCAAACCACCCAGTGGAACACCATCGGACATTTCACCAAATACTACAAAGCCGTTAAATCGTTTGGCGCACCTGTTGATTTTGTGCGGGACACCACCGATTTTTCAAAGTACCCCGTTATCATTGCCCCGGCTTATCAACAACTCGATGCCGAACTGGTCAAAAAATGGACCGACTACGTAAAAAACGGCGGTAACCTGGTTCTTTCCTGCCGTACCGGTCATAAAAACCGCGAAATGCATCTTTGGGAAGCAAAATATGCTGAACCCATCTATGAACTCATTGGTTCGGCCATTGATTTATACGACCTGCCAGCTTCTTATGATCCCGGTACGGTTGTGATGAACAGTAAACCATTCAGCTGGAACAGCTGGGGTGATATACTGAATCCTTACACGGGAACAGAAACATGGGCCACCTATTCCGGTGATTTCTATGCAGGTAAGCCGGCCGTAGTATTCCGTAAATTGGGAAAAGGAACGGTTACTTATATTGGCGCCGATAGTCAGGATGGCACACTCGAAAAGGAAGTGCTCAACCAGTTGTATAGCAAAATAGGAATTCCGGTGGAAAACTATCCCGAAGGGGTAATAGTAGAATACCGCGATGGCTTTGGCATAGCCATGAATTATTCCGACAAGGATTTTGTAATGAACCTTCCGGATGGCGCTGCCATACTGGTTGGTTCAAAAACCCTCAAAACCGCCGGGGTGCTGGTGTGGAAATATTAGGATGTAGGCTGCAGACTGCAGGCAGGTTCGGTGTTTATATAGTCTCACGGACCTGACAGCCGAAAGGGCTGAAGCCCTGCTTAATTGGGAAATGGAATTATCTGAAACCCCGGCCTGAAGCCCGGGGCTAATAAGATAATTTCAACAGGCTGGTTTTGGTTCTAGGTTCTTGATTCTTGGCTCACAGCTCACAGCTCACAGCTCACAGCTACTTATAAATATTAATTAACAAATATTTCTCCTCTATGAAAACAATGCGTACTGTTGCAGCAGCACTGTTGTTTTGGGTGTTGGCCATACCGGCCGGCGCTCAACCTGCTGAAAAAAAAACCGATGTGAACACACCGCTGCATTTGTTGCAGCCCGACTACGACGTACCTTACGGGAAAACCACCGTCGATGACATTGCCACTGTGTTGCGCCGTATCCATGCTTATCTCGACAAGACCACCCCGATGTCCCTGGTAAACCAAAAGACAGGGGAAGCCGTTACCGATTATAAGAAGATCACCGGCGAGGAAATACTTAAGCAGGGTGATTTCAGGCTCATCAGCTATGAATGGGGCGTAACCTATGCCGGTATGCTGAATGCAGGTGAAGCTACCGGTGATCAGCGGTATACAAGCTATACCACAGACCGTATAGCCTTTATCAACAAGCTCTACCCTGTTTATAAGGCCATGGCCGAAGGCGGAAATAAAAGAAACCCGCTGAGATCGGTTATCGACCCGCGCGCACTCGACGATGCAGGATCCATGTGTGCGGCCATGATCAAGACAAGCCGTACAGGAAAGGTGGAAGACCTTCGCCCCATAATCGACAATTACATACAATACATATCCACAAAAGAATTCAGGTTATCCGACGGAACCCTGGCACGTAACCGGCCATTGCCAAATACCATATGGCTCGACGACCTGTTTATGAGTGTTCCCGCGCTTGCCCAGATGGGAAAGCTCACCGGTGAAACCAAATACTACGATGATGCCGTTAAACAAGTGGTTCAGTTTGCCCAACGGATGTTTATAAAAGAAAAGGGACTGTTTATGCACGGCTGGGTGCAGGATATGGACCCCCACCCCGCTTTTCACTGGGCACGGGCCAATGGATGGGCATTCATGACCATGGCCGAACTGCTTGATGTGCTTCCCGAAAATCATCCGGAATATGCCAAAGTACTGGAACTTTACAGGGCACATGCAAAAGGCCTTGCCGCTTACCAATCGGGCATGGGTTTCTGGCACCAGCTGATCGACCGTAACGATTCTTACCTGGAAACTTCAGCCACTGCCATCTATGCATACGCTTATGCCAAAGGGATCAACAGGGGCTGGCTCGACAAAAAAGCTTATGGCCCCGCTACCCTGCTGGCATGGAATGCTGTTGCCACCAAGGTCAATGAACAGGGACAGGTTGAAGAAACCTGCGTAGGCACCGGCATGGGTTTCGATCCGGCCTTCTATTATTACCGGCCAGTGAATGTTTACGCGGCTCACGGATACGGTCCGGTACTGCTGGCCGGTTCGGAAATCATTAAAATGCTGAAAAACCATCCTTTTGTCATCAACGACAGCGCGGTGATGTTTTAGCTCTAAGAGGTTGTCTAAAAAGTCATAAAAAGAGCGTAGTCAGGAGACTATGCTCAGCATCCAAAGCTGACATTCAGTACAATGCGCTAGGCGTAGTTTGAAACTACGCCTAACAAATTGACTTTTTAGACAGCCTCATTAAAACAATTCGATAATTTGAAAACTGTATCCAAACTGAAAATTGATTTTTAGCCACAAACCTGCCTGCCATCAGGCAGGGGCACAAAGACACGAAAATACATATTTATATATTACTGTATATGAATATAATAATAAACTTTGAGCCTTGGTGTCTTAGTGGCATAATTTGTTTTTGACCTTTGTAGTGGATTCAGAATTTTTAACAAGAAGCCAAGATGGGGAAGAAATATATTTTATTTTATACAATTGTATTGCTGCTGTTGCTGAATTTGCCAATGCACGCACAAACAGGGTGGCCCGATATTACCAGCGAAAACAAGCCCTGGACCCGGTGGTGGTGGTTGGGAAATGCCGTAGATACGGCAAACCTGGATATGCTGATGGAAACCTATGCAAAAGCCGGACTGGGAGGACTCGAGATTGTACCCATTTATGGAGTCAAAGGTTCTGAGGATCAACACCTGCCCTACCTGGGAACCGAATGGTTTCAGGCATTGCAGTATACCCTGAAGAAGGCCAAAGACCTCAACATAGGTATTGATATGGCCAACGGAACCGGATGGCCCTTCGGCGGCAGTTGGGTAACCTCCCAAAATGCCTCAAAACACGTGGCTTATTTGTTGTATGATCTGCACGAGGGTGAATCGGTAACCGGAAACCTGAGCTATACAGAGCAGTATATGCGTACCGTAGCCCGACATTCGTCCGTAATTGACCAGGCACGAAAATCAGATCAGCTAAAACCTTTCAGGGTAATGGCTTACGACAGTGCCGACACGGCACTCGATCTTACCTTACAGGTGGATGAAAAGAGAAAGCTAAACTGGACTGCTCCCCATGGCAACTGGAAGGTAATTGCCCTGTTTTCAGCCGGCCACGGTAAGATGGTGGAACGGGCTGCCCCCGGCGCCGAAGGTTTTGCCATCGATCATTTTGCAGAACCAGCGCTGATGCAGTACCTGCAACACTTCGACTCAGCTTTTGCCGGTAAGGATATCAGCGGCATCCGCTGCATGTTCAACGACTCCTATGAGGTGGATGACGCTTACGGGCAGGCCGACTGGACCGCCTCGCTGTCAGATGAGTTTGCCAAACGCCGCGGTTACGACCTGTTCCAATACCTGCCGGCCTTGCTGTTGAATGATTCAGGTCCCGCCGTGTCACGTGTCATATACGATTACCGTCTGACCATCAGCGAAATGTTGCTTGAGTATTTTACACAGCCCTGGCGCCGGTGGACAAATGAAAAGGGTGCTCTCACCCGCAACCAGGCTCACGGCTCCCCGGCCAACATACTCGATTTGTATGCCGCTTCAGATATTCCGGAAACCGAAGGAGCCGACATACTCCGGTTTAAGTTTGCCACCTCGGCAGGTCATGTTACCGGGAAAAGGCTGATATCAGCCGAGGCCGCCACCTGGCTCAACGATCACTTTATTTCCACCCTGGCCGATGTAAAAATGGCAGCAGACAAATACTTTCTGGGTGGCGTGAACCACCTTATCTATCACGGAACAGCCTATTCTCCTGTTGCCGATCCCTGGCCGGGATGGCTGTTTTATGCAGCCGTTCACTTTCAGCCAGCCAACCCCATGTGGGAACAATTCCCAGCCTTGAACAGCTATATTGCCCGCACACAATCGTTTTTACAACAAGGACAGGCCGATAACGATGTGCTGCTTTATTATCCCCTGGCCGACAGGCTGTGTGACCGCGGAGATCAACTCCTCAGGCATTTCGACGGCATGGAAAAGGAGTTTCATGGAACAGGTTTTGAAACCTGTGCCCGGCGAATGATGGAACAAGGTTACACGGTTGATTTTATCTCCGACCGGCAATTACAACAAACCACCTTTCAAGATAACCTGATCCGGACCAGCGGTGGAACCTATCAGACCATAGTCATCCCCGATTGCCGGTATATGCCCTTCAAAACCTGGCAATACCTGTTTGGTCTGGTAAAATCAGGCGCTACCGTTATATTTTACAAATCAGCTCCCGTTGAGGTCCCGGGACTACAGGACCATGAAACATACCAGGCAGCATTTACGGCTCTTTGGAACACGCTGACATTCGATAAAACAAGCACAAGCGAAATCCGGCAAGCCATTTATGGAAAAGGAAAGTTTCTGATGGCCGGAGATCTTTCCGTTATGCTTGAATATGCAGGGGTCC
>CAZUBW010000055.1:0-27498 GCA_964618645.1 uncultured Bacteroidales bacterium | reverse complement strand
GCAGTGGCAGTGGCAGTGGCAGTAGCAGCAGAAATCAGCAACAGCAGGAGTTTTGAGAAAGAGCCAAGGCAGGGACAAGAGACGAGGGACAAGGGACAAGAAGAAGCGGCAGCGGTAGTAGCAGTAGCAGGGACAGTGCTTCGACTCCGCCTGCCTGGCAGCAGACAGGCTTCAGCATACCTTTACTCTATTCCTTCATTTCTTCATTTCTTCATTTCTTTCTAATAGCCATCAGCGATGTGATGAAGTATAGCAGCAACATAAGCAACGAGAAAAACATGGCGGCGCGGCCTATGTAATCGCCGTTTCTTACGTACCAGGTAAGGTAGTCATTGGCATTTAAAACCCCTTTTACTGTTCCGGGCTCCCACCATCCCAGCTGATCTGTCGCCTCGCCCCGCTGGTTAATCAGCGAGGATATTCCTGTATTGGCCGAACGGGCTATACTGCGCCGGGTTTCAATGGCACGCAGGCTCGAAAAAGCGTTGTGCTGGCGATAACCTGGTGTGTCACCCCACCAGCCATCGTTGGTTACCACAAATAACAGGTTGGCACCATTTTTCACGTATCCTGTGACAAATTCACCATAAACCGATTCATAACAGATAATAGGGCTCACACCAGTGGAATCCTCCGCATCGTAAAACACTTCGCGGTCGTCCTGTATGCCCCACCCCCGGAATGTGCCGCCCAGTTTGACAGTCAGCTTTTCCAGGAATTTCAGGTACTTGGCATACGGCATGGTTTCAACACCTACCACCAGTTTCGACTTGTAATATACCGGAATACAGGGCGTGGAATCGATCTGTATGGCAGCGTTAAAAGCCGCATACATCATGCTGGTACCCGGCATCAAACGGGCATTTTCTGGTACTTTATCTCCCGGCCAATACGATTCGTAACACTGAATCCCCGGTATATAAGCTGCCCTGGGATATTCGTTCAGAAAGTTCCTGATCATAATAATATCGGGAACCTGCTCAAGCCTGTCGAGCCAGATATTGTTGTTAATAGAAGTTTCAGGCGCGATAAAATAATCCACGGTGCTGTCCGCCACACGGGCCGCCAGCGTTAGCTGTACCTGGGTCTGCTCAATGCTGGGAATGGACACAAATTTGGCGTAAGGATCAATATTAGGCTGAATTACCACGATGGTTTTCGGATTGGGGTTTTCGGTGTAAGTATTGAACCTGATGAGTGAATAAATCCATGGCCCCAGTAAAATGATGAATATAAGAACCGACTGTGCAATCAACTGCCTGCGGGGTATTCTTGCCGTAAAACCATTAATCAGGTTAAAAAGCAATATATTCATCAGTAAAACCCAAAGCGATCCCCCTAGCACACCGGTGTATTCATACCACTGGATTATCCGGATATTGAATGCAAATCCATTCCCCAGGGTGAGCCAGGGCCATGATATTTCGGAATTGTGGTAAAAATATTCCCATGTAATCCAAAACAGGATAAGACTGAAATACCCGATTTGTGGACCCATACGGCGTTTCACCAGGTGAAACAGCCACATGACCAGCGACCACATGAGGGTATTGATAAATACAGCAGCTACCACGCCAATGAATGTGGCATTGAATATCCACCACGTTGTTGCCGTATTCCAGATTAAAAAGGTCAGTGCTGCATACCTGAAAAAAACGCCTGTTTTATAATGCTGCTGATGTTGACAAAGATAGTCTTCAGCAAATAACAATGGAATAAGGGCAATCATCAGGAAAAGCCCGCTGCCCCATTCAAACCATGCGGGGACCAATAAAAATCCGCTTACGACAGACAGTAAAAGAAGCCTTTTGGAATTCATGAAAACGATTTGGTAAAAACAATAACGGCAAATATAATATAAATCTCCGCAAAGGCTGTTTTAAAAACGATCAGACAGTTCTGTTTCGACCAGGCCTTACCATGCCACGGGCACAACCGTTACCCATGATTATAATAGGCCTGGCAGGCACCTTCGCCCGATACCATGCAGGCACCAACCGGGTTTGCCGGAGTGCATGTTTTGGCAAATAACCAGCAGTCGGTTGGCCTTTTGATACCGCGCAACACTTCACCACAAATACACCCAAGTGGTTCTGCAGCCTGGGGGACATCAACCGGTAGGTTTTCCAGGGCGTCAAAAGCTTTGTATTTGCTACGTATACGCAGACCGCTGTTACTGATCTTTCCAAGTCCGCGCCAATGCTCGTCACTAACCTCGAAAACTGTTGATACAATTTCCTTTGCCTTAGGATTACCGCTGAATGTTACGGCGCGCCGGTACTGAATCTCAACCCCTGCACGATTCTCTTCATGCATTTCCACCAGCATAAGTATGGCCTGCAACAGGTCAACAGGCTCAAAACCGGTAACCACAATGGCAATCCTATGCTTTTCCACCAGTGCATTGTACATGCCGGCACCTGCAATAGTAGTCACATGGCCCGGACCAATATATCCGTCAATGTGTATGCCTTGCTCAATGAGCGCATCCATGGCAGGAGGCATGAGTTTATGCATCGAAAAAACAAAAAAATTGTTCAGGCCAAGTCTCGCTGCTTCAAGTACGGCAACCGCACTGGCGGGTGTGGTGGTTTCAAAACCGATGCCAGTAAAAACAATTTTCCGGTTTGGGTTAGCCCGGGCCATTTCTATTGCCTCCAAGGATGAATATACTATGTTGACATCAGCGCCACGCGCTTTTTCCAGATCGAGACTCGATTCCGAACCCGGAACCCTTATCAGATCGCCATAAGTGGCCACCTTAACCCCCGAAATACGCGAAAAGGTAATCACCCGGTCAATAGCCGTCCGGTCGGTTACGCAAACCGGGCAACCAGGACCTGAGACCAACTCAATATGTGAGGGCAACAACTGGGGAATGCCGAACTTACGAATGGCCAGCGTATGTCCACCACATACCTCCATAACGCGTAACGGCTTTTGCGATCTGGCTTTGATAGCTGCGGTGATTTTTTTTACCAGCGCGGCATCCCGAAATTCATTCACGAACTTCATAACATGGCATTTTCATTTCCCCGGCCCAGTTCAGCCAGGAGCCTCAGCGTTTCCATGGCCTCCTCCTCGCTGATCTTTTGCAGGGCGAACCCGGTATGCACCAGCACATAATCCCCTGGTTTTATATCTTCTACCAGGTGCAGACTGGTATTAACAATTGCCCCGTTAACCGAGGCTTTTGCCATAAGCCCTTCAACTGATATTATTTTTGCCGGAATACTCAAACACATATTTATTGGTTGATTGGTTGAATTGTTAAATTGTCGAATTTTTACGTTAAAAATTTCTTGCCTGCTATGGCCAGCTGACCCAGCGCTATTCCTCCATCATTGCAAGGCACCTGGCTATGGGTATAAACCATAAAATTATCATTTACCAGCAGGTTTTCAAGCTTTTCACTGATATATTTGTTTTGGAAAATGCCGCCGGAGAGTGCCACACTATTGATGCCAGTTGTCTTCCGGATGCGCTGTGCAACATGCAGCGAGGCCATACACAGGGCATTGTGGAAACGTGCAGCAATAATCCCCACATCTGTATTAACTTCCATGTCCTTCACCATTTGCCGGATGGCCGGGATAAACGAAATTACATCTGTAATTTCCGTATCGTAACTATCCGTTATACCAGTGATGATTGCAGATTCAAGCCGCATGGGCGCTTCGGCATGAAAACGGGCATGAAAACATAAACCGGAAATGGCAGCAACAGCATCGAAAAGCCGTCCGGCTCCAGCGGAAAGCGGGCAATTGATTTTTTTCGCTATGGTCTCCATAATCAAATTGCATCTTTGGCTGCCTGCGTAGTCCAGCAAAGGTAATTCCAGTTGCATAAGGTCAGTTCCAAAGGCCTGGTAAAGCAACGCTAGTCCCATACGCCAGGGCTCGCTTGTCACCAGGTCGCCTCCGGGGAGTGGCATATAAGCAAAATGGCTGTGCCGGGTAAAATCTGAAAAATCACAAACCATAAACTCACTTCCCCAGCTGTGGCCATCTGTTCCGTAGCCCGTTCCGTCAAAGGCAAGGCCTATCACCTGCTCATCCACATGGTTTTCGGCCATACATGAAGCAACGTGGGCATGATGATGCTGTACGAACACAACAGGCAATCCCAATGATTTCGCATAATGTGTTGACAAATAGTCGGGATGCAGATCGGCAGCAATTGCAACGGGTTTTATCCGGAAAAGTTGCTGAAACCGTATCACCGATTCTTCAAAAAACTGAAAGGTTTCATGATTTTTCAAATCGCCTATATGCTGACTCAGGTAAGCACGGTTTTCCTTACCCAGACAGAAGCAATCAGACAATTCCGCTCCTACCGCCAGCATACCGTTTACGTCGTGTGAGAGCCTTAAAGGTTGAGGGACATAGCCCCTGGACCTGCGCAACATCCTTTCCTTATCTGAAATGATACGTACTACCGAATCGTCTGTACGGTTTACTATATCGCGGTTATAGGTAATAACCCCGTTGGCTGGCCCCAAAAAAGTATTCAGTGCCAGGTTATTGGAAATGATAATGGGCTCATCGGCCATATTTCCGCTTGTTAATACAATAGCAGGACTGTTGATATGCCCAAACAACAGGTAATGAAAAGGCATATAGGGAAGAAAAGCCCCAAGCGTATTGAGACCCAGCGCAACGCCATGCGCCAGTCTGTTTTTGTTGCCAATGATAACCACTGGCCGGCGCCACGACATAAGTGAATGGATTTCGGCTTCACCTGCCTCACCATATGTTTTCAGGCTTTCCGTATCCCTGAACATAACAGCGAAGGGCTTGCCTTCGCGCTGCTTAAGTTTTCTCATGCTGTTAACAGCCATTTCACTGGTAGCATCGCACATCAGGTGAAACCCCCCGATACCCTTAATGGCCAGCAAGCCGCCATTGTTGATAATGGTGGCTGATTGTTCAATAACCTGTTGAAAATTGTCGGTGTAACTTTGTCCGGAGTGCAGGGTGTATACAGGGCCACAATTATTGCAGGCTACAGGTTGTGCATGAAAACGTCTGTCATTTATGTCATGGAATTCGGTACTGCATTGCTCACACATGGTAAATGCCGACATGGCCGTGTTGGCCCTGTCGTATGGAAAGCTCCATATGATCGAGAACCTCGGGCCACAATTGGTGCAATTGACAAAGGGATATTGCAACCGGTGCGGTTGACTCCGGATGTCGGACAGGCAATCGGAACATACTGCAATATCGGGACAGATTTCAGACGTTTCATCACCCAAATCCTGACTGGCAAGGATACTAAACCCGGCAAGGCCTTCTGGCAATTCCTGGTCAATAACCATTTCATCCACCTGGGCAACAACCGGGACATTATTCCTGAGGTCCTCCATAAAGCACGCCATATGTAAGGCATTGCCCTCCACCCTGATCGTTACTCCGTCGGTACGGTTTACCACCCATCCGCTCAGGTGGTGTTGCCGCGCCATACGGTAAACAAAAGGCCTGAAACCCACACCCTGCACAAGTCCCTTGACCTGCACCGTCATGGCTATCACCATATTATGTTGATGAAGGGGCAATGTGAAAAAAATAACAGATGCATTATGATTTTTCTTAAAAGTAGGAAATTTATGGTATATTAAACGTAATTTTAGCAGGCCATAATTTCAGGTTAGCAAAAATGATGAAAGCCAAATTGCCGCCGCGTACAGTTGAAAGGCTGAGCAAATACCGCCGGCTGTTAGATAAATACAAGGACCTTGATGAAGCCCATATTCATTCGCACAAGCTTGCCGCGTTGTTAAACCTCACCCCCGAACAGGTGAGGCGCGACCTTATGCTCATAGGCCTGACAGGAAATCATCGCAAAGGCTATAATATCAGTGCGCTGATTGACCTTATTGGTGATACAATCGACCGCGAAGAAAGTCAGAAAGTAGCTTTGGCAGGTATTGGCAACCTGGGTAAGGCTGTGATCGGCTTCATCCGTAAGTCCAATACCCGTATGAATGTTGTAGCCGCCTTCGATGTCGATAAGAACAAAGTAAACACCAGGCTTGCCGGAGTACCTTGTTACGAAATAAGCCAGGCCGGAAAAATTATTCATGATGAGCAGATCAGAATTGCCATATTGACTGTTCCGCCTGAAGCTGCAGCTGTAACGGCCTCCCTGTTACTCGATTCGGGCATAAAGGGTATTCTCAACTTTACTTCGGTTCACCTGGATGTTCCACCACATATTTATCTCAAAGACTATGATATCATTACCTCCCTTGAAGAAATCGGATTCTTCATCACGGATTAACCTGTTTTTGTTCCTGCTGGCCTTTATTCCGGTGCCGGTTTCTGCCCAACATCTTACGGCATACCACGATAACCAGAAGCGGTTTTACATTTTTGACAGGGGTAAAACCATCCAGGCCGAATACCTGCCGGTAACCCAATTCAGTGTAGGTGGCAATTGTATTTTATATACCGACAACAGAAACCGACTGAAAATGTACCACAACGGCAGCATTACCGAGCTGGAAGTAAACAGGCCCGACAAGTCAGTGGCACTGGATCACCTGGCCGTTTATTCCATTGGTGGTGTTGTAAAAATCATCGACAACGGAAAATCCGTTACCATCAGCACCAATGCGGTGGATTACCAGGCCGAGGACAGTTTGGTTACCTTTTACGACGCCACGCGCGAACTGCTGGCAGTATATTATAAGCGAAGGATCCATATGCTCGAAGATGGGTTGGCGGGCCGTCAGGATAATCTTTTTAAGACAGCCGATAACCTGGTAGCCTATGCGTCCTCGCGTAACCAAGAACTTACAGTTTTTTACAGGGGAAAGAAACAGCCGGTGGAATCGTTTCAATCGGGTGGAGATTTCAAAACTGGTCGCGATATTGTGGCCTATATTAACCATTCCGACATGCAATTCAGGATATTCTACATGGGTAGGGTGTACGAAGCTGAAACTTTTGCACCTACATCGTGGCAGGTTGGTAACGGTATTGCCGCTTATATGGACAACAACGGTTATTTCAGGGTGTTCAACAAAGGTGTAGCCGAAGATATTTCGTCGCTGGAACCCGATTTCTACCGGGTGGTGGATAACATGATCATTTATGGTGAAAAGGGTTATTTCAAAGTATGGTATGACAACAGGCTTTACACCCTTGAGTCCTATATTCCGGGCGAGTGGGAAGCTTCCTGGAATACGGTTGTTTACCGCGATCTGAACAAAAATGTAAAAGTTTTCAGCAAGGGTGAAAGCCGGATATTAACATACGACCTGGCCGAAGGAATAAGTTTGGAACGCGATATAATACTGATAGACAAAGGACTAAATAACCATAATGTTTATTATCAGGGGGTGAAATATTGAGCAGGTGTTTTCAGATCTAATGATTATTTTTGTGCCGTATTAACCTGGAATCTTCCTTATGCGTTTATTTGTTAGAACTCCTGTTTTACTTTTGTTTGTCACTGTAATCTCCGTCAATGCTGCCCTCTCTCAGATTAGTCTGGACACGCTAACTTGTTTTACCGAAGTAGGTTCTTTGATATCTACAGGAAAAAGTACTCCATTCTGGCTTTTTTCAAATCATGCAGGTGTAACATCCAATAACCCCCCTGTTTTTGCAGCTCGCGCAGGCATTTCAGGTAAACTTAGCTTTCGTCCGCAATTTTCATTTACTTATGGCATTGATGTTAACTCGTATTTGGGAAAAACAAGTCATGCAAATTTCCAACAGGCCTATGGAAAACTAAAATTAGGATTCATATCCATCAACGGAGGCCTCTGGGAGGAAGTTCATGGCAATCAGGACAGCACATTAAGCAGCGGTGGGCTGCTTTGGTCCGGAAATGCTCCTCCAATCCCAAAAATCGGAATAGAGATTCCCGGATATACCCGGGTCCCATTAACAAAAGGTTTTTTGAAATTCAGAGGAGGGATATACCATGGATGGCTAAGAGACAACATTTATTACGAAGATACTTGGCTGCATCATAAATTTGTTTATTTCCAATTGGGGGGGCATTATCCTGTTCACATAGAATATGGCTTACACCATTTTGCGCAATGGGGAGGAATTTCTTCGTTACACCCTGGCTTAAAATTGCCACATGATTTGTCAACCTTCTTTAAAGTATTGAATGGCCGTGGAATGCATTCCGGTGCACCTGACACCGAAATAAATGCCATTGGGAATCACCTGGGAAGCAATAATTTTGCGATTTCATTTACCAAAAGACCTTTAGCCGTTTCGATATACTGGCAAACCATTTTTGAAGACGGAAGCGGAATGAAATTTCAGAATATCCGCGATGGATTATGGGGGTTGAAGGTTAATCTGGATAATAAACGTTTAATAACAGGCGTATTGTTTGAGTTTATCAATACTACACATCAAAGTGGTCCGGTGGCTGCTTACTATGTTGACTCCACCCTGGTTATTGCTTCAGGAAACGACAACTATTTCAATAACGGCCTTTATGGTGCCGGATGGACCAACCGGGGCATAACAATCGGAACACCACTGATTACTTCTCCGGTTTTACTTTCCGAATGGCCTTATCCTTACGTTAACAACAATAAAGTTACAGCGTTGCATTGCGGAATAACGGGAGAAATTGGCATGGCAGGTTATACATTACTATACACTTTTTCCAGAAACCAGGGAACAAATGATCATCCTTATCCGCAACCCCGTAAACAACATTCGTTCATGTTAAGATCTGTTCTTACAAATATTACGCCCTTACAGGCCACCGTGTCGGTGACCCTGGCGCTTGACATGGGTGATCTGTTGGATAATAATGCCGGTATTTACATAAGTTTCCGGAAAGAAGGGCTCATCAGCCGTATCCCCAAAAAACCTGAAATGCAATAGTTTATCTAATGGCTAATGGCTAATGGCTAACAGCTAATGGCCAATGGCTAATGGCTTTTTCTAAAAATTGTTTATAACTCCGCCAAAAAGATATACCACGATATTGTAAAAGAGATTTACTTTGCGTTACCCATATACTGTTAAAGAAAGCATGGCAACAAAGATTTTTACTGATTTTGAAACAACAATGGTAATTTGCACAAAATGCCTTACCGAAAAGGATTTCAGTCATTTTTGTAAAATGAATTTGAAATTATGCAAACATTTTCAGAAACTTCACGTTAAATAAACCTGAGTTGAATATTGAAAATGTCGTTTTTTTTGTTTTTGCACGCAACCAAATCCGGCCGATTTCCATCTGATTATTCAGGTTGGAAGTAAACAAGCTAAAAACAATTAAGATAAAAGTAAAAATACGTTAGTTACATAAAATTAAACCAATGTTTTCATCACCGTTACTAAACATCGTTTCAGCTTTTTTTGTTGCGGCATTCATTTCCTGGTTTTCCATTCCCAGCATCATTAAGGTTGTTCGCATTAAGAAGCTTTTCGACAAACCCGGGGACCGTAAAATTCACAAGCGTGAAGTACCCACCATGGGAGGAATTGCCATTTTCGGAGGCTTTGCAATTTCCATGCTGTTGTTTGTCAACGGATACGTTGAACATTTATCTTTGGTGCTGGCTGCCAGTGTTATTATTTTCTTCCTTGGTTTAAAGGACGACCTGGTAAACATTCCCCCAAAAAAGAAGCTGACTGTGGAATTTGGTGTTGCCTTGCTGATTGCCCTGACAACTGATTTAAAGATTACTTCGCTGAACGGATTATTTGGCATACACGAGCTGGCGATGTGGGCATCTGTTCCGCTGACTGTTTTCGTGATCATTCTTATCATGAATGCATACAACCTCATTGATGGCATTGATGGTTTGGCTGCTTCTATTGGCATACTGGCCACCGTATTTTACGGAATCTGGTTCTGGGTTGCCGGAAGATATGGTTATGCTGTTATAAGTGCAGCCATAGCCGGCGCATTAATTGCATTCCTACCCTTTAACATGTCAAATAAACATTATAAGATTTTTATGGGCGATACCGGAAGTCTGACAGTGGGGTTACTGCTGGCCATTGCCACCATCCGGTTTAACGAAATAAATGCACTTACCTCAACGCCATTCCGCTTTACATCACCGCTAACGATCTCCCTCGGTTTACTGATATTACCGCTTTTTGATGCACTAAGGGTGGCTGTTATCAGAATTTCCCGCAATACCAGTCCTTTCCATGCCGATAACAACCATATGCATCACCAGTTGTTGCGGCTGGGATTTACACATGGACATGCTTCGGTTGTACTGGTCACCACCAGTGCCCTTTTTGTCGGTATTGCCATGCTCCTGGACAACCTGGCACCTACAGTAGTTTTTACCATTCTCGGGATATTGGCCATTCTATTGTCAGCATTCACCATGAACCTGGAAAAGCGAACTGCCGGCTCTAACGAAATTCACCTCGATTTCTTCAAACTCACCAGAAGACTGTACAAAAAGACCGGCTAATACAAAAAAAGAGAGGTTGTGTAAAAAGTCATTATATTAGGCGTAGTTGCAAACTACGCCTAGCGCATTTTGCTGAATGTCAGCTATGAATGCTAGGCGTAGTCTCCTGACTACGCCTATTTTATAACTTTTTACACCACCTCTGGAAAATTAAAGCAAACTATTTATTGGAATGTAAGGCATGTCAAATGCCTTAGAAACGTTTTCATATACAAGGTTGCCACAATAAACGTTAATACCTAGCTTAATGGCTTCGGACTGTTGGGCAGCTTTTTCCAAACCCATTTCGGCAATTTTCAATCCATAGGGCAGGGTTGCACTGGTAAGCGCCTTGGTAGAGGTAAGGGCAACAGCCCCGGGCATATTGGCAACGCCATAATGCACAATACCATCAATTACATAAACCGGCTCATCGTGTGTAGTAGCTTTGATGGTTTCAACACATCCGCCCTGATCTACAGCTACGTCGACAATAACTGCACCTTTTTTCATCAATTGCAGATGTCCCCGATTCACCAGCGTAGGGGCCTTTGCACCAGGAAGCAGCACCGCCCCTATAATAAGGTCGGATTCCCGGAGTACCTTTTCAATATTGGCGTCTGTACTATATAAGGCGGTAATACGTGAACCAAAAATATCATCAAGATAAGCAAGTCTTCGGGCGCTGATATCCAGAATAGTAACATCAGCCCCCATACCGGTAGCAATTTTGCAGGCGTTGGTACCCACCACGCCGCCACCGATAATACCAACCTTACCGCGTTCCACCCCGGGAACACCGCCCAGCAACACACCCCGGCCACCAAATGTTTTTTCAAGAAATTTTGCGCCTTCCTGAACAGCCAATCGTCCGGCTATTTCACTCATGGGCTGAAGACAGGGTAATTGTTTATCGGGGGTTTCAATGGTTTCATAGGCCACACCTTTTATTCCGGCTTTCAGCATGGCTTCGGTAAGCGCTCGGTCGGCAGCCAAATGCAGGTAGGTAAAAAGTATCTGATCGCGGTGAAACAAATCGTATTCCTCTGGCAAAGGCTCTTTAACCTTGACGATCATTTCGCAATCGTCGAAAATTTTCTTCCGGTCGGCTTCCAAAACTGCTCCTGAAGCAAGGTATTCTTCATCGGGGAAACCGGCTGCTTCGCCGGCATTTTGCTGAATAACCACCTGATGACCACGTGACACGTACGACTTAACATCCGAGGGTGTTAGTCCAACACGGTATTCATGTTTTTTTATTTCCCTTACACAGCCTATTTTCATATTTATGGATTTGGGGTTAAAAGCACCTGATAACAATTTCAAAATAAAACAAGCAGCGTGAAATACGCCATGATTTTGATCAGTTGCAATATTGACAATACACCATAATTATAATCATTCTAAATTTCACCTTGCATTTGGTAGTCTTGTATATCCTTGTTATTTTTAGTTGTGAATTAATTAACAAATTCTACTGACGCTTGTTCTGAGCCCTCCCGGCAGGACAATCACGGTAAGGTCTTTGGTGAGATCAGTACACTATAAATACCATATTACCTATGAAAACAGGTGTTCAAAAAATCTTGGAAAAATACAGTAAGGATAAAACCCGGCTCATGGATATCCTTATCGATGTGCAGTCGGATTACGGCTTTATACCGCGCGACATTACCATCCAGATTGCCGATGAGCTGGGTATGTCGGAAGTAGACGTCGACCAGACCATTTCGTTCTATCATTTCTTTGCGCAGAAACCTACCGGAAAATACCAGATTTACCTGAACAACAGCGCTGTAGCCTATATGATGGGGCGCACACAGGTGGCCAAT
Organism: uncultured Bacteroidales bacterium; assembly: GCA_964618645.1. GTDB lineage: Bacteria > Bacteroidota > Bacteroidia > Bacteroidales > UBA10428 > UBA5072. The sequence continues at coordinate 15,261 of CAZUBW010000055.1, read as the reverse complement.
GCTTTTATGAAAGAGCTTGGTATTAAGTTTGGAGAAGTCACACCCGATGGTCTGGTAGGGTTATCCGACACCTCGTGCATTGGCATGAACGACCAGGAGCCGGCTGCCATCATCAATAACCGTATATTCACCAAGCTCACCCCTTTCAGGGCCAAAGAAATCGTGCGCGATATCAAAGAAGGCAAAAGTCTTGATGATATGTTCGTAGCAGATTATGGCGACGGCGAAAACCGGTCTGATCTGATCAAGTCGGTTGTCACCAACAACATACGCAAAATAGGGCCGGTACTTGAACGCAATTTTAAGGCAGGACAGGCCATTGAAAAGATGATCAAAATGACACCTGAGCAGGTCATCGAAGAGGTTAAAAAGTCCAATATCAGGGGAAGAGGCGGAGCCGGATTTCCCACCGGAATGAAGTGGGAATTCTGTCGCAATGCCTCCGGCGCCAGTAAATATATCTTTTGCAATGCCGATGAAGGTGAACCCGGAACCTTTAAAGACAGGGTAATACTTACCGAAAGGCCCCGCCTGCTGTTTGAAGGTATGGTCATTGCAGGCTATGCCGTTGGCGCCACCGAGGGCATACTGTACATCAGGCACGAATATAAGTATTTGCAAGCCTACCTTGAATCAATTCTGAATAATGCCAGGGAAGCCAATTACCTGGGGAAAAACATCCTGGGCAAGAAAGGCTTCAATTTCGACATCCGTATTCAGTTTGGCGCAGGAGCTTACGTGTGTGGCGAGGAATCAGCGCTGATCGAATCTGCCGAAGGTAAACGCGGCGAGCCGCGCGACAGACCACCCTTCCCGGTTGAAAAAGGATACCTCGACATGCCTACCGTGGTTAACAACGTGGAAACACTTTGTTCGGTTGTTAAGGTTGTCCTGAACGGGGGAGAATGGTATAAATCGTTCGGCACCACCGAATCCACCGGCACCAAAGTATTAAGCATCTCGGGCGACTGCAAGTTCCCGGGTGTTTACGAAGTAGAATGGGGTTTTTCCGTAAACGACATTCTCGACATGGTTGGCGCACATGCCGAAGATGTGCAGGCTGTTCAGGTCGGCGGGCCATCGGGCGCTATCATCGCGCCCAATGAATTCAGCCGGATACTGGGATATGAGGACCTGGCCACCGGTGGATCGCTGATCATTGTTGGTAACGACAGAGACATCCTTTCGGATATCGTGCTGAATTTTATGGAATTCTTTATCGACGAGTCATGCGGAAGTTGCTCCACCTGCAGGATACTACCCACCCTGCTGCGAAACAAACTACTTAAAATACTGAATGCACACGGGGTGAAACAGGATCTGGACGACATTGTGGAATGGGGAAAAATATTAAAAGCAAGCCGTTGCGGACTGGGACAAACGGCTGCAAATCCCATGCTCTCGAGCCTGAAAAATTTCAGACACCTGTATGAAAAGAAAATTCAGAAAAGCAAAGAATTCGACAGCGGCTTCGATCTGAGTCAGGCCGTTAAAGAATCCTGTGAAGTAACCGGCAGAGTACCTAATATTTAATACAATTTCACCATGAACCAGTTCGTAAGATTCACCATTGACGGAACCGAGTGCATGGCCACCCGTGGTCAATTCCTGGTTGATGCTGCCAGGGAAAACGGCATCTTCATCCCTACCCTTTGCAATTTTCCCGGCGTAAAACCCAAGGGCAGTTGTCGCATATGCTCGGTTAAGGTAAACGGCAAACTGATGACGGCATGCACCACGCCCGTAGCCGAAGGTATGAATATCGAAAATGAGTCTAAGGAAATCACCGAATTAAGAAAATCAATCGTTGAACTTCTCTTTGTTGAGGGGAATCACTTCTGCCCGGCCTGTGAAAAAAGCGGCAACTGTGAATTACAAGCCCTGGCATATAGATTCGGAATAATGGTTCCCCGCTTCCCTTTTCAGTTTCCCCACAGGAGTGTGGATGCCTCGCACCCGAGAATTATAAAGGATCACAACAGGTGTATACTTTGTAAACGTTGCATCAGGGTAATCACCGACGAAAGCGGCAGAAGTATTTTTGCCTACCGGAAACGCGGAATTGGTGTGGAAGTGGTGGTTGATCCCAAATTGGGAAAACAACTCACCGAGGAACTTGCACAAAAGGCCATGGATGTTTGTCCCGTTGGATCCATACTGGTCAAGGAAAAGGGTTTCAACATACCTATTGGTGAAAGAAGGTACGACAAAGTGCCCATTGGCAGTGATATCGAAAACATGCAAATCACGAAAATATAAATTTCATCCCATGAGCAAACCTATAGTAGCTACTACATCGCTGGCAGGATGTTTCGGATGCCACATGTCGGTTCTTGACATCGACGAAAGGATACTCGAACTGATTGAATTGGTTGAGTTCAACAAATCGCCCATCGACGACATCAAAAAATTCACCAAAAAGTGTGATATCGGGCTGATCGAAGGCGGTTGCTGCAACAGCGAAAATGTTCACGTGCTGAAAGAATTCCGTGAGCATTGCCGTATATTGGTTTCTGTTGGCGAATGTGCCATCATGGGCGGACTTCCGGCCATGCGTAACGGTATTCCCATACGCGAGTGTCTCGAGGAGGCTTACCTTAATAGTCCTACCGTGGTTGCCAATGAGAAAGAAATCATTCCCAACGATCCGGAACTTCCCATGCTGCTCGACCGGGTTTACCCCTGCCACGAAATAGTAAAAATCGACTACTTCCTGCCAGGCTGCCCGCCGCGGGCCGACCTGATCTGGGAAGCATTGGTAGCCCTGGTAACGGGCGATGAAATGAAATTGCCATATGAAGTATTTAAATACGATTAAACCATCTCATTATGGGACAAAAGATAACCATTGAACCGGTAACCCGCGTGGAAGGGCACGGTAAAGTTACCATTCACCTCGATAACGAAGGAAAAATTGAACAGACCCGTCTGCATATTGTGGAATTCCGCGGTTTTGAGCGCTTTGTACAAGGCCGTCCCTTCTGGGAAATGCCTGTGCTGGTGCAACGTCTTTGCGGAATCTGTCCGGTCAGCCATCACCTGGCAGCTGCCAAAGCGCTTGATGTAATTGTGGGAGCAGGAACCGGCGAAGGTCTCACACCCACCGGTGAGAAAATGAGGCGACTCATGCACTACGGCCAGATATTCCAGTCGCATTCTCTGCATTTTTTCCACCTGGCTTCACCCGATCTGTTATTTGGCATTGATGCCGACCCGGCAAAGCGCAACATCATTGGCGTTGCCCTTGAACATCGCGACCTTGCCGTTCAGGGCGTTATGATGCGTAAATACGGCCAGGAAGTCATTAAAGCAACAGCCGGCAAAAAAATCCACGGTACCGGAGCCATTCCCGGCGGAATTAATAAGCACCTCACCGAAGAAGAACGTGAATACCTGCTGCATGGCGATGAATACATGAATATCGATAAAATGATAGCCTGGTCGCAGGATGCACTCGAATTTTTTCATGAGTACCACAAGAAAAATAAGGATATCATCGACCATTTTGCTGAATTTCCATCGAGTCATCTCAGCCTGGTTCGAAAGGACGGCGCACTTGATTTGTATCATGGCGTTCTGCGCGCTGTAGATGCCGAAGGGAAGAAAATACTGCACGATGTCGACTACCAGGATTACGACCGGTACATCGATGAAGAAGTGAGGTCGTGGAGCTACATGAAGTTTCCATACCTGAAAGAAATCGGGAAAAAAGCCGGCTGGTATACTGTGGGCCCGCTGGCACGTATGAATACTGCCGAATTCATTGACACACCGCTTGCCCAAAAGGAATTTGAGCAATTCAGGCAATATAATGGTGGAAAACCCAGCCATAAATCGATGCACATGCACTGGGCACGTTTGATTGAGATCCTGCACGCGGCTGAAAAGATGAAGGAATTACTGAACGATTCCGACCTCATGGAAGGTGAACTGGTAACCAAAGGGAATAAACTTCCCGAAGGCGTCGGGCTTATTGAAGCGCCCAGGGGAACATTATTCCATCATTACAAGATCGGCGAAAACGACATGATTAAAATGGCCAACCTTATTGTTTCCACCACCAACAATAACCAGCCCATGAACGAAGCTGTGAACCAGGTAGCCGTGAAAGTAATGACAGGTAAGAAAGAAATCACCGAGGGCATGATGAATGCGGTTGAGGTCGCCATTAGGGCCTATGACCCCTGCCTGAGCTGTGCCACCCATGCGTTGGGCCAGATGCCGCTGGAATTTGAGGTTTACGATGCCAGTAACTGTTTGGTAGAGAAGAAATTTAAGCATTGATTAGTAACAAAAGTTTGCTCATATATGGCTTTGGTAACCCGGGTCGTCAGGACGACGGACTGGGGATTATGCTGGCTGAAGAAATCCGGGCGTGGTCGTCTGAAAAACAATTCGGATTTGTGCATACCGATACGAATTACCAGCTGAACCTCGAAGATGCGGCCAATATTGCCGGACACGACGTGGTGATTTTTGCTGACGCCTCCAGGGAGGACATACCTGACTTTCTCCTGGAGCCATTGAAGCCTTCAGGAAAAGTTGAATTCAGCATGCATGCCGTGTCCCCGGCCTTTGTCATCCACCTGTGCGGGCACGTTTTCAACGCCCATCCGCAAGCCTATCTTCTTCACATTAAAGGTTACGAGTGGGAATTTATGGAGGCCATGACGGAGAAAGCCAAACAAAACCTTAAGCTGGCTGTTGAAGATCTTAAGAAATTCATCACTGGTAATTTCGTCACAATTCCCTAACTTAGTAAATCATCAGAAACGCCAAAAAATAACCATATGAACCTTTCATCCACCTTTATGGGCATTAAAATTGCCAACCCTCTCATTGTGTCAAGTTCGGGACTGACCAACACGGTCGATAAAGTCAAAGCCTGTGCCGATAACGGAGCAGGAGCCGTTGTGCTGAAATCGCTTTTCGAAGAACAGCTTATTACCGGCAAAACTGCCATGCTTAAACAGGACGACATGTACTTCTGGTATCCCGAAGCACTGGAATTCGTAAACAGTTTTTCCAAAGAAGAAGGCATTTCACAATACCTTAAACTGGTTGAGGGCGCTAAAAAAGCTGTAAACATTCCCGTCATGGCCAGCATCAACTGCGTTTCGCCCATGGAGTGGCCTCGTTTTGCCTCGGAAATTCAAAAAGCCGGCGCCGATGGTATTGAACTTAACATATTTATACCACCCACCAATTTAGACCTTACCGGATACAAAATCGAAGAAACCTATGTTGATATCATCCACGAGGTCCGAAAACACGTTAGCATTCCCCTTGCTGTAAAAGTAGGGTTTTACTTTACCAGCCTTTATCGTATGCTTTATAAAATAAGCAACCTCGACGTGAACAGCCTGGTGCTTTTTAACCGCTATTACCGGCCCGATATCGATATCGATACCATGCGGGTGGTGGCCCAGAATGTTTACAGTTCTCCGCATGAAATCACCCTATCGCTGCGGTGGATTGCCCTGCTGCACAGTCGTATTAACAAAGAGCTTGTTGCTGCAACAGGCATACACGATTACCAGGGCGTGATTAAGCAAATACTTGCCGGAGCCTCCTCCGTGCAAATCTGTTCCACGTTGTATAAAAACGGGTTGAACTATATAGGCCGCTTACTCCAGGATGTTACGGACTGGATGAAACAGAAAGGCTATAACGACCTGGCCTCTTTCAGGGGATTGGTATCGAAAAATGAGGAAAATACCGCTGCATTTGAACGCGTGCAGTTCATGAAAAAAACAACAGGCAAGTATTTGTGACCAATTGTTAAAAAAAGATGACAAATTGTAATTACCGGGGTAATAAGTAAATGAAATAATTAATAGCTTTAAACCGGTAATTTTATCTGTTGCATTTTTTAACCCTTTTTACTATGAAAACAATTTTGTATGCCAGCATATCCCTGATGTCGCTGACTATTTTACTAAGTTCCTGTAAACAAGGGAGCAAGTCGGGCAGTGCCGAAAGTATTGACAGCATAAATCTGAGTGAAGTTGAGCCCCTTATTCACCAGATTGATACCACAGGCGAAGGTTTGCCAATTTTCTACAACATGTATCTTTCGGTTGAAATGTCTTCTCTGTTTCAGTCTTCAGGAGCTACCTTCAAATCCGAAATCCTGAATTCGCCCGAAAATATGTCGGACTATGTCACCAGTTCCAAGAAAGCCCTTAACCTTGGCGTTTATGCTGTTGACCTCAGCTATGCCAAGGTGAGCGAGCAACTCGAAACGGCAGGACAGTATTTTAACGCTATGCAGAAAATGGCCGAAGAAATGGGTATCCCCGCCGACTATTTCAAAAACACCGCCGAGCGCTTCGACCGCAACATCAACAACAAGGACTCGCTTATAAAAATTGCCAACGAAGTGTACATGGCATCAGATAATTACCTGCGCGAAAACGAAAGGTATGCCGCCTCGGCGCAGATTATCCTGGGCGGATGGGTCGAAGCCATACACATAGCCACCAGCATTGCCTCCACCACCAAAGACATTGAAGTTATTGAAAGGCTTGCCGAACAACGCATTTCGCTTGCAAACGTAATTGCCATGCTAAACGATTACAACACCGATGTTGATATTAACAAAAACCTGCAGAAATTAAAACAACTACAACCCCTGTTCGACTCCTTTGTGGTGGATATCAACGGCAGTTTCGACCCTGCTTCCGCAAGCGGAAAGAAACAGATGCAGCAATACCAGGCCAAAATTGAAGAAATAAGTAAACAAATCCAGTCAATCCGCTCGGGTATTATATCCTGAAAATTCTAATATTTCAATAACATCCCCGTAGAGACGCATAATCATGCGTCTCTTTTTTTTACGTATTATACAGTTCCATTCACGGCTGAGGCGGTCTAAAAAGACATAAAAAGAGCGTAGTCAGGAGACTACGCTCAGCACTCAGAGTTGACATTCAGTACAATGCGCTAGGCGTAGTTTTTAACTACGCCTCATAAATTGACTTTTACACAGTCTCTACACCGATGTTACAATTTCCATACCCCGTTTGATGGCGTCCTCATTAACCGGAATCAGGTGATGATGCCTGGCAGGCAATGAACTTTTCAACCCCTGCAAAACACTTTCAATAGTGATGACTGGTTTAATTTTCAGGTAAGCACCCAGCACAATCATATTAAAAGTTTTGGAAGTTGCCATTTTACTTGCCTCATTTGCAGCATCAACGCGGTAGATTTTGATGTCTTTCCTTTGGGGCTCACGGGTAATACCATTGGGATCATAAATAAGTACTCCCCCCGGCTTCACGCACGATTCGAATTTGTCCATCGATTGCTGGTTCAGAATAATGGCAGTGTCAAACCGATTCAGTATCGGACTGCTGATGCGTTCGTCACTCAGTATGACCGTTACGTTTGCTGTACCACCACGCATTTCGGGACCATATGAGGGCATCCAGCTGACTTCCTTTTCCTGCATCATGCCACCATATGCCAGGATTTTTCCCATGGATAACACACCCTGACCGCCGAAACCGGCTATGATAATTTCTTCGTTCATGTTCTGTTAAGATTTAAGTTTATCAGCCCAGGCTTTCAGTCCTGGTTATGCTGACTTTTCAGCTTTGGTAACCATTTCGCCGTTAATTTTGATATCTCCGGGAGGGAAAAAAGGAAACATATTGGCTTCCATCCATTTATTGGCATCGTTGGGCGTCATTTTCCATCCCGAATTACAATTCGAAACCACTTCGATAAACGATACACCCTTATTGAGTTTCTGGTTTTCAAATGCCATTCGTGCCGCTTTCTTAAATTTTCTTATAGCCAATGCCGTATGCACCGAGTGCCGGGCAACAAAATAGGTGCCGGGCAACATGGCCACCATCTCAGTCATTTTCAACGGATTACCCATTAGGGCCACATCTCTTCCGTAAGGTGTGGTTGACGATCGCATTCCCGGCAATGTTGTGGGAGCCATTTGTCCGCCGGTCATCCCATAAATACCATTGTTGATAAAGAAAATGGCTAGGTTCTCACCCCGGTTACAGGCATGAATGGTTTCGGCCGTGCCAATGGCAGCCAGGTCTCCGTCACCCTGATAGGTAAAAACATACTTCTCGGGCCAGCAGCGCTTAATACCTGTTGCCACCGCAGGAGCACGTCCGTGTGAGGCCTGCTGCATATCGATATTCATAAATTCATAGGCCAGTACAGAACAGCCAACCGGTGCAACCCCAATGGTTTCAGCCTGTATGCCCATTTCGTCAATTACCTCCATAATCACACGATGCGCTACGCCATGCCCGCATCCGGGACAATACGACAATGGCTTATCGGTCATCAGTGCAGTTTTTTTGTACACCAGGTTCTCCTCCCGGATGATCTCTTCGAGTATTTTATTGTATGCTTCCATATACGTCAAATTGAAAAATGCTTAATTAAGGCGTCCAGCACTTCTTCGGGCGAAGGAACCATGCCGCCCATCCTGTTATGCAGCGCGACTTTTACCCTGCCTTCAGCCGCCAGTTTTACATCCTCAATCATCTGGCCCGCGCTGAGCTCTACTGTCAGAATTCCTTTCAGCTGTTGGGTAAGTTCAGCAATTTTATCCGATGGGAAAGGAAAAAGGGTTATGGGTCGCAGCAAGCCGGCTTTAATGCCTTTCTCGCGTGCCAGCTTCACTGATTTCTGGCATATCCTGGCACAGGAGCCATAGGCCACAAACAGATATTCAGCATCGTCACAGGCAATGGTTTCAAAGCGCACTTCGTTTTCACGCATCAGTTGATACTTCCCCTGGAGTTTGTAATTATGCCTTTCATGGCGGGCCGGATCCAGGTCGAGCGAAGTTATCACATTCCGCTCCCGGTCAGGTGTTTTTCCGGTAGTTACCCAGCTCTGGTCAAACTCGGTAACCCTGGGCATCTGTTCAAAAAGCTCTACTTTCTCCATCATCTGGCCAATAATACCATCGGATAACATAATCACCGGATTACGATACTTAAAGGCCAATTCAAAACCCAGCTTGACAAAGTCGGCCATTTCCTGCACCGATGCCGGCGCCAGCACTATCATGCGGTAATCGCCATGTCCCCCACCCTTTGTGGCCTGAAAATAATCGGATTGCGATGGCTGTATGGTTCCCAACCCGGGACCACCACGCATAACATTTAATATAAGACAAGGAAGCTGACTGCCTGCCAGGTAGGATACTCCCTCCTGTTTAAGGCTAATGCCGGGACTCGATGATGAGGTCATCACCTTTTTGCCGGTTCCGGCGGCGCCATAAACCATGTTAATAGCGGCCACTTCACTTTCGGCCTGCAATAATACCATACCTGTGCGCAAATGCGGCTGCTGGGCAGCCAGGTATTCCATTACCTCCGACTGGGGAGTTATGGGATAGCCAAAATAGGCATCGCAACCGGCCCTGATAGCCGCTTCGGCAAATGCCTCGTTTCCTTTCATTAATTTCTTATCAGCCATGATGGTTTCTTATTATTCATCAAATTTTTTCCGGTAAACCGTAATAACCCCGTCGGGGCATACGATGGCGCAATTCGCGCAGCCTGTGCAATTCTCGGGATGTTCCATGTACGCAAAATGATATCCTTTGCTGTTTACACGCTTTTCCATTGCAATCACATTGGTGGGACAAGATGTAATGCACAATTCGCATCCCTTACACCTTTCCATATCGATTACTATAGCACCTCTAATCTTTGCCATGTGTTATCCTAATTTTTAAAGAACATACATTCATTCGAAAACCAAATATCAGCATCTTCGTTCAAAAAAACCAAGCTTATTATCAGGTTTTATATCTTATAGATTATATATACTTCATTATCAGCTATGATCTGCATAAAACAGTGCCAATCGCTCCCTGAGCAACGGAATTAATTCATCGCTGAACTGTGACACGCAGGCACGTAAACCCTCAGTACGCGTGCTACCGGTAATACCAAGTGTTATGGCACTGATACCGTAACGTATCAGCTCTTCAAGCAGTTCCGGACCTGTAAGACCGGGATACGAGATGGTAAAATAAAAACCGTCAGCAACCGGGACATCCAGGTCCTTATCGTAAACAATAGTGAATCCGTTGTTTGTAAAAATGCTTTTCATAATGGCTGCATGGTCGCCATATTGCTTTACAGCCTCAAAAGGATTGTATGCGCCTTCGTTTACTGCTTTTAACAAAGCTGCCAGGGCATGTTGCGCCGAATGTGATGCTCCTGCCGACAAAGCATACAAAGCCCCGTAAATAATGGTATGCCCCAACACATCGGAGGTGAAATAACGCAACAAATCGGGGTATTTTTTATGAAACAGCTTGTCCGAAACAGCCATCATGGCCAGGCGCTGCCCCGCGAAACTAAAAAGCTTTGATGCTGAAAACAACAATATATAATTATCAGTATATTTTGCCACTGTTGGTTGAAAAGGCGGCACTCCCGGCTTCGAAATATCCTTCCGGAAATCCATGCCAAAATAGGCCAGATCCTCCATCACCACCACATCATAAGTGTTTGCCAGGTCGCCAATAATGGCCAGTTCTTCTTCGTTCAGGCAAATCCACGAAGGGTTATTGGGATTTGAATACAGCAAACTGGAGATCTTGCCGGTATCGAGGTAACTTTTCAGCTTATCTCTCAGCCTGCTGCCCCTGAAGTCGTATATATCAAACGAATAATACTGATGTCCCAGCACATGGCATTGCTGTTTATGCACCGGGAAACCCGGATCGATAAACAACGTGCCTTCCTTATTGCGATCGGTGCGGTTCACGGTAAGAAATCCCGCACACGATCCCTGCATGGAACCACACGTGGGAATGCAACCTTCGGGGCTGATATCCACATCGAGGAACAATTTGAGAAATCTTGACGTTTCGTTTTTGAGTGTTGCAACACCCTCAATAGGTGGGTAGATGGCTGCAACTCCCTTGTTCAGGGCCGCTATCTCGGCCCTGGTAGCAATCTCAGGTGGCGGTAACCCCGGAACACCCATTTCCATGCGAATAAACGGTATCCCTGTTTCGCGCTCCAGCAGGTTTGCCAGGTGAACAATCTCACGTATAGACGCACGGCCGGGGGAAGGAAGTCCTGCCTTCCCGGCAACACTTTTTACCAGTTCAGCTGTAAAAGGTACGGTAAAACTCATTTCTTTATTTTTAATACTTACGCCTGTCGATTACACGCGTAGCCTTGCCTTCGCTTCTTTCAATAGTTTTAGGCTCTACCAGGTTAACCTTAATACCCAATCCAAGGGCACTTTCGAGATTAGACTGTATCTTCTGCCTTAATGATTCGAGTTGGCTTATTTTATCCATAAAGAATGCCTCATCAACCTCTACCTGGAGTTCAAGTGTATCGAGGTTATTCACCCGGTCGACGATAAGCAGGTAATGCGGTTTGATCTCACTCATTTCGAGCAATACGCTCTCAACCTGCGAGGGGAATAAATTCACACCCCGGATGATGAGCATGTCGTCGCTCCGGCCCAGGCATTTCTCCATCCGGACCAGGGTACGGCCGCAACGGCATTTTTCGTAATTTAGCCGGGTCAGATCGCGCGTACGGTAGCGGATCAGCGGTAAGCCTTCTTTGGTAATGGTGGTAAAAACCAGTTCGCCTACCTGGCCTTCGGGCAATACTTCAAGCGTTTTTGGGTCAATGATTTCGGGATAGAAATGATCTTCATTCACATGTAAACCATGCTGAACCTGACATTCGCTGGCCACCCCCGGGCCTATTACTTCACTTAGTCCGTATATATCAATGGCTTTGATCCTGAGCTTTTCCTCAATTTCGCGTCGCATATTCTCTGTCCACGGTTCCGCGCCAAATACGCCCACCCTCAGTTTCAGATCATCGCGCTTAATCTTCGCTTCTTCAATGGCTTCCGCAATAAACAACGCGTACGATGGCGTACAGGCCAGCACGGTACTTCCAAAATCTACCAGTAGCTGTAACTGCCGCATGGTATTCCCACCTGACACCGGAATCACCGATGCGCCTATTTTTTCACCGCCGTAATGCAAACCCAGTCCCCCGGTAAACAACCCGTAGCCATATGCTATGTGAATAAAATCGTTCCTGTCGGCTCCGGCACACGTAAGCGTACGGGCCATTACCTCCGACCAGGTGGCGATGTCCCTGCGTGTATAACCCACCACGGTAGGTTTTCCGGTAGTTCCCGAAGAAGCATGCACCCTTACAATTTCACTCATGGGCACAGCAAACAGGCCAAAGGGATAATTATCCCTCAAATCTTGTTTGGTGGTAAAAGGTAATTTATGTAAGTCGTCAATGGTTCTGATACTTTCGGGACCCAGGTTGGCCTCCTGCATTTTATGCCGGTAATAGGGAACGTTAAAATAAACACGTTCAACTGTCTCCCTCAGCCTTTCTCCCTGTACTTTTCTGAGTTCCTCACGCTCCATGCATTCGAAATGCCTGTTCCAAATCTCCATACGAACTATATTTTGTAAAGGTCGCTTGCCTTGATTAATTCCATCTCGTGCTCCTTCAGCGCTGTGATCGCTTCTTCGGTATTGCTGCAACGCAAAATAATCACCGATTTCTCCCCTACCGAAAAAGCATAGGTATACTCAATGCTGATATCGCGATCCGACATTACTTTGAGCACCATGGCATAGTACTTGGCCTCATTGGGCGCCATAATGGAAATGACCTCGGTGAGGTTCACCGTAAACTGCCGGCTTTTCAACACTTCCTTTGCCTTTTGCGGATCAGAAACGATCATACGGAGAATGCCAAATTCCGACGTATCGGCAACGCTAAGCGCGGTAATCCTGATGTTTTCGCCACCAAGAGCTTCTAAAACCTCGGTGAGACGCCCCGATTTGTTCTCGAGGAAAACAGACAACTGATGAATAATCATAAGCTGCGATTTTATAAAAACTGAATAGAAAATTCAAATGTAAACAAAATAGGCTATCATTCGCCGAAAAAATAACCCTGTGTTACTTTTCTATACGAATTCGGGCATCTACAACCTTGATCTCGTGAGGGTTTCCAATGAGTGGGTTCAGGTCCATTTCTTTGATCTCGGTGGCAAACCTGAGCAGGCTGGACAACCTGACGATGATTTCGGTGAATATTTTTTCATTCACGCCGGCCTTTCCCCTGGTTCCCTGTATGATACGGTATACGCGCAGGCTCCTGATCATGGAACGGGCCTCATCAAAGGTAAGAGGCGCCAGCCCCGAGGAAATATCGCCGAGTACCTCGACAAATATGCCGCCCAATCCGCAGAGGATTACATGACCGAACCTGGGCTCGTAAGTTGCACCAATAAAAAGCTCGGTACCCTCCAACATACGCTGCATCAGCACACCCTTGACACCCTTGATTTTCATCATACGCTTATACTCGGCTATCAGGTGGGTTTCCGATTTAATATTGAGGGTAACGCCGCCCACATCTGACTTATGAACCGGCCCTACAACCTTTATGGCCATAGGAAAGCCAATTTCAGCTGCTTTCCTTTTGGCTTCACGTACATTGGTAACCACTTCTTCCTTCACCAGCGGAATGCCCGCAGCCGTTAGCAAATGCTGTATCTGTTCCGGTTCGAGGTATCCTGCCGGTGCCTTGTCAATAATCTCCCGGATAAGGGGCAGGTTAACATCGTCGAACTGGACTTTCTCCGCTGCCGGATAGGGCGTATTGGCAATTCTGGTCAGGGCTCTTCCCAATACAACTTCGTCGGGGAAGTTAACATGTCCCAGTCCCATGAAGTATTCCAGGTCATCCTTCGAACTGGTTACCGATGGCAATATCGGCAGTACAGGTTTGTTGCACGACAGTATCTTGCGGTGCAGCAATTCATAAATTTCGCGGATATCAATCATACCATTGCTGCCAAAAATCACAATAATGCTATCAATACCGGGCAATTGCTTGTCGGCATACTCAATTACCTTATCGAGCTGGTCAGAAGTGGCGGTAGCAATAAGGTCAACCGGGTTATCGGCCGAAGCCCCCGGGTTCATCATGGCCAGCAGGTTTTCCCTGTCTACACCGGTTATCCTTGGAATATTCAGGCCTCCGGCCGATAGTGCATCCGTAAGCATCACCGCCGGGCCGCCGGCATGGGTTATAATGGCAATATTCTTTCCCCTGATGGGCTTATGCGTAAAAACCGATGCAACGGTGGTCAGTTCTTCACGCCCTGAACACCTTACAATGCCGGCTTTGCGAAACAAGGCCTCCACAGCCGAATCAGCCGAAGCCATAGCGCCTGTATGAGATGTAGCTGCACGGCTTCCGGCTTCGGTGGTACCTGCCTTTATGGCTGCAATCCGGCATCCCTTGCGGATTAACGATGAAGCATGATGTAACAGCTTGTCGGGGTCCTTTATGTTTTCAACATATAACAGCTTAATGGGTGAGCTCACCCCTTCCTCGTAGGTGTTGTCCCAGTACGCTACAATGTCCTCAATACCCGTGTGGGCACTGTTGCCTACGGAAAAAACACTGGAGAAAGTCAGTCCCTTGGGCAATGACGATTCAATGATAAAGACCGCTGTAGCTCCTGATCCGGAGGCGAAATCACAACCCCTGGCACTGAGCCGGGGCACCGGCGTGGTAAACACGCCATTGTATGCCGGTGTGATCACCCCAATGCAATTGGGGCCTATCAGGCAGCCGCCTGTTTGGTTGACAATGGCAACCATTTCGTTTTCCAGCTTTCGTCCTTCTTCACTGTCCTCGCTAAAGCCTGCCGAAAGAACAATGAAAGCCCTGGTTTTCTTTTGTTCGGCAAGGATCCTGACCGTTCCGGGGCAAAGCGCCGCGGCAATGGCGAGGATTGCCAGGTCCACGTTGGGTAAATCGCTCACATCTTTCACGGCGGACAAGCCTTGTACCTGCTCGTCTTTGGGATTTGCAACATACAGTTTACCGGTATAGCCACCGTCGAGCAGGTTCCGTAGTATACGGCCACCCGGTTTGCGCAGGTTGTTCGATGCCCCGACAACAACTATGGAAGAAGGATTCAACAGGGATTCGTTTATCATAGGCGTTGCTTTCAGTATTGATCAAATATAAAAAAATGCCCTGTTTTAAAGTATAATAATTATCATGGTACATCATGTGAATAAATCATGGCACACGCACCTGGCAGTTTTTTTTAAACACGAAGCGCTCGAAGTGAAATCGTCACCAAGAACGCTGAGAACTAAGCACACGAAGGAAAGAGGCTGTCTAAAAAGTCATAAAAAGAGCGTAGTCTGGAGACTACGCTCAGCAT
>CAZUBW010000054.1:14953-27945 GCA_964618645.1 uncultured Bacteroidales bacterium | reverse complement strand
CACCTTTGTGTTCTTAATCTTAGTGGCCTTCGTGAATTTTTCGCCTCGTGTACTTCGTGTTAAAAAAATACTGCCAAGCAAATCGCAGGCAGCATGTGATAAAAATCATACTAAGCATTGAATATCTGCGCTTTATAAGTATTAGCCTGGCGGCTATGGGCCGTGCGTGAGCCGTGCGCAGGCCAGGGGTTCGATTCCCCTACGAATTGATATAAATAAAAATGCCCGCCGAAGCGGGCACTTTTTCAATTCGTAGTCCGTAGGGGAATCGAACCCCTGTTACCAGGATGAAAACCTGACGTCCTAACCCCTAGACGAACGGACCAGAACCCCTTTATTGCGATAGGGATTGCAAAGGTAAAAAATAATTTTTTCCTGACAAAATTTTTTTAAGGCTGCCGGGTCGTTTTAATAAATCCTGAACGACGTCCGGTTAGGCCCAGCTGACCCTGATCTCCGTTACCGGATCACCCTTTGCCAGCGATTTGTCAATGGTAACCCTTAACGAATTCACACCGTGAATTTCCATGGCACGCTCTATCCACCCGCCAATGCGCCCTTCCACCAACTGGCTGGGCTCTTCGAAATGGGTGATGTGCAATACCACAAATTTTTCTCCCTTATCGACCACCTTCATCTCGCAAGGCTGGTAATAAGTGGTGAAAATACGGCCTGCCCTGTCGATGATAAAATGCGGCGAGGCTGCCTTCACAAAAAACTTGTAGATACCTGTCAGCGCTGTTTCAGCACTGAAACGGCCACATTGCCAGGCGCCTTTTACCCCATCGCTGAACAGGAGCTGACCCAGCACCTCGGTGGGAATGATGGCCGCATCCTGCAACGGATACCAACTCGATGGCAATACCGGCTCATTGAAAACTTTTCGTGACTTCTCGGGGAGTGCGTCCATCCACATGCCGTATTTCTCGGGATGATGCTTCTTCAGATAATCGGGAATCGATTTTACGGCAGATCCTTTAATTTCCATTGTTCACAAGGTATTAGGTTTGCTATTTTTTCTTACGGTTGTGTTCAGCAATTGTTTCGACAATTCGGCAAAGGCGATACCTGAAAAATTCCCCGAACTCATCAGCAACAACAGGGCCTGGTCCAGGTCGAGTCCATAAAGCCAGCTTTCCAGTTTAGCCTTTTCGGTAAATACCTTCAGGCCGGGCTTGTCAAATGCCGCGAACACCTCTTCCGGTTCAATCATCTCGAGCCGCTTATGCCGGATGGTTTCGGGGTTGTAATACACCACGGCCTCGTCGGCTTTTTCCATGGTTTTGCCATAATGTGCCAGGAATTGCTTATTCAGACTGCTGAAGGTATGCAACTCCAGGCAGGCAATCAACCGCCGGCCGGGGTGTAATTCCCGTGCCGCATTCACCGTGGCTTCAACCTTCGACGGCGAATGTGCAAAATCGAGGAAAATGCTCGTACGGTCATCTGCTCCGAGTAACTGCAGTCGCTTGCCAGCGCCCTTAAAATGCATGATGGCCTCGTAAAACGACTTGCCTTCAATGCCCAGCTTGCTGCAGATAAGCCTTGCACCCTCTACATTCTGCATGTTATGCCTGCCGAAAACAGCCATGGGATATGCCTTGTCCTCAAACATCAGCTGTGTTACCCCCTCCACAACCCGGTACGGGGGTGTATAATAGGCTTCTTTGGATAATTCCGGATTAATCGATAATACCGTTTGCGCGAGTACCTCATCTTCGCCACAGTAAGCCAAATAACCATCACGCGGCATCTGGGCGGTAAATATCCTGAACTGTTCTACATACGCTTCCCAGGTTGGGAATACGTTAATATGGTCCCAAGCTATGCCACTCACCAGGGCTATCTGCGGCTTATACAGGTGAAACTTCGGACGCGGGTCGAGGCACGACGAGAGGTATTCATCGCCTTCGAAAATGGCCACCGGGCTATCGGCCGAAAGACCAACCATGTTGTCGAATCCTTCGAGCCGCGAGCCCACCATGTAATCGAATTTCACCCCGTGAAACTTCAGCACATGCATAACCATGGAGGTAATGGTGGTCTTGCCATGACTTCCGGCAATGACGACGCGCATTTTTTGAGCTGTTTCGGTATACAGGAACTCGGGATAGGAATAAACCCTGATCCCCAGTTGTTGGGCCCTGATTAGTTCAGGATTATCAGCACGTGCGTGCATGCCCAGGATAACCGCATCGATACCGGCATCAATTTTACCGGGAAACCAGCCATAGGCCTTAGGCAATAACCCGGCCTCACTGAGCTGTGCCCTGGCAGGGTCAAATATTTCGTCATCCGACCCCGTGACCTGGTGACCCAGTTGCTGAAGTGCAATGGCCAGGCTGTGCATGGCCGCACCTCCTATGGCAATAAAATGAATACGCATTTGTTGGCAGTGCAATTATATGCAAAGAAATACTTCTTTTTGAACTTCCGTCCGCAATAGTGAGAAAGTTATCAACCTCTGTGACGCTGGCATGTTTACAGGGCCATCAACGCTGCCATAAAAGGCTGGAAACACACTATGAAAAGCGAAATTGAAAGGGCGGCATCGGTTATTACCAACCACGGGCCTACCGGCCGTTTCAACCCATGCAATACAACAGCGAGTACAACCCTGGCCACCAGCTGAAGTATAAAAAACAAAAAGATGCGCAACCCATGCGGATTGTATGCCCTGGCTTCGGCAAAACGAAAATGCACTATTGAAGCGAAACTGCGTGATAATCCGCAACTGGCGGTTACCTGTTTTTGTGCATCAGTGAGTCCCGACGGAACCCGGAACCGGTCGCCGATGGCGCCATAAATAAATGAATACCCGATGATGCCCAAGATAACGGCAGCCAGCAAAACATTAACAACAATATACTGGCGGTTCGGGTAACTATTGTTCACCTTCCAGCGCCTTCAGGGTGTCTGTGAGCTGTTGCAAATCATCCGATGAATCAATGATATAATCGGTGGTGTCGGTTTCTGCCGCATCCCAGTCTTCGTCATCCCAATCCCTGAAATCACCTTCGTGTATCCCCTCGCGTATGACCTCCCTGAAAAAATGCGCCCCTTTGTTGGCAAGGGTAAAACCCCATACCGAGGCAATGGAAAGCCCGATAATGGAACAAACCAGGGCAGCTATGATCAGGCCTTTGGGCCCGTTTCCCCGGTTGGCCTGCGACAGGGCAACCAGACTGATTATCAGTCCGATGATGCCAAAGACAATGCCGATATAAAAGGTACAGGGTATCATTCCCATGGGAATGGCAAGGATGCCCATTACCAGTCCGGCAATGCCCAATCCCTGTCCAGCGGTGCTTCTATGTTCTTCCATGTTGCAAGGGTTTAATCAAATATAATAAAATCTGCCCGAAATATAAACTTTTAATTACCCGTGTTCTTTAAACCTGTAATATAAGTACGTAATTTTACCGGAATTGCTGCCTGTTCTCAGAAACCGCTAATTGTGCAGTGTTTCCATCAGCACTTCCAGGATTTTCCGGGCAGCCACCGACACCGAGGTGCCGGGACCAAAGATCCCCACTACTCCCGACTTATACAGGAAGTCGTAATCCTGTGCCGGGATCACACCGCCCACGATGACCATGATATCTTCGCGTCCGAGTTTATTCAATTCTTCAATTACCTGCGGAACCAGGGTTTTATGCCCCCCGGCCAGGCTCGAAACGCCCAGCACATGTACATCGTTCTCGACAGCTTGCCGTGCTGCTTCGGCAGGGGTTTGGAACAACGGACCGATATCCACGTCGAACCCGATATCGGCATAGCCGGTTGACACCACCTTGGCGCCCCGGTCGTGACCGTCCTGTCCCATTTTTGCGATCATGATCCTGGGCTGGCGACCTTCGCGACGGGCAAATTCGCGGCACAGTCCGCGTGCCTGCGAATAGCTTTCCTCACCGGCTGATTCGGCAGAATATACTCCCGAAATAGAACGGATAAATGCTTTATAGCGGCCGCTGATCTTTTCAATGGCGTAGGATATCTCACCCAGCGTGGCCCTGACCCTGGCAGCTTCTACCGAAAGTTCGAGCAGGTTTCCCTTGCCGGTCATCACCGATTCGGTAATGCGGTCGAGCGCCCTGTCCACTTCAGCCTGGTTTCGCTCGGCTTTCAACTTACGGAGCCTTACAATCTGTGCCTCGCGAACGGCGGTGTTGTCCACTTCGAGAATATCCAGCGGATCTTCCTTATCGAGCCTGTACTTGTTAACGCCCACAATGATATCCTTGCGGGCATCAATACGCGCCTGTTTGCGGGCCGCAGCTTCCTCGATCTTCATTTTGGGAAGTCCGGTTTCAATGGCCTTGGCCATGCCGCCCAGCTGCTCAATTTCCTGGATAAGCGCCCAGGCTTTGCGTGCTATTTCGTTCGTCAGGTACTCAACATAATACGATCCACCCCAGGGATCGACAGTACGCGTAATGCCGGTTTCCTCCTGCAGGTATATCTGTGTGTTGCGTGCTATCCTGGCCGAAAAATCGGTTGGCAGCGCTATGGCTTCATCCAGCGCGTTGGTATGCAGGCTCTGGGTGTGCCCCAGTGCAGCCGCCATGGCTTCAATACAGGTACGGGTTACATTGTTGAAAGGATCCTGTTCGGTGAGGCTCCACCCCGATGTTTGCGAATGGGTGCGCAACGCCAGCGATTTGGGATTTTTTGGGTTGAACTGCTTTACAATTTTGGCCCACAGCATACGGGCAGCACGCATTTTGGCAATTTCAACAAAATGGTTCATGCCGATGGCCCAGAAAAACGAGAGCCTGGGCGCAAAGGAATCGATATCGAGGCCGGCGCTCACGCCCGTGCGCAGGTATTCGAGACCGTCGGCCAGCGTATAAGCCAGCTCTAAGTCGGCTGTTGCACCCGCCTCCTGCATATGGTAGCCCGATATGCTGATGGAATTGAATTTGGGCATGAACTGCGAGGTGTACTTGAAAATATCGGCAATAATCCGCATGGAGGTCTCGGGCGGATAGATGTAGGTGTTCCTTACCATGAATTCCTTGAGGATGTCGTTTTGGATGGTTCCGCTCAGCTCTTCGAGTTTGGCGCCCTGTTCCATGGCAGCAACAATGTAAAACGCCATTACAGGCAAAACAGCGCCGTTCATGGTCATCGAAACCGACATGCGGTTCAGCGGTATGCTGTCGAACAATGTCTTCATGTCGAGTACCGAGTCGATGGCCACACCAGCTTTGCCCACGTCGCCCACCACTCGCTCGTGATCGGAATCGTAACCGCGGTGGGTGGCCAGGTCAAAAGCCACCGACAACCCCTTTTGCCCTGCAGCCAGGTTACGGCGGTAAAAGGCATTGGACTCTTCTGCCGTTGAAAAACCGGCATACTGGCGTATGGTCCAGGGTTGCATTACATACATGGCGCTGTAAGGACCGCGTAAATAGGGTGGTAACCCGGCTGCATACGACAGATGTTCCATGTTTTCAAGGTCAGCTTTCGAAAACACCGGTTTTACCGGTATCTGCTCGGCTGTAACCCATGTGTTGCTGTCGTTTTCCGGAACAGCCTGCTTTTGTGGCCGTGCCTCGCCGTCGCTTACTGCTGATACGTTGACTTTTTTATAATCGGGCTTCATCTGATTGTGTTTTCATTTTTTAAAAAGCAGTATTTTGCTCATTAAGCTATGCCGAGTTTGGCGCTGAAACGCCTGAGGGTTTCGAGCATATTCGAACGCAGGTGGATAAACTCGGTAATGCCCTTTTGTTTCAGTTCTTCCATGCAAGCCGGAGCACCGGCAACCACAACGATGGCCTTGTCGCCTACCAGTGTTGCCACCTCCGGGGCATACTGTGCATATTCGTCGTCGCTGCTGCAAACAACAATAATATCGGCTTTGGCATCCAGGGCAGCGTCAACGCCTTCTTTTGCCGTGCTGAATCCAAGATTGTCGGTAATTTCGTAACCTGCACAGGCAAAGAAATTGCCGGAGAACTGGGCCCGGGCCAGTCGCATGGCCAGGTTGCCAATGGTAAGCATAAAGACTTTGGGACGCGCACCGGGATGCTTTTCCGTAGCCAGCCTGAGTTGTTCAAAACCAGTGGCAGCCCGTTGCACGGGTATGGCTTCGCCAATTGCCTGATGACTGGCCGGGGCAGAAGGGTAAGCAACAGCCTCATCAACCTGTTGTGAGATGGTTTCGCGTTGGTTGGGGTACTGGTTGGTGCCCAGCAGCGCTTCCCTGCGCGAAGCAACCATTTCGGCACGCCGCGATACCGTGGCTTTTATATCAGCCTGAATGAGCCCGCCGGTAAAAGCTTTTACATAACCGCCGGCTTCACTGGTTTTCAGGAAAAGAGCCCAGGCGTTTTCTACCAGTGAATGGGTAAGCGATTCGATATAATATGCACCGGCAGCAACATCGGTAACTTTGTTGAAATACGATTCTTCTTTAAGGATGATCTGTACATTGCGGGCAAGCCGTTCCGAAATGTCATCGGGCTGATGGCAGCAGGCATCGAACGGTCGCACCACCAGCGAATCGCACCCGCCAAGCACAGCGGCCATGGCCTCGGTGGTAAGCCTGAGCATATTTACATGCCGGTCGTAAAGGGTTTTATTCCAGGTAGTGGTAATGCTGTTGAGGTAAACCGGGATTTTGCCGGCTTCGTCATTGCCAAAGGCACTCAACAACGCCGAGAACAATTGCCTGGCTGCTCTTACCCGGGCAATTTCCATGAAATAATCCGATCCTACACCCAAATTCCATTGCAGGTGGCGAACGATATCCACAACGCTATGCTTCTTTTCGGTCAGCTCCTCAAGATAAGCGGCCATCATGGACAGTCCATAGGCCAGTTCCTGGACCACCGAAGCCCCTGCATCGCAAAACAGGTGACTGTTTACGGCCAGTACCCGCATATGCGGAAATGTCTCTGCTGCTGTTTGCAGTAAATGTGCGGCATCGGCAAAATCTTCCTCCGCAGAACGGTAAAAACCACCGGTTACCGTTAGGTTGCCCAGCGGGTCAAACTCCACGGAACCTTTAACGGACTGGCCGTCAACACCAAGTTCCGAAAAAGCCTTTTGCAAGTATTCCATTAGCGTAACCGCCGATTCGCCGGCCACCAGGTTCAGGCTGCGGTTTTTGGCATACACGGCGGCGATCAGTTTTTTCACGTCGTGGTAATACAGGTCGCCTTTGCCGGTAAAGTCGAGCCCAAGGGCGTCCACCCCGTTTCCGGCAGCCAGCAAAGCCCTGGCTATTACCGCATCGGTATCGGCCACGCTGAAATCCTGCCTGATTTCCCAATTGTTACCGGCAGCCCTGCTGCACCTGGCGAAGGGAAAGACGCCCGGCTGTTGATCGAGGTATGCTTTGCCTTCGAGGTCAGCAGCCGTGTAATAGGGTTTTACGGTAATGTTTTCGAGGGTTTTGCGGAGCAGTTTTTTCTCATAATCGGCTCCCTTGAGGTCGGCCTGGATTTTGGCTTCCCACTCGGCAATGGTTACCGGGGGGAATTCGGCAAAAAGCTTGTCGTGCTCATTCATCATGTTGCAATTATATCATTTTAGCGGGATCAACCCATTGGTCAAATTGTTCGGCTGTTACCAAGCCCAGCTCAATGGCGGCCTGTTTTAGGGTTGTATTTTCGCGGTGTGCCTTCTTGGCAATTTTGGCGGCGTTTTCGTAACCGATATGCGGGTTAAGCGCGGTAACCAGCATAAGCGACTGCTGCAGGTGCTGCCTGATGATGTCGTGATTGGGCTTGATGCCAACAGCGCAGTTTTTGGTAAACGACACACAGGCATCGCCCAGCAAACGTGCCGACTGTAATACATTGGCTGCAATCAACGGCTTGAAAACATTCAGCTCGAAATGGCCGTTCATACCCCCTACCGTAACAGCTACATCGTTACCCACCACCTGGGCGCATACCATGGTAAGAGCCTCGGGTTGCGTGGGATTTACCTTGCCCGGCATAATCGACGATCCCGGTTCATTATCGGGAATGATGATTTCGCCAATGCCGCTGCGCGGGCCCGAACTCAGCATGCGAATATCGTTGGCCACCTTCATAAGCGCCACGGCCGAGCGCTTTAGCGCGGCACTCAATTCAACCATGGCATCGTGCGCGGCAAGCGCTTCGAATTTATTAGGCGCCGTAACAAAAGGCAAACCCGTTAATGCAGCAATTTTTTCGGCCACCAGCACATCATACCCCTTGGGGGCATTCAACCCGGTGCCGACTGCAGTTCCGCCCAGTGCCAGTTCCCTTACCATTTCAAGGGCATTGCGGACAGCGCGCATGGAGTTTTCGATTTGCTGCACATAGCCCGAAAATTCCTGTCCGAGCGATAAAGGGGTGGCATCCATAAAATGAGTGCGGCCGGTTTTAACAATGTCCATGAACTCCACGGCCTTCGCGTCCAGCGCATCTTTCAACTGCTGCATGCCCGGCAGGGTGATCTCTGCAACGGCTTTATAAGCAGCAATGTGCATGGCCGTGGGGAATGTATCATTTGACGATTGCGACTTGTTGACATCGTCGTTGGGATGCAGCGCTTTCTTTTCGTCGGTAAGACTTCCGCCGGCCAGCACATGGCCGCGGTAGGCAATTACCTCGTTCACGTTCATATTCGACTGTGTTCCCGAGCCGGTTTGCCAGATCACCAGCGGAAACTCGTCGTCGAGCTTCCCGGCCAGTATTTCGTCGCATACCGTGGCAATGAGTTTCAGCTTTTCGGCCGGTAATACGCCCAGCTCGGCATTGGCCTGCGCGGCAGCCTTTTTAAGGTAAGCAAAGGCATGGATGATTTCGCGTGGCATACTGGCTTCAGGGCCTATGCGGAAGTTGTTCCTGGAACGCTCGGTTTGCGCCCCCCAGTAACGATGGGCAGGTACCCTGACCTCCCCCATGGTGTCGTGTTCAATCCTGTATTCCATATGCTTGTTTTTATGACTCTCCTTTCCCGGAAAACTCCATCAGAAAAGCTTTGATAAAACCATTGATATCACCGTCGAGCACACCCTGTGTGTCGGAGGTTTCGAAGTCGGTACGTAAGTCCTTTACCAGCCGGTAAGGGTGCAGCACATAACTGCGAATTTGCGAACCCCACTCTATTTTCTTCTTTTTACCTTCGATTTCGGCCTGCTTTTCCATGCGCTTGCGGAGCTCAATTTCATATAAATGCGAACGGAGAATACGCATGGCGTTTTCCTTGTTTTGCAACTGCGAACGGGTTTCGGTATTGTCAACCGTGATGCCGCTGGGCAAATGCCTTACCCTTACCCCGGTTTCCACCTTATTTACATTTTGCCCGCCTGCACCACTCGACCGGAAATAGTCGAATTCGATATCGGCCGGATTGATGACAATTTCGATTTCATCGTCCACTACCGGCGAAACAAACACCGAGGCAAAGGAGGTATGACGCTTGTGGTTGGCATCGAAGGGCGAAAGCCTTACCAGCCGGTGAACGCCATTTTCGGCACGCAGGTAACCATAGGCATAATCTCCTTCGAACTCGAGGGTAACCGATTTGATACCGGCATCATCCCCTTCAAGATAACTCACTTCCTTAACTTTATAGTTGTTACGCTCACCCCAGCGGATATACATGCGCATGAGCATCTGGGCCCAATCCTGGCTTTCGGTTCCACCGGCGCCTGAGTTGATTTTCAGGATAGCACCCATCCGGTCCTCGTCGTGACGCAGCATGTTACGGAACTCGAGATCATCGACTATTTCCTGCACCGCAGCATACTGCCTGTCGATCTCTGCTTCGGTGGCCTCTCCTTCCTTGTAAAAATCGAATAACACCTGCAAATCGTCAGCTTCTTTGCTGAGCTTCTCGTAACCGTTTGTCCAGCCCTTGAGGATGGCAATTTCCCGGAGCTTTTTCTCGGCATTTTTGGGGTCGTTCCAGAAATCCGGAGCGTGTGTTTTGGCTTCCTCTTCCTTTATGACCGAAAGTTTACGGTCGATGTCAAAGATACCTCCCCAGGGCGTTGGTACGCTCTGTTAACGCTTTAATTTGTTCAATAGTAACCATGACTTGTCTTTTTTAATTCAGGGAGGCAAATGTATGAAAAATAGTGCTATAATTTGTGCTTTGTGTCAGCCGAAAACCGGAGGGATATCAGCAGCGCCTGTAATCAGTCGCCGTTGCTGTCTCCAAGTATCGGCCTGAGGTATTCGGTTTCGTAACCCCTGGACATGCCGTATCGCATAAGTTTCGCCCACACCTCGCGAGGGCTTCCCCGGAGCGTTTTGCGTTTTTTGGAAATCTCTTTTTCAATCATCGCACGGTATTCATCCAGGTCGGTTTCGCGCAGCACCTCGTCGGCCACTTCGCGTGATATACCTTTGTGCTGCAGCAGGAACCTGATTTTGGTAATCCCCCAGTGATCGAACTTCATCTTGTCGCGTGCAAATGCCGCAGCATAACGCCGTTCATCGACAAATTTCTCCGATTTTAGTTTTTCCAATACCGCCTGGTGTGTTTCCTTATCAACACCCCACTTCGAGAGTAATGCCAGCACATCGGCGGGGCATTTTTCCTGCCTGCTGCATATGTCGCGTAATTTTTGCAAAGCCTGTGCGGTTTCCATAGGTATGTTATTTTCGGGCGCTAACCATACGGCTTTTACCATTGAGGTCGGTTTTCACCTCCACGCCATAAAGTCCTGAATTTTTGAATAATTTAACCACTTCGCGCGGAAACTGCTCATTGATCTCGACGTACAGGGCACCGCCGTCGTGCAGGTATTTGCGCGCCAGCAGGGCCAGGCTCCTGTAATATAACAGCGGATCGCTGTCGGGTACATACAGCGCAATACCCGGTTCGTGACCAAGTACATTGGGCCGCATCAGGCTTTTTTCCCCTTCGGTTACGTAGGGCGGGTTACTTACCATCAGGTGATAGCGCCGGGGTAATACAGGTGTTTCACTGAGCATGTCGAACAGGAAGAAATCGACCGGGGCCTTGTTTAGCAGGGCATTTTCCTTTGCCAGCTTAAGCGTTTCCCCGGCAATATCACAGGCCGAAACTTCCGTACCGGGCCATTGCAGGGCCAGCGCAAGGGCAATGCACCCGGTGCCGGTACCCAAATCGAGCACCGTAGCCGGTTCCTTCTTTTCGCTTTGCAGGATCCAATGCACCAGCTCTTCGGTTTCGGGACGCGGAATAAGCGCCCGGCTATCGGTTTTAACAGTTATGCCGTAAAACAGGGTATATCCCAACACGTACTGAACGGGTTCCCAATTGCGCAGCCGTTCCAGTACCTGTTGAAAATTCAGGGCGTCAGCCTCAGAAATTGGCTTCCGGTCGTTCAATAATATGTCTATTTTGCTGTAATTTAGCAGCTGTTCAGCAGCCAGGTAAAATATATTCCTGATTTCGCCTTCGGGATAATAACCTGACAATCCCGTCCGGAATAAACGGTGCATGTCCGGCAGTGTTAACTTCGATTCCATAGCGTAAAAGTAGAAAAAGAAAGTGAGAGCCGAAAACCTTCATGAACAATACATGACCCGCTGCCTCGACCTGGCAGGACTTGGCATACGCGATACGGCACCAAATCCCATGGTTGGTGCGGTGGTAGTGCATAATAACCGTATCATCGGCGAAGGGTATCACCGGCAATACGGTGGTCCGCATGCCGAAGTAAATGCCCTGAACGCGGTAGCGGATAAAAGCCTGTTGAAATCGTCGATCCTTTATGTCAACCTCGAACCCTGCTCGCATTTCGGGAAAACGCCACCCTGCGCCGACCTGATTGTGAGTTCCGGCATTCCCGAAGTGGTGATCGGCACCACCGATCCCAATCCCCTGGTGGCAGGAAAAGGAATCGAAAAACTGGAAAAAGCAGGCGTGAAAGTCACCTTGGGGGTATTGGCCGGTGAATGTATTGACCTGAACAAGCGCTTCCTTACCGCGCATATATTGAAAAGACCTTATGTAGTACTCAAATGGGCGCGTACCAGCGATGGGTTCATTGATGTAATCAGGCAGGCAACAAACCCCGTGGAACCCACCTGGATATCGAACGACATTTCGCGCATGCTGGTGCACAAATGGCGCAGCCAGGAACAGGCTATACTGACAGGGACCAGAACTGCCCTGATGGACAACCCCCGCCTGAATGTGCGTGAATGGCCTGGTAAATGGCCACTCCGGCTGGTTATCGACAGGCAGCTAAAATTACCGCAGTACCTGCATGTTTTCGATAACCAAAGCGATACCCTTGTTTTTAACGCCGTGACGGAAAAACAGGAAGGACGCACCCGTTATGTGAAAATAGGCTTTGACAATCTTGTGCCGGATATGCTCGGCTACCTGGCCGGAAATGGTATTCAGTCGGTTTTGGTGGAAGGCGGTCGCGCGCTGTTGGAAAGTTTTGTACAGGCAGGTCTTTGGGACGAGGCCTTTGTTTTCACCGGCCCCCGTAAATTCGGAACCGGCGTGCCCGGTCCTGAAATGCCTGCGTTGAATACCGAAACCTGTTACATACGGCAGGATGTCCTGACACACTACCGCAACATTCCCAAAACCAAATTTATTAATCAGCTAATGAGCCATTTTCATCAAAAATAAGGTGGTTTTTTGTAACATTTTCTACGTTTTTTAAGTTGTAATAGTGTCGAATACAAACAATATCATCGGGTTATGAAATCAAGCCGGATCCTCCTTGTTACCTTGCTCCTGGCCGTTATGGCAGGAAACACCCTTGCACAACATGCAAAAGACTATTATAAAACCGGTCTTACCTTTGTGGAGTCAGACAACCATAAAGATGCCATTGACCAGTTTACCAAGGCACTGGACCTTGATCCCGAATTCGTCAAGGCTTACCTTCAGCGTGCCAAATCGTATGAGGCAGCGGGAGAAATACAGCTGGCCGCTGACGACCTCAAAAGAGCGCTTACCTTTGAGCACAAAGATGCGGATGTTTTTTTTGATGCAGCGCGGCTGAATCATATACTCAACAGGCAGCAGGAAGCCCTTGAACTGGTTAA
>CAZUBW010000054.1:8323-14853 GCA_964618645.1 uncultured Bacteroidales bacterium | reverse complement strand
CAGCGCGGCTGAATCATATACTCAACAGGCAGCAGGAAGCCCTTGAACTGGTTAACAAATGCCTGTCGCTGAACAAAAAATCAGATGCTGCCTGGTGTCTGCTTTCGCGCATTCAGATGGCGCTTGAGGACTATTCCAATGCCCTTATCGCCATTGACAAGGCCATCTCGCTGAAAGACCATGCTATTAATCTGTACTATCGCGGCCAGGTAGCTGAAAAGATGAAGAACTACAACCAGGCCGAAACCGACTATGCAGCGGCCATCGGCAAGGACAACAAACTGCCGGAAGCGCACCTGGCACTTGCTAAACTGAGACTGCAGCTTAACAAGCTCGATGAAGCCATGGAACATTGCAATGACATACTAAAAGAAGACCCGGTAAACAAACAGGCTTTATTGCTCAGAAGCAGCATTTTCACCCGGAAGACCGAATATCCCAAAGCCATTGACGACCTTTCGAAAATACTGGTGAACAACCCCGAAGATAAGGAAATGTATATCGTGCGGGGTACCTATTACCAGGAATTCACCCAGCACCAGAACGCCATTAACGATTTCTCGCGGGCACTGCTTATTGACCCGAAATACCCCGAGGCCATTTATAAAAGAGCCTATTCATACGAGCAGGTGGGCGATTTCAAATCGGCTATTAAAGATTATGAAAGCCTTACCGCGCTTTCGTCGGACGACCTGCTGGCCCAGCAACTTCTGAACAAGGCCCGCACCCGGCTTTTTGAACTGAACCGCGAATCGAAACCGCCCAGGATCACCCTGCAGGAACCGGTGGTTTTCGCCGATTCCACGCTGAAAATCGCTAAAAACATAAACGCGTTAACCATCCGGGGAAAGATTGCAGATGACAGTGAAATAGGCCGGGTAGTGATCAATAACCAACCCGTGTCGTTTTTCCGTAACGGCGAAAACGTTGAATTTTCGGCTGCTGTAAGCGTTTCTTCAGACGACCTCATTACCATACGGGCCACAGATGTGTATGACAACACCGGTATCAACCATTACACCATCACCCGCACTGAAATTGATCCGCCCAGGGTAGCCATCATTGCCCCCTATGCCTCCGATAACGGGGAAATCTACCTCGACACCGATCATACCAGTTTATTCGTTGAGGGTACCATTGCCGATGAAAGCAACATACAGTCGATACTCATCGACGGAGTGGCGGCCAGTTTTGCCATTAACGACCTGAACCCGAGGTTTACCGCTACCATCAACATTGCCAACAAGAACAAATTCAACGTAACTGCAGCCGATCAATACGGAAACGATACCACGGTAACCTTTGTGCTCAACCGCGAGGGTGTTTCGCTTCTCGAAGCCAATCCCATGGGCCGTACCTGGATTGTGTTTGTTGAAAACTCCAATTACGAAACCTTTCCAAGCCTGGATGGCCCGGGTAAAGATGTAACCCTGATGCGTTCGGCGCTTGCCAGGTACGACATTCACAAAATCATTCACAAGCAGGACATGACCAAGAAAGAAATGGAAAGGTTTTTTTCCATTGAGCTCAGGGACCTGCTCAGGAGCAATAAGGTCAATGCATTGCTGATATGGTATGCCGGGCATGGCAAATTCATCAACGAAACCGGTTACTGGATTCCCGTGGATGCCAAGCGCGATGACGAGTTTACCTATTATAACCTGAACGCCCTTCGCGCCTCGATGCAATCGTATGCATCCTATGTTACGCACAACCTGGTTATCACCGACGCCTGCGAGTCGGGGCCAACCTTTTACCAGGCCATGCGCGAGACCCCCAAAGAACGTAACTGTAACGACTGGGAAGCGGTAAAATTCAAATCGTCGCAGGTTTTTTCATCGGCCGGTTACGAGCTGGCGGTTGACAATTCGCAGTTCACCAGGACATTTGCCAGTACCCTGGCCAATAATCCAAATTCGTGTATTCCCATCGAAACCATTGTCAACAAAGTTACCACGGCTGTTTCGCAAAGCAACCAGCAGAAACCGAGATTCGGAAAAATCATCGGCCTCGAAGACGAAGACGGCACATTCTTCTTCATGTCGAAAAACTAGTAACGACAACCCATCAGGAATTGTCTGCCCAAATAAACATAACCCTGTCAACCCTGAGATCGTGCAGGACCGCTTTTGCACTGGCAGTTGCCTTATTTGCCGGCGCTGTGGATCTTCTTTCGCAGACTTATTTTTTCGACAATTACAGCACCAAACAGAATTTCGAATCGAAGGTGTATGCCATCGTGCAGGACAACCGGCACTATGTATGGCTGGGAACCCAAAGTGGCGTATCGCGATTCGACGGTATCAGCTTTGTTTCCTATTCGGTTGAGCAGGGCCTTGCAGAAGGTGGCGTTCGGGTGCTTTTCATCGATGCCGGCCATAATCTCTGGCTGGGACACGAAGGGGGTGGTATTACACGATACAACGGCAAAACCTTTGAGGAGATCACCCTGTCTGACTCCCTGCTTACCTCGAATATTACCTCGATCAACCAGGACTCGCTGAAACGCCTGTGGATAACAACTGCTTCCGATGGTGCGTTGATGATAAAAAATCCTGCAGTGCCGGCACCGGATATTGAATTTGAACATTACCTGAAAGGCCGGAGCCTGGGCGACCAGGTTTTCGGAAGCCTTGTTACCCGGGACGGCGACATATATTTTATCACCAACGTGGGTATCCGGCAATACAATAAAACCGACCATACGTTTGAAACGTACATACCCAAAGGTATGTCGACCTATTTCAGCCCTACGGTCATGTTTGAAGACAGCAGGGGCAATTTCTGGCTGGGAACGTATAACGGAGGTCTTACCCGGTTTGACATCCGCAACAATTCCCTGGCTGAGTTTACCACCGGCAACGGGCTGGCGTCGAACTGGGTAACAGCCATCACCGAGGACCGCAAGGGCAATATATGGGTAGGACACTGGAAAGGCGATGGCAATCCCGGTGGAATTACGCGCATTGATTTCCTGGGTCAGCTGAAGATTTTCAATACCTCCAATGGTCTGCACGACGACCATGTATGGTGCATCACCGAAGATGCCGAAGGCAATATGCTGATAGGAACCACCGAACAGGGACTGGACATTTTTAAGGATGAACGCTTCATTGGTTTTTCGCAACAAAACGGCCTGGTCGATAACCAGGTAAATGCCATCACAACCGATCCGGAAGGTAACATCTGGCTGGGCACCAACCATGGCATTTCGGTATATACCGGCAAACCCGATACGCAGGGTTTTTTCCATTTCGATCAGTCGAACAGTCCCCTCAGGAGCCGCATCCGGTGCTTTGCCCGGGATAGTAAACACAATATTTATGCCGGCACGGCCGACCAGGGGATTATCATGTACAGCACCGACAGGAAGCAGTTTATGGCACAGCCCGCCATCAACAGCAATATCGATCCGCGCCTTTTGGTAACAAACGGTATTACCGCCCTTGCCATCGACAGCAGCGATCACCTGTGGATTGGAACCAGCGACGGACTGGTTGAGTATGACCTGGCAAATAACCGCTATGTGAATACCCACACCCAGGGATCTGGCCTGGCAGGTAATTACATTGCTTCACTGTATTACGATTCGAATGGCAACCTGTGGATTGGCAGTGAATCGAAAAACGGGCTTACCCTTTACACCCATGGTATGTTCTCCATAGTGAGCAGTGTAGGAGAAGTTGCTGTCACCTGTATTGCCGAAGACCATAAAACCGATATCTGGATAGGAACCAGGACAAAAGGAGTTGGTAAAATTACCACTGACACGGTTACTTATTTCACCGTACAGGATGGCATGCTGGCCAACCTGGTAAACCTGCTGGTTTGCGACAAATACAACAATATTTACGCGGGCACCAATTTCGGGCTGAATAAAATAGATCAGCATACCCGAAAAATTCAATCGTATACCCATCAAACCGGCTTCACGGGTATTGAAACCAATAACAATGCCTGGTGCTTTGACTATTCAGGTGCCTTGTGGATAGGAACCGCCGACGGAGCCATGCGCTGCAACATCGATTTACTTGCAGATGAAGATTCAACAGCCCCGGTAGTTCACTTCAACGAAATGCAGGTAAAGCAAATTCCTTATGAAATGCAACAGGGTATTCGTTTCCCAAGTTCCGAGAACGATTTTATATTCAGCTATATCAGCATATCCCTTAAAAATCCCGAAGGCATTTATTACCAGTTATTGCTCGAAGGACTGCACGATACATGGCAGGATATGCAGCACGAGACTTCGGTTTCATTTGCCAAATTGCGGCCCGGGAAGTACACCCTGAAAGTCAGGGCCAGGAACGATCACAGCAACTGGTCGGAGCATCCGGCAACCTTTACCTTCAGGATACTGCCCCCTTTTTACATGCGGTTATCTTTCATCCTCACCATGATTATCCTGCTGCTGGCAGGGGTGATCGCATACATTAAAATCAGGGAACGAAACCTGGTACGTGAAAAAAGAATGCTCGAAGAAAAGGTACAGGAGCGGACCGTTGAGCTCTCTGCTGCCAATGAACTGTTATCGGTGCGTAACCGCGACATAACCGACAGCATCAACTATGCCCGGCGCATACAATTTTCCATTCTGCCGCCCGACATTCCCTCGGATAACACTTTTGTGCTTTTCAAACCCAAGGATATTGTCAGCGGTGATTTTTACTGGATCACAAGCGTTGGAGGCCGTGAATTCCTGGCAGCTGTAGACTGCACGGGTCATGGCGTTCCGGGTGCTTTCATGTCGTTCATCGGGTACACTGCCCTGAATAAAATTATCATCGAGCAGGGCATCTACACCCCTTCGGTAATACTCGACCATCTCAACAGGGAGGTTGCCTTAACCCTGCATCAGAAAGGCGAAAACATTGTGAACGATGGCATGGACATTGCGCTGGTATCTTATTCGGGCCTTACCGGGCAGCTTGAGTATGCGGGAGCCTTCAACCCCCTGGTTGTTGCGCGAAAAGGTGAAATTATTGAAATAAAAGCTGACCGCTTTGCCATTGGCCGTTCCACAGGAACCGAAAAGAAATTCACCAACCACAACTTTGCCCTTGAAAAAGGCGATATGCTCTATCTTTTTTCAGACGGATATGCCGATCAGTTCGGAGGACCCGGGGAGAAAAAGTTCAAGGCATCCGCACTAAAGGAATTGCTTGCCGGTATAAGTCGGCTTACCGTTGATCAGCAGCGCGAAAAACTGGAACAGACTTTTGAGGAATGGAAGGGAGCACTCGAACAAATTGACGATGTGCTGATTGTCGGTCGCCGCTGCTAAACGGCCTTCGACAGGTGGCGATGTCCCACCATCGACTTTACCGCCCTGGCAATGCTGTCGGCATCAAATTCACATTCTTTGTACAATTCGGACTGGGTGCCATGTTCTACAAAATTGTCCGGTACGCCCAGCCTTTTCACATTGGCGTGGTAGCCGTTGTCGCTCATAAATTCGAGTACAGCACTGCCAAAACCACCTTTCAGCACGCCGTCTTCCACCACCACGATGTTGCGGAAAGCTTTGCAGATGCTGTGTAATGCTTCTTCGTCGAGGGGTTTTGCAAAACGCATGTCCCAGTGTTCAGCCTCAATATTTTCCATGCCGGGCTTAGATAGTGCATCTTCAACCAGGTTTCCGGTGGTACCCAGCGACAATATGGCAATGTCCTTACCAGGCCTTACCAGACGCGCCCTGCCAATCTCGATTTCGCGGAATGGCTGCTGCCAGTCGATTGTACGACCCCTGCCACGTGGGTAACGTATGGCAAAAGGTCCGTGATTTTTCAGCTGTGCGGTGTACAGCATATTTCGCAACTCTTCCTCGTCCATCGGGGCGCTTACAATCATATTGGGAACACAGCGCAGGTAGGCAATATCAAAAACGCCCTGGTGGGTTGCCCCGTCAGCGCCCACAATGCCTCCCCTGTCGACGCAGAAGATCACCGGAAGATTTTGCACGGCCACATCGTGAATTACCTGGTCGTAGGCCCGTTGTAAAAACGAAGAGTATACATTGCAGTAAGGAATGATGCCCTGAGCAGCCAGTCCAGCAGAAAAAGTAACCGCATGCTGTTCGGCAATGCCGACATCAAAAGCCCTTTCCGGCATTTCGTCCATCAGTATTTTGAGTGAGCAACCCGAGGGCATGGCAGGTGTAATACCCACAATACGGTCGTTCTGGCGGGCCAGCTCAAGCAGGGTGAGTCCGAACACATCCTGGTACAGGGGAGGTTCCTTGCCCCCGGTGGAAGTAACCACCAGTTCGCCTGTTTTGCTGTTGTATAGACCCGGGGCATGATAAACGGTCTGGTTCCGCTCGGCCTCTGGAAATCCCTTGCCCTTGACCGTGTGCAGGTGCAGGAGTTTGGGCCCCGGAATGTTCTTCATGTCCTGGAAAAGCTCGGCCAGGTGCACCACGTCGTGCCCGTCAACCGGTCCGAAGTAACGGAATCGCAGTGCCTCAAAAAGATTACTTTGGTGGAGGAGCACCGACTTGAGTCCGTTTTCGAGTTTCTGCGCATATTCGC
>CAZUBW010000054.1:0-8223 GCA_964618645.1 uncultured Bacteroidales bacterium | reverse complement strand
CTTTGGTGGAGGAGCACCGACTTGAGTCCGTTTTCGAGTTTCTGCGCATATTCGCGCGCATGCGGCGCTATCTTGTTGATTTTGCCGAACAGGGTCCATATGTCGCCTTTGAGCTTGTTGTAAGTTCTTGATGTAGTAACGTCGGCCAGGTATTCCTTAAGTGCTCCCCTGTTGGGATCAATGGCAATGTTATTGTCGTTCAGAATGACCAGGATATTGGTTTTTTCGATTCCGGCATTGTTGAGCCCTTCAAAGGCCAATCCACCGGTCATGGAACCATCGCCAATGATGGCCACTATATTTCTTTTGATGCCCTGAATACGGCTGGCAACGGCAATTCCCAATGCTGCCGATATGGAAGTGGAAGAGTGACCGGTGCCAAAGGCATCGTATTCGCTTTCGCTTATTTTTGGAAAACCACTGATGCCTTTATACTTTCGGTTGGTATGAAACACTTCACGCCGGCCGGTGAGAATTTTATGCCCATAGGCCTGGTGGCCCACATCCCATACCAAAGCGTCGTGTGGCGTATTATAGGCATAGTGCAGCGCAACGGTGAGTTCAACCACACCCAGACTGGCGCCCAGGTGACCCGGGTTGGAGGCACATTCATCAATAATGAACTGCCTTAGCTCGTCACAAACCTGCGGTAGCTGATCTTTTTTGAGTTTTCGGAGATCGGCAGGGTATGCTATCTGGTTAAGAAGTTGTGTTTCCTTTTCTTTATCCATCACCCAGGAATATCATCTTAATCGCACGGGTTAACCAACAGTTAAGTTGGCATTTAAGTTACAAAGTTAATAATTAATTCCATAATTCATTTGGACATAATTTCCGGTGAACTAATTTAGACCATTGATATAACGAGGAATGTCATGGTCAAATACAGCCTGAATACTGCGCATTTGCGTATGTTCTTTTTATTTATACTGGTAGTTGCCTTTACCGCCTGTGTACCTCCTGCACGCTTCAAAGCGTTGCAATCGGAATCCCTTACCTGCAGCGAAGAACGTGATATGCTAAAAGCCTCGCTCGAGAAGCTTTCGGTTGAACAACGCGAAACCGCAGCCAGGCTTGCCAGTGCCGAACAGCAACTTGCACGCGCGGGAAAGGACACGTTGAAACTCAGGGAGGAAGTCAACAGGCTGACCCGTCAGAACGAAATGCTGAAAAACGATTACAGCGACCTTCAGGAAGCGCAGCAAGCCCTGGCGAGGGGCAGCGAGACTGAAATCAGGCGACTGATGGATGAGCTCATTGCCGCCCGTAAGGATCTGCAGCAGCGCGAAAATGAACTGGAAAAACTATCGACTGATTTGACGACCCGTAAAACCGACCTGGACAGGGTGCAGCAGGAACTTGAAACACGGAATGCCCGTCTTTCGGAACTCGAACAGGCACTGAACCAGCAACAGCAGACACTGTCGTCGTTGCGTAAGAAAGTCTCCGATGCGCTGCTGGGATTCGAAAACCAGGGACTTACCGTAACCCAGAAGAACGGGAAAGTTTACGTGTCACTCGAGGAAAAACTGCTTTTCAAAAGCGGCAGCACAACTGTTGATCCCAAAGGTGTATCTGCCCTTAAAAACCTGGCCAGGGTACTCGAACAAAACCCCGATATCAATGTAACCATCGAAGGCCATACCGACGATGTTCAGGTACTTGCCGGATCGGCTTATAAAGACAACTGGGACCTGAGCGTGTTACGGGCAACCTCCATTGTCAGGATACTGCTCGAAGGATCGTCGATAAACCCGCAACGGCTTACCACCGCAGGCCGCAGCCAATACCAACCCCTCGATGCGGGAAAAACGCCCGAGGCCCGGCAGAAAAACAGGCGAACCGAAATCATTCTTTCGCCAAGGCTTGATACCTTGTATGAACTGATCAGGGAATGAGGTTTTTACTGTGTGATTATTAACAAATTTTTAAACAATTACCCCGTAACCAACACATCCCTATTTCGTACAATATATTGGACGAGGCGAGTGATCAGACCATGCAGTTTTCAATTTATTCACTATTATTACTGATTTCCTTTCTGGTTTCTTCTCTTACCTGTTATTATTCAACAGTAAGGAAAACAACCAGTGAGCGGAGATTTTTTTTACCCTTGATGCTTTCGGTGGCAACCTGGGCATTGGGGAATTTTTTCGCCTCGCTCACGGTAACCACCCAGGCCTACCAGTTCTTCATCCCGTGGATTTACCTGGGCGTAACCGGAACACCGGTCTTCTACCTTCTTTTTGTACTCCAATACACCCACACCCTTCCCAAAATAAACCTGTGGCACTATGTACTGCTCCTGTTCATTCCGGGCGTCACGCTTATCGGCACTTTTACAAACCCGTTTCACCACCTCATATATGACAATGCCCGCCTGGTGAACACCAACCTTGCCGGCATTACCACTGCTGTGGAAATGCGCTGGCTGGGATGGGCATTCACAGGGTACAGCTACACCCTGATCGCTTTTAGTCTGATTGTCCTTTTCCGCTCCCTTTACCTCTCACCCAGGCGTTATGCCACACAGGTTAAAATTATTATTTTCAGTATCATATTCCCCGTAACGGGCAATCTCCTTTTCGTTTTCATTCCGGGCACTACCGAATATATTGACCTTACGCCTGTGGGATTTTCCATAGCCGGCGCCTTGTTGCTCACCGGTATGAAACACCACGGCCTGCTCAGAATCAAACCCCTGGGACGTGAATTTCTTTTCGATTCGCTGCAGGATGGGGTGTTGTTTATGGACGTCCGTAACCAGATCATCGATTACAACAAATCGGCATCAACCATACTCGGGATCCGGTTTGGAAAGGATATGATCAAAAACAGCCAGAAAATCATCCGGAAATACCCCGGTTTTTATCAGACCTGCCTTTCGGACGAGAAAGAAATCCTGGAGTTTCAGTTTTCATCCGATGTCATGGCTTTTTACCACGTACAGATACATAAGCTGCTGGACAACTGGAACAGCGTTATCGGCAAAGTCATTGTGCTGCATAATGTAACCGACTTAAAGAAAAACCGCGATATCATCACCTCGCAGAATACCGAACTGGCCAGGCTTAACAGGCAAAAAGACAAGATGATTTCCATCATTTCGCATGACCTCCGTAGTCCGCTAGCCTCTGTTATTTCGCTGCTCGAAGTACTTAAACTGAAAAACAACAACCTTAGTGAAGAAGACATGAAAGCCATGTTTTCCAATGTTGTCAACCGCGCACAAACCACATTCGACTTACTGGAAAACCTGCTGCAATGGTCGAAATCCGAAGCCGGGAAAATAAGTTACGAAACCGAACCCCTTAACCTGTCCGTTGAAATTAGCAAAGTGCTCAACACTTATTATGGGTTGGCCAGCGACAAGGACATAGCGCTGACCATGGTTGAAAACAACCTGCAGCAACCTGCTATTGTGGCCAACAACCAGTTATTCCGCACAGTATTAAGAAACCTGATTACCAATGCCATAAAATTTACACCTGACAAAGGCCGTATAACCGTTCAGTACCAGTACCGCGAAAACGATTGCCTTGTTTCCGTAACCGACAGCGGCGTAGGAATAGCGCAGGAAAGAATGGAAAAAATACGTCAACAGCAAAATATTACCTATACCCCAGGTACCCGGGGCGAAAGCGGATCCGGACTGGGACTGACCCTGTGCAGGGAATTCGTAGCCCGTATGGGCGGGAAACTATTCATAGAAAGTGAGGCTGGCAAGGGAACATGCATTTCGTTCACCCTCCCGTATGCAGCATAGTAAAACCGGGTTTAAACGGTCATGATGTCTTTTTCCTTAAGGACAACAATGGCATCCACCTTACTGATATAATCGTCGGTCATATGCTGAACCTCTTCCTGTGCATCTTTTTCCAGGTCCTCGGCAAGTCCGTTCTTCTGTAACTTCTTCAGCTCCTCATTGGCATCACGCCGGGCATTGCGTATGCTAACCCTGGTGTTTTCACCCATGGTTTTCACCTGTTTTACCAGGTTTCTGCGTCTTTCTTCGGTAAGTGGCGGGACGTTCAACCTGATGATTTCGCCATTGTTGGTGGGGGTAATTCCTATATTGGCATACAATATGGCTTTTTCGATGGTGGCCAGCATGCTTTTATCCCAGGGCTGTACCACAATGGTTTTGGCATCGGGCGTTCCGATATTGGAAACCTGCGACAAAGGCGTATTGGCACCATAATAATCAACTGAAATGCCATCGAGTATGGCAGGGGTAGCCTTTCCTGCACGAACATGCATGAGCTCATCTTCGAGATGCAGAATGGCTTTGTTCATTCTTTCCTTTGCCATTTCCACACAAAACCGGGCTTCTTCTTCCATATTTGTTGCAATTTGTAGGTAACTAAAACAAATTTAGCTTTTTGGTTTTAATTTACAATCCCCAAAAACGAATTTCTGTTAACACATCCCGGGCTTACTGTTGCAGCCTGTCGGCCTGAATTACCGACGGGCCGGATGATATACCTGCCCGGCTTCTAATTGTGGATGAGTGTACCTACCGCTTGCCCTTCGAGTACCTTCAGCAGGTTTCCCGGTGAATTCATGTCGAATACCAGTATGGGCAGGTTATTCTCGCGGCACATGGTGAAAGCCGTCAGGTCCATAATCTTAAGGCCTTTTTCATAGGCTTCTTCAAAAGTAACATGGGGATACTTAACCGCGTTCGGGTCCTTCTCGGGATCCGCTGTATAAACACCATCAACACGCGTACCCTTCAGTACAACACTGGCTTCGATTTCCACGCCCCTGAGGGCAGCCGCGGTATCGGTGGTGAAAAACGGATTCCCGGTTCCGAAAGTAAAGATAAGGGCATACCCCTGGGCAAACAGTGTTTCGGTAAGGGTTTTGGTGTAGCGCTCGGCTACCGGAAGCATTTCAATGGCAGTAAGCACACGGGCCTTACCGCCTGCCTGGTTGATAAACGTTTGCAGGGCCAGGCCGTTGATAACGGTGGCCAGCATACCCATGTAATCGCCGGTAACACGGTCAAAGCCGCTTTTCATGCCCGACAGCCCCCTGAAAATATTGCCCCCGCCGATAACAATACCCACCTGGGCGCCTTTTTCCTGTACTTCGCTGATTTGCTGTGCATACGACTGTAGCACAGTTTCGTCGATACCCGACTTTTTTTCGCCCATCAGGGCTTCGCCGCTTAATTTGAGCAATACACGCTTATATTTCAACTCCATGGTAATTTACATTAGTCATACAGTTGGTAAATATAAAAAAAAAGAGGCTGTCTAAAAAGTCAGCCCCTTTTATATGGTAACAGCGTGAACTACGCTTTGATCTGTCTTACTGGTTTAAAGCGTACCGGATAAAACCGGTTACGGTAAGATCCTTATCAGCGGTCTGAAGGTACTGCCTTACTGTTTTGCTGCTGTCTTTGGTAAACTCCTGGTTGAGCAGTGTGCTTTCCTTGAAGAACTTGTTAAGTTTACCTTCAGCAATTTTGTCGAGCATGTTTTCAGGTTTCCCTTCGTTGCGGGCCTGTTCGCGACCAATTTCCTTTTCCTTTTCAATGGTTTCGGCAGGAACATCAGCTTTGTCAACAGCTACCGGATTCATGGCAGCAACCTGCATGGCCACATCGCGTCCGACTTTTTCATCCACCGCCTTGTTTAAACCAACCAGCGTGGCCAGTTTATTTCCGGGATGTATGTAGGGGACCACCTGGGCGGCTTCAATCTTCTGGTAAAACGACAGTTCAATCTTTTCACCGATAATACCAACCTGTTCGGTAACGCGGTCGCCAATGGAACGGCCGTCGATTTTAATACCTTTCAGCGCCTCCAGGTCGGCAGGTTTATTGCTCAGGGCCGCATCGAGAATTTCGCTGGCTACAGCAACAAAATTATCGTTTTTGGCTACAAAATCGGTTTCACAATTCAATACGATGATGGCGCCGAGCGTGCCATTGCTTTTGGCTAGCACAACACCTTCCATGGCGTCGCGGTCGGCCCGCTTGCTGGCTACCAGCTGACCCCGTTTGCGGATGATTTCAACTGCCTGTTCAAAATTGCCCTTTGATTCCTCAAGGGCATTCTTGCAGTCCATCATACCTGCACCGGTCATCTTCCTTAATTTGGCGACATCTGTCGCTGTAATTGCCATAATATGTTATATTTTCAATTTAGACTTCTTCTTCTTTTACTTCCTCTTCGTCCTCTTCTTCGATGTCAACCTTCACGCCTTTTTTGGCAGGAGCTTTGAGGGTAATAGGCTTGCGGACACCACGCTTTCCGCGTTCTTCCTCTAATTCGTCGCTTTCTTCGTCAACGTCCTCATCTGAATCACCCTTCTTACCACGGGGAGCATCGCCTTCTTTTTCACGTTCCATCTTACGTTCATCGAGACCTTCCTGCATGGCTTTGCATATTACCTCGAGAATCAGCGAAA
Source organism: uncultured Bacteroidales bacterium (assembly GCA_964618645.1). GTDB lineage: Bacteria > Bacteroidota > Bacteroidia > Bacteroidales > UBA10428 > UBA5072. The sequence continues at coordinate 1,803 of CAZUBW010000054.1, read as the reverse complement.
TAGATTTTGACGCATCATCGTTGGCCGGTATGGGAAAATCAACCAGGTTGGGATCCGAATTCGTATCCACCATGGCAAAAATGGGAATATTCAATCTACGGGCTTCGTGAACGGCAATGTGTTCCTTGCAGATATCCACAATAAACATGGCAGCCGGAAGCCTGGTAAGATCGGCAATACTGCCGAGGTTCTTCTCGAGCTTGGCACGCTGACGCGATACCTGAAGCTTCTCACGCTTCGACATGTTATCGAATGTACCGTCAGTAGCCATTTTGTCGATTGACGACATTTTCTTAACAGCCTTACGGATGGTGGGGAAGTTGGTAAGCATTCCGCCCGGCCAGCGTTCCGTAACATAAGGCATGTTGATGCCCTTCACAAGGTCGGCGACAATGTCCTTTGCCTGCTTTTTGGTAGCAACAAACAACACTTTACGGCCCGATTTGGCGATATTTTTAAGCGCTGCAGTAGCTTCTGCAAGCTTAACCTGTGTTTTCTGCAGGTCGATAATGTGAATTCCTTCCTTCTCCATGAAAATGTAAGGAGCCATGGCAGGATTCCACTTTCTTCTGAGGTGGCCAAAATGCACACCTGCGTCTAATAATTGTTGAATGGAGGTTTGTGACATATTAAATTTGTTTACGTTCTGTAGAAATCAATTGATGAGTAGCCATCCGCATGCGGAACTGAGTCTCACCAATTTAGATGCTAAACAATATGGTAACGACTAACGTTTGCTGAACTGGAATCTCCTTCTGGCGCCTGGTTGACCAGGTTTCTTACGTTCCACCTCACGGGGATCACGGGTGAGCATTTTATTGCTTTTCAGCGCATCTTTGCTCTCAGGCTTTACAATCACCATTGCACGGGCAATGGCCAAACGCAATGCTTCGGCCTGACCCTTGATACCACCGCCCTGGAGATTAACGGTAATGTCGTATTTATCAGCTACTTCAGCAATATTCAACGGTTGCTGTACAATGTACTGCAATTGTTCAAGCGGGAAATAATTCGCCAATTCACGATCGTTGATGACGATCTTACCTTTGCCTTCTTTCACATATATCCTGGCAACAGCACTTTTACGGCGTCCAAGGGTATTAATTATTTCCATACCTGTTTATTTGTAATTTAATTTAAGTTCTTTGGGTTGCTGGGCCGTATGCGGATGTTCCGTTCCGGCATAAACATAAAGGTTGCCGTAAATGGCATTACCCAGTCGGTTGCGGGGTAACATCCTTTTTACAGCCATTTCGATAATACGGGTGGGATCGATCCGGGCTACATCGGCAGGACTGGTAATGCGCTGGCCACCGGGATAACCCGAATGTCTTACATATTCCTTTTCGTTCCATTTTTTACCGGTAAGCCTGATCTTCTCTGCATTGATAATGATAATGTTATCGCCACAATCAACATGAGGGGTAAAACTGGTTTTGTTCTTGCCTCTTAAAATACTGGCTACCTGCGAACTTAACCTCCCCAGCACCTGATTAGTGGCATCCACTACAAACCATTCCTTCTGAACAGTAGCATTGTTTGCTGAAACCGTTCTATAACTCAGTGTATTCACGTCGTGTATTATTATAATATTCTCTGCTAATTTTGTACTTCACCCTTATTTTAGGGAGTGCAAAAATACAATTTATTTTAATTTTACAAGATGTTTTCCGAATTTTATTTTATTTTATACCCGCTAACCTTCATCATCCGGAAAAACTGAAAATCTGCCGGCAAATGTAGGGAATAATTAGAGCTTGTCAATAAAGTTAGTAAAATGCTTATTTAGTCATGTGTCTGTTC
>CAZUBW010000053.1:21316-28251 GCA_964618645.1 uncultured Bacteroidales bacterium | reverse complement strand
TGTGTTCAGCCAGGAAACGCCGACCATTGGCGCGGTTCTGATGGCCGATCTTACCCCCGTTCGCCTATGGTTATACAGGTGTTCGGCTTAGGCTGTGCCTAAGTCGAATCTATTCTTTCAGGCTTGTTGCCTGACAAAAATAGTTATATTTGTTTATCAGTAAACTTGTTATCATGTCAACAGGTTATAAAATAGAAGGTGATGGGTTATTTTATTTAACCTTTCAAATTGTTGGTTGGGTTGATATATTTACCAGGAAGATTTATCGGGATATATCAATAGAGAGTTTGAAATATTGCCAGCAGCATAAAGACCTGAAGTTGTTTGCCTTTGTAATTATGTCCAACCACATACATCTTTTGGCTCAAAGTGAAACAGGATGCCTAAGCGATATTGTTCGCGATTTTAAGAATCACACAAGCAAGAAGTTTTTGGATGTTGTGAATGACCCTATTGAAAGTCGCAGCGACTGGATGAAAATTGTATTTGAATATCATGGTAAATTCAAAAACAAACAAACAAATCAAATTTGGACACATGAAAATCATGCTGAACATATTTATAGTGATAAATTTATAAAGCAAAAAATTGATTATATTCATGAGAATCCTGTTCGAGCAGGCATTGTTGAGAAACCTGAAGAATACTTCTATTCAAGCGCTAGAAATTACGCCGGTTATGATGGTGTGATTGATGTGATCACAATTAATTGCAAATGGAATACGGTATTTTAATCAGGCAAAGCCTGCAGGCATATATTCGACTTAGGCACAGCCTAAGCCGAACTGGGGTATTCGGGGAAGACCTGGCAACCAATTACCCGGTAAGTATGGCATCGGCATTAACCGGTTCGCTATCCGGTAAGGGATACATATCAGGTTCCGGGAATTCGAACGAGCAGGTATATGCGCGTTTCACCGGACTGAAACAGTACGAGCTCAAAGACCACCTCGGCAATGTACGCGGTGTGGTGAGCGATTTGAAAACGGCAACCGGAACCGGAAACGCACCCACAAACGATGCCAAAGTGCTTGCGTACTACAACTACTATCCCTTTGGCCTGCAAATGCACGGCCGCTATAACCCAACAGACCCCGCAGGCAAGGGCGGGTATAGGTTCGGGTTTAACGGCAAGGAAAAGGACGACGACATTTCAGGAAGCACCGGAACGGTTTATGATTACGGTGCAAGAGACTATGACTCTCGAATTATTAGATGGCTAACGGTAGACATTTTAAATACAAAATATCCTTCCCTATCACCATATAGTTTTTCAAATAATAATCCAGTTATTTATAAAGATATAAATGGAAAGGATTGGTATATAACAACAACATTTGATAATAATGGTAACAAAACTATTCATATGAAATTGACGGTTGCCATATTAAATGCTTCAAGTAATAAAAATCTTGATATGAATTTATTAAAATCACAAGCAGAACAACAAATAATAAATTCATATTCTATAAAATATCAAGAGGCCTCAGATTATGAACGGATTAATTTATATAGCGGACTTGATAGACCTGCAAATAATGTTTTAGTTCCTAGTAAACTTAGAAATGTAAGTGTAGAAGTAGAGGTTGAATCGAGGATAATTAATAATTACACCGAATTGAAAGATAATGAACATCTATTAAGGGTGATGGATAAGAATTTCTTTAGATCACCAGAAAATACTATGGGTCAAGTAAATGAAATAGGAGGTAAACTTGTTAATTTAAATTTGAAATATATTGGAGGAGTTCAATCCGGTTTATATTCAATGATAATACCTCATGAATTCGGTCATACATTAGGTTTACGACATATTGATAGAAAATATGAAACAGGGTTTGAGAGTTTGTTCAAAATTACAAACCCTGATTTTATAGAAGATTATAAATATTATCCTAAAAATCTTATGAATAGCACTTATGATGATGGAACGTTTAAATTCGATTCATGGCAGATAAATAAGGCTACTGATAATATAGATAAAGGAAAAATTAATAAAAAGATAAATTGATTCATATGTTTAAGAAGGCGAAAATATTCCTCCCAATTTTACTAATCCCCTGCTCGCCGTAGACTTCAATCTATGCGGCTCGGCGTAGATTAGCGAAGCGTATCTACGTCGTATTTAAACCGGCAATTTGCAATTGCCATTGTTTTGAAAAAACAACAATTGGAATGGGTGTGTGGGTCGGGTTTTGTAGAGACGCAAAATCTTGCGTCCCCGCTGAGCGAAGACTTTAATTGAAGTGGCTCGGCGTAGATTAGTCCCCCGCTCGGCGTAGTTTAGCGCAGCGTAACTACGACGTTTTTAGAAGGCAGTTTGTAACTGCCAGTGGTTAGTTTTTTTATAACAATTCCAGGTTGTTCGGCTTAGGCTGTGCTTCGTTCGGCGGTCGGCTGTGCCGCCGCCGCAATATAACCGGCAGGCTGTGCCTGCGGACAACAGGTTAACAAGAGGGAATAATAAAGAGGGCCTGGTTAGCAATAGCCGGGCTTTTGTTGTTAAACAGCAGTAGCCGACTGCAAAGGATTATTGACCTGATTAAACGAGAAGTCGGTCATATTGGCTTTTTGTGATGCATGCTCAATAGTCATGCTTACCAAATTGCCGGAGGGGTCAAGATCAACCAAAATATCCTCGCTAAAGTCACGGGTTTCGGCTATGCGGTTCTCGTTAAGTGAAACCAATAGCGTATCGGTATCTTTAAAGTATGTTATTTTCATTGCTTTTTGATTTAATGTCTAAAAAAGAACGGTCAAAGAATGCATTGTGCACAGTTTCTTTATCTTCGAGTATTACAATGCGCAGGTATTTTTCAGCCTCGTTAATGTAAGCCCAACGTCTTATCCTGCCGTCCGGTTGCACTTGTTCAAAATCCGGGTGATAAAACACAAATTCAATCCATTCAGGTTTAATATCAGTTCGGTCAGGGCGTTGCCGGGTGTGCAGGAAATAGTTTGTAAACTTCATACTAAATACGCCTGACGGGTTTTTGCATCTCTTAAAAGGCCGTCAATGGTGTACAAAATATGTTCTTTGTCCTTTTCTGCCAACTGGTTAATGTCATTTAACCTTTTAAGCATAGACGGGTCTTTTAAAAGGTGCATATCTTCTGATTCTCCAAGTAGAAAGCCAACCGTAGTATTTAATAACCCGGCCATTTTCCTTACTACATCAATAGTTGGCTTAACTTCGTCCCGTTCATATTTGCCGATTATTGAATGGTTAGTGTTCATTAACCGTGCCAGTTCGCTTTGCGATAGGCCTTTGTCTTCACGGCAATCCCTTAATTTTTTACCAAAGCTTGTCATGTTATTGTTCATTTATGACGTTAAATAGTACTTATTTAACGCTAAATACAAAAATACGGTTAATATATGAAATACAAAAATCATAAATAATTTGTCAGGTTAGTCAGATTTTGTATTTATGGGTCAAAAGTGAGCTGAATAAAATGTTCAAATATTTTTCCCAATGGAAATCCCCCACCGTTGAGCGAAGACTTCATTTTATGCGGCTCGGCGTAGTTTAGTCCCGCCAGCAGCGGGATAACTACGGCGTTTCCATAGGCACCTGTGTGAATAAATGGAACATGATTACCATTCATCCTGGAAAACGTTTTCCACCGGGACCAGCGTGTATGCTTGTCCGGGCAGACAGACCCGATGAATTTAAAGCGGGGATAGAGAAATATCATCCGTTAAAATGAAACATTATGAGGGAAGAAATGTAAAAATAAGTAACTTTGTACCATGTTGGTACACACTAAATCTTAATGATATGTTGGTAATAAGCAGTAGGGAATTTAGGCAGAATCAAAAGCTATACTTTGAAAGAGCTGATAAAGGAGAGCAAATTATTGTCCAACGAGGGAAAAATAAATCATATGCTCTAACTCCCATTAATGAGGACGATGTTTACTTTAGTGCTGAAATGGTAAAGAAAATAAAACTTAGTGAAGCGCAAGCAAAAAACGGGGAAGTAAAAAGAATTACAAGTGCTGATGAAATAAACGATTTGCTTGGATTATGAGCTATGTTTTAGCATTTACCAAAGTAGCCTTAGCGGATATAGAAAAGCACAAAAAAGCCGGCGATAAAGCCGTACTTAAAAAGATAGCCAAGCTTCTTAATGAACTCAAAGAGAACCCTACAGAAGGAACCGGACGAATAGAACTAATGAAATACGGCCTTCCGGGGAAATTTTCCCGCAGAATAAATCACAAACACAGATTGGTATACGCTATTGAAGAAGAAGTTGTAACTGTCCATGTTTTAAGTCTTTGGGGACATTACGATGATAAATAATCTCCCCGCTGAGCGAAGACTCCAGTCTATGCGGCTCGGCGTAGATTAGTCCCGCCAACGGCAGGATATCTACGTCGTATTCAAACCGGCAATTTATTCACTTCGTTCATGAGATCGCTTCGCTAAGTTGTAATTGCCATTGTTTTGAAAAACATAAATTGGAATGGGTGTGTGGGGCGGGTTTTGTAGCGGATGTCTAAAAAGTCATAAAAAGAGCGTAGTCTGGAGACTACGCTCAGCGTTCAGAGTTGACATTCAGTACAATGTGCTAGGCGTAGTTTGCAACTACGCCTAATAAATTGACTTTTTAGACAGCCTCTGCGGCGTTTCAACAGGCACCTGTGTGAATAAATGAAACAGGATTAAAATCATTCCGTAAACGGTTTCCATTGTGGCATTGCAAATGAAACAGGATCAAAATTCGTCCCGGGAATCGGGATTCCATTTTTCGATATTATTGTTGATGTAATTTTTAATGGCCAGGTATTCGGCATGGTAACGGATCACGCGATCGTGAAAACAGAGCTTAATGATCAATTATCAATGAACAATGAACAATGAACAATGAACAATGAAAAAACGAAGTTACCTCTATATAGACTTATTCCTTTGCTTCTTTAATGGCTTGATTTACAATTTCGCTCGTTAACCTGAAATCTGTTTGTTGAATCTTTTCAAGCAGTGGTTTTATTGAAGGTATTATTCCCATTAGTTTAGCCCTGATTATTACTCCAATTGTACCTGTAAATGATATTCCAAGCTGTTCTGCGATTCTCCTTGCTTTATAATCATCTAATATCAATGTACAGTCAGGGATTTCAAGTGCCAATGTTATAGCACTTGATTCTCCTTTATCAATTTGCATTTCCAAAAGCCTTTGACGGTACTGGTCCTTTACACTCTTAATTTCTACCCAGTCAGGCAGAATCTCACCGTATTCAGCTGCAATATCAGGTGTGGTTATAATTTGGCCATATACCTGATGCAACAAATCAAGGTTGCCAATATTTGTTAATATAATGAAACAACTTGTATCAGAGATTATTACTTTAGGCATTGGCTACGTCTCTTGAAATATCAGATGCAGGATAATTAATGATTGAAACGTTATATTTTCCAAGTAATTCAGCAAAGGTTCGTTTAGATAAATTCGCCAATTCAGCGGCCTGACCTAATGATAACCGGCCTTCTTCGTAAAGCTTTGAAGCAATAAACATTGCAAGATTATTATCGTCTATGTCCAATGAATCGGGTATATTTAGGGTTATTGTTTTCATTCTTATTTGTTTGATAACCCAAATTTACTAAATAATATAGTATTCACAAAAAAGGTACAGAGACGCATGATTTTGTATAGATGCGATTTTGTAGAGACGCAAAATCTTGCGTCTCTAGGGCTTTTCCATGGGTACCTGTGGTAATGAACGGAACATGATCAATATTCATTCCACGAATTGCGATTGCAGAATAAATGGGTTGATTAAATTTGTTCCGCTTACCAAAAGAATTTTCCATGGTATCTTTTGACCATTCTATTTTGCAATGCCCTGTTACCAAAGAACGCCTCGCCTTTGTTGACCAGGAGACGGCTGTTGCATTCCTCACTAAGCATTTGCCCGATGGGCAAAAAACCGAAAACATCCGCGATGGTTTTATCAATGTTTCGGAAACGTATTTTTACCCTGTAATCGACGATATTATACTGCTACTGCCGGCATACGCTATATTTACTGGCAAGGGCCAGGACCGGCGCGGAAAAATGGCTTTCGATAAAGAAAGGGTTTTTCAGTACTACAACCAGGTCGGCTATGATGTTAAAAATGGCCGCAAGATTTACCAGGATTCTCCCAAATGGGTCGATTTCAGGGATGTTTCCAGTAAGTATGTTCGCAATTCCTTCACCAGAGCCGGAAAATACCTGCCTGCCTCCGGAAAATACCTGTTAGACATCGCTTCAGGACCCATTGGCCTGGAGGAATACCTTTCCCTGTCGGATCCTTTCGAATACCGGATCTGTGCCGATATTTCGGTTAACGCACTCATCCAGGCCAAATATAACCTGGGCACGGAAAAGGGCATATACCTGTGTGCCGACATTACCCATATTCCCCTGCAGGATAATTCGTGCGATGCCGTGTTATGTCAGCATACCCTTTACCACATTCCGAAAAACGAACAGCAAACCGCCGTGAATGAAATGTACAGGGTTACCAAACCCGGTGGAAATACCACCATTGTCTACAGCCTGTTTTACCACAGCTGGTTTATGAACATCACCTTGCTTCCCATTCAATTGTACCGGGTTGCCAGGCACCTGGCCGGGAAAGCGTATGTGAGGCTGTTCAACAGCAAACCGCGCCTTTACTTTTATCCCCATAGCCTTCGCTGGTTTAAGCGAAATTTTGCCTTTGGACATGCTGTTGAAATTTTCTGCTGGCGCAGTACCAACAAGTACTTTCTTAACCTGTACATTCACAAATGGCTGTTTGGACAAAAACTGCTCGATTGCCTCCGCAAATCGGAAGACAAATACCCCGGGTTCTGGGGAAGGGTGGGGGAATATCCGGTGATTAGGATTAGGAAAGGGACAAGGGACGAGTGACAAGGGACGAGGGACAAGGGACAAG
>CAZUBW010000053.1:17619-21216 GCA_964618645.1 uncultured Bacteroidales bacterium | reverse complement strand
AGGGACAAGGGACAAGACTAGTGGCAGTGGCAGTGGCAGTGGCAGGAATCAGCAAGAGTTTGAGTATTGAGCCAGAGAAGAACAAAGAAAAGGGACAAGTTATGATGAGCAAATGAAGGAATGAAGGAATGAAGAGATGAAGGAATGAAGAAATGAAAAAATAGTTAGACATACTGACTGCAAGACTGCAAGACTGCAAGACTGCAAGACTGCAAGACTGCAGGACTGCAAGACTGCACGACCAGCAGACTTAGCAGACTAGTGGCCGTAACACCAGTATCATACAAGTAAAATTTTGATTTACCCCATGCCAGCTTACAGAAAAGTACTATCTTTAAATTTTAAAAGTAAAAAGTACTTTTATGAAACAGAATCGTCGTTATTGCCCGTTATTACTGGTTTTATTGTTGCTGGTGCTGCCCATGGCAGCGCAGCAAAAACAACCTGTTACGGTAGATGTTGACCATCCCAAAGGTGTTATACAACCCACTATGTGGGGAATATTCTTCGAGGACATCAACTTTGCCGCCGATGGCGGACTGTATGCCGAACTGGTGATGAACCGCTCTTTTGAGTTTTTCATTCCCCGCACGGGCTGGAAAGTCAGGGCCAGGACAAAGGATTCCTCTGCATTGATCATGTTGAACAGGTCCGGGTCATCTGCTGCGAACCCACGCTTTGCCCGTGTTAAAGTTGCTCCCGATATGCCCTCGTACTGCCTCACCAACACCGGCTTCAGGGGAATGGGAATAAAAACCGGCAACACATACCATTTTTCGGTGCTGGCAGCCATGCCACTGGGTGGATCCATGAAAATGCGTATCGAACTTACCGATTCAAAAGGTGCAGTGGCCGGACAAACAACCCTTACCGTTCAGGGTGGCGAATGGAAGAAGTACACCGCCGACCTGGTATCGGAACTTACCGATGCCCACGGCCGGATGAACATCTGGTTCGAGGATAAGGGCGCCATAGATATAGATATGGTATCGCTTTTTCCACACGATACCTGGAAAAATCGCCCGGGTGGACTGCGTGCCGACCTGGCGCAATTGCTGGCCGACCTGAAACCGGGTTTCGTCAGGTTTCCGGGTGGATGCATTGTCGAGGGTCGCGAACTGGCTACCCGCTACCAATGGAAAACCACCGTTGGTCCCGTTGAAGAGAGAAAGATGATCGTGAACCGTTGGAACACCGAGTTCCGGCACCGGCTGACCCCTGATTACTTTCAGACTTTCGGGCTGGGTTTTTACGAGTATTTTCTGTTAGCTGAGGATATTGGCGCTGAACCTTTGCCTATTCTCAACTGCGGAATGGCTTGCCAGTTTAATACGGCAGAAGTTGCCACACTCGACCAGCTTGATCCTTATATTCAGGATGCGCTCGACCTGATTGAATTTGCCAATGGCGATGAAAGCACCCCCTGGGGAAAGCTGCGGGCATCCATGGGGCATCCGGCACCGTTTAACCTTAAAATGATTGGCATTGGAAACGAACAATGGGGGCCACAATATTTTGAGCGCTACCAGCTTTTCGAAAAAGCCATCCTGGAAAAGTATCCCAATATTACCCTGATTACCAGCTCAGGCCCGGCACCTGACGGCGACCTGTTTGATTTTGCCTGGAACGAGCTGAAATCGTTTACTCATCAGGTAGTTGACGAGCATTATTACCGCGATCCCGATTGGTTTCTGAAACATGCTGACCGCTATGACAGCTACGATAGATCCGGTCACAAGGTATTTGCCGGGGAATACGCTGCGCAGAGTGTTTATACCACCAGTCCCGATAACCAGAACAACTGGCAATGTGCGCTGGCAGAGGCAGCATTTATGACGGGACTGGAACGCAATGCCGACCTGGTAACCATGAGTTCGTATGCCCCGTTAATGGCGCATGTCGATGGCTGGCAGTGGAAGCCCGACCTGATATGGTTTGACAACCTGCGGTCGTTTGCCACCCCCAATTACTATGTACAGCAATTGTTTTCCACCAACAGGGGAAGCCAGGTCTTGCCCATGCTGTATGAGGGTAAGCCACTTACCGGACAGCACGGACTTTATGCAACGGCTGCATGGGATGATGTAACAAAGGAAATCATTCTGAAGGTGGTCAATGCCACCGGCGCTTCTGTTTCACAATCTTTTAACCTGAAAGGATCGGGCCGCTATGCAACAACCGCTAAATTGATTATATTGCAGCACAATGAGCTGACGGCTGTTAACTCATTGGATAAGCATGAGGTGAAGCCGGTGGAAAGGGTAATCACCATCCGCGGTAAAACAATCGACCTGGTCCTGGAGCCATATTCGTTGAATGTGATCAGGATCAAGAAAAAATGAAAGAATGAAAAAATATAGAAATGACGCTCGCAGCTCGCAGCTCACAGCCCAAAACCCTACTAACCAGGAATCATACAATTTACCAATAATCAACACCATGCAAAAACTATTTTTTAGTGCGTTAGCCCTGGGCATCATCCTTATGGGCTGTAAACCAAAACCGGAAGCCATTAATCCGGTTGCCGACGTATTGTGGGAAGCTTCGGACAGCATTCCCATCAGGCATATCACGCTTACGAACAAAAACGGTATGCAGATTGGCATAACCAATTACGGTGGTATTCTCACCTCGGTAGTAGTTCCCGATAAAACAGGAGCCATGGGTAATGTAGTGCTGGGTTTTGATAACCTGGGCCAGTATCGGCAAATGCATCCTTATTTTGGCAGTACCATCGGGCGCTACGGGAACCGTATTGGCGGGGCAAAATTTGTACTGAACGATACCACTTACCAGCTAACAGCCAATGATGGCGTAAATACCCTGCACGGTGGCCCCGCTGGTTTCGGTCGACGTGTTTTTGCCATCGATACTGTATATGCAGCAGGTGATTCGCTGGTGGTAGCGCTTTCACGCACCAGTGCACATTTGGAAGAAGGCTATCCGGGTAACTTGCAGGTGAAAGTTACCTATGTGCTCACCGCAGCAAACGAAATTAAGCTTTATTATGAAGCTGAAACCGACCGCCCCACGGTGCTGAACCTTACCAACCACAGTTACTTTAACCTGAATGGGGGCAATGAAACGATACTGCAGCATGAACTGGTATTGTATGCCGACTCCATTACGCCAACCGATATGACCCTTATTCCTACCGGTGAGTTACTGGCAGTAAGTGGCACACCGTTTGATTTTACCACGCCACACGCCATTGGCGAGCGTATTGACCAGGTGCCGGGTGGTTACGATATCAATTATAAATTGCGGAATTTAGCAGGACAGTATGTTAAAGCCGCCGAAGTTTATGAGCCTATGACGGGAAGAGTAATGGAAGCCTTCACCACAGAGCCGGGCATACAGTTTTATTCGGGAAATTTCCTGAACGGCCAGTTTACCGGTATCGATAGTGTAAAATATGAAAGGTATTATGGTTTCTGCCTGGAGATGCAGCATTTCCCCGATTCGCCAAACAAACCGCAGTTCCCGTCGACAGTGTTGTTACCGGGACAAAAATACACCCAGTTAACGGTGTATAAGTTTTCGGTCAGGGAGGAGGAATGAGTGACGAGTGACAAGGGACAAGGGACAAGGGACAAG
>CAZUBW010000053.1:0-17519 GCA_964618645.1 uncultured Bacteroidales bacterium | reverse complement strand
GACAAGGGACAAGGGACAAGGGACAAGTAACGGGTCACCCTGAGTTTGTCGAAGGGTGACACCTGATGAGCCCAAATAAAAAGCCCTGACAGGGATGAGAACCACTGTCAGGGCTTTACATTTACCGGTGGTTGGAGATGTTATTTTCCCTAGCGCATTGTGCTGAATGTCAACTCTGAATGCTGAGCGTAGTCTCCTGACTACGCTCTTTCTCTGACTTTTTACACAACCTCTTTACTATTACCGGCGGTTGTGGGCGTTATTTTCCCAGCAGCGTCAATACCTGTTTCACCACGTTGTCGGCGGTGAAACCGAATTTTTCATCCAGTACCTTGTAGGGGGCGGAGTATCCGAAATGGTCGAGGCCAAAGATGCGGCTTTTTTCCCCGGCCAGTCCTTTTAAGGTTACCGGCAGGCCTGCAGTAAGTCCGAATACCGGAACTCCGGCAGGAATCACCTTTTGCTGGTATTCAACGGGTTGAAGTCTGAACAAACCTTCGGAAGGGGCAGAGACCACTCTTGCCTTAATGCCTTTTTCTTCGAGTTGTTTGGCGCCCGCCATTTGTGTGGAGACTTCTGAGCCATTGGCCAGCAGTATGACGTCGGGATTATTGGTGTCCTTAACAATATAAGCGCCTTTGGCAATCTGCGCTGCATCGGCCAGTCGCGTTGAGCCTGCTGTTGCCGGCAGCGTGGGCACATTCTGACGGGTAAGCAGGAGCGCGGTGGGTGTTTTGGTGTTTTCCACGGCCAGTTTCCAGGCATGTGTGGTTTCGTGCACGTCGGCGGGTCGCAGCACCAAAACGCTGTTGTCGCCGTGGTGGTTTTTCAGCTGTTCCATGAGCCTTATCTGTGCTTCCTGTTCAACGGGTTGGTGGGTGGGACCGTCTTCGCCAACGCGGAAGGCATCGTGTGTCCATACGTATTTAACCGGCAGTTGCATAAGAGCTGCCAGGCGCACGGCAGGTTTCATATAATCTGAGAAGACAAAGAAAGTACCGCAGGCAACAGATACGCCACCGTGAAGCGCTATACCGTTGGCAACGGCTGCCATGGTTAATTCGGCAACGCCGGCCTGCAGGAAGGCGCCGCTGAAATCACCCCTGGTAAAAGCTTTGGAGTTTTTAAGAAAACCATCGGTTTTATCGCTGTTCGACAGGTCAGCCGATGCCACAATCATGTTTTCCACATTTTTGGCCAGCCATGCAAGTACGGTGCTTGAGGCAGCACGTGTGGCAATATCATCTTTTTGTGCAATTTTTCCGACTTCTATAACAGGCGCTTTGTCTGAGAAGAAAGCGTCGAGCTTTTGGGCAAGCAAAGCATTGGAAGCGGCCCACTTTTTTTCTTCTTCTTTTCGGATTTTGGCAGCGGCAGCTTTCTTTTGCAACACTTCCTTATAATATTCACCTACTTCGGGGAAAATAACAAAAGGATCGGCAGGGTTACCACCGAGGTTTTCGATGGTTTTTTCAAAGGAAGCGCCTGCTTCACCTAAAGGCATACCGTGTGTGGATGTCTGGCCTTCGAAACTCGATCCGCTGGCATCTTTGGCTCCTTTGCCCATAACGGTTTTACCGATAATGAGCGTGGGGCGGGTTTTTTCCTGGGTGGCTTTCATAAGTGCAGCCCTTATCTCGTCGGGGTCGTTTCCGTTGATGGTGAGCACATGCCAGCCCCAGGCACTGTATTTGGCAGCGGTATCTTCGAGGGTAACCGAGGAGGTTTTCGTGGAAAGCTGTATGTCGTTTGAGTCGTAAAACATGATCAGGTTGTGCAGTCCCAGGTAGCCAGCCAGTCGGCCTGCACCTTGCGATATTTCTTCCTGCACACCGCCATCGGAAATAAAAGTATATATTTTATGCGACATCCATTCCCCAAAGCGTGCACACAAGAAGCGCTCGGCAATGGCAGCGCCAATGGCCATGGTATGGCCCTGTCCGAGAGGCCCCGAGGTGTTTTCAATACCGCGTTTGACGTCCAGCTCGGGATGGCCCGGAGTGGGGCTTCCCCACTGCCTGAAACTTTTCAGATCGTCGAGCGAAAAATTACCGGTGAGGGTAAGCATGGAATAAAGCATGGGTGACATATGACCCGGATCGAGAAAAAACCGGTCGCGGTTACGCCAAGCCATATCGGTCGGGTCCCAGTTCAGAAATTCTGAATAGAGTATGTTGATGAAATCGGCTCCGCCCATAGCGCCACCCGGGTGACCCGATTTAGCCTTTTCCACCATGGCTGCGGATAAAATTCTGATGTTGTCTGCTGCTCTGTTTAAAACTTCTTTTTTCATGAATATTATTTTGTTGGGTTGAACTTGATTTACCTGAACGGCAAATTTAACATAAACTTTCACAACCGATTGCAACGTAGCGCAAATTCTTTGTTCAAAACGCATTGCAGGCCATTGGCTAATAGCTAACCCTCCTTCGCTTAACCTGCCTGACGACTGGCAGGGCTAATAGCTAACGGCTAATAGCTAACGGCTAAAATATTATGTGTATTTTTACCACCTAAAACCATTATACATTATGAGTCTGCAATGCGGTATCATTGGCATCGCCAATACGGGTAAAACCACTATTTTCAATTGTATGTCGAATGTTAAGGCAGAGACCTCCAACTTTGCCTTTACCTCCAACAAATCAAACATCGGTATAATTCATGTCCCCGATCGGCGGTTGTACGAGCTCGAAAAGCTGGTGCCCACGCAGCGGGTGGTACATGCCACCGTGGAAATTGTGGATATTCCGGGACTCACCAAAGGCGCTAATCAGGGCGAAGGAGTGGGCAATAAGTTTCTGGCCGACATCCGCAATACCGATGCACTGATACATGTATTGCGTTGCTTTGATGATGACAACCTGCCGCACATTGATGGTTCGGTAGATCCGGTCCGCGATATTGAGAATATCGACTTTGAGCTCCAGGTGAAGGATCTCGAAAGTGTGGAGAAAAAAATGCAGCGGCTCGAAAAAATGGCCCGCGTGGGCGATAAGGACGCCAAACACGGTATGGAGATTTTGGCCAGGGTGAAGTCGCATCTCGAATCGTTAGGCAATGTGCGGGATTTGAAACTCGAAACGCTTGAGCGTAAATACATCGACGACCTTTTTTTGCTGACGGTTAAACCGGTGATGTTTGTTTGCAACGTAGATGATGCTGCTGCTGTTAAAGGCAATGCTTATGTGGAGCGGGTGAAAGAACACCTGAAAGACAGGCAGGTTGAAATATTAACGGTGGCTGCGCGACTTGAAGCGGAGATTGCCGATTTTGACAACGACGAAGATAAGGCCCTTTTCCTGGCCGATGCAGGGCTGGAACAACCCGGCGTGAACCGCATGGTGCGTTCGGCTTATGGCATGCTGAACCTGTTGTCGTTTTTCACCGTTGGCGCCGACGAGATAAGGGCATGGACCATTCACAAGGGCATGACTGCCCCGCAGGCGGCAGGCGCCATTCACAGTGACCTCGAAAGAGGGTTTATACGTGCCGAGGTGATCAAGTATGCCGATTTCATTGCCCTGGGTTCCGAACATGCCTGCAAGGAAAAGGGCAAGCTGATGGTAGAAGGTAAAAACTACGTGGTTTGTGACGGGGATATTCTCCATATCCGGTTTAATGTATAAAACCCTGCGGGTTTTTTTATTTACTGCAATCCTGGTTGTCATTTGCCCTGGCAAAACCTCAGCCCAGGATTTGCAAACCAGGACAACTGCCTTGGCCAACCGGTATCTTGCAGAAAGGGGAGAGGTGATCATCTCGTTTGTGAAACCACCCGGTCTTTCGCTCGCGATACTATCGGAAAATCTTTCCATTGACAATGTATTGAACGATACGGTTACCGCTTATGCCGGAAAGCAGGGCTTTGAGTGGTTCAAAGGGTTGGACATCCCATTTGCCATTATTCCCCCTGAAACAGACAGTCAGCGTCTGTCTTCGTGCAAAGCGGGAGATGACTGGCGTCAAAGCTATCCTGACTACCATACATATGTTCAGTTAATGGAAGAATTTGCGGCAACGCATCCCCAATTATGCAAGCTGAAGGAATTCGGTACCACGGTTGAGGGCCGGAAGCTACTGGCGGTTAAGATATCGGATCATGTACAGATTTCGGAAAATGAACCCGCAATATTTTTTACAGCAGCCATACATGGTGATGAGCCGCTGGGTTATATATTGATGTTGCGCCTTATTGAACACCTGTTGAATGGCTATGCGTCAAACGATACTGTTCGTGATTTGGTAGAGGGCGCCACCCTATGGATTAATCCCCTGGCCAACCCCGATGGAACTTTTTTTCAGTCCGATTCCACTGTCATTGGCGCCACGCGTTTTAATGCCAACCAGGTGGACCTGAATCGTGATTTTCCGGATATCCGTTCGGATGCCTGGAGGACTGCCGACAGGCAGCCTGAGACCATGGCCATGATGGAATTTATGGAGGATACCAGGCCGGTACTTTCGGCCAATTTTCATGGCGGTGCCGAAGTGGTAAATTACCCGATGGATACCTGGAGCCGGCCGCATGCCGATGATGACTGGTACAGGGCTTTATCACGCGCTTATGCCGATACCGTACATGCACATGCACCGCTGGGATACATGTCTTTCAAGGAGAATGGCATAACAAACGGATATGCCTGGTATCCGGTTTATGGGGGTAGACAGGATTATAACAACATATTATTGCATGGAAGGGAGGTAACCATTGAATTGTCGGATGACAAATCGCCACCTGAAAGTCTTATCGAAAACCACTGGCAGTACAATCATCGAAGTCTGCTGCAATATATGCAAAGCGCGTTTACGGGCATTACTGGCGTTGTAACCGATTCGGTTTCGGGCATGCCCGTCGGTGCGGAAGTAAGGCTTCTGTATCACGACACCGACAGTTCCTATGTTTTGAGTAACCCGGCGGATGGCAGGTTTTACAGGTTGACGGGTGGTGGCAACTACTTGCTGCAGGTAAAGGCACCGGGTTATGTAACACAGACGCGCCCCTTGCAGGTAACGCCAGGCTGTTTGTCAAACGTTGCATTTATGCTTGCTCCCTATCGTTCAAAAGGTATTTTCCCAAATCCTTTTGCAGAGGAACTTTTTATTTACATTGACGAACCTGGCGGTGAGCTGGAGACGGGAATATTTGATATGTTGGGAAGAAAGGTCGTGCAACTGGCCCAACCGGTAACAAACACTGGTATCCAGTTGCTGCCACTGAACCACTTGGCCCCCGGTGTGTATATCATTCAAATTCATTATCAGGGGAAAAGTCACCAACAGGTAGTAATAAAAACGGCCGGTAGCCGTTAGCTATTAGCCAACCTGCCTGGATGGCAGGCAGGCAGCCAACAGCCAATGGCCAATAGCTTTTCCAACGTCGATGACGAGAATCATCTATACTTTTATTATAATAAACAAATGTTCCTTATATTTGTAACGAACAAATGTTCATATCAAATCAAGAGCCAGGAGTCAGGAGAAGAATAATTAATCAGAAATATAACACTATGAAGAATATCATTGCAATTCCATTAGAAAACGGCAGACTTTGCGCGCATTTTGGCCATTGTCAGCAGTTTGCCATTGTAAATATTGAGGACAATAACATTGTAGAAGAGAACTTTGTCACCCCTCCACCGCATGAGCCGGGACTGCTTCCGGCATGGCTGGCAGAGCGCGGCGTAACGCATGTTATTGCCGGAGGCATGGGGCAACGTGCCATTAATTTGTTTACCGAACAAGGCATTCAGGTATCTGTTGGCGCTCAGCCTAAAAGTCCGAAGGAACTGGTAATCGACTGGTTAAGGAATACGCTGGTGACAGGTGACAATGCCTGTGATCATTAGCATTCTCTGCCTCAAACATTGTCTGATATTATCGCGGTTCAGTAGCGAACCGGGAAATTTTTACCATTGGGAAAACGATTAGAAAAGATGAACAAACAACAAACTATTGAAAAAACGAAGTTACCCGGAATTAACAACATTATTATTGTGGCATCGGGCAAAGGCGGTGTAGGTAAATCAACTGTTGCAGCCGGACTGGCTTTATCGCTTGCACTGGAAGGCTATTCCACGGGATTGTTTGATGCCGACCTATATGGTCCTTCGGTGCCGGTATTGTTTGATTTACCGAATGAAAGGCCATCGGCCCATGAGGAAGATGGCAAAACAATGATTGAACCTTTTACGCGCCTGGGTATTAAGCTGATGTCGCTTGGTTTTTTTATCGATCCCAAGCAGGCCGTTCTATGGCGGGGTCCGCTGGCATCGAACACCCTTAAACAGCTTGTCAACGATACAAACTGGGGAACACTCGATTACCTCATCATTGACACCCCTCCCGGAACCGGTGATATTCATATAACCCTGTTGCAGCAATACGAAGTAAGCGGTGTTATTGTAGTTACCACTCCGCAGCAAATAGCTTTGTCCGATGTAGAAAAAACAATTTCCATGTATCACGATGCACATGTGGGTGCCCCGGTATTGGGAATTGTCGAAAACATGTCGTGGTTTACGCCTTCGAAACACCCCGATGAGAAGTATTTTCTTTTTGGACAGGGTGGAGGAAGCACACTGGCAAAAATGTTTAATGTGCCATTGTTAAGCCAGATTCCTATGGACGAAAACATTTGCACCAGTTGTGATGGTGGAAAACTCGACGAGTTATTTATCAACCCCGGCGTTAAATTGGGGTTCAATGCGCTGGTAAAAACCATTACCGGTAAGAAAGGCGAATAGATTTATAAAACAAGCGATATGAAAACTACACGAAGGATCATGTATTGGGTTGTAATGCTGTTGCTGGCCTTTGCAATGACCAATTGTGCTGCACAGCGCAAACATCATAAAGCAGTGCCATGTCCTTGTGAAAAACAGAACTGGAGATAACCATGTTGGAACATGAATATCAATTAAGGGTAATGTATCCCGACACCGATCAGATGGGTACAGTGCATCATTCGAATTATGTTAAGTATTACGAAACGGCCCGTTGGGAGTTGTTTCGCAGTATAGGCATTTCTTATCATTCGGTTGAGGAAGCAGGCTATATGCTTCCGGTAACGCGTATGCATTTCAGGTTTCTGAAGACCATTCATTACGACGATTTGCTTACCATCAGAACTACCCTGAAGCAGATGAAGGCAGCCCGGATATGGTTCACCTACAAATTATTCAATGCCGAAGGAGAATTGGTGAACGAGGCAGAAACTGAACTGGCTTTTGTGCAACGCAATAACTGGAGGCCTTGTGTGGCCCCTGATTTTGTGGTGGATGCCATAAAGTCTCACCAGGTCAGCGAACTGCAACATGTATGACAATTGATTGCATTCAAATTTATACAAGCCGAACAGGTAACAATATTCATTTCTAAAAACAAAACAGTATGGGAAACAGCAAAAGAATTATTGTAATCGGGGGTTCAGCTGCCGGTCCAAAAGCTGCTGCGCGGGCCCGTCGCATGGACGAAAATGCAGAGATCACTCTTTTTCAGAAGAATCCCGATTTATCAATGGCCTCATGTGGATATCCTTATTATGTGGGCGGCTTTTTTGACGATCGTAATCAATTGCTCTGCTCTCCGGCAGGTGTTATCCGTGATTCAAAGTTTTTCTGGAATGCTAAAAAGATAAATACACAGGTAAACACCGAGGTTACACGCATCGATCCTAAGAAGAAAATCATAGAATACAAAAACCTGTTGACCGAAGAACAAGGCGTTGCCGAATATGATAAGCTGGTTATTGCCAGCGGCGCCATTCCCAAACGGCCTCCAATTCCGGGCATGAGCCTCGATGGTATTACAACTTTACAATCGATGGCAGACGCCGATTACCTGCGTAAAATTCACGACGAAGGTAAAATCAAAAAAGCAGTGGTGATTGGGGGCGGGCTTATTGGCATTGAAACATGCGAGGCACTTCACCTCGCCGGTGTTGATATTACCGTAATAGAACTGCTGCCCCAGTTGCTTACCTTCCTGGATTCACAGATGGCCCAGTTGGTTGAAAAATATGTTCGCACCAAGAGCAATGTAATACTTCAAAATGGGGTAGCTGCATTTCTGGGAGAAAACGGGAAGTTAACCGGCGTTAAACTGCAAAATGGTATTGAAATACCTTGTGAACTGGCTGTAGTGGCAATAGGTGTTTCACCAAATGTAACGCTGGCCAGGGAAGCCGGACTGGAAATAGGCGCCCGTGGAGGCATAAAAGTGAACGAATACATGCAAACATCTGAAAGTGATATTTATGCAGTGGGCGACTGTATTGAGATTCCAAACCTGATATCAGGAGCCAATGTACATGCACCTTATGGTGACCTGGCCAATTTGCAGGGCAGGGTGGCCGGTGAAAACATTATTAGGGGAAATACGGCGAAATTCCCAGGTACTATTCAAACAGGCATTTGTAAGGTTTTTGAATATGGCGTTGGTGCAACCGGACTGTCCGAACAAGCTGCAAGGGTGGCAGGGATGAACGATATCGAAACGGTTGTTAATGCAAGTCTTGATAAACCCGGCTTTATGCAGGGCAAATTATTGATTACCAAATTACTGGTCAATCGTAAAAATGGTACTGTGTTGGGTGCCCAGGTGATCGGTCCGGGTGATGTTAGCAAGCAAATTGCTATTTGGGCCATGGCCATCAAAGGGAAGCTAACGGTTGACGATATGGTAAACGCCGATCTGCCTTATGCTCCGCCTTTTTCATTGGCTATTGACCATAGTATTGCTACAGCACATATTATGCAAAACAAGTTGAAAGGGTTGTTCACTGGCATTTCGTCGCTGCAGTTGAAAGAAATGCTCGACAACAGGAAATCTTTCCTGGCACTTGATGTACGCAATCCTGAGGAATTTGAGCAAATGCGACTGGGTATTGGGGAGAAACTCATTCCGCTGGGACAACTACGTAAACGTATTGGTGAATTGCCAGAGGATAAGCAAAGCGATATCGTGGTATATTGTAAGATATCTTTACGTGGATATGAAGCTGCCCTGATTTTGCAGGCCAACGGCTATTCCAATGTTAAGGTGCTCGAAGGCGGTATTATGGCCTGGCCTTTTGAAAGGGAAAAATAAAACACAATGCAAATAACAACCCTTATCGAAAACCTGGTATACCAGAAAAACCTATTGGCTGAACACGGGCTTAGCTTTTACTTCGATAGCGGTAGTAAGAAAATACTGTTCGATACCGGGCAAACCGGCAATTTTGTCCACAATGCCAGTGTGCTTGGTATCGACCTTACTGTTGTTGACGCTGTGGTAATCAGTCATGGCCATTACGACCATACAGGCGGATTATACCCCTTTCTGAAAATCAATAAAAAAGCCAGGGTGTATATAAAAAAGGAAGCCTTTTACCCTAAATTCCATGGACCTGAAAGGTTTATCGGTGTTACTTGTGATTCATTGCTGGAAAAGCGGGTTGAATATGTCCGTGAAAAAATTGAATTGGACAAGGGCATTTTTATCATGCCCGATATTCCGGTAAAGTTTTCCGATGACACCAATTACGGTCATTTGCAGGTTAAAATGGGCGAAAAACTGGTGGAAGATACCTTTGAAGATGAGCTTTATATGGCAGTTACCGAAAATAGCCGGTTGTCTGTTATCAGCAGTTGCTCGCATCGTGGTATCATAAACATTATGGAGGCAGCAAAGGCAGCTTTCGATTTACCGGTCGACACCATCATGGGCGGGTTTCATATCAGGGCCAATACCGACGAAAAACTGAAAATGCTTGAATCTTATTTCAGGAAACTTTCACCACGTTCCATTGGCGTTTGCCATTGTTCAGGTGTTGAAAAATACGCCTGGCTGCTTCAGCGTTTTGAACAACAGGTATTCTATAACCATACCGGGAAAGTTGTTTTGGTAAATGAGTAAGGAAGTGTAATTTTGCCTCTTTTGATAACACCTGATTGGCTTGAACACGACCACTACCATTTGTATGATCCGGCATGGCGAAACCGACTGGAATTCAACAGGCCGCCTGCAGGGTTGCGAGGATATCGAACTCAACGATAAGGGCCGTGAGCAGGCACATCAACTGGTAACATATCTCGGGCGTGAGAACTGGGATGTAGTGGTTTCGAGTCCTTTAAAAAGGGCTTATGAAACCGCACAGATTATTGCTTCACATTTATCGCTGAATGAAATTGAAGTAATTGAAAAACTGAGGGAACGCGATTATGGCGAAGCATCCGGTTTACTGCCCGACGAAAGACGAAGCCGGTTTCCCGATGGGGACATACCCGGCCAGGAACCGTTTGAACACTTGCGTGCCAGGGCTATGGAAGCATTGAATGAAGTTGCTGCAACCTTTGCCGGGAAAAAAATTATTGCGGTTGCCCACGGGGCATTGAACAACTCCATATTATACACACTATCGGGCGGTGAATACGGAAGTTTTAAAACACGGCTGAAAAATGCCTGTCTGAACCGCCTGATGGTTGAAAATGGGGTGTGGCAGGTTAAATACTACAATTACACTGTTGATGAATTGATGCAGGGAAACACATACTAAAACTATATATGTACCGGAGGTTTTTTCACTTTGCTGTCACCACCCTTACCATACTTACGGTAAACCTGTTGACCACGGTTATTACCGATAAATTATTCACCTTTAAATGGGAATTGAAACCATTGCGGTTTACACTTATTTCCATGGCCATTATCACGATTGTTTTTTACCCGCTTTTTCTGAAATTCGAAGACTGGCTTAGCGGTTTCTCAAAGCGTTTCATTAAAGCGGGACATGGCCTGGCCGGAAAGTATTTTGGATTGTTACTGATGTTCGCTGCCGGGATGCTGGCATTGTTGTATTTCTATGCCGATATGTGGTACAACATCAATATTTTCAGCATGATGATCGAAGGGCGTTTTTTCTCTTCCTTTTAATGAAGCGAAAAGTACTTCGTGCCTATTTGTCATTCAGCGGAGTGAGTTTGTCGGAATCGCATTTCCGGCAATGTTCAATAGGCTTCATGGTGGCAATGGTTTCATGACAATCCTGGCATTTATACCAGTAATTTTCAGTAACAAAATCACCTCCCCGTATAATGATGGCTTTACCCTCCACAAAAGCTTTTGCTACCGTTTTGCGGGCTTTGTCGTACAAGCGGGTAAAGGTAGGTCGCGATATGTTCATTTTAAGAGCGGCTTCCTCCTGGGTAAGGTTTTCATAATCGGCCAGCCTGATGGATTCATATTCCTCAAACAGAAGAATCACCGATTCCAGTTCACGCATCGGAATGCCAAAGGGCTTATATCCCTCCATGGGGGGAAGCATGGATATGTGCCGGTGTCTGCGGTGGTTTGGCATGAACAGTTTCAGTAAAAGTAAATTTTCACAGCACAAAAGTAATTATTTTACCCGAATGATGCTTTTGGTTACGCGGGTAAAAACAAGCCATAGGCAAAAGTGTTATTCACCGTATTGTTAATTGGTTTTTTGCATGCATTATTTGGCCCGGTGTAATTTTCGGATATAGAAATTCTTCCCGTTAAAAGGTACCTCTTTAATAAGCCCTTGCCGGATCAATGCGTGTACGACATTTATTCCGGCATTGTCGTGGTTGAGCAACTGTACAAGTGTATCATCGCGGATCGGATGAACCGCTGAAATGTTAAGGATATCGTCATAGGCATTACCGGTGAAACCTGTCTCTGTGCCTTCGAAACCGGCAAGCATTTCGGTGGGGATGCCTAAGTGACTATAGGTTTGCCAGGCGCTGACCAGTTTTTCTTCGGCAGGAGCTTTGACACTTTTTATGGCTGGGGGCCTGATGGGGATGGAAATAAATGACATGGCCGGATGAAGCGATGCAATAAATGCTGCCGTCTGGCTTATTTGCGCCGGGTTATCGTTCACCCCATCAACCATCATGGTTTCGGTATGTAATTTCCCTTTATAGGATTTGGAAAACGCTACTATGCCGTTGAGAATGTCAGTTAGATAAAGATCTTTAACCGGCTGGTTGATGTTACGCCAGGTAGTTTCGTCGGTGGAATCTACCTTTACCGAAACCCAATCAGCTTCCATGAGTTCTGCACGGACCTGGGGGATGTGCATGAGCGATGAATTAGTGATGACGGCTATGGGAATGCCAAACTGTTTCAACAGACGTATTTCTTCGCCCAGGTTTATGTCGAGCGTCGGCTCTCCATTGGTTACAAAGGTCAAATAATCAGGACGGTAACCAGGTTTTAGCTTTTTAAGATGATTGCTTACTTCTTCTACCAATACACCGGGTTGGAAAAAGGTTGTTCTGGTAATGGATTGTTCTTTGGTAAGACCTATCTGGCAATAAATGCAACTATAGGAACATACTTTTCGCGAAGCTATATTATTAATTCCCAGACTCAATCCAAGTCGGCGCGAAGGTACAGGTCCGAATGCGATCATTGTTTTTATATTGAAGCTATTGGCCCAGCATTTTCACGACAAATATACGCATTTAAGTGAACATATGTTCACATTTTGTATTTTTTAAACAAAAAAACCGGTTAACCTGTCGCATGATAGGTTAACCGGTTGTTATCTGCAAAATACGAATTTCAGAAATGCTGCGATTATTGTTTCATAAAGGCATTCAGCATCCAAATGGTTTTTTCCTGTCCTGAAATATAGCCGGTCATGAGGTCCACCGTGCCATCGTCGCCATTTTCAGCTGCCAGGGCCAGAATTTCCCGCTCATTTTTCAGTAATTGCTGTATTTCGTCAAGCAATTCCTTAACGGTTGCCTGATCAGTGGAAATGTTTACTTTTTCTTTGATCCCGGCACGTTTCAGGTATTCCGAAAAAGCATGAACGGGTTTGCCTTCGAGCATAAGAATTCTTTCAGCTACTTCATCAGCTTTTTCGTTGAGGTCGTCATAAACTTCCTCAAATTTCTCATGTAATTTGAAAAACTGCTTTCCGGTAATATTCCAATGGAAGCCCCTGACATTCATGTAGGCTATCTGAATATTGCTTAATAAATCGTTGAGTTTATCCGAAACCTTTTCGGCATAAGCTTTTTCAAGTCCTATTTGATTTTTCATAACTTAAGTATTTATATTATTAAAAAAGAATGAATCTTAACAGAGAACAAATATAAGCAATATATTTTAATATTACAAGACTTTCTATGGAGAATGTTAGGTTATTAATTTAACGTTATAAAATTAATTGAAATTCATTTCGTTGTGAACAAAAGTTCTTTTAATTTTGTAGAAACATCTCTCCATTGGTTAGTATGAAAGGCTGGTATCATATCATTTCTGGATTATTGTTACTGATTTCCGGTTGGAGCTGCCAAAAGCCTGATGATGATCTGGCAAAGGAACTTACCTTGTCGGGCCTTGTTTCGAATGTAAGCACATTTGGTGGAAGAAATGGATTTATCGACCTTACCATAGCAGGTGGTACACTTCCATATAGCATCATATGGTCAACCGGGGAAGTTACCGAAGACATCGACAGTCTTTTTGCCGGTACTTATATAGTGCAGGTTTCGGATGCCGGGAATCAACAGGTTTCGGATACTTTTATAATAGCGCAGCCCGAACCTGAGGCATTACGCCTCACGGCTTCTGTTACGCAGGTGGACCGTTATGGGGGAGCTAATGGCAGCATCAGCATAACCGTTACCGGAGGTGTTCCTCCTATTGTTTATGCATGGTCTACGGGGGAAACAACGTGTGATGTGGTCAACCTGGTTGCGGGTATTTATATTGTTGTGGTGCAGGATGCTTGCCAGGCTTTAATTGGTGATACTTTTGAAATAACCCAGCCATCGCCCGATGCTGTTGTAATTGACTATAGTGTAAGTCACCCTTCTGCCACCGGTTTTTCCGATGGTATAATCGACCTGACCATTTCAGGAGGTTACCCGCCTTTTTCCTGTCTTTGGTCGACGGGTTCAACCAACGAGGACTTGAATAGTCTTGGTGCCGGAATATATCATGTAATAGTTACTGACAGCGAAGACCAAGTAGGCATGGCCGATATTGTATTGTCGGATTCATTGAAGGACTACGACGGCAATGCCTATTCCATTGTGAAGATTGGCGGGCAATACTGGATGGGAGAGAATCTGAAGGTTACCCATGCCCCCGACGGGACACCTGTTACAGGTTATGCGTTTGGAGACAACGAAAGCAAGGTTTCGATATACGGGCGTTTATATACCTGGGACGTAGCCATGAATGGTGCGATTGTGGAAGAAGCACAGGGTATTTGTCCCATTGGCTGGCATGTACCGTCGGACGAGGAGTTTAAAGTGCTGGAAATGCATTTGGGCATGACTCGTGCGCAGGCCGATAAAGTGAACATATGGCGGGGAACCGGAGTGGGAGCCAGCTTAATATACGGCGGAGCTTCGGGTTATGATGCCATGCTTTCGGGAAGGAGACTCCCCGGAGGAGCATACTCGCTGCTTGGAACTATGGAGTATATGTGGTCTTCGACAGAATATGGGGATAGTTATGCCTGGCGCAGGTGTCTCGATATTGATTCCGACCTTGTCGGCCGGTGGAATACTTTTCAGAAAAGCTATGGATTCTCGGTAAGGTGCGTTAAGGATAATGAACAATGAACAATGAATAATGTACAATGAACAATGAAAAATACAATAGTTATATTAATGGTGTTTATGTCCACAGCGGTGCTTACAGCTTGCCATGAGGATGGTGGAGATGAAGGCAACCCGGAACAGCCGCTAATTTTTCAGTCGCTTATTGCAGCGCACGATACGATCTGTTCAGGAGAGACTACTGAGATAACAGCAACGGCCAGCGGTTACAAACTGGTGTATCATTGGTCCGCCTCTTCAGGTGACATTCTTAACGCAGGCGCACAGGTAATTTATGCATCACCTCCCTGTATCAGCGGCAAATTCCAGGTTACCTGCCAGGTAAAAGACGGTAATGGACAATCAGCAACCAAAAGCGTTAGTATTGTTGTTCAATAGGATCATTTTGGTATTGCTGCCGGCAATGGGTTTGAATTTAGGGCAGGCGACTGCCCAATGCCTTTCGTCGGTTAATCCGGTTGGCGGTACCGAAAACCTGCTGGTACTGGAAAAAAATACCCTGCGGGTTATTGCTTTCTACAAATATAGCCAGGGAAGGCAATACTATAATGGCAGCAAAAGCGATGATTATGATCTGATCGACAGGGCTTTTTACAGCAATCTTTCGTTATTTGCAGGTTATGGGTTAACCAGCAGACTTGCACTGGAAACTGAACAGGGTTATTTTATCAATAAAACCCAGGTTTACAATACCGACCCGGAATACCGACTCAGGGGCTATGGTTTATCAAATCTGTTGTTTTCATTCAGGTATAGCCTGTTTGCCGATCACTTCAAAAGGGTTTTCATAACCCTGGCACCGGGAATGAAAATACCGGCTTCGCGCAAGCCGCAAACGGTTGATCATGTTGAACTGCCTGTTGAAGTGCAACCCACTATGGGCTCATACGGGATGGTGTTGAGCAGTACTTTGGTAAAGGAAAACTCGGGCAGGGGACTTAGGTTTTTCCTGACCAACCGAACCGAAACTCACTTTGCCAATAAAAACGAATACCGTTTGGGTACCGCTGTCTATACATCGGCTTATTTGTCAAAGCATATCATGGCCAGCAGGGTAAAAGGCGACTGGACAGCCATTATTCAATTGAGACACGAATTCAGGACACATGATAGGATTTCCGGTAAAACCAAAGAATCCTCAGGGGGTACGTTGCTGTTTATGGTACCACAGATTAATCATATGGTAGCGGAAAAATGGAATTTTACTGCCTTGGCAGATATCCCGGTTTTTCAATATTTTAATGGAACCCAACTGGGTGCCGGATTTGGTGTTACATTTAGTGTTTCGCGTACTTTTAACCTGTCAACCCAAAAACAATAATATGCCCAGTTTATCACCCGGAATGCCCGGCACAAAGGAAGCCTACG
Organism: uncultured Bacteroidales bacterium; assembly: GCA_964618645.1. GTDB lineage: Bacteria > Bacteroidota > Bacteroidia > Bacteroidales > UBA10428 > UBA5072. The sequence goes on along the minus strand of CAZUBW010000053.1, from coordinate 1,557 downwards.
GAATATCCCTGATCAGGGACGATTTGAGTATTGTTATCCCGCCAAAGGCATTTGAACATTATGGTCTGACAGATGGAGATATCGTGCTCCTTTCAACAACACATATCGACGAGGGCTGGTTGAAGCTGTCGCCAATATGGAAAAGCTAACTGTATTCTGATGCAGCTTTAACTTTGCATTAATACAGTTCAGTGTTGAATGTGATGTATTATTGTTTTTCGCGTTGCCACGCCTCAGCTGCTTCGACACTGTCGAAGAAACGTGTAGTTATTGGATTGGCAACGGCCACTTTTTTAGCATAGTTTTCAACAGAAAACTTGGAAAAGACATCTTTTGGCACAATAATGGCTTCCTTGAATTTACCGCGTTTTTTAGCGTAACCACCTATAGCTTTTGCTGCTATCTCCTGGGCTTCAGGGCCAAGTCCTTTGTGCTCACGGGTGTCCAGGATCAGTCCATCGGAATTGGTTTTTTCAAGTAAATCCACGATGATGTCAAGCAATTTACAAAAAGTTTCTGTGGTGGTAATTCCCCACCATGTTTCGTGGATGTAATTGCCCTCGCTAATGTAAGAAAGTCTAAGGTTTTTGTCTTCGTATACTATTCGTGCCATGGTTGAAATAAATAAATTAAAAAACAAAATGCCAAAGACTTACATGGAATGGTTGGTGGCAAGTCGTTTGGTTTTTAATATAAGTATAATGATTACGTTTCTAAGCGTTGGATTGTTTCATCAAATATGAAGCCATTTTTTATCTGTCTTTTCAAATATTTTTTTTCTGCTATGGATTGTCGGGGTTAACCATACCGTTATTTTTTCTGTGATTACCGTTATTTTTATGCGCTTTACCGAAAAACAGGTGACCATTTGATATCGTCATGCTAATTTTACCCTGTAAATTAACAAATCCAAAACTATGAATACTAATAATCGCGTTTGTCCCTGGTGGATGGGTTATGCTCTGCTGATCCCATTACGCAAAATAGGTCAGGATCCGTATAAAATTATAGGTCCTTATGTAAAACATGGCATGAAGGTGGTTGATTATGGCTGTGCCATGGGCTATTTCAGCCTGCCTATGGCCAGGATGGCCGGTAACAAAGGAAAGGTTTATTGTGTGGATATACAGCAAAAAATGCTGGAGAAGTTAAGCAAACGGGCCCGGAATGCCCGGCTCGATCATGTTATTGAACCTTTACTGGTAGGGGACACCTATAACCCGGCGGAGCTGGTAAACCAGGTCGATTTTACGTTGCTTTTTGCCGTGGTGCATGAAGTGCCCGACAGGGAAAAGCTGTTCAGGGAACTATATACCATGACCAAGTCCGGAGGTGCCATATTGTTTACCGAGCCGCCGGCGCATGTTTCGTTTGAGCATTTTACTCAATCCCTTAATTTGGCATGTGCAGCAGGGTTCAGGATAACCGACGACCTTCCCGCACCCAGGGGCTTGTCGGCGTTGTTGGTGAAGTGATTGCTGTGAGCTGTGAGTTGTGAGCTATGAGCTGTGAGCTGTGAGCTGTGAGCTGTGAGCTATGAGCTATGAGTTGTGAGCT
>CAZUBW010000052.1:0-28310 GCA_964618645.1 uncultured Bacteroidales bacterium | reverse complement strand
AACAGCTTTGCCTGAAGAAGCTGAAATATATGCTGACACGATTTTCATTGGTCCCCCGCTAAGCGTAATTTGCAATTACGCTTCAAATAAAACGTAGTCTGAGACTACGATTCAGACAGGATGGTTTCAATTTTAAGAAAAGTGAAACAGTGCTAAAAGAAAGGCCACTAAATGAACAGGAAATTAAAGTCCTGAAGAGAGATGTAAAGCAGGGACAAGAGACATGAGACAAGTGAGGAGAATTAGCAGCATGCTTCGACTCCGCCTTCCTGGCCGGTAGGCAGGGCAGATAATCATAAGCCCGGAACCATGAAGAAATACAATAATTATCTTTTTCAATAGCCGCCGGCTTTAGCCGGTGGTACTTAATTACAATACCCCATATCACCCGCTGCAAGCAGGGCGCTACCACGAGCAGGGCTTTGCTTGCAGCGGTATTATATTTTGGTGTCTTTTAATCCCCGGGTTGAAACCCGGGGCTATTGAGGCCGGGAAATTGATGATTCATAATGATTTCCCCAGTTCGGCGGAGTATAGCTTCGCTGAGCTCTGTTATTCCCTTCAGTCGTGAGCTTCCTTCGGTCGGTTGCAACTCCGTCGTAGTTATTAAGTAGTCTCCGATGGCCACTCAAATCCCTAACCGTCATAATCAACAAATCATTTAAATATTTGCGAAGAACCATCTGCCTTATTTCTAGTCGCAGACTACTGTTTAAAAAAAGCGAAGTTGCAAACTTCGCTTAGCAGGGAGTTCATTGTCAAATTTGTCCAAATAATCAAAAACGTTATATTTACCACATACCAGTTGCAAAATTGGGATCATTGGCATTTAATAAAACGTTATTAAAAAGATATTGCAATAATTTTGAATCAGGAAAGCGGATGAAGGTTAAACTGATATTACCCTCTTTAACAGAAGCAAAAAGTGCCTTTTGGAGACCGATTAAATATTCCTTATTTCCGCCACTTGGATTAGCAACCCTGGCCGCATTTCTGGACCATGACGATGAAATTGATTTGCAGGACCAGCATGTAGAAAAATTAAACCTGAACGATACACCTGATTTAGTTTTAATTCAGGTATATATTACCAACGCGAAAAGGGCATATGATATCGCAAAACAATACAGGGACAGGGGAATATTTGTGGCACTTGGAGGCCTTCATGTAACAGCTTTGCCTGAAGAAGCTGAAATATATGCTGACACGATTTTCATTGGTCCCGCAGAACAGACATTCCCTGAATTTTTAAAGGATTTTAAAGCAAAAAGAACAAAGAAAAGATATGTTTCAACCCATGGTCGCACAATTCAAGATATTCCTCCCGTCCGAAGAGACCTGATTAAAAGAGAAAAGTACCTTGTTCCCAATTCTTTAGTAATATCAAGAGGGTGTCCACATCATTGCGATTTTTGCTATAAAGACGCCTTTTTTAAAGGGGGCATTTCCTTTTATTCACAAAGAGTTGACGAGATTTTGGCGGAGATATCACGATTAAAAGGGAAACACCTATATTTTCTTGATGACCATTTACTTGGAAATCCAAAACTGGCTGCTGAACTATTCGAGGGAATGCGGGGAATGAACAGAGTTTTTCAGGGTGCAGCTACTGTTAAGTCAATTCTTGAAGGAGATTTGATTGAGAAAGCAGCAAAAGCCGGTTTGAGAAGCTTATTTGTCGGATTTGAAACCTTTTCTGCTGAAAATCTAAAACAGAGTAACAAAATTCAAAATCTCAAAGTTGATTATGAACGAGCAACCCAAAGATTACATGATCTGGGAATTATGATTAATGGTAGCTTTGTTTTTGGACTTGACAACGATGACGCTGATGTTTTTCGCAGAACCGTAGATTGGGGCGTTAAAAATGCAATAACAACGGCAACTTATCATATTCTGACACCCTATCCAGGTACACGTCTTTATGATTCACTGGTTAAAAGTGGCAGAATTATTACCCACGATTGGGATTTATACGATACCCGGCATGTCGTTTATAAAACAAAGGGATTGACGGCATTAGCATTGGAAAATGGATATTGGTGGGCATATCAGGAATTCTACAGATGGAACAATGTTTTTAAATCTTCATTTGCACATGGTACATTTAAACACCAGATGAAACACCTCTTTTATACCGGAGGTTGGAAAAAGTTTGAAGAATTGTGGAATGTAATTATTAACGTAGGCGGGTTACAAAGAATGTTACCTTTATTGGAATTACTGCTATGTGAGATTAAATCAGACGAGACAATAAATCAACAGTATGCAACAATAGTTGTGCCCAATGCAGATTTATGCGAATCCAAGTCGAACCGAAATATATCACTGAATATTTAACTATTCGTCCCAGTGAACACCTCAAAAACAACTATGTAAAACCCCCTCACCTTGAAAGAATTTCCCAACAACATCAAATTCAAATACAACTGGAGAAGGTATCAGCAAAGAGTTCTCGATGATCTGGCCGCACATCTGGACGATAATCATTTGCACATTATTGCTCCTCCGGGATCGGGAAAAACGGTGCTTGGACTTGAGGTAGCTATCCGGTTGAATAAACCTACCCTCATATTTGCCCCGACCGTTGCCATCAGAAACCAATGGATACAGCGATTCTGTGAGCTTTTTCTTCAATCAAACGAAAAACCTGATTGGATTTCAAGGGACATCAGGAATCCGGAATTTTTAACTGTTGTTACCTACCAGGCGTTGCATGCGGCATCAACAAACACCTATATTGACGAAGATTCGGAAACAAACGAAGGTGAGGAAGAATCTGAAAATGGTGAAAACGGGAAAATTGTTAGAACAATTGATACAAAAAAGATAGTAAAAGCACTTAAGGCAAAAGGCGTTGGAACCATTGTTGCAGACGAAGCACATCATTTGAAGAATGAATGGTGGAAATCACTGGATTCAGTTAAATGTGCGCTGAAACCAACAATCGTCGGTTTAACGGCAACCCCGCCTTATGATGTTTCCTATGGTGAATGGCAAAGATACATTGACTTAAATGGTCCGGTTGATGCCGAAATATCGGTTCCTGAACTTGTTGTTGAAAATGATTTGTGCCCGCATCAGGATTATATTTTTCTGTCAGAACCTACCGAGGAAGAATTAAGACTGATCCGGGGCCAGAGAGATAAAGCACAGCATGTTTTTGAGGAGATACAAAAAGATGAAACATTGATCAATGCTTTAATGAGTCATCCCATTTATGCACTTCCTGCAGAAAATCTCGATTGGATTTATTGTAACCTGGAATGCTATTCTTCGGTTCTGATTTTTCTAAATGCAGTAGGCAAACCTATTACGGAAACACATTTGGAAGTTGTTGGCAGTAAGAAATTCAAAATACCACAACTAACCTATGAATGGCTGGAAATACTTCTTTCATTCTACCTGTTTGGTGACAAAGAGGATTTCCCGGCCTTTGAGGAGCATAAAGAAAAACTGATTAATATACTAAAAAGATACGGGTTGCTTGAACGCAAATCGATAAGCTTCCGGCACAACCAGCGAGTAACGCGCTTTATCAGTACTTCCCTGGGAAAGCTTGTGAGTATCGACAAGATTATTGATATTGAATACAACACGTTGGGAAGAGACCTGAGAATGGTAATTCTAACGGACTATATCCGCAGGGAATTCCTGGTTAATGGAAATGAGAATAACCTGGTTATTAATAAAATTGGGGTTCTCCCGATTTTTGAACAACTCAGGAGGACGAATGATAAAGATATGAAGCTGGGAATTCTGTCGGGTTCTCTGGTGGTAATTCCTGCAACGGCACTTAATGCACTTATGGATGCAGCCCATAGAATAGGCATTGATGACCTCTCGTGTTCGGCATTACCCTATGACAACAACTACCTGGTCATCAACTCCCATGAGAAGTTAAAACATGATATTGTACAATTAATAACGCAGGTATTTGAGCAGGGAGCCATTGAAGTGCTGATCGGGACAAAGTCGTTGTTGGGTGAAGGCTGGGATGCCCCTACCATCAATTCCCTGATTATGGCAAGTTTTGTAGGTTCTTTTGTGTTGTCGAATCAGATGAGAGGAAGGGCCATTCGTTCCGACAGAAATAACCCAAATAAAACAGGCAACATCTGGCATTTGGTGTGTGTTGACCACACGGCTGAAGACGGTGGAGATGATTTGCAATTGCTGAAAAGGCGTTTTAAATCGTTTGTTGGCGTGAATAACAGCGAAGAGGTTTCCATTGAAAACGGCATTAACAGACTGAATCTGCCCCCGTATTTCAGCAAAAATACAATTGAAACCTACAATAATCGGGAAGTGCAGATTGCAGGCCAGCGGGAAAAATTAAAGAAGAAATGGAATGACGCACTGCAAAACGGGGTGGCCCTGACCGAAGAAATCAAAGTCCCGTTCCCCGAGGATCAGGATTACAAAGGATTAAAGACATTATACTACAATAAAACGATTGCCAATCTTTTGGCAGCGCTGGGTTCGAGCCTGCTTGGATTTTCACAGGGTATTTTGGAGGGATTGGGAAGGACTATACGAAGTATTCAATCGCGTGAGGATTTGTTCCGCATCTTAATGATTATTGGAATAGCCGGATTTTTGTTTTTCGGACGTCAGTTTTACAAAACATTCCGGATTTTCATCAAATACCGCGACATATCGAAGGATATTCAGCAGATAGGCGAGGCTTTGCTGGCATCATTGATCAAGTCAGGTGCCATTCAAACCGAATATTCCAAATTGTTTGTTAAGTCGTCGGTAGACAATTTTGGCGCCATATATTGCCATCTTGACGGAGGAACAACATTTGAGAAGTCTGCGTTTATTAAAGCGTTGCAGGAAATCTTGGCTACTATTGACAATCCGAGGTATCTGATTATCCGAAAAAGTCAGTTTTTAAAAGTAATAGCCCAAAAAGACTATCATTCGGTTCCGGAATTAATTGGTCAGAACAAGCAGGCAGCTGAGTATTTTGAAAGGCAGTGGAGCCGGTTTGTTGGTGACTGCGAGTTGATTTACACAAGGACCATTGAAGGAAGGAAAATTTTGTTAAAATCAAGAATCAATTCGCTTTCATCTGAATTTGAAGAAAAGACAGAACGGATCAACAGATGGAGATAACTATCAACTGACTATAGTCCGGTATTGGGTGCATAACCCTCTTTAATGAATTACAGACATAGAAAATGGAAGCAGATTGAAGGCCCTTTATCGTTAATAGCAGACAGCAGCAGTAGCAGTAGCAGTGTCTGGCGATGAAGTCAGGAACCGACCAAATCGACCGCAGAGAGCTCATGACCGAAGGGAATAACGGAACTCAGCGGAGTTCTACTTCGCCGGGCGTAGTGTTTTTCCCCTTTGCAACTTGCTGTTGATAAAGCTTATGAATTCGGCATATAAGACAAATAGTAATTTTCAATCAAAAACATTTCTTAAATAGTATATTTAGACCTTAAAACTATCTTAACTTTAAAGCATTAAGAAATATAGCAGTTATAATGACAAATAATTTATTATAATTGGCCCTACGATTTACAGTTAATTCTAATTATATGATAGTTTACAGACAACGATTGATTGCTCTCTGTCAGATTTTGATTTTATGTCTTTTACTTTTTCTTAACTCAGGTTGTCAAAAGGAAACTACCCTGCCTTCACCTGAGATTAAAATCATTTCTATTGAAACGAATAGCCTTATAACTTATGATGTAGTTGTATATATTGATAAAGGTGAAGGTCAAACCATTCGAAAAGCTGAATTAGTATTTGATGATATTACTGTTTTCTCTGCAGCAGACGTGGTTGTAGCTATCGAAATTAATGAAGAACGCTATCAAACAGATACTATAAGAATTAAAATTGATCGTTTTGCTCACGACTTTTCTGTAAAAGCGATAATCGAAACAGATCAATATGCATATTCAAGCGAAAACTTTGTTTTACGTTCTTTAAAGAACAATTTTCGCTTTCGGATGCTGAATGATAATGAATACCCTCTAAATCAGAAATCCACCTGCTATGCAAATAAGGGTGATATTCTTATAGTCCTCCTTGATTACGATCAATTTCCATTCAATCCAAATACATTGGACGTTAAACTGAATAGGACAATATCATTATCAACAGAATTTGATTTCAATGATGCTGTGACTGATGGCGAAATCTATACAACTGGCATCAGAATCACTCTACCTGAAAATATTGATGATGGAATTTATAATGTTTTTGTTTATGTCGATAGCGTTGAATTTAGTATCGAGGGAAATATTCAAATTCTGAAAGGAGATTGGTCCCTATTTGATGAATCTTTCCCTGGGGCAAGAGGAAGAGAATATGCCTGGTTTGTTCTTAATGATGATTTGTTTGTTATTGCTAATAGCAGTGTATCACTTTCATCAAACAGTTCACCAGTTTGGAATTTTAACCTGAAAAATAAAGTATGGACGCAAAAAAAGGATTTCCCGCATCCAGGTGATATTAGTTTGAATAAAATCTTTAGTACTGATTTAGTATACAATAATACAGGTTATATATTGCTACGCAATAACACTACGATTGAACTTTGGAAGTACATTGCATCAAATGATAACTGGATGAAGCTAACTACATATCCCGGACTGGGCCAAGATCTTATAACTGCCTTCATTATTGAAGACTGCCTCTATATTGGTGGCGGAAGTCAAAATCAATATGATATTGTTTTCGATCAATGGGCATATAGTTTTAAGGCCAATGAGTGGAAAAAATGCAGGGATAAACCCTCTAATAATAGTAATAATTTTAGTGTTTCCATTACTTATGGAAAAAGTGCTTATATCTACGAGTTTGCAGTTAACAAATTGTGGGAATATAAATCTGTTGAAGATATCTGGATTGAAAAAGAAAAGTTTCGCGGTCATGATCGAATGGGAACAAGTTTTGTTTTATTGAATGATAACATATACATGATTGGTGGTGTATATAATGATCTGGGAACTTATGTTCTGAAAGATTGTTGGCAGTATTCAATAACCTCAGATAATTGGTCAATAATATCCTTTGCTCCTTACTATTTCAATAATAATATATACTTTCAATATTATGACAAAATATGTGTTGGTTTGGGTTATTCAGTTGTAGGTTATTTCTATTTAGATGATCCCTTCTTGTATCAGTTAATTCCTTAATTGTGGAAAGAATATGCAAAAAGTATCTGCCATATTATTGTTCTTATTATTAGGTTGTACCAAAGAGGAATTTGTCATACTGGGTCCTGATGATAAAGACACCGGCTCCTTTACACATGGATTGACAGTAATGGCAACGAATATAACCGATACTGAGGCTGAAATCATATGGGCTGTTTCATCAGATTTAAAAAGTGATTTGCTGACTTTTGACATTGCAATTAACGATTCAGTAATTGCTTATGATTTGAGCAACTACAGCTATACCCTAACTAACCTGGCGCCAAATTCAGAATACAAAGTCTCAGTTGTTGCTTATGATTTCCAACGTAATCATGTTTTCGCAACATGCAGCATACATACTATGAAGAGTTTTTTGGAAGATGTAATTGCCTTAAATCATGATTATGAATATTTTGCTTGTCAAAGTGCAATAGAAACCTCAGATGATGGTATCCTCATTCATGCGTTTATTAGTATACAAGGCTATGGTTATTATAATTACTTGATAAAATTGGATTCACAATTTTCGGTTGAATGGGAGAAGAATATTGGGTTAGTTGATGAAAATCCAGTAAATGCGCTTCACCAGAATGTAGATGAAAGCTATCTGGTTATTCTTAAAAAATCAGCTATTAAAATCGACAAATCAGGTAATATACTTTGGACATTTACTTTTCCTGCTGAATATGAAATATATGAAATTTCCACTGCCCTAGATATTGATAATGATGGTAATATACTAATGGTGGGGTATTCCAGTAAAGATCTTGGGGAAGGTTATTGGAGAATGAAATATTTCTTAATATTATTAACTTCAGAAGGCAATGAGATTTGGCATAAATATGGGGGTTCATATGAACAAAGCATTCCCCATAAGATGCTAAAACTAGATGATGACGAACTCATAATTTTTGGAATAGCTTATACACAGTCAACAAGTAGCTATTGGTTACTTAAATTGGATATTGAAGGCAATTTTATATCTGAATATCTTTACCCGAATAATATTTCAGGTAATGATGTCCCCAATACAATAATTAAACATAGTAGTGGATTGCTATTGTTTGGCACCGCATATGGCAATTTTTATGGATATGAAAACTCAATTCAAAGAATAATCCATGTAGATTTTAATGGAAATATCATTTGGGAAAAATATAATAGACTCAATTTATTGGATTTCCATCCTACCATTAACAGTGTTGGCATCTTAAATTCGTCTACTTTTCTGGTTTTTTCAAGTGATTACGAAGGGATATCAATTGTATCAATTGATACAGAAGGAAATGTCGGGTTAAATATAAGAGTTGATAATTACCCTGTTAGCAAACTAATTAAATATACCAAAGATGGTAAATACGCCTATATTTCAGATGAATATATAATTATTCTTAATTCTGATGGATATATTAATTAAGTGATTTTTCTTAAACCCGGGGCAATGTAACCGGCTCAATTCAAATATTACTATTTATCTCCAACCAGTTCATTAAAATCCATCATTGAAGATTAAACAAATAAATCCAATTATCACCCATTTCAAAGCAGCCATGCCTTACAAACAACGAAGATTTGAGATATTCATGGTAATTTTAACAGGATTGGGAAAAATCCTGTTTGTGGATGTGTTGGATGTTAAATTCATTTTCATCATTGCAGCAATTGCCTTTTGGGTTATTTATTTCCTCCGGCGGGTTTCAAAAAATAAGGAACTGATAAAATACTGGGGACTGTCGTTTTCCAGTGCCAAAGAAACGTTTAGAATAGTAACCATTGTAGGTTTAATTGTGCTGGGTGGTTTTGTTATGTATGGCTTGTTCATGGGTACCTATAGATTTCACTGGCATCTGTTAGTTATTCTGCTAGTCTATCCAATATGGGGGTTGGTACAACAGTTTTTAATGATGAGTCTGTTTGCAGGCAATCTGAAAGACTACGAGTCAAAACATTTCAATAAAGCGCTTATTGTAGTTCTCACATCCATACTCTTTTCGCTGGTACATTACCCTTCGTTTCATCTGATCATAGCAACCTTTATTATGGCCTTGTTTTACACCATTGTGTTTTTGCGCGAGCGCAATATCATTCCGCTTGGAATATTTCACGTTGTATTGGGCGGTGTTTTTTATTTTCTGGTACTTAACAGGGACCCGTGGGGGGAGTTTATTGATCTATTAAATAAATAAACGAAAAAGTTTGCAACTGACGGGCTGTTCATTTGCGGATTCCTTGCTCGGCGAAGTCTCCTGCCTTAGAAATTTCTTAACGAAGTTACCATTCTATCCCTGCTACCGCCGCTGCCGCTGCTACTGCCGCTGCCACTCATTCCCGCCCGGTGAAATCTTCCCGACTTCGTCGTCTGTTACATTGCCAAATGAATTTAAGCCTTGAATACTTCACCCTTAAGGTATTTTCAAGCCTCATTACTTGGGATTGACTTTTTTATTAACTTCAACTGAATATTTTAAGAAATTACGACAGTTTTTAGATAAGCATATATTGCTCACCAAACCACAGCAAATTATGAAAAGATTGACACATTGTTTTTCAGCAGTTTTATGGATTTTGATAATGATTTGTATTTCGCATACATCTTATGTTCAGGCCCAAAACACAGAGAAGAAAAAGATCGTTCGTGGAGAACAGGCCCCTTTGGCCGATCCGGGTCAGAGAAATTTCGGAGGAATGATTCCACCGGCCGGCACACAGGGACAACAGATGCCGCCCAGGCCGCGTTTCCCGGAACCAAAAATTCAGACCGTTTCCCTGGATGACATTTCCATGAGTGACCCTTTCATTTTTCCGGATACAAAAAGCCGCACTTACTACCTGACAGGTACTGGTGGTCGTTTGTACAAAAGCACCGATCTGAAAATGTGGACCGGGCCCTACTCGATTATTGATCTCACCGGCACCTGGATGGATGGACATTTTGTGGCAGCTGCCGAGATCCACTATATCGGTGGTAAATATTACCTCGCCGGTACCTGGAATGATCACAGTGTCGTTATACAGGCCGTCCCCCGCAGATACAATGTACCGCTCAACCAGACTCAGTTATTGGTCTCTGACTCACCTGAAGGACCCTATAAGCCATTGGTTGCCGAGCATGATTTTTGCCTGGGCCCCGAAGATTGGGACATCATTGATGGAACACTTTACGAAGAAAATGATACCACCTATATGGTATTTGTGCATGAATGGACTCAACTGATTGACGGGACCATGGATTATATGCCGCTCTCAAAAGATCTGACACACCGTACAGCCGAACCAACCACCATCTTCCGCGCCAGTGAAGCGCCCTGGTCTAAAGAGATGAATAGCATTGGTGAAGCCACCTTCGGCATGAAAATGCCGGGATGGGTAACTGACGGTCCTCAACTATTCAGAACAAAGACTGGTAAATTGGGGATGTTGTGGTCAAGTTGGGGCGTTAACAGGTATGCACAGGGTATTGCTTATTCCGAATCGGGTACCATAAAAGGACCCTGGATTCAGGAAAAGGAAGCCTTTAAGGGCGATAACTCGGGTCATGGCATGTTGTTTAACACCTTTGAAGGCAAGCGTTTATTCATCATACACCATGCCGAAGGCAATGGCCCACGTAAACCCCAACTATTTGAGGTTGATGATTCAGGCGATAGACTGATACTGGGCAACAGTTACAATCCCTGAGTGTTTTCAACACTTTTCAAATCCGGGTCGGACCAAATTATATCATTGAAGATTAGGTAAAAAACTTCAATAACGGCCCATTTTAGGCCCAGCTTACAACTTTTGCGCATGACAACCATTGCAAGGCTTAATTGTTTACCAACTAATAAAACCTTAAAAGATGGCAACAATTCTAAAAGCAAACCAGCGGGACTTTCAGGAAAGTCTGAATAAGATTAACCCTTACAGGATATTCACTGATGTATCCAGGGCAAAAAAAGGACTGAACCCGGAAAACCTCAACTTTGATTTACGGCAATTAAATCCGGATGAGTTTTCAACGCCCTACCATTTCCACCGGTACGCAGAAGAGCTCTTTATGATACTTACCGGCGCTGCTACATTGAGAACACCAAACGGACGGGAAATCGTAAATAGCGGTGACCTGATATTTTTTGAAAAAGGGGAAAATGGGGCACATCAGCTTTACAACCACACCACCGAGCCTTGTATATACCTGGACATAAGAACTTATCTGGGTTATGATATAGCAGAATACCCCGACTCGAATAAAATGCTGCTGGCCCCTTCCTACGAAATTTTTAACAAAGACGCGCAACCAGGCTATTTCGACGGCGAAGAAGATATTAAGGATAGATGGGAGCAGGGGAAGTAGCAGTGGCAGTAGCAGTGACAGTGGCAGTGGCATGCTTCGACTCCGCTCAGCATCCAGGCAGGGGGAGTGGAAATCAGCAAGAGTGGGAGTGTTGAGCAACAAACCAGGATTCAAGAATAAAGACCTGTCTGCCAGAGCAACAGCGCAGTCAGGGCTATTGCCAACAACCAATCACCAATAACCAATCACCAATCACCAACAGCATTCCCTCATCATTATGTTCAAAGCAAAAGCATATATTTCAAACAGTTTTATTATCTTTATATTACTTCGTGCACGAATGCCGGCATGAATGAACCAGCATAGAACCAAACCCTCTCACTGTAGCAAGTGATGCATTTACCGGCAGGTAATATCAGACTGAAGGAACTGTTTGTTCTGATTCATACAACCCTTATTGTTTTATTGGTTTTACTGGGGATTCTCTCGGTGCTGGCCTATCGCAATTTTGTAAAACTTGAGCAAAGTAACGTAATCCAGTATAATTCGGTTGCCATTGCCCATGAACTGAAAGAAAGTTCAGACCTGCTTACCCAATATTGCCAGACTTATGTGGCGACCGGCGATACTATTTGGGAACGGTTGTACTGGGAAGTACTTGATATCAGAAACGGCATAAAGCCCCGGGCCGACGGAAGAACCATAGCGTTGCGCGACAGTATGACCCGGCTTGGATTTACCCCCGAAGAACTTTCAAAACTGAAACTTGCGGAGCAAAAATCAAACCTGTTAGTGCATACGGAAACGGTTGCATTTAATGCCATGAAAGGGTTATTCGAAGACAACCAGGGTGTATTCAGCCTGCGCGGTGATCCGGATACAGCATTTGCCCGTACCATTGTGTTTGATGAAAAGTACCGCAGCGATAAAAGTGAAATAATGGTACCCATTGATGATTTTATTCGCGACATTGAAATCAGGACAAAAGGTCAGGTGACGAAATACAATGTATGGGGAGGCTGGATCCTTGGTACGATTATGGTATTGATTTTTATTGTTTCAGTAATTTCTGTGGTTTCGTTTTTCATTATCCGAAACAGGATGATCCGGCAAATAAGAATAATGCAGGAAACCGAACTGCAGCTGAGAGAAACCAATACCACAAAAGACAGGTTGTTTTCGATTATTGCACACGACCTGAGAAGTCCGTTTAACGGCATATCAGGCGCTTCTGAACTGTTACTGGAAAATATGCAGGAATTCAACATTGCCCCGGAGGCCGAACAATACCTGAATATAATCAGTTCATCGGCCACCGATACGCTGGCTTTGCTTGATAACCTGCTGAACTGGGCAAAAGCGCAAACAGGTCAGATAGCTTTTACCCCCGAACGGGTTATGTTATCAGCAATTATTCAGGGAGTCATACAGCTTAACCGGTCAAGGGCCTTGCTGAAAAACATACAACTGCTTTATCAACCCCAACCCGATATGGAGATAAAGACTGACAGGAATTTGCTGGGGGTTATTTTATTAAATCTCATTTCGAATGCCATTAAGTTTACCCCTGCTGAAGGCCGGGTTGAGGTTGTGGTAAACAGGGGTACAGCATTTGTTGAGATTGCGGTTATCGATAATGGTACAGGTATGAGCCCTGCAATGCAGGAAACCATCTTCGATAAGACCGCGCTTGTAACCCAACCTGGAACTGCCGGTGAAAAAGGCTCCGGAATAGGACTGGTGTTATGCAAGGAATTTGCTGAATTGTTGGGCGGAAAAATAAGGGTAGAGAGTGAAACAGGGAAGGGGAGTACGTTTTATCTTGCCTTGCCTGTTCAGGACTAGTCCCGGCACGACCTCTACCGTCATACTGAGCTTTTGTCGAAGTATGTCTGGCCACCGCACGGTGCGTATGGGTTAGCTGTTCCTGTTCATTCGCGGATTCCTTGCTCGGCGAAGTCTCCCGTTGGCAAACAAGCCACAATGAGTGAGGGGCAAAACCAAAAAAGAAAGAACGGTTGCAGGGTTGAAGGCTTGCGGAAGTCAGTTCATATAATTATTTTTGGGGTAATAAGGCCGCTGCTGCTTCCTTAAGGACGGGCTGGTGCAAAGGGCAACTTAATAAGTAACAAAACAACAAATGCCAACTTTATTGACACGTTTTAATTACAGTTGCATATGGAGTTAACCGATAACGAATTGACATTAAGAGAATTTCGCGACACTGATGTGGAACGGCTTGCTGCACTTTGCAATAACAAAAAAATCTGGGATAACGTCAGGGATTACCTGCCCTTTCCGTATTCCGAAAGCAACGCAAACGAATTTATCCGGTGCTGCCAGGGTGAAAATCCCCGGACAACCTTTGCCATTGCATACAACGGTCAGTTTGCCGGCACCATTGGGTTGGTTCCGCAGCTAGATGTATACAGGCTGACGGCAGAAATTGGCTATTGGCTTGGCGAACCCTTCTGGGGGAAAGGGATCACCACCAGGGCCGTGAAGCTGATGGTGGATTATGGCTTTAATACCTTGAAACTGGTAAGGATATTCACCGGGGTATTCGGTTTTAACAAGGCATCACAACGGGTATTGGAAAAAGCCGGTTTTACATTGGAATGTATTGCTGAAAAGGCAGTTTTCAAAAACAACACAATTGTCAGCGAATACCGGTATGCAATACTCAACGACAGGACTGGCATGCAGGACATACGTTAAATAGTGCCAGTGCCCATTCCGCAAAGCGCTCTCATGGCGCGTTCGGTATCGCGCCGGGCTACAAAAATATGATCGTGGTAAAAACCTGCCACCACGTTGCAGGAGATATTTTTTTCGGCCAGGGCTTTGGACACGGCCGCGGTCAGTCCCACTGCCTCAAGCGACGAGTGTACCATAAGCGTAATCCACGACGCGATAAAGGTGTAAGGCAGTTTTTTTTCGTCGGCTGTTTTTTTGTCCATGATCACCGACAGGCCTTCGGCTTCCCTGAAAAGGCATATAAAATCTTTGATGTCCGGTAATTCGTTTCCGGGAAAGGTGCAGAATACATATTCGCCATCGTGGAGCAATGGTTTCATCGATTTGATCAGACGGGGTAAGCTGGTTTCTCCTGCCATGGTATTAACGTAATGAATTTGCAGGATCGAAAGTAATGCAAATTTCAATTGCATGTACAGGTGTGTTTTTTTGAATACAAAGCAAACGAGGTGAAATCGTCAAGCTAATATCTATAAAGTATAGATATTCAATGGTTAGTACGATTTTTACTACATGCTGCCTGCGCTGTGCCTGGCAGGGTTTTATTTCTAACACAAAGACCACGAAGTTAAAGCTTCACTAAGCACACTAAGTTTAAGAACACGAAGGGTTCCGCCGATGGCGGAACTAACTTTGTGGGCTTAGTTCTTAGTGGTCTTAGTGTTGTAGATTTCGCTTAGTGCTCTTAGTGTTTAAAAAAATCTGAGGCAGTCTAAAAAGTCAATTTGTTAGGCGTAGTTTAGCTTCGCTGAGCTCCCTTCGGTCGGTTGAAACTACGCCTAGCGTATTGTGCAGAATGTCAGCTTTGTATGCTGAGCGTAGTCTCCAGACTACGCTCTTTTTATGACTTTTTAGACAGCCTCTAGATAATATCAGTGGTTGATGGTATTAACCCCCGGGATGCAATACGCCGGAATAAAAAAAGGGCAGGATGCTTTTTGCTTAAACGAGATAGGGAATGAAACGGCCTGTCCTGTGCCTTCTTACACCCTGCCGGGGTTCAGCGGGAACGACTTTCGCAATTAACCGTTTTCTATTGCTTAATACCCCGGCACAGCAAAAAGTAACCCTGGGAATAGAAAAAAATTTACTTCCCTTTTAATTTTTTGATTTCATTGAAATGCTCCACGGCAACTTTTTCACGTTCGATACGTGTTTTGGTCCGGTATTCTTCAAATTCGGTTTTTAACTCTTCCAGGTCCTTTTTGGTTCGTATGGTAACGGACCTGTTGTGCCGGAACGTAAGGTAACCGAGTGTTAGCAGCAACAGCAAACCAGCCAGCAGGGTCCACATGACGGTATTGTAAGCAGTTTTGCCCACTTCGATACCCAGTACCCGTATGCTGTTTTTACTGCGAACGGCCTTGTCGAGGTCGGTTTTGGCAGCAACAAGACTTTGCTGCAGCGAATCGATACGGTTATCAAGAGCCGACACCTGGTTGGTAAGTCCCGATATGCGGGTCTTGGCGCTTTTTATGGAATCGATGGTGTTTCTGCTGATACTGCGGAACATATCTTCGCGGATGGCCCTGTAATTTTCGTATATCCGGGTATGTTCATCGAGGTATTGCAGTTGTTCGTTAATACTGCCTTCTTTGAACACATCGGGCTGGGAATTCTGCGAATAGGAAGTTACGGTAACAGCAATAAAAATGGCGGTTAAAGCCCATTTGACGGTAGATAACGCTTTCATTTTGCTCAAATTGGTTAAAACTGTTCACAATAGGGTGCTATTTTTTGTAACGCCAAAATGCGTATTTTGTTGCATTATCCTGTGTTTTTCGCCCGTTTCACATCCTATATATGACGGAAAAGGCGATTGTTTTTGCAGGTTTTATGGCTTTTAACCTTTCATTATGATGAACATTCCGGTAATAAAAGTAATTTCGCAGCAATAAAAAATTCAGCATGAAGCAGGTATTTCAAAACTATACAGGCATATGCAAATCAGCAGGGTTAATGGCCATATTGTGCCTGATGTTGTCGTGTTCAGGAAAACAAAGTGAAAACCGTTCCCTGCATGCAGCAGGAGTCGGTAATCGGCCGGCCAATGCCGTTGTTGGGTTGGATATTGGAAACAGGGCCCCCGAAATTGCTTTACCTTCACCCGAAGGTAACATCATTGCGCTGTCGTCACTGCAGGGTAAAATGGTTTTGATTGACTTCTGGGCTTCGTGGTGTATGCCGTGCCGCATGGAGAATCCCCACCTGGTTAAGGTTTACCGGCAATACCGGAATGCCAGGTTCAGCGGGGGGAAAGGTTTTACCATTTACAGTGTGTCACTCGACAAAGATTTCAAGGCCTGGCGTGAAGGAATCAGGGCCGACAATCTCGGGTGGGAACATCATGTAAGCGACCTCAGGGGCTGGGATGCTGCACCTGCCGCTTTGTACCAGGTGTCTTCCATACCGTCCAACCTGTTGATCGACGGAAAGGGCACCATTGTCGCCAAAAACCTGCGGGGTGAGGCCCTGGAACTTGCGCTGAAGCAATACCTGAAATAAAAGCAGGGGATTCTGAAAATACCCATCAGGCTGCCATAAAGTATGACAGCACAGGAACGATATTGTCTGCCAAAATGTCGCGCAGCCATATATTGGCAGGTTATTTGCTGTAATGGCAGTTTCGTACGACAAGTATTTAAAACAGCATACAGGAAATGACCGGAAAAGAAAAAAATGAGGAAGTAAGGCCCGAAGCGGCAGGCAAAAAGAAGCATCACAGTTCCAAACAAAAGGAAGGACAGGAAGAAATAACGCAGGATGTTGAAAAGGACAACATGCAGGAAGACCTCAGTGCGTTCGAGGAGAAGTCCAAAGAAATGCAGGAGGAGCTGAAAGCATTTGAACAAAAGACGCAGGAATTGCACGACAAATACCTGAGGCTGTCGGCCGAATTTGACAATTACCGGAAACGGACCCTCAAAGAGAAGACCGAAATGATTAAGACGGCTTCGGAAGAGCTGATCATTAAAATCATTCCCTTTGTCGACGATATTGAACGGGGCCTGACCGCCGTGAATACCGCCCAGGACATGGAAGCGGTTAAGCAGGGCATGATGCTGATATACAATAGGTTTAAAGATTTTCTCCAATCAAATGGGGTAAAGGAAATTGAAGCCTTAAACCAGGAATTCAACACCGATTTTCACGAGGCGGTGACCAAAATTCCTGCTCCCGAGGAGGGACTGAAGGGCAAGGTGGTGGATGTGGTGGAAAAGGGGTACTTCCTTCACGACAAGGTAATCAGGTTCCCCAAAGTAGTGATAGGCGAATAGTATTACACCCGTTGGGATAAAACAGGTTTTTAACCATGGCAAAACGCGATTATTATGAGGTGCTGGAAGTTACGAAAGGCGCTTCTGCAGATGAAATCAAGAAAGCTTACCGGAAGCAGGCGCTGAAGTTCCATCCCGATCGTAACCCGGGGGATAAGGCAGCGGAAGACAAATTTAAGGAAGCTGCCGAGGCCTATGAAGTGCTGAGCGATCCGCAGAAGAAGGCCAGGTACGACCAGTTTGGACATGCCGGTGTTGGCAGCGCAGCCGGTGGAGGTTTCAACGGTGGCGGCATGTCGATGGACGATATATTCTCGCATTTCGGGGACATTTTCAGCGACCTGGGATTTGGCGGTTTTGGCGGGTTCAGCTCGCGGGGTGGAAGCCGGGGTGGCCACAATGTAGCCAGGGGAACGAACCTGCGGATTAAGGTTAAGCTCACCCTCGAAGAAATTGAAAAAGGGGTGGAAAAAAAGCTGAAAGTTTCCAAATACATCAAATGCGATGAGTGTAACGGAACCGGCGCCAAGGGCGGAAATGCCTATACAACCTGCAGTACCTGCCGCGGAACTGGTCATGTAACCCGGGTGGCCAATACCTTTCTCGGGCAGATGCAAACCACCCAGGTATGTCCTACCTGTAATGGCGATGGGAAAATTATTACCAATAAATGCCATAAGTGCGCAGGCGAAGGTGTAGTCAGGGGCGAGGAGGTTATATCGGTTCGCATACCGGCAGGTGTTGCCGAAGGTATGCAATTATCGGTTTCAGGTAAGGGCAATGCTGCACGCCGTGGTGGCGTCAACGGCGATTTACTGGTCATCATTGAGGAGGAAAAACACCCCGATCTGATACGCGACGGCAACGATTTGCTTTACAACCTGTATGTGTCGGTTGCACAGGCATCGCTTGGCGCCAATGTTGAAATTCCCACCCTCGACGGCAGGGTGAAAATAAAAATTGAACCGGGAACACAACCCGGAAAAATACTGCGCCTTCGCGGGAAAGGCCTTCCCGAGGTAAACAACTACGGGAAAGGCGATTTGCTGGTCAGCATAAACGTGTGGATCCCTAAAACACTGAGCCGCGAAGAACGGAAAATACTCGAAAAACTGGAAGATTCGGAAAATTTCAGACCCAATCCCACGAGCGGCGACCGGAATTTCTTCGATCGTATGAAAAACTATTTCGAGTAATTGGCTATTTTTGACGCGGATTTGATTTAAAACCCTGTCAAAACATTATGCATTTATTTACTGCCCGCGATATCGTTAAGCGATACACGCAACATGTTGCACTGGACCGGGTCACGGTCAGCGTGCCCGAGGGTTCCATTTACGGCCTTTTAGGTCCGAATGGCGCCGGTAAAACAACCTTGTTACGGATCATTAACCAGATTTCGATGCCCGACGAGGGCGAACTCCTGTTTATGGGCCGGAGGTTTGAGTCCGGAGACATTGATCATATCGGTTACCTGCCTGAAGAACGAGGACTGTATAAGAAAATGAAGGTTGGCGAACAGGCATTGTACCTGGCTCAGCTGAAAGGCATGAGCAAGGCCGAGGCCATGAAGCGGCTGAAGCATTGGTTTACCAAATTTGAGATACAAGCCTGGTGGGATAAAAAAGTGGAAGAACTTTCCAAGGGGATGCAACAAAAGGTTCAATTTGTCACCACGGTTATGCATCAGCCCAAATTGCTGATATTCGACGAGCCCTTCAGTGGATTCGACCCCATCAACACCAATTTGCTGAAGAACGAAATCCTGGAACTCAAAAAGAACGGTTCAACCATCATTTTTTCAACGCACGATATGGGTTCGGTTGAGGAGTTGTGCGATTACATTACGCTCATCAACAAATCGAAAACCATCCTCGAGGGAGATGTGCATAATATCAAAATGGAATACAAAGCCAATACCTACGAAGTTGGTTTTACCGGCAGTCCCGCTTCAGTGGCAGCCAACCTAAACGGGCATTGCACGGTGATTCAGCAGCGCGAAGAAAGGGGGACCAATTTCCTGAAGGTTTCACTTGAAAAATCGCTGAACGGCAACGACCTGCTTAACCTGATCCTGCCTGTGGCAAACGTTACTTCGTTTAACGAGGTAATCCCCACCATGAACGAGATTTTCATTAATGTTGTTGAAGCCCAGAATAAGTTAACATCCAAAGCATCATGAGCAAGATAGGTCTGATCATTGGCCGCGAATACATAACGCGGGTTCGCAAAAAGTCATTCATCATCATGACCATCATTGGTCCCCTGCTGTTTGCCGCGCTCATCATATTGCCCGGCTGGTTTGCCACACTCGAGGATTCGGAGGTGACGGAAATAGCGGTGGTGGAGTATGATGCCCTGGGACAACCGGTGCCTGATTCGCTGCAGTTTTTCAGGGATGTTATCCCCAACCGCGACAACATGAAGTTCACTTACCTGAGCAATGCCCGGTTGCCCGATGTGCTCAAGGCCTTTGAAGGAACACAATATGGCGGTGTTCTTTTCCTTTCGCAGAACCTTATTTCGGCGGGCAGGTCAACCTCGGTTGAATTGTACTACCGTAAAACGCCAAGCCTGGGCATGGAAGAGCATATTTCGAAAGCAATCGAAAAACATTTGTTCAACAACAAGCTGCTGGTAAAGAATATCCCGGCCGATTTCATTCAGTCGCTTGAAACCCGCGTAAGTCTTAACCGCATCAACTGGAAAAACTGGCCGAACAAACAGGAAGACACCACCGATGTGAAACGGGGATTGGGCTATGCGGCAGGTTTTTTGATCTACCTGTTTATCTTTATGTTTGGAGCCCAGGTGATGCGGGGCGTGCTCGAGGAAAAAACCAACCGCATAGTGGAGGTGATTGTCTCGTCGGTTAAGCCCTTTCAATTAATGATGGGGAAGATCATTGGCATCGGGTTGTTGGGACTTACCCAGTTTGTGGCCTGGGTGCTGCTTACCCTGGGAATAACCACCGTAGCACAGCAATTCATTTTGCCCATGCCGGAAAAAACGGCCATTGTTCAGCAGGCCCCTGCTGATATTATGAGTCCCGCTGCTGATTTTTCAGCTGCCCCTGAAAACGTATCGGATAGTAAGGCCGAAGCAGCTGTAAAACTCGACGGGATCATCAACAAAATGAAAGCGGTGAATATTCCGCTGATCATTGGCGCGTTCATCTTTTTCTTCCTGGGGGGCTATGTACTTTACGGGTCGCTATTCGCCGCCATTGGCGCCGCGGTTGACAACGAAACCGACACCCAGCAGTTTATGTTTCCCATCACCATTCCACTAATCATCGGCATTATTGTAATGGTGAATGCTTTTCTGAATCCTTCGGGCAAGCTGGCGGTGATATTCTCACTGATCCCGCTGACTTCGCCCATAGTAATGATGGCCCGCATACCGTTTGAGGTTCCTGTTGGCCAGTTGCTGTTGTCGGCTGTGCTGCTGATCGTGACATTTCTGGGCACCACCTGGCTGGCCGCCAAAATATACCGTACCGGTATCCTGATGTATGGCAAGAAGATAACCTACGGCGAATTGTGGAAATGGCTCAAGTATTAAAAAAAAATCTGTATTTTAGCATATTGAACCCTGAAGTTGAATTTCATTTCATGCCTTGAAGAATGCGAATTGCTGTTATTGACCTGGGAACCAACACTTTTAACCTGCTGATCGCCGAAACCAACGGGAATGGTGTATACAACATCTTACACAACAGTAAACTACCTGTTAAACTGGGAAAAAATGGTATTGACAAGAAGGAGATCCGTCCCGATGCCATTACCCGCGGACTGAATGCCATTGACCGTCATTTGCATACGGTACATGAGCACAACGTGGAGAAAACCTATGCCTATGCCACATCGGGTATTCGCAGTGCCAAAAACGGGGAGCAGTTTGTGCGGATGATCATGCAGCGCTTTAACCTGGAGGTTGAAGTGATAACGGGCGACCGCGAGGCCGAACTTGTTTACCAGGGTGTGCGGCAGGCAGTGCCCATGAATGGTGAAAAGGCGCTTATCCTCGACATCGGGGGCGGCAGTAACGAGTTCATTATAGCCGACGCCGAAAACATATACTGGAAAAAAAGTTATCCACTGGGTGTAGCCAGGCTGCTGGCCAAGTTCAAACCTTCGGATCCCATCACCATTGAGGAAATCGAATTCATTTCGAATTACCTCGAAGAAAGGCTCTGTGACCTGTTCGACGAATTTCGCCGGCATAAGGTCACTACACTGATTGGTGCATCGGGATCGTTTGAAACCATTGTTGCCATGATCAGGGCTGAAGATCCCAATTTTGAAACCGAAACCGATTGCATGCCCGAGGCTGTAAATATTGACCTCACCGATTTTGAAAACCTTTATCAGAAACTGATCAATTCAACCCTTAAGGAGCGCAAACAAATGAAGGGACTCGAAAGCATGCGCCTTGAAATGATAGTGGTGGCCACCCTTATTGTCAAGTTTGTACTTCAAAAGCTGAAGATTAATCGCCTGGTGCAGTCGAATTTTGCCCTTAAAGAGGGTGTGATGTATGAGTTGCTGCATATGAAAGCTGTTACAGCATAACCATGGCCAATATTCTGGTAATCGACGACGAAAAGAGCATACGCAATACCCTGCAGGAGGTGCTCGAGTATGAGAATCACAAAGTAGAACAGGCCACCAACGGATCAGAAGCCCTTGATTTATTTGGGAACGGCAGTTACGATATTGTACTGTGCGATATAAAAATGCCGGGCATGGATGGCATTGAAGTGCTCGAAAAACTGCACGAGAAGGCCGGTGATGTCCCCATCATTATAATCTCGGGCCATGGCAATATCGATACGGCTGTAGAAGCCATTAAAAAAGGAGCCTACGATTTTATTGAAAAACCGCTCGACCTCAACCGCCTGCTGGTTTCGGTACGCAATGCCCTGGAGCGGAACGATCTGGTGACTGAAACAAAGGTGCTGAAGCGTAAAATCAGCAAGGCCTATGACATAGTCGGCGAATCGCCTGCCATTGTTAAGGTAAAGGAAATGATCGAACGCGTAGCCCCCACCGATGCACGCGTGCTGATCACCGGCGATAACGGCACCGGAAAGGAATTGGTAGCCCGGTGGCTGCACGAGAAGAGTCCGCGCGCGAACATGCCGTTTGTGGAAGTGAATTGCGCGGCCATACCTTCGGAACTGATCGAAAGCGAGTTGTTCGGTCACGAAAAGGGCGCTTTTACTTCGGCCATTAAGCAACGCAAGGGAAAGTTCGAACAGGCCCATGGCGGCACGCTGTTTCTCGACGAAGTGGGCGATATGAGCCTGTCGGCCCAGGCCAAAGTGTTGCGCGCGCTTCAGGAACATAAAATATCGCGTGTGGGAAGCGACAAGGATATTGATGTGGATGTGAGGGTTATTACAGCTACCAATAAAAACCTGAAGGAGGAGATCATCCAGAAGAACTTCAGAGAGGACCTTTACCACCGGTTGTCGGTTATCATCATCCAGGTGCCTTCGCTGAACGACCGTATTGAGGATATTCCGCTACTGGCCGATTACTTCAACGAACAAATTTCCGCGGAATACGGGAAACCCAAAATAGCTATTCTGCCCGATGCCATCAGCGAAATGCAGAAGATAACATGGACCGGTAATATCAGGGAATTCCGCAATGTATTGGAACGATTGATGATTTTGTGCGATAAGGAAATTACCGGTGCCGATGTGACCGCGTACGCGCAACCCATCTCGAGATGAAAGCCGCAAAACAACAAACGCTTCAAATACTGATTTTCCTGGTGTTAATCGCCGGCTTATCAGTCATTTACAATTATCCCAAAACACTTATGAAGCGGCCCCAGTCGGTTCATAACTGGCGGCAGTGCGATGGAGCCTCACTTGCGCTTAATTATTACCAGGAAGGGATGCATTTCTTCAGGCCGCAGACGCATATGTTGTATTCCGACGAGTATACAACCGGTTACACCGCGCCCAGTGAGATACCTATCCTGTATTACTTTGTAGCTATACTATACCACGTTTTCGGTTACCACGAATTCATTTTCAGGGCTGTGAACCTGTTGATATTTTATATCGGCATGTTCTACCTGTTCAGGCTGTCTTTTCACCTGCTCAGGAATATTTTTTATGCTTCCGTGGTGGTGGCGCTGATTTTTTCGAGCCCTTTGCTGGTATATTATGCCAATAATTTCATGCCCAATACAGTGGCGCTTTCGTTTTCTTTTATTGGCTGGTATTATTTTTTTCGCCATGTGGGTGATAAAAAAACGAAGACTTTTCTGGTTTCTATGTTATTTTTTGGCATTGCCGGAGCCATGAAAATCACTGAGCTGACGGGCCCGGCAATTATTATGACACTGGTTACAGCCGATAAGTTAAAGTTACTGCCTCTCAGTCTGAACGAAGACGGGCATTACGGCAGAAAAATAATTGCCTTTGTTACCATTGTAGCCATTGTAGCCGGGTGGGCGCTATATGCCAAATATTACAATACCAAACATGGCTCATGGCAATTTTCAACCTTTACTTTTCCCATTTGGGAAATGTCGCGTGAAGACATTGCCTTTACCCTGCACAAAATGAATGTGCTCTGGTTTAAGGAGTATTTTTATCCGCCTACGTTCTGGTTTATGATTACCTGTCTGGCACTGATTATCGGATTCCGCCGTTTTTCAAATGAAATGTTAAGGCTTATTTCGATCTTTTTGGTATTGGCATTGATCAGTTTTTCGCTGCTGTGGTTCCAGGCGCTGGGCGATCATGATTATTTTTACATTGGGTTTTATGTGTTGCCTGCCTTTCTGTTTATTAGCTTTTTTATGCTATTATCACGGTTTTCTTTCTCGACTTTGCAATCGCGGGTGATTCAGCTGGTTTTTCTGGTGGTAGTGGCAGTGAATGTTATCCATGCCAGGGATCAGCATACGAAACGCTATATAGTAGATTGGCGAAACGACTACGAGCAGGTAAAAGACATGTATACCGCCGGATCGTGGCTGGAGAAAGCCGGAATTACCAGGGAGGACAGCATTGTTTTCTATCCTTCGCAGTATATCAGACCGCTATACCTGATGAATCTGAAAGGCTGGGTAATAGCTGACCGCAAGGAAGCCAGTGAAGAACGAGCAAAAGACGACAGCCTCCAAATGAAAACTTTTGTGGAAAACGGAGCGACCTATTTTATTACCAATGACTTAAAAACAGCTGCGGCATATAAACCCTTTTTGCCTTACTTGACAGATATTTATGCCAAATTTAATCACCTGTTTGTTTTTCGTGTTCCACCCGAAGAAGTTGATTTCGACCCGGCAGATTCGGTTCAGGTAAATAACCTTATAATTAAGTTGCCATGAAAGATAAGAATACCAAAGGGTTATTCAAAGGCTTATTATTAGCGCTTCCGATAAGCCTGCTGTGTTTTGAATGGTTTTACATACGGTATGGCAGCATGAAATTCTTGTTTAGCACGGATCCCGAGTATGCTTACTTGTTCAATGGCATAGCCCTGGCAAACCTGCATCTTCCGCTCAATGCAGTGGGACATCCCGGTACGCCCGTACAGGTAATTATCACTTTGGTTGCATGGGTGGTTCATGCGTTCAGGCCGGGGCAAACGCTATGGGAAGATGTTATGCTGCATCCGGAATTATATATTAATGCCTCATTATACTCAATGGCTGTAATGAATGCCATTATGCTTTTTGTTATGGGAAGGTATGTTTACAGGTTTTCGGGCAGTTTTGCAGTTGCGTCCATATTGCAGTTTATGCCTTTTACGTTCCTAATGACGTTGGAGGTTAACTACAGACTGATGCCTGAGGCTATTATGATCTCGCTACTAAGTCTGTGGATTATTTTCCTGGTAAAGATGATATATGAACCCGAGGAAACAAGGAATTACAAAAGGTATAGTGTTATTTTCGCCCTGCTTTTCGGACTAAGTCTTGCAGACAAACTTACCTTTCTCCCATATTTTGTGTTGCCGTTGTTTATTTTGCCTACGTGGAGATTGCGTCTGCGATACAGCATTTTATCTTTTGTTTTCTTTTTACTGTTTGCTTTTCCGGTTGTAGCCAATCATGCTAAATTTGTCAATTGGGTAACCAATGTTTTCACACACAAAGGTGTTTATGGTTTAGGAGAAAAGGGCATTGTTGACTGGACTGTATTTTCAGACAATATGCAAATGATGATTCAACAAACTTATCCGTTGTTGATCCCATTGCTTATATTGGTTGTAATACTATTTGTTTATATTTCGAAAAAAAGAAAAAAGGATGACCTGGTTGCATTTTCACTTGGGTTCATTTCGTTATTGGCCATTTCTTACCTGATAACAGCAAAACATTATGCTTTTTATTATATGACACCGGTATTGTTGTTGCCGGTTTTCATTTTCTTTTTAGCCATGCTGATGGCAGGCAAAGTGTTTCCCTTACTGGTAAAAACCGGACTTAACCTGATATTGCCGGCTTTGTTTACGGTTTTTCTGGTAATGAATACCGTACCAAGGTCAGTGAAACAGTTAAAAGACCTGAACCAACTTACCCTAACCAAGAAAGAAGTGTATCAACAAATTTCACCTTTGATGAAAACACCTCCCAAGATTATCAGCGCTTATTATTACGGTTGTTCAGCTATTGAATATGGAATGCAATTCGGCCTTAATGAAAGCGGTAAATATGGCAGGTACCTGACCACCATTTATAATGAGCTTTATCCTGAAACCTATATTTATCTTCCCTGGCTTCAGACTTTTTACAAAGGTGTTTATCCTGTAAGCCCCCAGGATTTTTTGAAGCCGGATACGATTTATACCTTTTACCTGGCAGATTATTCAGATGACAGGCTAAAGGAAATCATGAAAGCCTTACAGGATGGTAATGAAGAATATACATTGGAATTTTCGAAGATTTTTCATTCGCAAACATCACCGGAAGCAGTTTTTTATTTGAAAGTGTTAGATAAACAAAATAGTCTGTCGGAATGAAAGTGCCAATAAAATGATGTTCAATTGGCCTATTGGTTGAGTGTGTAGTGTAAAACAAGCGGGATTAATCGATACCGTTATAAAAAAGTATATCATGACAACCCCAAAAGCTGTAAAAATAGGTATAGTAATACCTTGTTACAATGAGCAGGAGGCTATTCGTCTTACGGTAACAGCTGTGTTAAAACTTATGGACAGTTTTGTCAGTGAAGGGGTTATTGTTAAGGATAGTTTTATCGGGTTGGTTGACGATCGCAGTACAGATAAAACCTGGGAGGAAATACGCTCATTAACACTTGTTGATAACAGGCTAAATGCCGTAAGACTCTCTTCAAACCGGGGACATCAACACGCCTTACTGGCCGGATTACTTGAATTCAATCAAAAGGCCGATTGTTTGATTACCATTGATGCTGACTTGCAGGATGACATTGAAGTCATCGGGGAGATGATTGAAAAATTCAGGCAGGGAAACCAAATTGTTTTTGGCGTAAGAAAGAGCAGGGATAATGACAGCTTTATCAAAAGAGGAGTGGCCAATACTTATTACCGGTTATTATGTTCATTTAACGAAAAGATTATCTTTAATCATGCAGATTTCCGACTTACCAGCAAAAGGGTTATAGAAGAACTCAGAAAATATCCTGAAGTAAATATTTTTTTACGCGGTTTGTTTTCTTCTATTGGGTTCGACACAGCCATTGTTTATTACAATCGGAAAATAAGGAAAGCCGGTGTCTCCAAATATACTGTTGGCAAGATGTTATCGCTTGCTTTTGACGGTATTACTTCATTCAGCACTGTTCCATTGCGGATTATCACTATAATAGGTTTTTTGGTGTTTATTATTTGTGTTATGCTTATGATTTATGCCATTATTGGATATTTTGATCAAAAAGTCATACCCGGATGGTTCTCAACCGTATTGCCCTATTATTTTCTAGGGGGCATACAAATTCTTTGCATTGGTATTATCGGAGAATACCTTGGCAAAATTTATAAGGAAGTCAAGCGCAGGCCGCGTTATATTATTGATGAACGACTCTAATTAGTGTCTGTCCATAAAGTCCCATTTGCTACGTTACGCTTGTCCGAAAATTGCTCATTTACGAATAGTAAACTCCGCATTTTCGGACTGCGCAAGCCTTGCAAATGGAACTCTCTGAACAGACACATAATCGGTTAAACATTTTTCCAATTTTATTGACAAGCACTAATTATAATGAATACAGTTTTTTCAGAGAAGCAATTTCGGAATATTTATCCCGATAACATTCAGAATCATTTCTGGTATCATGCCCGGAACAGCATAATTCTGCGATTTTTAAAAAAATGCAAACTTGATAGTGAAGAAATTCTTGAAGTTGGAGGGGGAAGAGGAATTGTTACACAATTTTTGCATAATAATAATCTGAAGATCAAAGGAGTTGAGCTTGCTGATGTTTCCCCGGTTAAGGACATTGAAGCGTATTTTTTTACGGGCACAAACGCCTTGTCGCTCAGTGAATCTATCAGAAATAGCATTTCAGTGATTCTTTTGCTGGATGTAATCGAGCACATAAAAGCGCCTCAGGCGTTTCTTGAACAATTGATAAATGCATTCCCCAACATCCGGGATATAGTGATTACTGTGCCCGCAAGGCAGGAGTTGTGGACAAACTTCGACGAGTTTAACGGACATTTTATGCGCTATAATATTAATGATCTGAAATGCCTGAAAGCGGGAACATTCATTTTCAGGAAAGGCCATTATTTTAATCACTTGCTATATCCGGTTTTCAGATCCCGAGTTTGACAGTTGAATTTTTTAATAATCATGTAATCAGGCATATAACTA
>CAZUBW010000051.1:22258-28514 GCA_964618645.1 uncultured Bacteroidales bacterium | reverse complement strand
TCATTGTGCTTGGCCATCCAGCTGTTCATTAGCTCATCCAGCGTAAAGTTATCACGTGTTTTCGGGCTGAGATCGTCTTCATCTTTGGAAATAAAGGAATAAGCATCGGTTTTATTGAATACTACCAGGGTTGGTTTGTCTGCCGCCTTTATTTCCTGAAGGGTTTGGTTAACCACAGCAAGCTGCTCCTCAAACCCCGGGTGTGAAATGTCCACAACATGCAAAAGCAGGTCGGCTTCTCTTACTTCGTCGAGTGTTGATTTGAACGATTCAACAAGGTGATGTGGCAGTTTACGGATGAAACCCACGGTATCCGATAAAAGAAAAGGCAGGTTGCCAATCACCACTTTCCGCACGGTGGCGTCGAGCGTGGCAAAAAGCTTATTCTCTGCAAAAACACTTGATTTGCTAAGCAAGTTCATAAGGGTTGACTTGCCCACATTGGTATAGCCAACCAGGGCAACGCGCACCAATTTCCCCCTGTTTTTGCGCTGGGTTACCATTTGTTTATCAATCTTATCGAGCTGTTCCTTCAACAGCGCGATTTTGGTACGAATGATCCGGCGGTCGGTTTCGATTTCTGTTTCACCCGGACCTCTGAGGCCGATACCTCCGCGCTGACGTTCGAGGTGGGTCCACATACCTGCCAGCCGGGGCAGCAGGTACTCGTATTGGGCCAGTTCTACCTGGGTTTTGGCATAGGCAGTGGTAGCCCGGTGTGCAAAAATATCGAGGATGAGATTCGTACGGTCAAGTACACGGATTTCCAGTTCTTTTTCGATATTCCTTACCTGGCTGGGTGATAGTTCATCATCGAAAACGGCGATGTCAATATTGTTTTCCTTTACAAACTGTTTAATTTCAAACAATTTACCACTGCCAATGTAGGTACTGGCATTGGGGGTGGTGAGTCGCTGAATGAATTGCTTTACCGGAACAGCGCCTGCCGTATCTACCAGGAAAGCCAGTTCACTGAGGTATTCTTCGATCAGTTCAATGGGTTGATCATTGCTGGAAACACCGACAAGTACCGCTCTTTCCGGCTCAGAAACATGAATATATCCCCCCATCAGCTTATTATAGTATGGTTAAGGGGCGCAAAATAAGCAAAAAATATCAACGAATGATCCCCCTGTTATAGGTAATGGCTTCGTGAATCGATTTCTTGAGTGCTTCGGTGCAGTCGAGTATTATTTGAATGTCTGTTGGGAAAGGAACTGGCTCAAGTTCTACTAGCTTACGTTTTTCCGGCGACAAAGCTTCCACATCACCAATAGCCCTGGCTGAAGTATGCTCAAAATGCATAGCGGCAGCGATAGGTTGTTTTTTGATCACCGATTCAGGATTTGCCGTGATAAATTCAACCTCCCCGGTTATGTTACAGTCTTTCTGCTGATGCGATTCAATAACTGTGCACTGTATTTCCTTGTATTTCTTGATTTTTATGTCGTTTCCGGAGGTGTCTTTCATTACATTTCCTTTGGCATCCAGTACATACTCGAATCCGTTTTCGATGGTCTTTTTTTCAATAATATCCTTGTCACTTACCAGGTCGGGCGATACGCTAATATTTTGCAAAATGATATCGATATAGTAATCGTATTGAATGCTGTTGTCGAGTTTACGGGTATGATATTCAACCCATTCGCTGTTCAGTTGCGAGGCATTAACGGCTACCAGTCCGTCGGTAAATTCCTGGGGGAGGTTTATGATCGTGCGGTTGACAACACCCACCAACACCCTGCTGGTGCCAAGATACCGGGCTTCGTTAATCAGTTGGTCAAGGTCGCTGTATGAGTCGCCCGAGTATTGTCTGGCCTTGTTCAATTCATAATAAGCCTGGCGATACGATTCTTTGGTTTTGTTTTCCATGAGTTTACGGCCGTGCGTATTGTAGTATTCGGCTGCCTTTCTTTTCGCAGCCACTATTTCGGCATCGTAATCCACAAAATTGTATTGTACGGTTCGTCCATTGATATGCAAGGGCAATACCCGGCTTACCGAGGCTTGCCGGTTTTTCAACATGGAATAAAGGTTTAACATTTCGTCCCAGGTGTCGGGGTTACCTTCCATTTTGAGATACTTAACCCTGTCGAGATCGCGGGTATTCGCCAGGTTGTAGGCTTTATCGAGCATAATGGCATCTTCTTCATTATTGGGATTTTTAATCAACCCCTTTATCGATTTTTCGATGATTGCATCGTAATTGCCTTTCTGAAGAAGCTTTTCGGGCGATGAACAACTGCCCAGCATCAAGGCAACAGGTAATATCCAGGTAAAAACTTTCATATGCGTGCGTTAAATATGGTTCGTAATCAATTAAAGAGCAAAAGTGATGCCATCGGCATCTGTAAAAATAGAAATACGTTTTTTTGCAGGAATGGTTTTAATTTAATACTTTTGCCCCCATAATTATTTAAGCCCACACCCATACCGGGGAATTAGCTCAGTTGGCTAGAGCGATTGCATGGCATGCAATAGGTCAGGGGTTCGACTCCCCTATTCTCCACTAACCGGTGTGGGTTTTGTTTTTAGGATTTTTGGGTTGGAGAAAGGTTATCAGCAAAACGTCATCAGGCTTTTCGCTTTAGTCGAGTATACAGGAACAACATACCCAGCAACAGGGTTCCCAAACCTGCACTGATAATGATCAGCATCCGGTTCCGGCTTTGTTCACGCAGATACTGACCATTAATGTTGTTGATATACATGTCGGTCATTTTGTCCTCAGCTCCCGATTCGAGTGATTCTTTACGCTTGAGTGCTTCTTCGTTTAATTTTGTCAGAATTTTCTGCGTTTTTTCGAATTCGAGGTCCATTTCGTTTTCGGAAACCGGGATCTCAATGCTGATATTCGACTGGTTAAGCGAGGCCAATGCTTCTTCCATTTCCGAAGCTTTCTCGAACTTTTTGGCCGAGCTGTAGGCCACGGAAAGCGCTTTGGTATTTTTGGCAATCAGCACGGGAATATCCAGGCTGTCGGCAATCCGCTTACTTTTTTCATATTGTTTAATGGCCATTTCGTGATCGCCCGAGCGGCGGTAGGCATTACCGAGGTTAAACAGGGTGACGGCCTGACCGTAGTCGTACTGGTTTTCTTTTTTGGTATTGATCGACCGCTGGTAATAACCAATGGCATCTTCGTATTTATTGTTGATAAACAACAAATTACCAAGGTTATTGAGCGCCATGGAGGCTTCTTTGCGGTTGTTGTTTTCATTGAGGTTTTTCATCGATTCCTTGAAAAACTTTTCAGCTTCGGCATAATTGCCCATTTCGTAATGTGCTACGCCCAGTTTATTGTAAACCGACCCCAGGGCTTCGTCCATGTTAAGCTTACGGATAATGGTTACGGTTTTTTCGTATGACAGAATCGAACTGGTCAGAATTTTCTGTTTATAATAAACATCTCCAAGGTTGTTCTCGATGTCCTTTAATCCCGGTTCGTCCTGGATATCTTCCTTGATTTTTGCGGATTGCTGGTAGTAGTTAATGGCATTTTTGTAATCGTAAGTGGTTTCGTAAACATTGGCAATTTCCGACATAACCTTTGACACACCGGCTTTATCACCGGTCTTTTCCTTAATGGCGAGCGATTTTTCGTAGGATGTAATGGACTGCTGAAAATCGCCGGAGCTATAATAGGCATCTGCCAGGTTATCATATACCTCGGCCACAACTTCTTCTTTACCCATTTTTTCTTCAATGGCAAGGGCTTTGTTGTAATAATCAATAGCCATTTCATCATCGCCGGCCTCTTTAAAGGCATCGGCAATTTTCCGCAGCACTGCAGCAATGGCCGCCTGATCTTTTGATTTTTCAGCCCTGGCAAGCTCATCGGCAAACCTATCCAGTATTTCTTTACGGCCACTTTCACGGTCGCCGGCGTCTTGCATGTCAACGGCTGTTTCAGCTGCCGGCGCTGCAGTGGCTGGTGTGGTTGTGACAGCCGTAGCTTTTTTAAGTTGCTCCTGCTCAAGTTTGCGGGCTTGTTCAACTTTGCGCTTAACCTCAGCAAGCTCGTTTATTCCCAGGGTGGCTTCGATACTTTGCATTTTCAGTTTGGGTTCATCCTCGTTGGGCATAAGGTCAGCTGCCTTTTCGTATTCGAACATGGCAGCAGCATAGTTTTTTTCTGCAAGATAAGCATCACCTTTCCGAAGGTGTTCCTTATACTGGGTTGACTTATCAGGGGTCTGGGCATATGCGCTTCCGATGCCGGTGGCAGGAATCAGAATAACCGGTCCAAGCAGCCATATCAACAGTGCTAATCTCACATATACGTTCACTAAATACCTTTTCATGATTTCCTGGTTTTAAAGCTCATACGAATTAAAGGACAGGCAGGATACATGCCTGGCAAAAATTTCTATCTAAAATAAGCTATTTTTGCATAATCCGGCATAATTTCACGGGCCTTTTATGAAAGCGGAAAGTAATAACCCCGTCCATTATATTAAAAAGCTGATCGAATCGGGTGAAAGTCAGCAACTCGATTTTAAATTCGAGATCAGCAATGCACGTAAAATTGCACGGACTTTTTCTGCTTTTGCCAATACAATGGGCGGAAAGCTCCTGATTGGCGTTAAAGATAATGGTCGGATCAGCGGTGTACGCAGTGATGAGGAGGCTTACATGGCCGAAAGCGGGGCACATATTTTTTGCAGGCCTTCAGTAACTTACAACCTGAAAAAATGGGTGGTAGAGGGTAAAACCGTTCTCGAGGTAGATGTGCCCATGAGTAAGAACCGTCCCCATTTTGCCAGGGACGACGATGACCAATGGGTTGCCTATGTACGTGTCGGTGACCAGAATATCAAGGCCAATCAGGTGCTCATCAATGTCTGGAAAAGGAAAGGGATGCAAAAGGGTATTTTGCTGAACTACGGGCGCGAGGAAAAAGCACTGCTGGCTTATCTTTCAGAAAACGAAAATATCACCCTTTCAAAATTTACAAGACTGGCGCGTATCAACCGTGCGCATGCAGAGAGGTTGTTGATAAACCTGATACTGATGCAGGTGGTGGAAATGGAAATTACGGAAAGGGCTGTTTTTTACAAACTGAAACGGCAGGTTCCGGAAAGCTGACAACCTGGCATAACCAAAAATAATGAACAACACGGCACGTTAATTGTATATATGTACATAAATAAATATATAAAAAGCATACAATGAAACAAACCTTTTTTATGCTGGCCACCATGTTGGCCATTACCATGGTGAGTTGCAAGGGTCAGTCGGAGCAAAGCGCCGAAAAAAGCAACGCTGGCGAAGCCAGGGTATCGGAAACCCCTGTTGTGCAGCCTGCGGCCGCAGCGACTGGTGAGCCTGTGCATATCGACAAGGACGGATTTCTGAAACTTATAATGGATTACGAGAAAAACCCTGAAAAATGGGTGTTCCAGGGGGACAAACCTTGTGTCGTTGATTTTTACGCCGATTGGTGCGCGCCTTGTAGAATTACCTCACCCATACTGGATGAACTGGCCCGTGAATATGCCGGGAAGATTAATGTTTACAAGGTAGATGTGGACAAGGAACAGGAACTGGCCGCGGTTTTTGGTATCAGAAGCATCCCTTCGTTTCTGTTCTGCCCCCAGAGTGGTCAGCCAACCATGTCGTCGGGCATAGCTGCCACCCGCGAGGAAACAAAAGCAATGTTTATCAGGCAAATCGAGGAATTATTGCTGGGCAATAAACCCGCTGCACTGTAAGGATTACTGGCGGTCTGACCTTAGGTTGACTTATCCTTTTTTATCAACAAGGGGATTTTTATGCGGCAACTTGCCGTAATTTTAAGGCATGTTTTTGATTTTTGATACGGAAACCACCGGGTTACCCGCCAATTATAATGCCCCGGTAACAGATTCTGCCAACTGGCCCCGGATGGTTCAGCTGGCATGGGAATGTCACGACCGGTTTGGCCGGTTATTATACAATAAATGCCGCATTGTTAAGCCTGAGGGATACATTATTCCCCAGGCAGCCGTTCAGGTGCACGGTATTACAACAGAGAAAGCCCTGGCTGAAGGCGTTGAACTCGACCTGGTGCTTCAGGAGTTTAACACCGACCTCGGGGAGTCTTCTTTTGTGATAGGTCACAATGTGGGTTTTGACATCAGTATTCTGGGGGCCGAGTTTGTCAGGAAAGGTATTTCAACGAAACTGGCCGGCACCCGATCCATATGTACCAAAGAAGAATCAACGGATTTTTGTGCCCTGCCGGGGGGCAAGGGAGGGAAATTTAAATGGCCTA
>CAZUBW010000051.1:2942-22158 GCA_964618645.1 uncultured Bacteroidales bacterium | reverse complement strand
TCAACGGATTTTTGTGCCCTGCCGGGGGGCAAGGGAGGGAAATTTAAATGGCCTACCCTGTCGGAACTGCATAACCGTTTATTCAATAAGGGATTTGACGAAGCCCATAATGCTGCAGCAGATGTGGCCGCAACGGCACGGTGTTTTTTTGAACTGGTACGGCTCGAAGTCATTTCGGCCCGAAAGCTTAATATGGAGCCTGATTTTACCAATGCGTTCAAAAATGCCAATCCGCAACCCATCAGGCCTTTTGAAATTGAAATCATAAAAAACCAGTCCGAACCCATAATACCCGAAACGGTTGTTGCCGCCGGAACAATTAAGGATGCCGTACCCCCAGATGCACCTTTCACCCATTTACATGTTCATACCCAATATTCGATTCTCGATGGCGCAGCTGTAATTAAAAGTCTCATTGCCAAAGCAAAAAAAGACAATATGGAAGCCCTTGCCATTACCGATCATGGTAATATGTTCGGGGCAAAGGAGTTTCATAACGAGGCTAAAAAGCAGGGTATTAAGCCAATATTGGGCTGTGAAGTATACGTGGCCAGGCGTTCGCGCCTTGAGAAATCCGATAAGTCCGATGGGGGAGGATTTCACCTGGTGCTGCTGGCAAAAAACAAACAGGGCTATAAAAACCTGATCAAACTGGTATCGTATGGGTGGACCGAAGGATTTTACTACAGGCCCAGGGTCGACAAGGAATTACTCCGGAAGTATCACGAAGGGCTTATTGCCTCATCGGCCTGTTTGCACGGCGAAATACCCTGGTTACTCCGCCACGAAGGAAAGGAACTCGCGCTGAAAGCGCTTTCGGAATACAGGGATATTTTCGGAGATGACTTTTATCTCGAATTGCAGCGACATCCGTCAGGTGATCCGCAGATTGACAGGGAGGTTTTTGAGAACCAGGTTTATGTGAATAACCAGTTGTTGCAGATTGCCGCAGAAAACGGCATCAAATGCATTGCCACCAATGATGTGCATTTTATTAACGAAGAGGATGCTCCGGCACACGATCGTTTGTTGTGCATCAGCACAGGAAAGGATGTTGATGACCCTAACCGTTTACGTTACACCCGGCAGGAATGGCTTAAGTCGCGCGACGAGATGAGGCAGTTGTTTCAGGATGTTCCTGAAGCACTGGCCAACACCCAGGAAATTGTAGATAAGGTTGAGGTTTATGATCTCAACAGCGATCCCATCATGCCTGATTTTCCAATACCCGATGGATATACTGATGCTTACGAATACCTGCATCATCTGACCTATGAAGGTGCAGCCCAAAGATTCCCCGAGCTGAATGAAATTGTCCGGGAAAGAATCGATTTTGAGCTCGACACCATCCGTAAAATGGGGTTCCCGGGTTATTTTCTTATTGTATGGGATGTGATCAGGGCTGCAAGGGAAATGGGGGTGTCGGTAGGGCCGGGGCGCGGATCTGCTGCCGGTTCGGTAGTAGCCTATTGTCTGCGGATTACCGATATTGATCCGATAAAATATGACTTGCTTTTTGAGCGTTTTTTGAACCCCGATCGTATTTCCATGCCTGATATCGATATTGATTTCGATGAAGACGGCCGCGAAAGGGTGCTGCAATATGTAGTAAAAAAGTATGGCAAACAGCGTGTGGCACACGTTATAACCTTTGGAACCATGGCACCCAAGATGGCTATACGCGATGTGGCACGGGTGCAGAAACTCGAATTGTCCGAAGCCGACCGGCTGGCCAAGCTGGTTCCCGATACACCTGGTACCAGCTTTAAGGATGCGTACGAAAAGGTTCCGGAATTGCAGGCCGAGAAAAACGCTGAAAACAAGTTGATTGCCAGCACGCTTAAATATGCCGAAGTGCTGGAAGGGTCTGTAAGGCAAACCGGCGTGCATGCCTGTGGCATCATTATCGGGAAAGACAACCTCGAAGAATATATTCCCATCTGCCGGAACAAGGATGCCGAGTTAAATGTCACCCAGTACGAGGGTTCGCATATCGAATCGGTTGGTATGCTTAAAATGGACTTCCTGGGATTGAAAACCCTCTCCATCATTAAGGATGCCATTGATAACATCCGCAAGTCGCGGAATATCGAAGTGGATATCGACCACTTGCCGATTGATGATGCCAAAACATACGAACTCTACAGCAAGGGAGAAACAACAGGGCTTTTCCAGTTTGAGTCGGAAGGCATGAAAAAGTACCTGAAAGCTTTACGTCCAAATCGTTTCGAAGATCTCATAGCCATGAATGCCCTTTACCGGCCGGGCCCCATGGAATATATACCCAGTTATGTAAACCGCAAGCATGGCAGGGAGGAAATTGTG
The DNA here is from genome assembly GCA_964618645.1 of uncultured Bacteroidales bacterium. Taxonomy (GTDB): domain Bacteria; phylum Bacteroidota; class Bacteroidia; order Bacteroidales; family UBA10428; genus UBA5072. Next base: position 19,833 of record CAZUBW010000051.1, on the reverse strand, counting down.
TACGACATACCCGACATGGAAGCCTACCTGAAGGACACGTATGGCATTACGGTTTACCAGGAGCAGGTTATGTTATTATCGCAGTTACTGGCTGGTTTTACAAAAGGTATGGCCGATTCACTCCGGAAAGCCATGGGTAAAAAGATCGTTTCGATGATGAATGATCTCCGGGTGAAATTCGAGGAAGGATGCGTACGTAACGGACACGACCCAAAAACAGTGGCTAAAATCTGGAAGGATTGGGAGTCGTTTGCGCATTACGCATTCAACAAATCGCACTCAACCTGTTATGCCTATATTTCCTATCAAACGGCTTACCTTAAAGCCCATTACCCGGCAGAATTCATGGCTGCCGTGCTGAGCCGTAACCTGAACGACCTGAAAAAAATTGCCTTTTTCATGGACGAATGCAGACGTATGGGAATTAAGGTACTGGTACCGGATATCAATGAAAGTCATGCACGGTTTACGGTAAACGCCCGTGGCCATATCCGGTTCGGACTGGCCGCCATAAAGGGAGTAGGTGAATCGGCCGTAGAGCACCTTATTGAGGTTAGAGAAAAGGGTGGCATGTTCAGGGACATCTACGATTTTGTTGAAAGGATAAATATTACCACCGTAAACAAGCGGTGTCTTGAAGCCCTGGCCATGGCCGGAGGTTTCGACGGGCTGAGTGACATACCCAGGCATGCCTACGTGGAACCCGATGCCTCAGGAACCAGCTTTATCGAGCAGTTGATCCGTTACGGCAATAAGTCTCAGCGCAACCCCGATCAGGGGTTGACACTGTTTGGTGACATGAGTGATATTGAGATCAGCAAACCTCAACCGTCAAAGGTGAATGAATGGCCTCCCCTGTTGAAGCTGAACAAGGAAAAAGATGTTATCGGCATTTACCTGTCGTCACATCCGCTCGATAATTTCAGACTCGAAATGGAACAGTTCTGCACCACCTCACTGGCCGAGCTAAGTGAACTGGAATCGTTACGGGGGAAGGACATTTCCATTGGCGGTATGGTAACAGGTGTCAGACATGCCACCACAAAAAACGGCAAACCTTATGGTGCTTTTACCATTGAGGATTATAGCGGAACGTTTTCAATGACGCTTTTTGGAAAGGACTATGAGAATTTCCGCAAATACATGTATGATAATTACTCACTGCTCATCAGGGGCGCTGTTACCGAAAACACCTGGAGAAGCAACCCGGAACTGGAACTCAGGATAAAGAACGTTTACATGCTTAGCTCTGTCAGGGATGAGTTGGTGAAAACCATCCAGATCAGGATGCCCGTGGATGTTGTTACCGATAGTTTCATCGAGGAGCTGGCAACGCATACCCGGCAACACCCCGGTAATACCAACCTGAAATTTCTGGTATATGATCCCGTTGAGCAGATCACGGTTGATTTATTCAGCCGTACCTGCCGGATAAATCTTGCCGATGAGCTGATAGGGTTTCTGACAAGCTATAATGAAATTGAATTCAAACTCTGTTGAGGTTGTTTGATGTTCAAACGCAGTTTTGTACTTTTGCAGTCATAAAAAACAGGAATTATAAAAAATTATCGCTATGGTTGTTACATTAACGGATGCAAATTTTGATGAGATGGTGCTTAATTCCGATAAGCCCGTATTGGTTGATTTCTGGGCCGAGTGGTGCGGACCCTGCAGGGTAATTGGTCCCATTGTAAAGGAATTGGCTGAAGATTACAGCGAAAGAATTGTAGTTGGCAAACTCGATGTGGATTCAAATCCGGCAGTTGCTGCAAAATTCGGTATCCGGAACATTCCAACAGTGCTCTTTTTCAAAAACGGGGAGGTTGCCGATAAACAGGTTGGAGCCGTGCCCAAGGGCAGCCTGGTAAATAAGGTTGAGGCGCTGTTATCCTGAAGCCTGTTTTTAACCAGCTCATGGTGCTCAAATATATCAACAGTAACCGCGTAAGCGTTATCGTATTGTTTTCGTTGCTTCCGGTGTTATACTGGATGCCTTCTTTGGTTACGATTTCAGGTCAGCACGAATCTGAAGTCGCCACCATTTTCATGGGCAGATGGATTGCATCATTCAACGATAGTTTTCGCGTATTGTCTTCGTTAATTGCGTTGTTGTTGCTTATGCTCAACGGATATCTGCTGATACAGTTAAACACGGTGCATTTTTTTATTCCGGTACGAACACAGTTGCCGTTTTTATTTTATGTGATGCTGACAGCCTGTTTTACGCAGCACCATCACCTTACTCCCGAACTTGTGTCGTCTACCCTGCTGGTGGTTGTATTTTTCCGGTTGTTGAGCACTTATAAAATTGAAGGTATTTCAATGCGGTTTCTCGATTGCGGGTTACTCATCGCCACGGCCAGCCTCTTTTACTTTCCGGTAATATTTCTTTTTCCCTTTTTACTGGTTGCCCTGGGCCTGTTAAGACCCCTTGCCTGGCGCGAATGGGCCTTTTCCATACTGGGGCTTGTTTTGCCCTATATTTTTGTAATTTCAGGCTACTACCTGGCTGATATACCCGTCAACAATCTGGTAAGCGATATCTCCGGCGAATTTGAAAGGGTTCAGAAAGCGTTACGGTTAAGTCAGCAGATTTACTGGATTTTTATACTGGCCTTCATGTTTTATGCCAGTTACTTCCTGGCCGGTGCCCTGGATAGTATGAAAATTCATGCCCGTAAATCTTTTCTGGTTTTCCTGGCTTTTTTCCTGAATAGTATGCTGGTTTTTCTGGTTATTGGGGGAGCAGATACCGGAATGGTTTATATAGTTGCCATTCCCCTGGCTTACCTTTTTACTTTTTACTTTGTAAAGCACAAAACGGGTTGGCTCAATGTGGCACTGCTCGCCATTTTTCTGCTGCTGTTTATAGGGCAGCGGATAATGTAAAAGCCGGCATATGTAACACACACATACCGGCTTTCGCTTTAAAGCTTATCGTGCAAAAACTATCAGAGCTTCTTCACATACGACATAATACCTACGCCTTCGCCTGCCTTACCTTCTTTGAAGGAGATAAAAACGTGGTAAACACCTGTTTTCTGGCATTTAAAGTCGAATGACGGATAATCTTTACCTGTTGCGGTAATAAAAGTGCTGCCCAACAGGGTATTCATATCAAAAAGTTGCAGTACAGCTTCGCCATCGGAATTTGGGGCAGTGCAAATCGAAAACCGGTATACAATGCTTTTATTCAGTAAAAGGGCAAACCTGGCAGTGGGCGGAGCGCCACCGGGAGTTCCTGCATCAAGCTTAACAGCAAAATCTTTCAGATACATAACGTCACCTGCATTGCCGGCACATTGGGCAGTTAATTGCGAAAAGTCCTGTGCCCGCAATAAACCTGCTCCCACAAATGTCAGCACGAAAAATAATAGGGTGAATCTCTTCATAACTATAAACTTATTATCTTGTTACGAATTTGTTCGGTGGTGGCAACAATGTTGTTCAACAGTTCAGGGGAGATTTCAACAATGCTTTCATCACCACCTATGATGGTAAGTATGCCGTCAACCTCAACCATTTGGGGTTCACCCTTTTTGGTATAAATGGTAACGGAGTTGAAAAGGGTTTTGAGCTGCTGCAGGTCTTCGAGTAGTTTGGCATACTGATTATCCTTTTTATAGTTATCGAGGATAAGCATCAGCTGGTCGAGTGTCAGTTTCTGTTCGCCGATACGTTCGGCAAGTTCTTTGTTTGGAGTGGCTTTATACACCTGTGTACCAAGATAAAGGCCCTCGATCCATACCCCTGTAACCATTAAGGCGCTGAGGTTGGTACGGTTGTTTGAATGGAGGTACTTATCCATCTGGTTAAAACTGTGTACAGAAATGTACATCAGTGAGTCGAGGTTTTTACTGTTGGTAGCAAGCCGTTTCAGGGTGGTAAAATCGAAAAATTGTCCGACTTTAATGGCATCTGAAAGGGTTTTGATGGCTGTAAGGTAATCCACCACTGCCGATGTTTTGTTGTACATATTCAGGTAGCCCAGATCGGCAGCATAAATACCCAGGTTAAGTGATTGCTGAAAGCTCGTGGTGAGGTTTCCAACCCTTTCTGTTGTGGAAATATACTTGTTTGAATAAGCAACACCGAGATCTTTGATCATGGCAGCCATCTCCACCGGAGAGGATATATTCTGAACGATGTTCTGCATGACTTCTTCGTCGATTTCGACACCTGCGTTCAGAACTGAATCAGGGATCTCCATACCGGCGTCCTTGCCTTGACCGCCTGATTTACAGGATCCGGCGGCAATGGCCAGTAAAATCACTAAAAACGCGAATACTTTGGGCATAGCAATTATATTGAATGTTTAACAAAAATAACGATTGATTAAAAGAATAAAAAAATTTGTTGGGTTAAAAATCAATTTTTCTTTTTAAAACGTTCAGACAAATTGATTAGTTTTTTAAGCCACTCGTAATACAATGTGATATAAAGAAAGATAGTCATCAGCCAGATGGCGATCATGTTATACCAGAATGTATCATAGGTTTTCCCGAGAAAAGGTTTGCTTGGTGAATAAAAATGGGTTCGTAAGGTAGTCATGTTTTTGATAAAGGGATCCTGGTAAATTGGATCGTAATGCTGTACCAGCTGGTGGTTGTACTCAAGAATTTTGTTTTTCTCGAAAATTTTCCGGACGATATCTGAAACACCTTCGTTGTGATAGCGGTCGCGCAACAAATCCCAGGCATCGGGATCCCGGTCGAGGAAAAAGTTGAAGTAGTTCTCCTTCTGTTTGCTGACACGCTGAAACCTTTCGCCATAATATTTATCAAGCGCATTCAGGTAATCCGCCACCTGCCCGGTGGTTTCCGAAACGAATTTACCGGGGGCCAGGTTTTCCGGGTGTGCAAACGGGGTAACATCTTTATTGATAGTCGATTCCTTGACTACTTCGTTGCCTATAACCATCAGGTCGTTAGCCGACATGGACACAGTTCCCGTGTTGTCAACTTCGTTTCCAACCCTTTCGAGCCTTTCCTGTAATTCGGGCAGCCAGTATACTTTTTTGTAATCGCTGTAGCTCTCTTCTTTTTCCAGTTCGTATAATTTATTCTTCATGAATTTATTATCCTTGAACTGGTGCACCATAAGCGCTTCATAAGACCATTTGGTGACCATGAATTCAGCAATGACCGGTACTTTATCCACGCGGCTTACGCTTCGGTTGAGCTTGTCAAAGCTGAACATAGCGCCGCTGAGGATCATCATGGGGATCATTACCAGTGGTATGAGTATGTAAATGGTCACAGCAGAGTTAAACGAAGCTGAAATATTGAGCCCGAGAATATTGGCAAAAGCAGCTGTTGAAAACAGCGCAAACCAGTAAATGAATCCCATGTCCCTGATGCCGAGGATGGTATTGGCTACCACAACAAACAGCAAAGCCTGGATGGCTGAAATGGCGAAAAGAATAATGACTTTGGAGATCAGGTAACTCGAGCGGCTGAGGTTGAGAAAACTTTCGCGTTTCAGTATCTTACGGTCGCGGAATATTTCTTCGGCACTCACGGTAAGTCCCAGAAACAAGGCGACTATGAGGGCCATAAAAATGTAAATGGGAATGTTCTCATTCACCCTGAAAATATAAGTCCGCGAGTTAGGATTCTCGATATACCGTATAATGAACGAAAGGATAAAGCCAAGCACGGGTGCTTCGAGGAGGCTCAGGGCAACATATTGCGTGTTGCTGATTTTGGAAAAGAAGTCCCTTGCCGTGTAAATACCCAATTGTTTGAACCATCCGGGGATACGCAGGTTTTTGGGGGGCGAATCATCGCCGGCATGAACTTCTTCATAAGGGATAAGGCTTTGGTAATGGTCTTTCCACTGATTGGGGGTAACTTTCCGGTTGTCGGTATAATTACCAAATTCGTCCACTACCTTGGCTTCAATGATGTTAAAGATCAGTTCGGGGTTAACATTGCCGCAGGTGGGACACTCGCCTACATCGCTGTTGATTTGGGCGTCGAGCCGTTTAAAATACATCACCGCCTCAACCGGATTGCCGTAATAGATCATGTAACCTCCGGTATCGAGGATGATCATTTTGTCGAACATCTTGTATATTTCCGATGAGGGCTGGTGAATGACCACAAAGATGAGTTTCCCTTTAAGGGCCAGTTCGCGCAGGAGGTCCATAACGTTTTCCGAATCGCGCGATGAAAGCCCCGATGTGGGTTCGTCCACAAAAAGAATAGCCGGTTCGCGTATGAGTTCGAGCGCTATATTCAACCGTTTCCGCTGACCACCGCTGATGGTTTTTTTCAGGGGCGATCCTACCTTCAGGTCTTTCCGGTCGTATAAACCCAGGTTTTGTAAGGTTTTATCAACCAGGGCATTGACGTCTTCTTCGGTTTTATCTTTAAAACAAAGTTTGGCGTTATAGTAAAGGTTTTCAAAAACAGTGAGTTCTTCAATCAGCAGGTCATCTTGCGGCACCAGGCCAATCACGCCTTCGAGTTGTTCCCGCTGGGTATGCAGGTTTATATTGTTGATGAGTACTTCGCCCTTATAAGGTGCTTCAATGCCACAGAGTACATTCAGCAGGGTTGTTTTGCCGGCGCCGCTGGCACCCATAATACCAATAAGACGGCCATGGGTTTCGGAGAAACTGATATCCTTAACACCTATATTGCCGTTGGTAAAACGGTATTCGAGGTCACGCGCGATATAGGTTAACTGGCTGGCCACCATGTCGGCCATAAAATGCGACACCACATCGCTGTAGTAAATGGGTGCTCCTTTGGGAAGTTTTACCGTACTTCCGTTGGCAAAAAGGTATATGCGGTCGTTACGGATAGGCAACCCGTTCAGGAAGAGGTCCTCATTACCGGTGTACTTCAGAAAATACAGGTCAACACTGTTGATCCTGAGCACAAAAATATTTCCGTTGAGGTGTTTGGTGGTGATTAGTTTGGCGTACTTCGGAGGAACATCTCTTTTTTCGCTGATCACCAGTATATTGCCATCGTCAAGTCGATCGAATTCATTTTCAACAACAAAGGATTCGACACTGGTAAATTCTTCTTTTTCAACCTTAAAAACTTCGGCCACGGTGTTGATGATCTGCATGCGCTGATCGGTAAACTTCCTGTCGGCATTGACAATTTCAAAAAGCCTTACCAGAGCCACCACCTTTTGTTTCTGGGTGAGGGTTTTGTTAATCTTTTTACAGAGCCCCAGGATTCTTACCGAATCTTTAACCGACGTGAGTTTTCGTGGACTTTTTTCTTCTTTTTCCTCTTCATTTTCACCATTGCTATCGGCATCTTCCATACCGCTGTACTGCCTGAAAAGGAGGAAATATTCCTTTACCTTGTCGTCGTTAAGCTGCTGCTGCAGGAAATTTTTGACGTATTCCACCTGGGTGGATTCCACGCCTTCATCCTGTTTTGCAATAATTGCAAAAAGCTGCATCAGCGCTTTCAGAATTTCTTCACTCATTCAATAGGGGTTTGGGGAAATTAACAGGTTACACGGGTAAAGAAGAGCAGCTATTAATAAGGCACTTGTTCAAAAGGTACATCTACAATATCCGAATATTCTTCTCCGGCCTCGGACATATCTTCATCATCTTCGGGGTAGTGCCACCGGATGAGAATATCCTGTCCTTTTTCGTGCATTTCTTCAAGTTTCATCAGGATATCCAGCAGAAGCTTGGAAGATGCTGTATTGAAATAGGTGAGTTTGAAATTAAAGACCGTTTTGCTGTTGGGATTTTCAGCATATTCGTTAAGCCAATTTAATACCGGTTCATAGAACGAACTGACATCTTCGGGAAGCGAACGGCCGCTGATCTCGAAAATCTCATTTTCTTTGTCCAGCATTATTTTGGGGGTGTCCTCGGTACCTTGAATTTTGATTGTTTCCATATGTTACAGAATTATTTTAATTGTCGGCTCTTGAAATAGTTGAAGTAAGTAAAAAGAATGAAGTATCGTCGGATATGGGCAGAAAGTGATATTCAAGTTCCTTGTTGGTTTTCCGCTTGATATCGATAAAACCAAGTCCGGCACCACCTTTTTCGGACAGTCTGCCTTCTTTCATTTGTTTTTTATACAACTCTTTCAATTCCTCCTTATCCATTTTGTTAATATTTTCGAGCAGTTCGGTAAGATATTCAATTTTATCATTTTCAACTGCATTTCCGGTGGTTACACTGTATTCGTCCTCTCCCTTGCTGACCAGGAAAATACCTCTCCCGGAGAACAGATAATCGTTGGAAGTGAAGTCATCCGCATGTTTACTGATGTTTTGCAGACATTCAACCATCACATGGAACACTTTCCGTTGAACGGAATTGGGCTCATCCTCTTTCGACATGTTTGATTCGGTAAGAGATGTAAAAGCCTTGGTGATCTGGTGGGTGATCTCACCTTCATATACCAGGGTAATCTCATGGGCTTTCATCGATTTGTAGAATTCGTAAACAAATTCCAGAAAGCCTTTCACATCTTTTTTATTATCCATTGGTCATTTGGTTTTTATTACAATATTACTAAAATTCAATTCCAATCAATAGCACATCATCTATTTGTTTTCCGTTTCCTCTCCATTGCTCAAAATCGTCCGAAAATACGGTGCTGAATTTTTCAATGGGAAGACTATTGTTTTCCATAATCAGCTCACGAATACGCTTGGGTGAATATTTTTTGTCATCGGGGCCGCCCAGTTGGTCGGGGAGGCCGTCGGAGAAGAAAAAGAACTTGTCACCACGTTTGTACTTTATGATATAATTGGTAAAGTTTTCTTCCTCCTTTTTCCGGTGAGGGATACCACCGATGGCTTTACGGTCGCCCTTGTATTCCAGCAATTCCCCATTGGTGAGGTGGTATAACGGGCGATGTGCACCAGCATACTGAAGCTCTTTGTCAACATAATTGATCTTGCAGAACGCAATATCCATGCCATCACGTGCTTCAGCTTCTTCGCTGTCCTGTTTCAGGGTTTTTCTTACCCCAAAGTGAAGCATATCGCAGATCTCCGCGGCAGTCATCTTGCGGTCGTGGTCAACAATATTGTTCAGCAGGAAGTAGCCTACAAACGACAACAGGGCGCCGGGAACACCATGACCGGTACAATCCACGGCAGCAATGTAAATATCATTACCGCGGTTAAAGAACCAGGGGAAGTCGCCGCTGACCACGTCCCTGGGTTTATAATAAATGAACGATTTGGGCAGGTATTCACGTACCGACCTGATATCAGGCAAAATAGAAGTTTGAATGCGCTGGGCGTAATTGATGGAATCTTCGATCTTCCGGTTCTTATCCTGTATTTCCAGCTCAATTTGTTTGGCTTCGGTAATGTCGTGTCCTACAAAAAGTATGGTCTCCAGTTCGTTTTCGTTAAATTCGGGGATGGCGGCAAAGCTCATGATCCTGTCGGTTTGTACCCCTTCAATAAGGGCAGGGACAGTAATTTCGGCCGACGTTTTGTTGGGATAAGCCTTGATGGTATCGATGGTTTGCCTGAAATAATTGTCCAGCACATCCGATATTTTTATTTCCGAAAGGTTTTTGTTGATCAGGTCCTTCGGATCAATATCCATGAAGCTTTTAACCACCGGGTTGGCATAAAAGAACTGCCCGATTGTGCTCAGGCGGATGATCATGTCGAGCGAATTTTCCGAAAGGGCCTGCATTTTGCTCTTGAGCCTTTCTTCTCGTTCTGCGCGTTTCCGTTCGGTTATATCGGTTGAGTTGATAATAATGCCTTCGATGGCAGCGTCAGCAAGCAGGTTACGGCCGGTAGCTTCGAGGAATATCTTCTGGCCGTTCTTTTTCATGTAAGTATACTGAATGGTAACAGGTTCTGCGGGGTTGGCCAGTAATTGCTTGAACATATTGCGCATGCTGGTTTCTCCCTTGCGGGTCAGCCTGTCGATATCCTTGCCGTGCATCATTTCTTCGGGGGTAAACCCTAAAATCTTAATAACCGAAGGGCTTTCGTATTTCATCACCATGTTTTCGTCGTAAATGGCAATGATTTCCGATGCATTTTCGAGCAATGAATACTGTCTTTTCTGTGCGTTTTCAACTTCTTTGATCTGTGCTTCGAGGTGCTCGTTCGATTTTTTCAACTCTTCCTGGGTTGCCCTCATTTCCTCGGCATTCTGGCGAAGTTCTTCTTCGTTTTCCTGGAGTTCGAGGGTCATCTGTTGCGATTCCACCAGTAGTTTTTCGGTTCGCTCGTTGATTTTCAGGTTAAACAGCGTGCGGGCAATAATTTCACCCAGTTCTTTCAACAGCCTGATGGTAAGGTTGGGAATAAAATCTTCCACCGAGGCGAATTCCATTACACCCTGAAGCTTTTCATCGGATATGAGCGGTATCAGCAGCAGACTGCGTGGTTTCTGGTCGCCCAGAATACCCGAGGTGATGGTAACATAGTCATCAGGGATTTCGGTCCGGTAAATATAGTCCATTTCATAGGCGCACTGCCCGATGAGACCATAGCCCATTTTGTAATCTGCCGAAACGTATTTTTTGCGGTTATAGGCATAAGTAGCTGCATTCACAAGGGTTTTGCCTTCCTCGTTATAGAGGTACAAGGCACCCTGAACCAGGCGCGTATACTTAACCAGGTTTTTGATCACCTCTGACGACAGCTCGTCAATTTTATTGTATTGCCGTAAAATATGCGAAATGGTTTCTTTGCCTTCTGCAATCCAGCTTTGATCGGCTTCCTTACGTGTGTTTTGCAGCAGGTTGTCGCGCATGATCAGCAATGACTCGGCCAGCATATCGTCATTGGCCGAAATCGAAAGGTTGGACGAATAATCACCTTCTCCGATTTTTTTGGCGAAATCAACCATGGCATTCATACGTGATTCGCTTTCGTTGATTTGCGAAAGGAATTTTGCTTCGTTCAGCAGCCGGCGACGGTCGATCAGGTAGGCACCCACTACAAAAAGCACCGGCATCAGGTCGAAAATATAAAGCAAGGGACTTTGACGATGTATGGCGCCAATGCCCTGCACGGAAAACATAACTTTGTTTCTGATAAATTCAATGATCCAGGCAATAACCGTAACCGACAAGCCTGAGATCAACGCCGTCACAAACGTTTCCGAATGGAGGACGCCATGAAATGCGGTATTTTTTGGTTTTTCGTTCATGATTTATCAGGCAACAGCAAATTTATTCAATCTTGTTCCCAGTTCGTTGGCAACCAGGCCCAACAATTCACTGGTGGTGTCATCGGGTTTTTTAAAGGCTCCCAGTTCCAACACCGCAATGGTCTGGTTTTGCAACACAACGGGGTATAAAACCAGGTATCGCGGGTAAGCGCTTCCCAGGCCCGACGTAACCGTGAAATAGTTTTCCGGAATATCGTAAATAACCATCATCGACTGGTTAAGGGCAGCTTGTCCGGGCAATGTGTCCCCGGGTTTGAAAGGCTGTGGTTTCCGGTCGGTGAGGGCATACTCACCAGCAGGGGCAAAGTTTTCCTCGTTATTTTTGCGGGTATAAATAATACCCTGAACGAAGCCAAGTTCCCTGCCCAGGTTTGTCAGTACTTTGTTGCAGAGGCTGCCTTCGGTGCGGATACCTTGTAACCCGGTAAAAATGGCAGCAACGGTTTGCTGCAGGTCCACGCGCTGACTCTCCCTGGCTTCTTTGTCTTTTTCCTTTTTTTCAACCTCTTGCAATGCCTCGGTTTTCCCAAGGTTATAAGCTTCTTTCCGTATGCGTTCAGGTTCATTCACATCGGTGGTAACAAATGCAATGCGGAACAGCAACAATCCGGCTACAAATAGCAGTAAAACAAAAGCAATCACCCAGCCCTCATATTTAACATCGGCATTGAAAATTGCGTTCCGGAACGCCGCAAGCGAGCAAAGCAGTAATATTGCCATGCTTGTTACGGCTATAACACTCAGCCTACGGTATTTACTCAGGTTGTTCATCGTATTATCTCAGCTTTTGCAGGTAGTTGATGATCTGATCTGTGGTATATACGTAATCTACCTTGGTAAGTTGCAGGGCAGATTGTGTCATTGTTTTCACTTCGCATTCATTGGGATCCTGCACGATGGCAACGCCACCATTATCGCTTACTTTTTTCAAACCCAGTGCGCCGTCCTTGTTTGCACCGGAGAGGATGATCCCGATCAGTTTTTCACGATAAGCATTGGCCGCCGTTATAAAAGAAAGATCAATGGAAGGACGGCTGTGGTTAACCGTATCTTCGGTTGACAAGGCTATGCGGTTGGCCAGTTCAACATACATGTGGTAGTTGGCCGGGGCAAGATAGGCTTTTCCTGGTTTCATCGAATCCTTGTCGAACGGTTCTTCCACCGGGATATTCGATTTCAGCGACAGGGCTTCAACAAATCCCGAACGTACGTGCTTGAGTCGGTGCAGGCAGAGCATCACCGGCAGGGGGAAATCCTTTGGCAGGGAATTCAGTATACGGGTAACCACCTGAAAACTCCCTGCAGATCCGCCTATTATAACTGCTTTGTAATTCATGCTGTTGTCTCAGATTTTTTTACGGTATACACTTTCTGCTTCATTCATGAACTCAAAATCCCTGGCTGACAGCAATCCTGATATTTTTTCCCTGATACCAAGCACCAGATGCCCCGAAACCGACAGCGCACGGTACATATATTGCAAAACTGTTTCCTGCCGTGTTGGATTATAGTAGATAAGTGAGTTCCTGAACAGTATCAGTTTCACATTCTGGGGCATATTGTCAAAGTTAAGATTTACTTTGCGGAATTCAACCGATTCGATCAGTGAACTGTCCCGGATGACATTATCTTTCCCCGGCTTATAATATACCGGGAGATCCCTGGTACCGTTAAAACGTTTATAGTTTTCCTGGGAAACCTCAATTTTCTTAAGGTCGTAAACCCCGCTACGTATAAGTTCAAGACTTTTTTCGCTTATGTAGGTTGCAATGATCTGCACTTTGTCGGCGAGCCCCGACTCAGCCAGTACAATGGCAAGCGAGTATAGCTCACCGCCCGATATGCAGGCCGGCAACCATATTTTAAACTTACCGGGCGATTTGTCAATGTGTTGCGGAAAATATTCCTCCCTGAGCCATCGCCATAACGAAGGATCCCTGAACATTTCTGTAGAAGGAACGGCCATTTCGTGCAGGAAGGTGTCGAAATATCCCGCATCTTCCTTTAGTTTCTTGATCAGTCCGTCGGCTGATCCAATGGTCTGCAGCTTCATCAGACGCTCAAGACGCTGTTTGAATGATGTAAGCGCATGTTGGGAAAAATCGTACTGGTATACGCTTTTAATTACGCCTATGATCTCTCTGATATCTACAATTCCCAGCTCAGCCATTGATCACGAAATTTATGTATTTAACGGGTACGCCGTCACGGTTCAGTACCGTGGCAAAGTGCTCTGTTAATGTATAGGTTCTGTTGTTATTTGTCACTACTTCGTTGATGGTAAGTGCTTTTTCGTGCCGCACCTTTTTCCAGAAATCTTCGTCGGGTTTCAGACTACCGCCAAATACCTGATGGTGCTCTTTGTCAATGGCATCGTCGCGGTTGATACCCAAAAAAGCACAGAATTTTTCATTTATATCTGAAATGATCCCTTTCAGGTCGTATTCAACAATCATCAATGCATGGCTCATGGCATCGGCTATTCCTTTAAAAGCTTCCTCGCGGCGGTTCGATTCTTCCTGGGTTGCCTTGAGCTCTTCCATGTTCTGCCGCATTTCTTCTTCCTGTTCTGCCATTTCGAGGGCCTGTTTTTGCGATTTGGCCAACAACTCTGCCGTTTGCTGGTTATTACGCGTGTAAACCATGGTTGAACCAAGGCTTTGTGCTACCTCTGTGGCAAAATTTATCTCATAATCCCTGAATTTTTTCAGCGAGGCAATTTCTACCACACCAAGTGTTTCATTTTCGTGCAGAACAGGTACCAGCAACAGGTTGTCGGGAGGTGTATCACCCAGTCCCGAAGTAACCATAATGTAGCCTTCGGGGATTTCGGTAAGGTTAATGTATTGTTTTTCCCTTGCACACGTTCCTACCAGGCCTTCACCCAGCGCAACAGTCTGTTGCAGGTATTTTTTCCGGTTATAGGCAAAGGCCGACAGAAGTTTGAGAACAGGTGCAGTGCCTTCAGCTTTTTCGAGCACAAAAAGTCCTCCCTGAATGGCATCGAGATACTTTACCATTTCGCGGATAAAGGCATCACCAAGTGAGCTGAAATCGTTGCTTTGCGCACGCAGTATTTCGGCAAACCTTGCCAATCCTTCATTCAGGTAACGTCGTTTGAAGTTTTCCTCTTCGTTGCGCTTCTGTTCCTCGGCGTTTTTTACAATCTTTTGTTTGAGTTGCACCAGTTCGGCACCAAGCAGATCGCTCTCCCCGGCCAGCGTCAGGAGCGCATCAACCTGGTCGTTATTCATCGATTGCGTAAAGGCATACTTTTCTTTTAATGACCCGATATGCTGATTCAGTGCGTCGGATATTTCTACCAGGCCGGGTTTTTTCAGGTCCATTTTGTCTTCGGGGAATGCCCCGCCAGCTATCTTCTTACTGAAGGCTGCAAGAGCTGAAAGTGGACCGGCAAGCGAAAAAATACGCACAAAGCGCGTGATAAACACAACAATTACCAACGCCAGCAATACACCATACGCAATGATCCATGTTTTTTTTACAGCAGCAACCCGTTTGAGCACATATTGCTGTGTATTATCAAAAGCTACAGGGAGTTTATCCAGCATTTTCTGTAAGGCCGGAACAATGCCTTCGCCGGAATCCTGCCCGATGCGTTGCTCAACAACAGCCAGGTTACCGGTAAGCATCATATACTGGTCGAGGTCCATGAGGCTGAGACCTTCCTCTTCGGATGACAACATATTCCTGACCTCTTCCATGAGCGCGGCAATGTTGGTAAGGATACGGCTGTCGTGCTCCAACAGGTATTCACTTTCGAGCAGCCGTACTTTTTGCAGGTTGTTTTTGATAAAGTTGTCAGCCAGCGATGATGAATCAAGCATTTTTTTGCTTAAGACAAGCCATTGTGAAACAAGACCTTTCTGCTGATTGCCTCTTTCGTTCAAAATAAGATACAGGTTGTTCAACTCTGCTTCAACGCCTGTTACCAGGGTGGTTACTTCGTAAAGCGACTTTTTTATTTCCGTATTCCGGGCAAGGTAACCGGTGTTATTCAAAACCGACAAATGCTCTTTGATGTTGGTGGCAGCTATTCCTGCTTTTTCTCCGGGTGTACTTCCGCCAGGTAAAAAGGGGTTATCCTCGAGGTTGTAAGTCAGCAATATTTCTGCGTAGACAGCTTTCAGGCTGTTGATTTGTTTGTCGGTATCCGAAAGCCTGGCAGCCATATCATTTGCTTTTTCCACAGGAATCCGGAACAGCCAGGTGATTATTAAAACCAAAACGGCGAACAGTACCAGCCAAATGCCCGTCCTCAGGTTACCGCTACCGGCTGAATTGGATGCTTTTATATTCATTTTCCCGGGTTTTGAAGAAATAATCTTTTGGTACTCAATTTAATCAAATATATCGTAACTCGCTCAATTTTTAAAATAAGCATGTCCTTTTTTTTGAAATTTTGCGGCCGGCGCTCCAAGTATGGTCTCGTGCATACCCATAATCAGGCAGCCGGTATCGTATAAACTCTGGTGAAACAGGTCAAATACCTTGCATTGCAGGTTGTAATTGAAATAGATGATCACGTTCCTGCAAAGGACGAGGTCGAACTTCACATACAGGGTATTGTTTTCGGTTACCAGGTCGTGTTTTTTGAATACAGGTTTCTCCCTTAAGAAGGGGTGCATCTTAATGGTATCATTGGCTTTGTCCAGCATAAAGTATTTATCGTAAGGCACATCGTTGTATTCTTCGTAGTTATAAGGGTTTTCCTTGATAACCTTGTCGAAATTGTCGAGGTAGGCCAGGTTAAACCGGTATTTGTATTCGCCCAGCCTGGCCGTGTCCATTACATCGGTGTTGATGTCGGTTGCATAAACACGGGCTTTTTCAAGCATATCCATTTCACTTAACAGGATAAGCATCGAATAAACCTCCTGGCCGGTGGAACATCCGGCGTGCCATATGTTGATGACCGAATTGTTTTTAAAACGGGGCAAAATGGTATGCCTGATGGTTTGCCAAACCTGTGGATCGCGGAAAAGCTCGGTGGTATTCACCGTAATTTCCTTCACCATTTTTTCCACAAAAGCCGTATCGTTCTTTATTTTGGATATCAGGGCGGTCATGGTCAACGAATGGTCGGTGAGTACCTTCAGGATCCTGCGCTTCAGCGATTTTTCCGAATATTCACTGAAATCGTACTTCGAAGAGTTCTTCAAAGCATATAAAAAGAGCTGATAATCCTGGTCCGACACCATCATATGCCTACACAATATTTCCGTGTTCTTCAATCAATCACTGACCCATTCCATGTGAAAATGCATGCTATAGTCTACCAATAAATGTGTCGACGGGTTTCATTTTTAAGTAAAAATATTCTATTTTCGGTGAAAATATGCACAAACATGGAACTTAAAGCAGCCATCGAATCCCGTACAAGCATCAGGGTTTTTTCCGACGAAAAGGTAAAACTTGACGACCTGAAAGAAATGGTCCGGTTGGCCGGCCTGGCGCCAAGCGTCAATAACTTTCAGCCCTGGCGTTACGTTGCTGTTACAAACCATGAATTGCTCAACCGAATGGCCGATGTGGTTGCGCAAAAGATCGACAAACTGCCGTCGACAAAATCGGTTGCCTCCAACAACATCAAAAAGCAGGTAACCTGGTTTTCCACCTTTTTTAAGGACGCCCCGGCCTTACTGGTTTTGGTTACCCGTCCTTACGAAACGGTGCTGGAGTCGGCTGTCGAGGTTTCACACGATGAAATCAACCTTG
>CAZUBW010000051.1:0-2842 GCA_964618645.1 uncultured Bacteroidales bacterium | reverse complement strand
TACGAAACGGTGCTGGAGTCGGCTGTCGAGGTTTCACACGATGAAATCAACCTTGTACGCAACTACCCCGACATCCAAAGCGCCGGTGCAAGCATACAGAATATCCTGCTGGCTGCTGTGGACATGGGCTACGGTGCCTGCTGGATGAGTGGCGCCATGTTTGCACGGCAGGAAATCGAAGAAATGCTTCGTATTAAATCGCCTGAAAAAGCACTGGCCTTTGTGGTGGTCGGTAAGCCCCGCTCGGAAAACAAGCCAAAAGCAAAGCCCAACCTGGCCGATTCCATGGAAATTTTCGACTAAGCCCTGCGGCTAATCAATATATACCCGCTGGTCTTTGGGATACCTGATGGCATAGGACACCCTCAGCTTTTTATCAACAGCGGGTTCTGCTTTTAGTCTCCAGGTGATAATTCCGGTTGCCTTGTTAAGTGAACCGCCTGAATATTCCAATGGTTCCACTTCAATGTCCTTGTTCATCGAAACCGGCAGTTGATCTTCGAGCCTTAAGTTAACAGCCTGCTTTTTGGTATTTCTAACGGTGATTTCCCAGGCCCGGGTCTCACGCTTATTACTGCCAATGGTTCTTTCTTCGGTAAAATCTTTCAGTTTCACGCGTGTCACCACAATGCTTTTGTCACGTCCGAGCGAAAGCTCGAGCGTATCGTTGGTATTGCGCACGTTCAGGTAAGATTTGCCCACGTAAGTGCCTTCAAAGAAAAGGTTCATTTCTCCCGAAATGAGGTTGTAATTTTCCCATCCTGTTATACGGGCCACCAGGAACGACTCCCTGTCAAGCTTAGGGGCACAGTAATATTCATATTCGGCAGGCAGGTTGTAATCCTGTATATTAATGGTGTATTGCTTATTGTCCGACGGAATATCATAGGGCAGTTTTATGCTGAACTCCAGGTTGGTCTGGTTTTCATTCACCTCGGTATACGAAGCAGCTGTGGAAGCGGCCATGGGTGCAGCCGCTTCTGCTTCTTCTGCAACATCATCGGCAATCATCATTTCCGCTTTTTTCAGTACGTTTGGACGGGCCATGTTGTATTCGCGGGTAATGCCAACCGGCTGCTCAAAATCGATAAACCAGGGTTGCAGGTCGGGTTTTACACCTTGTTGTTGCGGGTTAGCAGTGGACAACTTCACGGAAACCTTTTCCCAGTCTTCGCCGGTTCCCTGGTATACACGGGCGTTGTAAAACAGTTCAACCGGACTTTGCACGTTTATGGCACGTATATCGTAAGCGGGCGTCCAGCCGGCTTCATAAACCGTGTAGGTAAGCACAAGATTGCCTGTCACAGCCTGGTTACACGATACATTTACCAGCACTTCCGAAGTAGGCTTTTTAAGGTCGCTGGTTAACGACTGCAACTGTTTGCGGATTTTCTCCGCCTTTTCGGAGAGCATCGAAGTCTCATGGGTCAGCTTCAATTCTTCTTTCTTTATATCGGTGAGCCTGGCCCGGTAATAATCCACGGCCAGTTTAAGTTCCGATAATACCACTCCCTTTTCAGCACTGCCAATGGCACGGTTGGCATTGAGCATTTCTTCCTCGCGCTGTAACACCAACTGCTGGCTTTTTACCCACGCCAGTTTGTTTTCGTACCATTTAAGCGAATCCTGAAGCATGGCTACCTGTGCAGTACGGCGTTGCCCGGCCAGGTAATTTACCTGGTGCAACAACGAAAGGATGATGAAATTTCCTTCGCCTTTTGCCTGAATGCTTTGGGGGTCGAGGTTTACAGGCAAATCCCTGAAGGTTAGGGTAGTTGTTCCTTTCTGAAGTGATACCCTGGCATCCCTGGTAACCTGTGCACCGCGAAGGAATACGGTAACCCCGGTTATGGCTGAATTGACCTCAACAGGCTCAGCTGAAAAAGCGGGACTGGCAAAAGCCGTAACACAAAACAGTACAAAAAAAGTGGTTTTCATAAGGCAGTTATTTATCGGAGGGTTAAAATTACCTACAAAACATCAAAGTTACCTTATAAAAGCAAATTTTGCGCCAATTTGCGTCAACATCACCCTTTACGTTAATAAATTAATTAGTTTTGTTAGGCTAACCCAATGCATATGCTTTACAGACATTAACACTAAATTTTAACCTATGAAAAAGTTACTTCTATCTGCAACCCTCTGCATTTTTGCGGGTGCCGGCGTTTTCGCACAGGACTGCCCCATGTATTACCCCGATGTGGTAAATGCACAACTTGAATACAAACAATACGACAAAAAAGATAAGCTCACCGGATCAAGTGTTCAGCAAATAAACGACATTCAGAAGACCGGCAATGGAACCACCATGAAGGTTTCGGTGGAAACTTTCGACGATAAGGGAAAATCTGTTGGTAAAGCTGATCTTTCAGCCCGCTGTGAAAACGGTATCTACTATATCGACATGAAAAACCTTATGGGCCAGCAATCGCTTGAAGCCTATAAAGACATGGAAATGAAAGTCGAAGGCGGTAACCTCGAAATGCCCTCGTCGATGAAGGCGGGTGATGCACTAAAGGATGGCAATATGAAAATTTCATTCTCAAGTGGCGGGATGAACATTATGAACATGACCTTTACCGTAACCAACCGCAAGGTCGACGCTGTGGAAAGTCTTACCACCCCTGCCGGGACTTTCGAGTGCTATAAGATTTCCTATGACATTGCCACCAAAATGATGGTAAATGTAAAGACCAAGGGTGTTGAATGGTATGCCAAAGATGTTGGTCTGGTAAAAAGCGAGACCTATAGCACCGACGGGAAGCTGCTGGGTTATAATGTACTGACATCCATTAAGAAATAGCAAGTCTGAAGCGCAAATCGCTGCGCTGCTGACACATAT
>CAZUBW010000050.1:0-28523 GCA_964618645.1 uncultured Bacteroidales bacterium | reverse complement strand
TCTGCTTTATGATAATTAGAAAAGCTATTTCTCTTACTAAATGTAGTTTTGTTTCATAAGCCGGCATTTTTCTTAAATCGTAGAGACCAATTCTAACTTTATTCTATGAGTAACACCATTCATTTAATACATCAGCATTCCTATACGATTCAATGCAAGAAGTTCAACTTGTTCAAAAAAGTAATTGATAATAACATTCTTTTATTTCAAATTAAATAACAAACGTTTTAGGCAAGCATAATGCCTATTTCACATAAGATCGACAAATGCAAATAGTTATCTAAAAAAATCGCAAATCTGTGCAAACGAAACTGATAGAATATTAAGCACATTCATAATAACAACAATACAAGTAACTTAATTAGTCTTTTAAATGAATGCGTTTGCAAGATATACTTTTTTTGAATTATCTTATGTTTTTTTCAAACATTTATTTTAAGTTTTGCATACTATAAAATTGTGTCTGACGCACGATTGGTAAGAAGGAAACCACAAACTCTTTCCTGATGTATGTCAAGTGAATGTTTGTGACATTGAGTTTTTAATACACCAGAAGCACATAGCCCACATTTTCAAACTGAACAACAGGACTAAACAGAAATTGGCGAGACTGCTTCTGTGCTAATCGATGAAAGGTGTATGCGTTTAAATCCCCCCTATACCTTTTAGATTATAGCACATGGTTTTTTCCAATTTGGTGATCTGTTAACCACTCAAATGACCCTCAATAAATTATCAAATATTTAAGAACACCAAACCGAGCTACCGGCAAGGCACGCATCAATAACAATTATTGGAGTTGAAAAACCAGTGAAAGGCAGGGTTAAGCAAGTATTATTAATACAGGTTTTGCCTCCTTCGCTCAGCAGAGGTTTGAATTTTATGAACTATATTTGAGAAGTGCAAACTCTTGAAAATGCTGTTTATGAAAAGGATTATCATTCTGTTGGTTATTGGTGTTATAACACTTAAAATCAACGCCGGAAACGGGCATGATTTATGGCTTGCCCCTCACTCCTCCCCCAACGCGGTTAATGTGATCTGCAAAGGCAAGTCGGCTACGCTGAATATTGCCCGGCAGGAACTGGTTGCAGGCTGGAAAGGACAACCCGGCGCCACGGTTACACTCAAGGTAAAACGAGACAAAGCCATTAAAGGCGACGGGTTCCGTATTTCGGCATCGGGGATCCAGGCAAATTCCGAAGCAGGCGTTTTATACGGCGTTTACGAGATGTTGCGGCGACAGTATACCGGACAACAGCTTACGGAAGAAATTGTAAACCCGTCGTATGAACGGCGTATTCTGAATCACTGGGATAATCCCAATGGCACCATAGAGCGCGGCTATGCCGGCCGTTCCATTTTCTGGCGCAGTGGAAACGACTCTTTAGCCATTACCGAAAACAATAAAACCCTGTGGCTGGAATATGCACGTGCCAATGCTTCAATCGGCATAAACGGCACTGTGCTGAACAACGTAAATGCATCACCTTTTGTTCTTACACCAGGTTACCTGTCCAAAGTAAAGGTCATTGCTGACATCCTGAGACCCTATGGCATTCAGGTGTACCTCTCCATCAATTTTTCATCGCCGGCCATAGTAGGTGGTCTGAAAACGTCAGATCCTTTTGATCCGGGTGTTGTGAACTGGTGGAATGCCAAAGTAAAAGAAATCTATCAGCTGATTCCTGATTTCGGAGGTTTCCTGGTCAAGGCCAACAGCGAGGGACAACCCGGCCCACAGGATTTCGGGCGGACCCATGCCGACGGGGCCAATATGCTGGCCGATGCGCTAGAACCTTATGAAGGAATTGTCATGTGGCGGGCTTTTGTCTACAGCCCCGAGGAAAAAGACCGCGCCAAACAGGCTTATCTCGAATTCATGCCTTTCGACGGCCAGTTCCGAGATAACGTGATCATCCAGGTGAAAAACGGCCCCGTTGATTTTCAACCCCGCGAACCTTTCAGCCCGCTTTTTGGGGCCATGAAAAAAACATCGGTTATGGCCGAGCTGCAAATTACGCAGGAATACCTGGGACATTCCATTCAACTGGTATACCTGGCGCCTATGTGGGAAGAATGCCTGCAAAGCGACACATACCAGGAAGGACATGGCAGCACGGTTGCTCGATGCACCGACGGTAGCATCTATAATCAAAAACACACTGCCATTGCCGGGGTAGCCAACATAGGCCTCGATGCCAACTGGTGCGGCCACCATTTTGCACAGGCCAACTGGTACGCTTTCGGCCGGCTGGCCTGGAACCATACGCTCTCCAGCGAAAAAATTGCTAATGAGTGGATCCGGCTTACTTTCCCGGTTGAAAGGGCTAAGCATAAAGGTGTTAGTAACGGCGACTGGCAACAGCACTTTCTGAATCCGGTAAAGGACATGATGCTCAGGAGTCGTGAGGCCGCTGTGAATTACATGATGCCGCTGGGGCTCCATCATATTTTTGCCGGCGGGCATCATTATGGACCTGGACCCTGGGAGGCGCCTAAGGGTGTGCGACCCGACTGGACCCCTTACTACTATCACCGTGCCGATACACTGGAAATTGGATTTGACCGTACCCGTAAAGGAAGTGACGCTGTCAGCCAGTATCATGAGCCTCTTGCCTCACAGTTTAACGACCCGGCTACCTGTCCGGATATTTACCTGTTATGGTTTCACCGGCTGCCCTGGACCTATAAAATGAAAAGCGGTAAAACCCTGTGGAATGAGCTAAGCTACCACTATGAGGAGGGTCTGCTCGAGGTACGCGATTTCCAGAAAATATGGGACAAGGCAGAACCCTATGTGGACGCACAGCGTTTTGCCGAAGTACAAAGCAAACTCCGGCGTCATTACAGGGATGCACAAATATGGAAGGATGCCTGTCTCCTATATTTCCAACAACACAGCCGGCTTCCGATACCCTATGAAATTGAGCGTCCGGTCAATGACCTGGAAGACCTGATGAAAATAAGACTTAACTGGTTACATCATAATTAACCCGCTAACCACTCACCCCCGATATGGTGTAAAAAGCATGTCAGGGTTTCGACTTCGCTCAGCCTGACTACAGATAATCAGGCGATTGTCATATTGAGCTGAGTCGAAATATGACTTACAGAAAGCTTTTTCTATAGCCTCATATTACAAAGTCAGCCGGTTTGCCCCTGCATTCAGGCTGTATTTCTTATCTTTCCAGATAAGCGTACCGGTTAAATCACCGGGAAGGGTAATGGCAATGTTCCATTTCCCTTTCTCCAGTGTATAACTTACTGCGATGGTTCCCCGGGGGTGAGGGATTTCTCCCCCGGCCTTTTTGAGGTCGCCCAGGTGAGGTTCTATTTTTACACTTGAAAAACCAGGCGCGTCGGTATCGATGCCCAGCACAGTGCGGAAGAATTCAATATTGGGACTGGCACCCCAGGCATGGCAATCGGAACGTGCTGTGTTGATATCGTAATCCTCTGCCCAGGTAGTCATCCCCAGTGAGATATTCTCGTGCCACTTGTCAAGCCATTTCAGGTAATCGTTTCCAAAACCGGCTTTGACAAGGCCCTGGTTCAGATAATACTTGAAATAGATGGAAGCTGGCGCCAGCGTGGTATCCGAAAGCATTATGCTGCCAATCCGGTTGGCTTCTTCACCGCTTACGATACCTGTAAGAATGGCCAGTGTATTGGTATGTTGCGAGAAGTGTTGTTTTTCGGGCGTATCGGCAAAGATGCCCCTGGCTTCGTCGTAATACTTATCACGTATGGTTTTCGCAAGCAATGCAGATCTTCCGGTGTACAATTCATCGTATGCATTCATGCCTATGCTTTTCTCCATGGTAGCAGCCGTTTGGTAGGCCAGCAGCAATTGTAAATCAAGTATGGCCGAACTACCATCGCGGCCTACCGGGCCAACACCTCCATTCCATCCCGGTACATTCTCCACCCAGTCAGTAAAATTCCAGTAGGGAACCTCTTTAAGCGAACCGTC
Organism: uncultured Bacteroidales bacterium; assembly: GCA_964618645.1. Taxonomy (GTDB): domain Bacteria; phylum Bacteroidota; class Bacteroidia; order Bacteroidales; family UBA10428; genus UBA5072. The sequence goes on along the minus strand of CAZUBW010000050.1, from coordinate 24,547 downwards.
GGCTTGCTGGTAACGGCTGAAAAATTCCAGCACCATTCGAGTTCCGGGCAGCTTTTCCTTTACAAAAGAGCTATCGGGCCGGTACATCCAATAATCGTATAACATACCAATGTACCAAAGTGAAAAAGTAGGGATGATCTGGGGCGAAAAGGAAGGATGGCGGCTCAGGGTAAGTCCTTCGGAAATGCGTGAATGATCCATGAGGTTTAAGGCATTCCGCACCAGACGGTCGTCACCGCTGTTGTAAAAGCTGATCAGCGCCTGAATACGGGTATCGCCAATATACTGCAACTGTTCATAGTAAGGGCAGTCCATGTATGTCTCCACCGCGCATAACCGGGCCGTTCGCCATCCGATATCCAGTATCTGCTGCAGATTTTTTCCGTCGGCGTTAAATTTCGCCACCCGCTTGAACGGGTATCCGGTAAATGTTCCATAAATGTCATTCAGCACCAGCGGTTCGTCTTTGGTTTGAACATTGAGCAGAATATACCTATACGTTCTATAGTGCAGCGTAGTAAATTCCTGGTGCAACGTACCATCAGCCAAAATGCTGTCGCTTCGTCCCAGAAACAGTTTTTCTTTCACTTCGTTACGATTACCTTTGCCGGCAATGTTTGGCCGCCCCATATAACCACCTTCCGGATTGCCATACAAGGCAGCGTTTGCAGGAATAAACAAGGCTTCGGCATATTTTAAAGATACGATTGCATCCTTACCGTTGCTGATTTGCAGTGACACATAGGCATTGGTCAAATGCCCCTGATCGAGCAATATAGTAGCCTTTGAATTCGCAGGAATGGTGACAGGTACCTGCGATGCCGGAAATGCATCCGGCACAGTAACAGCATTAGATTCCCGGACACGTTGCAGTCTTTCCGTTGTTAATTCCATTTGCGGGATTGGTGATGGCACAAGCATCCAGCCAAAAGCATCGCGTAAACCTTTTGGCGATCCACCTCTCCAGGATGCCAGGCTTGCCTGCTTCCAGGCTGTATCATCAAAGACAAACCGGGTCCAGCCCCTCAGGTGCTTCTTCATATCCACAAACTCGCCGGGTCCGGCAACATAATAACCAATAACGTCATGCGAGGTTATGGGCCGATAGCTTTCGTCTTTCGTGCATTTCCAGCTGTTATTTGTATTAATGACAGATTCGGCCGTGGAATTTCCCTGCAATATAAAGCCGGTACGTATCGAAATCTGTGCCTCCGGGCGATAAACCCCTTCGTTCCATACCCTTGCTGCAATTATGTTTGTACCGGTATTTAAATAGGGCGCTATATCAACGGTCTCATAGTTCCAATAGTACATATCGCCCCGTGCAGGCCCCAACGAAACCAACTGCTCATTCACATATAATTTATAACGGTTGTCTGCTGATACATGAATGATAAAACTTTCGGGTTTGGTGTTCAACGCAAAGGTTTTTCTGAACAGGTAAACCCCGTACCCATCAGTTGAGCCGGGCATAGAAATCCATTTTGCCGGCCATTCCCGCTTGAGTAAATCGTGATTGACCGACTGGGAAAGGAGAACCTGGGTAAAAAACGGTGTCAACAGCATGAAAGTAAAAGCCAGCATGTGTTTAACACGTAACCCGCTATTTAAAGAAATTGATCTGCCCATAGTTAAAGATGTGTAATTCATTTATGAGTATAACCACTATTTTGCATCCCTTTTGATCAGTTAAGTCTCCGGTTAAAGCATGCCAGGTATATGAAACGAAGCAATTGCTTTAGAAATGATTGCCGCGCTCGTACCTCGCTCGCAATGACGCCTTGCCCGTAATTACTGCTCATTACCAATGACGTCTTCTCCCTGGTATATGATCCTTTCAAAGTGGATTCGTTTTTTAAAATGCAATCATTACCTGGTGAAATGATATTTCCCCGATCCTACTTCGAGTATTACGTATCCGTTTTCCTGGCCAATCACCTTTATCTCCTTCACTTCGGGCAGGGTTTTCCCTTCCTCGTATACCCTGGTCATTTCATCAGAAGGCACATACACGGTTGACCTGGTATTGACGGGAATTTCCAGGTCCAGGATCAGCTTATCACTTTCCATTTTCCAGGTACAGCCCAATTTCCCATAACGGGTTTCGAGCGATGCAGTGGCATGGGTAAGTCCTCCTCCCATATGAGGCTTAATGATACTGTGCTTATAACCAGGCTGGTCCTCCCGTGTATCCATTCCGGCCACCACCCTGTACATCCAATCACCGATAGCCCCATAGGCATAATGGTTAAAAGAGTTCATGCCGGCAGTCTGAAAAGTGCTGTCGGGTTTTTGTCCATCCCACCGTTCCCAGATGGTAGTGGCACCCATGGTTACCGGGTAAAGCCACGAGGGGTAAGTCTTTTGCATGAGTAATCCGAATGCCGTATCGCTATGTCCGAAGCGGGTAAGCACATGACACAGGTATGGTGTCCCCAGAAAGCCGGTCGTCAGGTGCATGCCGTAGCTTTTGATGTTTTCAGCCAGCCGGTCTGCAGCCTGTGCCCTGAGCGATTCGGGCAGCATATCAAAATGCAATGCCAGCACATAAGCAGTTTGGGTGCCCGATACAAGTCGTCCGTTGGGTGTCATATATTCCTGAACAAATGCATCTTTTATTTTCTTTAATAACGTTGTATAAAAGGCAACATCGTCTTGCCGGCCCAGCACTTCAGCTGCCTTAATGAGCAGTTGGGTTGAATGAGCGTAGAAACACTGGGATATCAGGTATTTATCGGTAACCGCAGCCTTACCATCGTTATCGTCATCGGGCCGGTAAAAAAGCCAGTCGCCAAAATGGAAGCCTGTGTTCCACAAGTCATTGCCAGCCACCTTGCGTATGCTTTCGACATAGGATTTCATCGAAGCATATTGCTGCTCCAGTAATTGCTTATCGCCATAAGCCAGGTACATATTCCAGGGAATGATGGTGGCAGCATCGGCCCACCCGGCACTATTGACTGAACCTGAACCCAGTACATTGGGAATTACGTGGGGAACCCGTCCTTCAATCTGATCTGCTTCCAGATCGCGCAGCCATTTGGCAAAAAAGCTGTTAACATCCATATTGAAAGATGCTGTGCGTGAAAAAACCTGTGCGTCGCCTGTCCATCCCAGTCTTTCGTCGCGCTGCGGACAATCGGTTGGCACATCCAGGAAATTCCCTTTCTGACCCCATTGAATATTATGCTGCAGTTGATTGATCATCTCATCAGAACACGAAAAAGTACCGGTGGTCTTCATATCGGAATACAATACAATAGCCGTGAAGTTTTCAGGTTTTATTTCACCGGGATAGCCTTCGATTTTCAGGTAGCGAAATCCGTGCCAGGTGAAATGCGGCTCAAATTCTTCAATGCCCTCGCCCCTGAGGATGAAAACATCGCGTGCTTTTGCCGCACGCAGGTTTTCGGTATAGAAATTACCTTCCTTATCCAGTACCTCGGCATGACTAAGGGTAATCTTTGTTCCGGGATTTCCTGAAACCTTCATTTGTACCCAGCCCACCAGGTTCTGTCCGAAATCAATTACCTTTTCTCCGGCAGGAGTAACCAGCACTTTCAATGGCTTCAGGCTTTCCTGCTTTTTAACCGTTTCGTTGCGTGTGGCTACCAGGATATCCATGTCGTATTCCGACACTTTAACAGGTTTCCAGTCCGAATCGTTGAATCCGGGTAATTGCCAGCCCTTTTTAACCTTCTGATTGTCTATAATTTCGCCATTGTATATTTCCGAATACCTGACTTCACCGGTAGCTGATTTCCATGTACCATCAGATATAATGCTTTCTCCGGATCCATCGGAATAAACAAGGTTAAGCTGGCATAATAACGCTATATCCTCACCATATACGTTGATATTATTCATGTAGCCAATGATTCCCCTGTACCAGCCATTTCCCAGCATCACACCCAACGCGTTGCTTCCTGGCTGCAATAAGGATGTAACATCGTAGACCTGGTATTGCAGCCTTTTGCGGTAGGCTGTCCAGCCAGGTGTGAAGTAGGCATCCCCCACCCTTTTACCGTTGATGTATGCCTCATACATACCATGAGCCGTTACATAAAGATGAGCCGCAGCAATCTTCCTGTTAATGGTAAATGGCTTGCGCAATAAGGGACTTGGTCGCATAGCCAGGTCCTCGGTATAACCAGGCTCAATCCATTTTGCCTCCCAGTCGCTTTTTTCGAGAAAAGCAGTATGAAAAAAGGCAGGCTGACTCCAGGGTGAGGCCTTTCCGTTATTATCCCATACCCTTACCTGCCAGCTGTAGCGTGTGTCGGATTGCAATGCCGGCCCGGTATACTTAATGTGAACCGATTGTGAAGAAGTCGTTTTGCCACTGTTCCATACCAGTGTTTTTCCCTGGAACACTTTCATTTCATAGGCCTGTTGCTCAACATTTCGTTTATCCGAAAGTAGTTGCCACGTGAACCGGGGTTCAGATACGTCAAGCCCAATCGGGTTTACCAGGTTTTCAGTAGTCAATTGGTGCAGGGTAACCTGTGCTGCAATCCAAAAGAATGACATCGGGAGCATTAATAGCAATAGAATCAGTTTTTTCATGGCTTATGTTGTTTTGTTTGTACCTGCATTTTTGGTCGACCGTGAACTTTAATCAAACCTATGAAAAAAACTTACGACTTTCAATATGTGTTTTGGTGATTCTTTTGTGTATTCTGGCCCTGATAATTCAGGGGTGATACAAAGCAGAGCATCCGCGGCTATGTATTTATTTCCGCATAGGTTTTAAACTGCCTTGCCCACCTCATAACATTCGCCGGAGGTCTTTTTTCCTGCAATTCATCACCCATAAACTGCATGTAAGGATGCACATAGGAAAAAAACATTTTATAGGCTTCACACAGGTAATTCAATCCGGGTTCCCCGTCAGGTGTTATGCAAAACCGGTGTTTCGGGCATTCCCCATGGCAGGCAAACCTGTACTCGCATTGAATACAATAAGCAGGAAGTTTCAGCAGCTTGTCACGGCCAAAAGCCAATTGCCGGTCCGATTGTGCCAAATCACGGATGGAAGTCTTGCCAATGTTTCCCAACCGGTGATGCGGATACACAAAATGATCACATGAAAACAAATCACCGTTATGTTCCAGCACCATGGCGTTCCCGCATGTTTCATCAAAAACGCAAAGCCCGGGGGGGGCACCTGTCCAGTTGGCAAGGGTAACATCAAAAAGCTGGACAAAGACCCTGCCCACATCATTGCGTACCCATTCATCAAAAACAGTGATCAGGAACCTACCATAATCTTCGGGGATGACAGACCATTCTGTAACATCAGCGCCGGCATCAAATCCCGGGTCTACCAGTGTCAGTTCCTTTTCGTTCCGGTCACGCCTGGCGCGCTCTACAATGGGTATAAACTGGATATAACCACTGCCAACGGAACGAAGAAAGCGATATACTTCAAGCGGATAATCAGCATTATGACGATGAATGACCGACAGGGTATTAAATTCAACCTTGTGTTTTTTAAAAAGTTCTATGGACTGCATTACCCTGTCGAATGTAGGTTTACCGGCAACATTCAACCGGTGTCGGTCGTGTATCTCTTTTGGCCCGTCAATGGAAATGCCCACCAAAAAGTGATTGTCATGAAAAAATCTGCACCATTCCGCATCGATGAGTGTTCCGTTGGTCTGGAAAACATTCTCAATGGTTTTCCCGTTGCTGTATTTCTGCTGCAGTGCAAGGGCTTTTCTGAAAAACGCTATTCCCAGCAGGGTTGGTTCACCGCCTTGCCAGGTGAAATTTACAACCGGAACATCCTGCGATTCGATATACTGCCGTGTGAATTGTTCCAGCAGTTCCTCCGTCATTTTGAAACTGACGGTTCCGCGATACAGTTTCGTTTTCCCGAGGTAGTAACAATAGGTACAATTCAGGTTGCAGATGGGGCCATATGGCTTAACCATTACCTGAAATGCAAGAGGCTGTTGAATGGAAAACATGCTTTCCCCTCCTTTATGGATTGTCTGATGGATTGATTATGCCCCATTTATGTAACAACCACTCAGCCAGTATGGCATCAAACAGGCCAAAACGTTCAAAGTTTTGTCGTTTATCTTTATGCTGCTCATAAAGCTCACTGACCACCCCTTCCAATTCGGGATGATACACATTGATGGCATCAATGCTGTTCAGGGCAAAGTTTCGGTCGCTTATATCAAATACGGCTGTATCACGCAACAGGTTTATGTAAATTTCCAGGGCAGGTTCCGTTTCACCCAAACCATACAAGGTTTCTGCAGCAAGTGTTCTAACAGCAGCGGAAGGGTCCAGGGCCAACGCTTTAATTTCGTCAACAGCTCCTCTGGACTCCTCCTTGCGGATAAGGAGTCCGGTAACCCCCCAATAGCGTATGCCACTGTTTTCGTGTTCCAGGTACCCGATCAATGGTTCCAGATCTTTTGCATCTCCCAGGATGGCAAGTTCAGAGGCTTTAACCAGCTCATTAAAGGGACAGGCAGAAGAACGCATATAGTCGTACATTGATTTTTCGCCGGCATACACATCATAATCCGGTTCAGGAATCAGACCAACGTCCTTAACGCTGCTGATCCAGCCGGTAAGTGCCGTTCTCATCCGCATAAGAACATCCTTGTATTCAGGATCGAATGCCAGGTTGTGAATTTCCCAGGGATCATTTTCCAGATTGTATAGTTCCTCCACAGGTTTTGTATTCCAGAATACACGCTGCGTTTCATTGCATTTGCCGGCTTTATAGGATTCCAGCCATGATCGGGCAGAAGGAGCATTATATAAATAACTTATATGCTGACCATATATCCTGAAAGGCATATAGTTACGTATATAACGGTATTGCTTATCTCGCACGGCACGTGAATGATCATATCTTTCATCCATCCTTCCCCTGGTCATAAACGCATATTCAGGATCGGCCGTTTTGGCTTCGCCCAAAAAAGCATATCCCTGCATATAATCAGGAATTGGTGCTCCGGCTAAACTCAATACGGTTGGGGCCAGGTCGACAAAACTGACAAGGCGGTCAATCTTTTCACCCGGTTTGTTGGCCGGGTATAAATGTTTGTACTTTTCGGGTATGCTGACAATCAAGGGTATGTGAGTGCCTGATTCGAAAACAAATCTTTTGCTGCGGGCAATCACTCCCCCGTTATCACCGTAATAAAACACAATGGTATTGTCGGCCAAACCACTCTCCTCAAGCTCCTTCAGCAACTCCCCCACACGGGCGTCCATTTCTTCAATTTTGTCATAATATTGTGCATAATCGTGCCGGATTTCCCTCGTGTCCGGATGATAGGGAGCCAGTTCCAACGCCTGTAGGTTATGACGAAGCAGACTATCGGGAATGGGTTTATGCAGGCAGCTCTCGTGCGATTCAAACAGGTTAAAAACTGCAAAAAAAGGTTTTCCCTCGGGCCGGTTTTTATAGTGTGCCTTATGACTACTTTCGTCCCAAATCGCTTTCGGATCAAGGGTCTTTGAATTGTAGTCGGTTTTATCGTTATTGGTACAGTAATAGCCTGCCTGTCGCATATAAGCTGCATAGGTTCCAACCTGATCTGAGGTATAGTAATAGCTTCGCATTTGCTCATTACCGTTTGATGCGGCATATGCACCTGTAAGAATGGCATTCCTTGCCGGTGCACAAACAGGGCTGTTGGCATACGCATGGGTGTATAGGAATCCATTTTTAGCCAGCTGATCAATATTTGGTGTGGTGGCAAAACGGTTACCATAGCAATGCAGGTAATAAGCGCTATTGTCCTCGCTTACAATCCACAGAATGTTTGGTTTTGGCTGGGGTTTCTGTTGGGCAGCTGCCTGCACCGAGGCTGTCAGCATCGATACGGTAAGTATTTTTGATATACAATGGTTCATGGTCAATAATTAATATAAGCCGGTAACCTTACATTTTTACCTTGTATGCCGGTAATGCCATCTCCCAGGTCTTGCCTGGCATTAGCCGCAAGTTCAAGCAATTTTGACAGCATTTCGGGATACAATTCCTGTACGTCATAAGCTTCCCCCGGATCGAAGGATAAATTAAACAAAGCCTGCCTAACATCCATGCTTCCGGTTTCGGCAGGATATCCGTCCTTTCCCTGCCCGTTACCATATGTGTTGGATTTATGGGGCAATACAAGCTTCCAGTTTTTATACCTGACGGCCTCGAGCGATGGCATACCTTTATATGTAAAATAGTAATAGAAAACCTCGCGCGGTCCTTGTGTTGTTTCACCTTTCCAAAGCGGAAGAAAACTCACCCCGTCGATAGCATTAACCGGTAGCTCAGCCATGGCAGCAGCAGCAACAGTGGGCAAAATATCCATATTTGTCATCAGCGCGCTGTTAACGCTTCCCGGTGCAACCTTACCAGGCCAGTGAACCAGGCAGGGTACGCGATGACCGCCATCCCAGGTTGTTAACTTGCCTTCGCGAAAGCCACCGGTTGAACCGGCATGATTGCCAAAATTCTTCCAGGGACCATTATCGCTGGTAATAATCAGCAACGTGTTTTCACTGATTCCGCTCTCCTCTAGTGCGTCCAGTATTTGCCCAATGGACCAGTCGAGTTCCATGATTACATCACCAAACAATCCAATTCCGCTTTTCCCGTTGAACTTTTCCGAAACGGCAATGGGGACATGAGGCATGGGATGGGCCAGGTACAAAAAGAACGAAGATTGTGCGTTTTCTTTTATAAAGCTTACGGCCCGATCGGTAAACAGCGTGGTCAACATCTGCTGGTCTTCAAGGGTACGAATGGTATCCACCGGAAAATCTCCCTCGATAAGCATCAATGGCGGCCATGTTCCCCTGACATTGTCAGGATCAGTAATTGGTTTGCCATCAAAGCCAACCGGCCATATGTCATTGGAGTATGGGATACCCATAAAATTGTCAAACCCGTAATGCGTGGGAAAAAATGGGGCATGGTTTCCCAAATGCCATTTACCCAGCATGGCAGTTTTATAACCGGCTTTTTTTAATACCGATGCAATGGTTTCTTCGTTAGGATTCAAAGCCACCTTGCTTCCCGGCATAAGTGCCCCCGAAATACCCACACGGTTTGCATAGCAACCGGTAAGCAACGATGCCCGTGAAGCAGAGCATACAGGCTGCGCAGTCAGAAAATGTGTAAGACGCATACCCTGCTGGGCAACCCTGTTAAAATTGGGCGTAGCAACGCCCGTCATTCCAAAAGGTTCAGTATCGGCATAACCCATATCATCGAAATTCACGATGATAATATTGGGCTTTTTCTGAGCCTGAGCTATACACAGACCAAGCGAAAAAAGCGCAGCTGTGATAAAACAACGTTTCATCAGTCAAATATGGTTTATTTCATAAGCGATGCTGTCATCCTCTAACATCAAAAGGTTCCGGCGTTCCGGTGATCGAGATGCGGCCTTTCGGTGCGCTTAAGGGGAATATTCATACCATCGGTCGACTCCAGCCAGTCGTACAATGCATTACGCACATAAGCGCCTTCAGCCATCCTGCGATCCATGTTTGATGTTTCAAGCCAGGGTATCCTTTTCAGAAATCCCATATAATCGTAGCGGTGATCGTCTGAAAGGATAAAAACGATGTTTTTGGGACGGGCAGATGGTTGTTGTTTTCGCGGACGGGGATCACCTGCCTGTAAAAGCAAATTAGAGCAAATCTGTGAGGCGACGGAGAACAGGTATTTCAGCTGCATAAGCTTTTGGATTTTATAATATTCCCGGTTTGGGTTTCCTGCCCATACTTGTCCATTTCCGCAATAAATCAAATGCCCTTCCTGTTTCTTCGGGTGTGAACTGGCAATGTCCCTGCCCGTTGGTATACACCACCACCAGGTTGTCCTGCTTACCCTGTAAATGAACCATATTGTCATATGGAATTACAGCCATGCTTGCCGGGATAAGCTGATCGTAAATAGTATGCACCAGCAGGGTGGGACAATTGATAATCCCGCTCCGGACATATTTTTTATAAAAGTCGCCGGTACCCGGCTTTGCCGGAATCCGCTCCACTTTTTGATTCACGATCCGGTCATCCGGAAAACCCGAATAGAGCGTATTGGTATTGTCGAACACGTTGCCTCCGGCCAGACTGCTGATATCGCGCAACACACCGTCGTTGAACATGATAACCATGGGTAAGTCCTTCGGCTTGAGTTCAAAACGGCGTGCTATGGCAGCTGCCAGCACAGTGTCTTTGGCAATAGCCTGTTGAATGGCTGGAAATGAAACAGCCGGCGCTTTACCGCTTGTAACATCGGCTAACGAAGGCATAACACCAGGAAAGAGTGCGGCAAAAACTGCATTTATATCCAGCGCCATTTTGGTCTGCAAATAAGGATGATTGGCCAGGGGACACATGGGCATGGCGCCCTGGTAATGCTGTCCAAAGTTTTCGACCGTAGCCAGGGTTATGCCTCCTCCCATGGAATGCCCTGTTATATAGCAGGTGTCGGGTTTCCCATATTTTGTAAAGAAATAAGCCCGTAACGATTCTGTATCATCAACACCTTCAACCAGGGCCCAGCCTTTTTTGCGATAGGCCGAACGCGCTACGGCAAAACCCCTGTCGAGAAATGGTTTCGCTGTAAGATCGTTTCGTTCGTTGTGAAAAGCCTGCGGGCCACCGGGCATTCCGGGCATTTCATAACCATGCGCGTACATTACCAGGTTCCGGTTCCAGTTATCCGGGATAATAATCCTGTACATGGCGCCGTTGATGCGGCCGGTATCAATACGTGCTTCCTGTGAATCAGCAATAATAGTAACTCCAAGCAATGCCAACGTCAAAAGCAGACTATTTCGATGTTTCATCTGATTACTTTTTAATTTTCAATGGTTCCGGGTCGGATGCGGTGTCAGGTCGGTTAGTTCGGCTATCTTAACCGGGCGACCTTCATCAATGCTTTTACGTGCAGCCACACCAATCAGAATGGACATAGCCCCGTCGCGCAACCCGGCAGCATGTTTGAGCGGATCCGGTGCATCTGGATTCCTGAAGAGCTTATCCTGCAAACGTTTGTCGCCTCCACCATGTCCGCCTCTTACAAAGGGTACCTTAACAAGCTCCGACTTGCCAAAGTTCTCCGACACGACAATCTCATCGTAAGCTGCTGATTCTGCTTCTGCAGCCTGGTTCATTTCGCGTGCATGACGGTCGGCCTGGCTTACTTTTTCGTCCTGACGCCAGGGCAGGTCCTGCCACGAGTCGATTCGACCGTTCATGCCGTTAAAGGCAAGGGTTAATCCCTCATATGGCGAATAAGCAGTGAGCGAGTAACTTACCTGAACGTCATTGGCATATTTGATTTGCACTGCCATTTTATCGAAGATATCGATTTCGTTACGCCACACACAACTATCGCGGATATACCCGTCGTGTTGTTCATTGTCGGCATACAATCGCATCAGGTGGTCATTTTTGGTCATGTCCCAAAAGAACTTGCATTTATCGCGGTGCTCACAGCCACGACATTTTGCACCTCTGAAAGCATTGTTTTTCCCGTAGTGCTCAAGTTTTCCATAGGCATGCACCTCCACCGGGTCGGAATCGATCCACCAGTTTAACAGGTCGAAATGATGAGTTGCCTTGTGTATCAGCAAGGTACCGCCTTTATCTCTAAATCCATGCCATCTTCTGAAATAGTCGGCGCCATGGTAAGTATTCAGGTACCAGTGAAAATCAACAGAAGTAATACGCCCTACCTTTTGCGCCGCCAGCAATTCCTTTAGTTTGGTAAACAACGTGCCATAACGGTAATTAAACCCTACCCTTACCTTTCGGCTTGTTCTTCTTTCGGCATCAAGAATCAGCTGACATTTCACCTCGTCGGTAGTCAAGGGTTTTTCGGTAAACACTTCAGCCCCATATTCCAGTCCTTTTACAATAAACTCATGATGCGTGGCGTCAACTGTGGTTACAATAAGCATTTCCGGCTTGGTCTCCTTCATCATGGCATCAAAATCGGTATAAGTATTGCAATTCACACCCATGAATTGTTTAGCATAAGCCACGCGGCCGGGATTGATATCGCACAATCCTACAAATTCGAGAATATCGCTGTAGTTTTCTATCAGCGTTTTCCCCCAGAAGCTAATTCCCCGGACTCCGGTACCTACCATGGCAATTCTTTTCTTTGCTGACAATGATGATTGCGCTACCGATGCTGACGGATTGATCAGTAATCCGCCAACAGCAAATGCACCGGATGTTTTAATAAAAGTTCTTCTTTCCATGTTTTTGTTTTTTGTTAAAATGGGCATTTTTCCTTCTGACAAGGTTATTGTATAGGTAAACTTAACAAAAAGTTTGTTTCACTGTCCGCAGATCGCATGAAAATGTGCATGTTTTTTAAGTGCTTTGCTTAAAAAACAGCACAAATCATCATGTTTTTAGCAAACAATAAATATCTTTAAGGCCTATATGCTGGCACATCATCACTCTCTAACGTATTTTCTGAAAGCCCTGTTAACACTGGTGGCTTTTATTATGGCACCTGACGTGGTTTATGGTCAGGCTGGCCCCCTACCGGGTGACTATTCAACAGGGCAACTGGTTCAGCATACCAACCAGGTACTTGGATTCGACGATCTGTTGGTCAACGGTTCGGTCTATCGCCCCGAAAAGCCAAATGCCTTGGGAAATCCTTTTTTTGAATGTATAAATGCTGACAAAGCAGGGCTGTATATCAAAGGGCAACATTTCGCCCATGTTAACCTACTGTATGACATTGCAAGTGACCACCTGGTGTTATCGCAGCCACTGAATCAGCAGGTAAGCCGTTATATACTGCTACGTCCCGAGATGATCGATTCGTTTGTAATGGGCGATTGCACATTTATCAATCCATCAAACTTCCGAGACGTAATAAATGTTCCAGGCTATTATGAGAAAATTGCAGGTGATCAGGTACTTTTCCTTAAGAAACACAAAAAGACGTTCATAAAGATTTACGATGCCGAGAACAACGGCAAGTATTCCAATCAGCAATCAATCTGCTACATACTGGACCAACAGGGTTTGACCAATGTGAATTTCTTAAGATCATTCCTATCATATCACGCCCTCTACAAAAAGGAAATCAGAACCTACCTCAAAGAACGCCAGATAAAATACCGTAAGGCCAGCCCTAGTGAAATCCGGAAACTGATGAAATTTTGCCATGAACTTACTGTCACCAACCACTAAATACTGGCTGGCTGCTGCTTTCTTACTGCTCATTTCTTTCAGGGGTGCTTCCCAGGATTATGATGTAGAATGGGATGCCTCCTATCAGAGCCTTACCTGGAAAGCTTTTGTTGAAAGGGTTGAATCCCGTTTTCCTGTGCGTTTTTTTTACGAAGCCGACAGCCTGCCTGATTTCAACGTTATTATCCGTCCGCAGGATTCAAGCCTGGTAAAACAGCTAAACAACATGCTCCGGCCATATCGTCGAATTGCCGTGTTGGACCGCGAGGGTAATATATTCGTCACTTCCAATACTTTGTTAAAAACAGCAATACCTCCGGAAACACTAATTGCAGATACCAGGGAAAGCACAGCACCTGTCAGGCCTGCGCCAGTAAAAACCAACGGTGCCCTGATGGAAACCAACGGGAACTTTGCAGGTCAACGTGTGACTGTTGGCAAACTGTTGAACGACAACCGATCCGGAGCCATCATTTCGGGATATGTAAGAAATGCAAACGACAATGCACCTATCATTGGTGTGATGGTTAGAATTGACGGAACCACCAATGCTGTGCTAACTGATGCTTCGGGGTTTTACACACTCAAGGTCGAAAAAGGCGATCTGCAGCTGATTGCCGGCAATATTGAAACCAAGGAGAAACGTATTAACCTGAGAGTTCTGTCGGATGGCCGGCTTGACCTGACGCTCGAACCGAGGTTGGTTACCTTAAACGCAGTTGTAATCAGTGCGGCAAAAGACCAGCTGGTAAAAACCACGCAAATGGGTTTTCAACGGTTAACTACCCGCGAAATAAAGGAAATCCCCCTGGTGCTGGGCGAGCAGGATGTCATTAAAGTCAGCCTGTTACTTCCGGGGGTGCAATCTGTGGGTGAAGGCAGCGCAGGCCTGAATGTTCGCGGGAGTCCTACCGATCAGAACTATTTTATTATTAACAACATTCCCGTTTACAACTCTTCACATTTGCTTGGCTTTTTTTCTGCCTTCAATTCCGATGCCATCAAAGATTTTACACTTTATAAGGGCAATATACCTGCAGGTTTCGGTGGCAGGCTTGCCTCGGTGTTTGATATAAGGACCAAACAGGGCAACCAGAATAATTTCAGCGCCAATGGGGGGATTAGTCCGGTTACCGCACGCCTGACCCTTGAAGGACCCATATTTAAAAAACGGAGCAGTTACATGATTGGAGTGCGTTCGACTTACTCCGACTGGATCCTGAAACAGGTGAACGATCCGGATATCAGTAACAGCAACGCATGGTTCGGCGATGTGATTACCAATTTCACTTTCGACCTTGACCGGAACAACCGCATTAATTTATCGTCATATCACAGTGTTGATCAGATTGATCTCATCGATCAAAACAAATACCAATATGCCAACAATGGCGCATCGGTATCATACAACCACCTTTTCAGGGAAAAGAACAGTTTTGCACTTTCGGGTATAATAAGTAGTTATGATTTTACCGAGCAGAATGAAGAAATAGCAATCGCTGCCTACAGTGATTATTTCAGCCTGTTGCATGGTGAAATAAAGTCTGATATTACCATCAGGTCAATCAACCATCACACCATCACTGCAGGATTCAATGGCATTCTCTACCTTGTTAACCAGGGCGATTTTAAACCGCTGAATACCGAATCGAGGGTAAATGCCATGAATCTCGAAAAGGAAAAAGCCATTGAATCAGGAATTTATTTATCAGATGAATGGACTGTTACGCCAAAGCTGGCCCTCACCGGAGGTATCCGTTACAACAAGTATTTTTACCTGGGGCCACAGCAGGTTAAACAATATACTGCTGATGCCCCCCGTTCGGTTGCTAACATTACCGATACAATCACCTTTTCAAATAACGAACTCATAAAAACATATGGTGCACCCGATTTCAGGTTTAATGCGCGTTATCTGATCAGTGAAAGGTTGTCGGTTAAACTGGGCTATAATCAACTGAAGCAATACCTTTTTATGCTTTCAAATACAATAGCCATTGCACCAACCGACAAGTGGAAACTCTGTGACTATCACATCAAGCCTATGTCGGGGGAACAGTACTCTTTTGGAATTTACAGTACCCTATTGAATGGCAAACTGGAAGTTTCAGCCGAAACCTACTATAAAACGGTAAAAAACCTGGTGGAGTATAAAAATGGCGCCAACCTGGTGGTGAATGAAATACCCGAAACCGAAGTTATCCAGGGCAGCCTTTCGGCCATGGGCCTGGAAGTTATGATAAGCAAGCCCAAAGGAAGATTCAACGGCTGGATGAACTATACATATTCGAGTGCAATGGTAACACTTGATGGCACCTGGCACGAAGAACGTATAAACAACGGAGAACCATATCCATCGAACTACGATAAGCCACATGCATTAAACGTGGTGGCCAATTACAAGTTCTCCAGGCGTTTCAGTGTATCATCCAACCTGGTATATTCAACCGGGCGTCCTATAACCTACCCGGTGGGCTTTTTCTACCACGATGTTACTAAAATACCCTTGTATTCGCAGCGAAATGAGTACAGGATACCCGACTATTTCAGGATTGACCTTTCCCTGAAAATAGAGGGCAACCTGTTATCCCGGAAATTTGCGCATGGCACATGGATTTTCTCGGTGTACAACCTGACCGGACGTAAGAACGCCTATTCGGTGTTTTTCAGAACTGAGGATGAATTGTTAAAAGGCTATAAATTGTCTGTTTTTGGCGTTCCCATTGTTTCATTAACCTATAGCTTTAAACTAGGTAATTATGCGAATTAGTGCAATACTGATATTTTGTGGGCTACTGATATTTGCCATATCATGTCTCGATCCGTTTTACCCCGGCATCGATGATTATCTCGATTTACCTGTGGTGGAAGGATACATCAGCGACGGTCCCGGCCCCTACACAGTAAAGCTTTCACGTACTGTTTCCATGGAAGACCCCGAGATTAACCCAATCAGGAATGCCACTGTAATTATTGCAGATGAATCGGGTACTGAGGAAACCCTTACAGAAACCGAGCCGGGTGTTTACGTAACACGTGCCGACGGCATAAGAGGTGAAAAGGGCAAAAGCTATAGGATTGTTGTTAACATCGATGGCAAAACCTACCAGTCAGCTTTTGAATCCATTCCTGAGGCGGTTGCCATTGATTCGGTGTATTCACATACCGAAACCAGGTATATCGAAGAAGGCACTGTACTAGGTAAGCAGTTTTATGTTAATACCAAAACATTGCCTGAACAGCATACTTACCTGCTATGGAAGTACGAAGAAACCTATAAATTCAGGGCGGAACTGGTGCTCGATTTTATTTATTACAGCCGTGACAGCATTGTTAAGAACCTGAGCGATTCGGGCCAAATGTGTTGGCGAACCATTCAGTCTTTTGAGGCATTTACTTTCTCCTCAGTTAACTTTAATCAGCCGCAACTCAGCCGGTTTCCGCTTCATTTTGTAGACGGTCGGACCAATAAACTTTCCGTACGTTACAGCGTACTGGTAAATCAGTACACTGTGTCGGAACGTGCTTATCATTATTGGGATGAAATTAGCAGGATGAATGAAGAATCCGGGTCGCTTTATTCCCGACAGCCTTATCAGATCAGGGGCAATTTATATAACGTCGATGATTCTGATGATGCGGTAATGGGCTACTTTATGGCAGCAGGGGTTTCCCAAAAACGGATATATGTAAATCCCCCGTCCATTCCATTCATTTACCATAAATGTACACCGGCAATTAATGTTTTAGATGGTCCAAATTTTGAAGAGTTATTGTGGCCTTTATATGCCATGCAGATGCCTACCGGAGATCATGGATTTGCGCAACTGGCTTGCTTCGACTGCCGTATGGATTTTGGAACAGAAACGGTTCCCGGTTTCTGGGAAGAATACACCGAAAATGACCAATAACTTTCATGTGATGAAATTCGCCATTACACCAGTATTCATAATACTTTCTGTTATCTCCTTTGCAGAAATATACGCGCAGGGTTCAGGAACACAAAAACCCGCCGGTTATTTCGAACGTATTGTGCTGCATACCGACCGGGATATCTATATTACTGGAGAAAAGGTATGGTTCAAGGCCTCCTGTAACAGCCTCACAGGCCATAACGACAGCCTGCTGAGCAGGATCCTGTACGTTGAAATCTACGATCAGCAACATAATCCGGTTGCCATGTCTAAATTCAGGATACAAAACCAATTCGCAACCGGCTCATTGATCATTCCGCCGGATGTGCATACCGGCTATTACTACATAAGAGCCTATACACAATTCCTGAGAAATTTTCCTGCCTGGGTGTACCCGGCAAAACTGCTTACCCTGATAAACCCGGAAAACCTGTCCGCAGAGCAGTCTGATGCCGATCCAAACCAGGTAATGATAGCTCCCGAAGGTGGAAAATTGCTTGCCGGCGTCACTTCTAAAATTGCACTGGGAATCAGCCCCCGGCTGGCTGAAAATACACATAGCGCACAGATAAAGGATAACCAGGGTAATGAAATTACTGGTGTTAAATTTCTACCAAGCGGACTGGCGCTTGTTAAGTTTACACCCCAAAGTGGAACCAATTATACACTGTTTCTGACCAGCAAAGACGGACAAATTATGCAAATGCCCTTTCCGGTAGTGAACAGGCAGGGTTTAGTAATGGCTGCATCTTGCGACAAATACAGCCTGAACATTGCTTTGCACCGGCCTTCCGTTCAAATGCCGGATGATGATTCAGATGAATATAGTATTGAAATCAGGTCAGAATACTTTAGCTTTTTAATGTCAAAGGTCGTAATCCCGGGAAACGCTATTGATATTTCACTCGATCAGGTACCACATGGAATTGTTTTTCTTGTCCTGAAAGATCACAGCAACAAAATAATAACCGTTCAGGCCGTATATATTCCACAAAGAAAACCCGTTGACATTGCTGTTGAAACAGCAAAAGAAAGCTACAAACCAAGGGAATATATCAATATTAAAACTGACCTGCCAACCAGTATTATGGCTGGTATGGCTTTGCTTACTGTTGAACCAGAGCCTTCGCATGCCAGGTCTGCATGGTTACCCCTGCACGCGGCAGGTAATCCGGGCTTGATGCAAAATATTCTGAGTCATGCTGATTTAACTGACACTATTGTGGAATTGCAGATAATTGCACTACTGCAACTGGGTTACCCTGCTTTTAATTCCGGGGAATTCAAAGCTGCCATTGAGCAAAAGCCCGGGTTGGAGTGGCTGCCCGAAATGAGGGATGCCGGAATAAGCGGACTGGTGCTTGATAAAAAAACCAGAAGACCATTGCCCGATGTAATGGTTTATGCTGCCGCCATCAACGGAAATCAACAGGTACATATTTACAAAACAAAAGCTGACGGTAAATTTTACTTCACGCTGAACCACCTCGCCCATATGCGCCATTTATATGTTTGTCCAAAACCCGTTGACACCCTCGACATGGAAGTCATGATAAACAGTGATTTTAACAATGATTACCCCCCGGTACAATCTCATTCCTTTTACATCGATTCAACTATGCATAAACTGATTGATCAATTGTACCGGAACCACCAGGTAGAAAAGACTTATCAACGGTTTGCAGAAAAAACCACTGAAAAACCCGATTTTCTGCCATTGCCTGACCGCATACCCACCCATTCGGTTACGCTTGCTGACTATATTGAAATGCCGGTCATGCAGGAAGTCTTTTCCGAGATCGTTCCTTTTACAACCGTTCACCAGAAAGATAAACGTTACATGCTAAGCTTATACGATGACGAAACTTTTACCACATTAACCGATCCGCTGGTTCTGCTCGACGGTATTCCCATGTTTGACATCAACCAGTTAATGACGGTAAGCCCCGACCAGGTTGTAAAGATCAGCATCATCAATAAACAGGTATACGTGGGAGAACATGCCCTGGGTGGCATTATAGACATCAAAACAACAACCCGGAATTTTGCAGGGATAACATTCCCGGAAACTTCGGAATTTATCGAATATCAGGCCGTTTCACCAACAACAATTCCTGTATTCCCTGATCATAAAACAGCAGGTATCGCTGACCGGAACCCCGATTTCAGAAACCTGCTATACTGGGATCCGTTCATAATGAGCGAAAAAAGCAATACCGGATTTTACGCTCCGGACAATTGCGGGTTGTACAAAATCGTAATCAGCGCTTCCGATGGTAAAACCCGGTATTATGGCCACAGCCTTTTCAGTATCAGCCGATAAAAATAATATGGATGCCTCTTAATGTTGCTTTGTTCTTTGCACAGGGCTTTCAATCGAAGAAGGCATGGCAGGCATCAACGGTTCTGTAACAGGCTGCCCCTATAATGCAGGAACAGCAACAACGTTATCACCGACAATAACATAATAACGCCGCCCATAACCGACAAACCAACACCCAGGCTGTGATGGTCGGAGAGCCAACCTGCCATGGGCGCAAAAATGGCAAATAAAACACGGATGGTCAAGTCGCGCAACGACATGACCGTAGCCCTAACCTGGCTGGCCGTATGCTGGTTTATGTAGTCCTTCAGTACCGGAGTGGCAATGCCCCGTAACAAGTAGAACACCACCAACAGTGGTATAATCAGCAAACCAGGTACAATACCCGAAACAAGCATCAGGAGTGGAATTGCCAGTGCAATCATCGTCATGGTTTTTGTCTCACCCAGCCGTTGCTCCACCCGGTGTGCCATTATGGATGAACCACCAGTAATAAGGTTGAGTGCCGTCCATACAATCCCATATAAGGCAAGGGGCAGCAGCATTTTTTCGAAAAGGGGTTGTGCAAACCATGCCATCAGCAGGGTTGCTGCCCCAATGATCGACGAAAAAAACAGGTTGAACCGGAGATCTTTTTCCCTGAAGAGAATACCATGAACCACGTTGAGTAAATCGCTTACCCCTGCTTTACCCGTTTTCTCAGCATTGCGTAACGGTTCAACCAGGGTGAGTGCGGCCGGTATGGCGGCTGAGGCAATCAGGGCCTGAAAATAAAATGGTAGGCGCAGGCTTGCCAGGGCCAGTGCACCCCCAATAATACCGGCAAAAGCTTCAGAGAAATTTCCAACCGAAGCATTGATACCCTCGTAACGCGAATATTCTTTCTGCCGTCTATCGGCGGCCAGGGTATCGTATAGCATAGCCGAGTCGGCTCCCGAGGTAAAGCTGTGGCCTATACCCAGGGCAACTTCTGCCATCAAAAATCCCAGGTATGAATGGGTAAAGGAATAAACGATAAAACCGACTGCGCCCAGCACAGCGCCTGTTATCAGCGTTTTCTTACGTCCGAGCACATCTGCAAAATATCCACTGGGCAATTCAAGTGCCACTACCACTACCGAATAAACTGCCTTGAGGATCATGATTTCCGTAACATTCAGTCCGTTGTCCTTGTAAAAAGGGACAATGACAGGCATTACCAGCGAAAACCACTTGGAAAATTTAATAATATTAAGCCTGAACAGGTTCCCCCGGGTCCTGGCGGGAAGACTGTTATACGTTCCAAACGCTCTGACAGAGAATAACCACTTCATTACAGCTTCAAACCTATGCAAAAGATTTCAGATGGTCAAAAGCTTCATGGAGATAAATCCAATGTTTTTTATTGCTTTTCAAAATCCAACAGCCTAACCGGACCCAGCAGGCCTGAGGCCAGCAGGGGCGAATCGGCACGATAAAACGGCATGGTGGTGTAAGTGATTTTTTCCTTTACGCCGGGTTGCTGATCGCCAATCAACCGGTTCACCCAAAGGTTGGTAACCCTGATTTCAAGGGTATTCTTTCCGGGTTTCAGGGCTGTGGATACCTCCACCCTGAAAGGACTCTTCCAGACAATGCCCAACGATTGACCATTTATGATCACCTCTGCCAGGTTTTTTACACTTCCGAGGTCGAGCCAGCGTGTTGTAACCTGGTTCAACCACTCAACAGGAATGTCAATGGTTTTGGTATAGCTTGCTGTACCCGAGAAATATTTAATGCCCGCATCAGCATTTTCATTCCATGGGGTAAGTAACTCAAAAACCATTTCTGAAGGAGCGCCGCGTTTTTCCTGGAAAGCAACATTCCAGGGACCCTCAAAAGTAGCCAGTTGCTTTTCAATAGGTTTTTCAATGATACGTGAAGGCGTTATCGCCTTGTTGCGGAACACTATAAAAACAGCATCATTGGGTTCAAGATGCAGCGGCACCTTCGTAAGTCCTTCGGAAATGGTATACGTGGCTTGTTCAATTTTTCCGTTTTCGGGATGCCATATCTCTGCTTCCATGCCCTCGACCCTGAAGACAGCCTCAATGTCTTCCACCCGGTTATTGCGATTGTTTACCCAATAGAAATCAATGTTTTTCAGGTTCCGGTGAACAAACATCAGGCGTGTGTCGGCCATGGGTTTGCTGTAAGTAAAATCGGGCTGAATCCCCAGTTGGTAAAGCACTTCCTTCAGCGTTTTTCCGGCGTATACCCTTCCTTTCCCTACTTTTGTCACCCCATTACCAGATGCCCAAAGCCGGCCGACAATAGTTTCGAATTCCCGCTTGTCGTCGCTCAGGCTGGGTGTAGCTATTGGCTTGGGCCCTGTTACAACGGCACCGGCATTTACCATATCGTTAATCTTGCGCAGAACAGGCAGCGTCATGTAAACACTGTTTGAATCAAGTGCCAGAATCCGGTAACGCATGCCACTGGCAGTGGTAATAATGCCTTTTTCGACCGACAGTATGTTCAACAGGGCATCTGCATTCACAAAGTCGTAATTATAACCTTCAGGCATATCGGGCAGTTTCGAACCAAACAGGGCTGTAATATTGTTGTCCTCGCCGTAATAATAAACCACATCGGCCACAAACTTACCTTGTTGTAGCATATAACAACTACGTGCCAGGTATGAGATCCAGGGGCCGGCCTGCTCTGCCCAGGTTTCGTGGCGCGTAAACCATTGCCCGAACGGGCCAAGTCCAAGCCCGGGAATTTTATCGTCCACCGGCTGGTGAACCGAGGTATGAATGACAAACCGGTTAAGGCCATTTGCCATTTCCATATCAGCAGTTGGTTTCAATAATTCGGGCGACCAGGCCCATGCGCTACCGATGGCGGTCATGGATTCGGCAGCCACCAGGTTTTGTCCGTATAAATGTGCTACCGAAGCCGATTCGCGTACATCGGCCTGGTAGCGTGCAGCTACTTCGGTACCCGGATCGAATCCACCCGGCGTCCAGGTAGCGCTCATGGGAATGGCTGCATTACGCTTTACCTCCATGCCATCGCCAATGAAAGCGCGACCGCTTTCATGCGATTCGGTATATCGTGCCATGCCCCGCATTCTCAATAGCTGTGTAAGCTGGTCATAATGATTTTCGGTGGTAAGATCGCCAATGGTCTTTCGAAAATCCCACAGAAATCGGTCGCTGGCTTCTGCACTTTCCACTATATATCCGGTGAGAACAGGTATCCAGGGCAACAGGTCATATCCTCTTCTTTTAGTAAATTCAGCCATCATCTGGTCGGTCCAGTTTTGCGTTCCGGCTTCCCAGCTGTCTGTAATCATATACTGCAACCCTCTCTCGCCCATCATGCCGCCTGTTGCATCGTTATACTGGTCGAGGTAATTGTCGAAGTAAGCTTTAACGTGTGCAGCATTTAGCTTGTCCACTTCCAATCCGGTTGCCTCGGGCGATGCCGGTGAGTTTTTGTGCCCGGTGAGCGAATAGCCCAGGCGCAAGACCATCCAGTTACCTTCGGGAGGTGTCCATTCGAGTGTGCCGTCGGGTTTCATCAGCGAAGTCAGGTCAGTTACATCCGCTTTGTTGATTGTGTTTCCGGCTCCTGCTGTTGGAGTATGGGCAGTATAAAGATCGATGGCATTTGCAAATCCGGCTTTTTCCTCAAAGCGGTTCACGCGGGCCGCTTTGTGCAAAACAACCTCTGCCACCTGCGTACCGGTAGGAGGTTCCGGTAACAATGCAGTATCAAAGCCAAACGCAGCTCCGATATTGAAAGCAGGCTGTGGTTCAGGAGTTTTCCAGATAAAACGGAAAAATTTTGCGGTAACCGGTTTAAAAGTGAGTGTTTTTTGTTCAACACCGCCGATGGATATATCCAGTATTTTTCTGAAATCGTTGCCGTTGTCGCTGACTTCAAGTGCCCTGTTACCGGGATCGGCACCGAAACCAAAAGCTCCCCCATAACCACCGCCAACAATGGTCAATGCCTGCATGGTTTGGGGCTGTTCAAATTCGAACATGATCCAGGCATTTTCACCAGAACGGGTATAGGGCAATAGTGAGGATGTACTCAGATCGCCGTCGGTAAGCGCTTCGAGAGAAAATTTTCCACCGCTTGAGGTTACCTTTGGGTCAAGCGAATCCAGGGTAACATCGTTCTCCGGCAGGCGGAAAGCCACCACAGCAGCATCAGCATAGAATTCAGGCGACGGTTCCTCCGTCGTTCCGCTAAGTGAAAACGCCTGTCGCACGGGGATATTCTGAAAGGCTCCTGTGACCGACGGGGGTTTGGGTAATATGCCCTTAAAAAACGTTCCTCCTGTGATGCGGGTTTCACTCCACACAAATTTCTTCATGGCCTGTTCAGGAGTTACCCAGGGGCCACCACTTTCGCTCCATCCGGGCGATCCGGCAATGGCCATCTCCAACCCAAGAGAATCCGCCAGGTGTGTGGTGAAAAGAAAAGCTTCCTTCCACTCCGGTGTCATATATACCAATCGCTTATCGACTACCTGCGGAGTCATTAAGGCAGCGTCAAAATTCTGGAATCCACCGATACCTGTGCGGTGCATCCAGTTAAGGTCGGCCCTGATACCCTCGTGGGTAATATTCCCGTTCATCCAATGCCACCATACGCGGGGCTTTGCACTTTCGGGTGGATTCAGAAAACCTGCTTCGAGGACCGCTCCGGTTTCTGAAGCGCTCTTGCATTGCACCAGTAACAACACAAGAAAAAACAACACGATGCAGTTGCTTATGCTGTTTTTTGTCCTGATATGGTCGTTTTTCATAATGGTAATCATTTAATAAGAGTATTCAAATGGCTACTAAATTTATTACCTATTAAGGCGGTTATCAATACTTAAATTGCACTTTCTTTTATACAAAATGAACGGCCAGTAACATTCTGATTGTTCATGATGTTGAGACAACCTCATCAGCAATTGAAAAATAACTGGCTATGTAAAAAGTCAAAAAATGAGGCTGTCTAAAAAGTCATAAAAAGAGCGTAGTCTGGAGACTACGCTCAGCGTACAAAGCTGACATTCTGTAGAATGCGCTAGGCGTAGTTTGCAACTACGCCTAACAAATTGACTTTTTAGACAGCC
>CAZUBW010000049.1:0-28771 GCA_964618645.1 uncultured Bacteroidales bacterium | reverse complement strand
TATATGCCTGATTACATGATTATTAAAAAATTCAACTGTCAAACTCGGGAATTACATTCACAGAAGTTTCTACAGGTAATGCAACAGCAGTGATTATATTGGAACACTTTGGAGTTGATAGTATAGTTGATGCATACTATCATTAGGAAAGTACCTGGCTAAATAGCTAAAAGAAAAACTAAAATCCGACTAATATATTCGGAAGACAGCAAACAACTTAGAATAAAACCTGACAAACCGGGAAATAACAGAAATATGGTGAGAATAGGAAAAATTGTCGAAAACAAGAAACAGTTTCTTGACTTATTGTTGTTGGCAGACGAACAGGAAAATATGATTGATAAATATTTGCCGAATGGAGACTTGTTTGCTTTATATGATGGTGATTTGAAAAGTGTTTGCGTTGTAGTGCCGGTAAATAGCGAAACCTGCGAGTTGAAGAACATAGCGACATACGAGAAATATCAAGGCAAAGGGTACGGCAGGGCATTGATAAATTTCATTATTGATTTCTACAAAAACGACTTCAAAACAATGCTTGTCGGGACAGGCGAAACACCGGCAATCTTATCGTTTTATGAAGGTTGCGGATTTGTAAAGTCGCACCGGGTAAAGAATTTCTTCACAGACAATTACGACCACCCTATGTTCGAGGGCGACATACAACTTGTTGATATGATTTATCTTAAAAAGGATTTATAGAAATAGCAGGAATGTTATAGCCCCTGCTTTTGCAAGACAGGTGGTGGCGCAGCGCATTCCGGTAGATGCTGTTTGATATTTTGAGAAAATTGTACCACACAAATTAAAACTATGAAAGTAAGACCAAACAGGAAAAGCTCTTTACAGGCCGAATATATATCCCGCATCAACAAGACTTTTGATTATATTGAATCAAATATAGAGAAGGCAATGACACTCGAAGAATTGGCTACGGTAGCCAGTTTTTCTAAATTTCATTTCAACAGGATATTTCAATCAATTGTCGGTGAAACACCTTTTCAGTTTATTTTAAGGGTCAGACTTGAAAAAGCTGCAACACTGATTCTAACGAATAAAAATGAGAGCATTTCCGAAATAGCTTTCAAATGTGGATTTTCGGATATTTCTATCTTCTCGCGAAATTTCAAAAGCTATTTTAAAACTTCTGCGTCACAGTATAGGGCACATAAATCAAACAATAGCAATTTAAGTCAACAGGATAGCAATAGTCATCAAACGGATGAGAAACCCACCCTGTATTTTTGTCCTGAATTTAAAACCATTAAATGGAGGACAAATATGAAATTAAACAAAAGCGTAGAAGTAAAGGAACTTCCAAAAATGACTGTTGCCTATATCAGGCACATTGGCCCATACAAAGGGGATGAAAAACTGTTCGAAAACATTTGGAACCGTTTGTTTACCTGGGCGGGACCAAGGGGTTTAATCGGCGGCAAAGACTTCAGATCACTAATCATTTACCACGACGACCCAAATGTAACCATCGAAGATAAACTCAGAATGAGCGTTTGCATTACTGTGCCTGCTGAAACAAAGGTTGACGGTGAGGTCGGGAAAATGGAAATTGAGGCAGCCAACTATGTAATTGCCCGGTTTGAGCTTACTTCGCAGGATTTTCAACAGGCATGGGATTGGGTTTATGGACAATGGTTTCCGACAAGCGGATACCAACCCGATGATAAACCTTGTTTTGAGATGTACCCGGAGGAACCCAAAGATGGAAAAATTACTGTTGACATCTGTGTTCCTGTGAAACCAATGTAAAAACAAGAGGTTGTGTAAAAAGTTGCAAAATGAGCGTAATCAGGAGAGCGTAGTCAGGAGACTACGCTCAGCGCTTAGAGAGACTACGCTCAGCGCTTAGAGAGACTACGCTCAGCGCTTAGAGAGACTACGCTCATCGCTCAGGGCTTAGCCCTGTGCTGTTTGCTGTTGCCCGTTACCTTCGGTGAGCTCCTTGCGTCGGTTCAGGGCATAAACTTATGCGGCTTTTGAGCCCTGAAAGGGCATTATAGCATTAGCCCAGGGTGAAGCCCTGGGTTTCAGGTAAGCTCTCAAACATAAGCCCTGTAAGGGCGTAAGCAATTTATTAGATCCTTAAGTTGACGGCTATGGTCAGGAGACTACGCTCAGCACCTAGGGGATTGCCGTGCTCCATTGCATTCCGCCCGCAATGACAGTGCATAGTAACATAGTGAATATGCAGTGGCAATGACGGCTTCGATTACGGGACTTTTTGCACAACGCTTAGTAAGGTTACTTCTCACTTTTCAGGAAAACATACAGGCAAAATCATTTTATCCGGACGGATCAAACAAATATTTTTCATCCTAAACAGCGTTTTGTAGGATTTTCGCATTTATAATGATGAAAACATATTCGGATGATTTTTACAAAGCACAAAAGGACTTTTGAGAAGGATTTATATGATAAATATGCCGCTTATATGTTTGCCGTATGTTACAGATATATTGGAAACAGAGAAATGGCTGAAGAACTATTGAACAATGGATTCATAAAGGTTTTTAAGAATTATTCCAGATTCGAATATCGAGGGAATGACAGTCTAACCAGTTGGATAAAAAGGATTATGATCAATGAATGCCTGATGTTCTCACGAAAAAAGAATGATTTTGAATTACTGCAAATAGAGGAACTTGATAATGACAATTGTTTTATCGATCCTGAATTTGATGCTGAAAATCAAATTCTCTCCATGATAAAAAAGTTACCTGTAGGTTACAGAACCGTTTTTAATCTTTTTGCTATTGAGGGATATTCACATGCTGAAATTTCAAGAAAGCTCAATATTAAAGAAAGTACCTCCAGATCTCAATTAACAATGGCCAGAAGACTCTTAAAGGAATATCTTATAAAAATTGGATATGAATCAATTGGAAAATAATTTGGATCTGTATTTTAAGTCAAGGGTTGAAAAAACCTTTTTGGATTTTGACAAGCAAAAAGCTTGGGAGCGATTGCAAGGAAAAAGGGCCAATGCAACTATTAAGTATGCTTTCATTTCTATTATCGTTTTATTGCTTGCCGGTTTTATTTTATTGATTTCAAATGTAACCTTTGAAAGTAGTGAATACATCATGAGTGATTTTGAGAAAAGGCAAAAACTTAATGAGTACGAAACTAAAATAGCTGGAACCTATGTTGAGACATTATTATGTTTTGATTGCTCCGGAGAGATTATGAAGTCGGAGGTTAAGCAGGTATCTGAAAATCAAATGCAATTGAGTGTTTACTGAATCCTTAAAAGATAGATTATGAAATACTTAAGAATCGTTGCAATTATTCTTTTATTGACATTCTCGTGTATCAGACAAAGAACTACGCAAAGCGATAATGTTCTTATGGGAGAAAAAGCAAGGGTTACCTATATTGAAAGGCTTGAAAACAATGAACATCCCGGTGAATGGCTGACGGGAATGGATAAAAGTACACTGTTCGAAAGGACTTTTAATGCTCTTTCGAAAGGCAAGGTTGAAGTTTACACGCCTAACCAAACAGAATTCACCGATAAAACAGTTTTTGGCTATGATGAGATCATTAAATTAACCGGATGGGAGGATGGCTTGCGATTAGAGGAATTCAAAGAAATGCTTTTCTGCGAGAATTGGTTTTTGCCAGAAAATTTCAACGCGTTCACAAAAGAGGCTTTATATTGGTGCCCTATACAAATTTGGGATACAGAGGGACAGGTTTTTAAGCGTAAAACATTTTACGTAGCTCCAACGGGGAATAAGAAAGGTGAGCTTTTTGCGGAAAATATCTACACAGAGTTCGACTTTACCAATCGTGTGGTATTTCCATCATGGAATGGTTTTGATCCGTACAAATTTGTCGAAATTTTATTTGAAAAAATTGTAGCAAATGAGCTAACTCCTTTGGATCCCATTTATATTGTGGATGGTACCGAGAAGGTATTTGGCCCACAAGAACTTGAAATCGCTATTGGACTTCCTCTTGATTCGGAAAAATTAAGATCACAAATTGAATCCTTCATTTTTCAGGAAAACTGGTATTTTGATGTGGAAACCATGAACATTTTTAAGGAAGTAAAATCGATAGGCTTTGTAAAAAAGAATTGGGAAAACGGAGAACAAAAAGCCGATATTCTGTTCTTTATAAAGTTCAGATAGCGGCAATCCTATTTTTAAGTAACATGAGTGGCCCGCAGCACGAGGCAAAACCGAATCTACGCCGGAAGTATCATTTTATATCCAATGCCATGCACGGTGAGGATGATTTTGGGGTTGTTGGGATCGGATTCGATTTTCTGACGGAGTTTCAGGATAAAATTATCTACCGTTCGCGTGGTAATATCATAATCGATACCCCATACCTTGCTCATGAGGTCGTCGCGGTCCACCGTTTTACCCTTATTGGCAACCAGGTAATGCAGAATTTCAAATTCTTTGTGTGACATTTTAATCTCGCTGTTCCCGGAGGTTGCCGTGTAATTTCTAAAGTTTACGCTGATATTCCCTATGTGCAAATCAACATCGGTTTCTTCGGTATGGTTCGGCGACCTGCGCAGTATGGCCTTGATCCTGGCCAGTAATTCGCGCAGGCTGAAAGGTTTGGTAATGTAATCGTCAGCTCCCAGTTCGAGCCCGAGTACTTTATCGATTTCTTCGCCTTTGGCTGTCAGCAGTACAATGGGCGTATTCACCCCTTTTTTACGGGCTGCCTTGCAAATGTCAAACCCCGAAATTTCGGGCAGCATTACATCCAGCAGGATGAGGTCGTATTTGCCGCCGACTACCTTTTCAAAACCCGAATTCCCCTCCATGGCAGTGTCCACTTCATAGCCTTCAAATTCGAGGTTGTCTTTTAACCCCCGTACCATGTTCACTTCATCATCAACAATCAGTATTTTTTTCATCGTTATGCAGGTTGCTTAATCGGAAATAATAGCCGGAACAACGAACCCGAACCCGGCGTGCTTTTTACATAAATCTCACCCCGGTGGGCATCCACAATGTGTTTGACAATGGCCAGACCCAGTCCTGAGCCTTTCACCCGGTGGGCCAGGTTTTTTTCGGTCACCCGGTAGAATTTGTCAAAGATATAGCGCTGGTCTTTTGCTGAAATGCCAATACCCTTGTCTTCCACTTCGAGATATACAAAATGTCCGTCGGTGCCGGTCTTCACGGCTATACTTTTTTGCTCATCGCTGTATTTCATGGCATTGTCGATGAGGTTAACCAGTGCATCGGCTATGGCTTCGCGGTCGGCTGTCAGCTCAGGCAGGTCAGGGTTGGGTTCGAAAACAAAAGCGAATCCTTTGTTCTCAAGTTTATACCTGAAGGAGGCAATGGCATTTTCCACGATACTGTTCAGGTCGGTTGCGGCAAAATTGTATTTCCGTTTGTTATTTTCAATTTGTGAGAAGCTCAGAATACGATTGACCATGGCCGATAAGCGTGAGGTTTCGTTAAGGATAACGGTATAGTATTCTTTTATTTTTTCGGCGCTTTTTACCCTGCCCATCTCCAGGGTTTCGATATACATACTGATCAGGGCCAGCGGGGTGCGTATTTCATGCGAAACACTCGAAACAAAATCGCTTTTCAATTGTGAGAGCTCAATCTGCTTGCGGATGTTCCGGAATATCAGCAAGGCCCCGGCCAGCAAAATCAGGTCCATTATCACAATCAGCAACAGGTTCTCCCTGGAACGCTCCCTGGCCATGTCGGCAATGGTCTTGTCCTTGAGTTCAATGCCCATCTGGTAGTTATTTAGCAGCCAGAAGGGTTTTTTATAGGCGGTGGGTCCGGGATCCGCCTGTTTGTTAGAGGCATAAAACGGCTGGTCTTCGCCATTCCGGAAAGCAACGATATGGAATTTACCTTTGGCAACTTCCTGAATTTTCGGATCGAGCAACTGGCTGATGAATTTTTCGGGGTCTATCACCAACACGTTGATTACATGTTGTTCTGCCTTCCGTGTTAAGAATATGACGTACTGAATGATTGTAGCGGTGCTGTCGAGCGTTTCGACTTTACGGTAGCCGCCCCTGAGGTAGGTTTGTAAACGCCTGATGCGATGGCTGTTTTCGTGCAGCCGCCCTGTAATTTTCTGTAGCAACAGGCTGTCGCTGTTCAAAGGCGATACAGACGACAGCAATGTCAGGGATGTGTTAAACCGCAACAGGTTAATGACAGATGCATTCTCATCCATAAGCCTTTTCAGGCGGACTTCCGGTTCCCGGCCCAAATCGGCGTCGATGTTTTCGACCCGGCTGGCCAGGTTGCTCATGATGTCATCGGAGTATTGATTGATCGAGTATAGAATGGCTTCGAGCTGGTTGTTGTATATGTCCTGGATGATCTTTTCGTTTTTCCGCTGATTGCCCAGTTCAAACACCGAAAAAACCACCACCGGCAGGATTATGATGGCCATGATCAGCAGGCTTATTTTTTTTAGGGATGAATTCATGAAGAGGGTAATCTTTTATGCCAGCACACTTTTTAAATATAGTTAAAAATTCAAATTTTCAACCGGTTAGTTACAAAAAGGAAAGGAGACAGCTTTTAACCTGCTCCTTTCCGGTAACCAAAGAACCTGGAAACTAAACTAAACTGTTTCACAAAAAGAGCGGAGCGCCTAATTTCCGCTTCTTTTTATCTTCCTCCAATATTCGATATATTGGGTTTGCGTAATGATACCCACCGGCCCCTGGTATATACCACCCTCGCCACCGGTATCGAGCACCCTTACGGCAATGATATTTTTCTGACCTTTTTTCAGCAGGCTTGCCGGAAAATAGTATCCCCTGAATGCATTGTATTGCTGGTCGGTATACGTACGCTGTCCAGGTTTTGCAGGGAAGGTGCCTGTTTCGCCCACCAGTGTGCCGTTGATAAACACCTGGTCAATGTCATCAATTTTTCCCATGAGTACCACCATGGTTTTATCTGTGCTGTTTCCTCCGTAAACGAAGGTTTTCCGGTACCATGCAAAGCCGTCGTAATCGCGGTAGCCCTGGTCTTCCCATTTTGCCGGAACAAAAAGATTGTCCCACTGGCTGTCGTTATACCCGGCCTCTTTTCGTGCAGGATCATCGCCGGGTTTGAATTTCCATTGCGATTGCAGGTTGACCTCGAACTGAACCGAAGCTCTTCCGCCGTATATCCCTATATCGCCGCTGACAATGCCCCCAACCTGTTGCGAATCGTATACCTTTACCGTTATGAGATTTAGTCCGTCGAAATTGATGTATTGTTCAGGGATATAATAAGTACGACTGGCGTTGTAGGCTGTAATATAGTTTGGCGGAAAACTTCCGGTTGACCCTATTTTATGACCGTTCAGGTAAACGGCATCCACATCATCTATGTATCCCATTTTCAGGTATAGCATACGACCTTTGTATGTCGATGGGATGGTTATTTTTTTCCGGTAGAAGGCATACCCGTTATACCCGTTGAAACCCTGGTCTTCCCACGTAGCGGGCACTTTAATGGTTTCCCAGTCGCTGTCGTCAAACTTCGGGGATATCCATTCATCGCTGATCCCAATGGAAAAGGACCAGGTTCCCTTCAAACTCATGAGCAGCGTTAGATCTTCGTTGTAACTGTTGCTTTTTACCGGCTGGCCAACCAGGCATATCAGCGCTACTGCAGCCAGTCCCTTTCTCCGGATATATGTTAACAGTGAAATCATGACAAATCGTTTATTAATATTCTACAAACACTTCATCGAAAATGAAGTCCCAGAAGCTTTGACTTTTATAATGTTTACTCCTGTACTTTTTCATATTTGATTCAGCCATAATACCTACAGGTCCCTCGTAAATGCCCCCGGTCTGATGGCTGTCGTATACCCTTACGGCAAGCGTGTTGATACCGTCGCGTTTCAGCAAACCATCTTTGATTTTATAAATTCTGCGTGCATTGTATTCCCAGCCTGATTTCCGGTATTCGCCGTCTTTTTTAAGATCGTAAACACCGCCGATATATTTCCCGTTCAGGTAAACTTCATCTACATCGTCAATTTTGCCCAGGACCAGGTAAAGGTCGTCATTGCTCAGGTTGGCGGGCAATCTGAAATTCACCCGGTACCAGGCATAACCGTCGTAGTCATCGAGGCCCTGGCTCTCCCACGATGCCGGCACATAAACTCTCTTCCATTTTGCGTCGCTGAAACCCGGCTCGCTCCATGCTTTGTCATCACCTGTATGTATTTTCCACCGGCCATTCAGGTTTACGTCGAGCAATTTGACATCTGCGTCATAGTATATGCCTGTAGACCCGCTTACCATACCGCCTTCCTGGTAGGAATCGTATACCCTGACGGCAATTACATTCCTGGTATTTTTCAACAGGTAACCCTCAGGAATGACATATTTCCGGGTACGGTCATAGGTCGAGATATATTTTGGCGGGAAATGACCGCTTTTACCCAGCAGCCTTCCATTCAGGTAAACCTCATCTGCATCGTCAATACGGCCCAGTAACAGGTAAAGCATGGTATGTTCGGGAACGTTTTCCAGTTCAAAAGTTTTGCGATACCAGGCATACCCGTTGTAATCGTTATATCCCTGATCCTCCCATCTTTTGGAAACGGCAATCTGGTCCCAGTCGCTGTCGTCGTATGACGGGCTTGCCCATTCACGGTCGTCTCCAATCGAGAACTTCCAGTACCCCGATAAGGAAACAAATTTCCGCATATCTTCGGCCTTGCATGAAAAGCTGAATACTATTGCAAGCAATATAAAGGCTGGTCTTATATGTTGTTTGATTGTCATGGGATGATTATAAAATTATGATCAGGTTGTTAGTGTTTTTGCCCGATAAACGCGGTCCTGTAATACTGCCAGGCAAGCGGCCGTCATCAGTTTCTGCATCAGCACAACGGGTAACCGGCCTTTCAACTACAGTTGTTTGCGTTTCGGTTTTTTGAGTTACTTTACTTGTGTCCTGCACGGCACCGGCATGTGATGTGTGCTCAGGCGCAAGTGGATTGACAGTCATTGTCAGCGCAGCCATTAATAATATCAGCATGATCGGTTTCATATTTTTTTAATTTGTGTTTCCGTGAATGTTGAACGGAATACGCAAACAAAAATACGGGCATATTCAAAAACCACTGTCACAGGGGGGTAAATAATTGTCACGAATTGTCACGGAAGTGTTTGAAGTTGTATGAAAAAGGGTGCTGGGTGCTGGGTGCTGGGTGTTAGTTGCTGGGTGCTGGTTGCTGGTTGCTGGGTGCTGTGCTGATACTGGGTGCTCGGTTGATGGCAGTAACTCCAGCGGAGAGTTGTAATACATGCTTAAATTACTTTTCAGGGTGAAAGGCCCTATTGCATAATAATCCTATTTTTGTGATACAAAGCTGAAAGCTTTATGTTCACACGTACATACATTCATTTCGTGCAATAAGTATACACCATGGCCCAGTGGAATCCCTGGCACGGTTGCCATAAAATCAGTCCCGGCTGTCAGCACTGCTATGTGTACCGCATCGATTCGGGTTTTGAGAAAAATGCTGCTGTGGTTAGCACAACTGCGAGTTTTAACTTGCCGGTAAAGCGAAAACGTGATGGCGCCTATAAGCTGCAGTCCGGCCAAACCGTGTACACCTGCTTTTCATCCGACTTTTTCCTGGATGAGGCCGATGAATGGCGCAAGGAGGCCTGGCAAATGATCAGGCTGAGGAGCGATCTCAATTTCTTCATCATTACCAAGCGAATCGACAGGTTTACTGTCAACCTGCCCGCCGATTGGGGCGATGGTTATCCCAATGTAATTATTTATTCAACCATTGAAAACCAGGACAGGGCCGACTATCGCCTTCCCATCATGCAAAGTCTTCCCATCCGGCATAAAGGAATTGCCTGTGAGCCTCTGCTGGAAGCCATTGATCTAACGCGCTGGCTGGATTCTTCTATCGAACAGGTGGTGGTGGGAGGTGAATCGGGAAACGATGCCAGGGCATGCCATTTCGACTGGGTCCTTGATATCAGGCAACAGTGTATTCAAAAGGGAGTGACTTTCCATTTCAGGCAAACAGGTGCGCGTTTTGTAAAAGACGGTCGCCTGTACCGCATTAAACGGCAGTTTCAACATTCACAGGCAGCAAAAGCAGCGATTGATTATATTGGCCGGTAGGGTTTGGGAGGCAAGAGGTGGGGGTTGCTGATCCCGGTTCTTTTAATTACCTTGCGGAAATAAGACCCGCCTGATGTTACGGTCAACAAACTTAGGTTCAATTATGAAAAAAGCAACAATTATTGCCGGAACGGCTTTTCTTTTGTTGGCACAACTAAAAAGTCAGGTTTATGTGCCATTTCCGACATCCGGTGTTAACTGGAATGTATTGTTGGTCGCGACTTGTGATAACGACAAGCCGCCCGATACAACACTGTTGCGATATGCCCTGCACGGTGACACGCTGATAGACCATATAACCTATTCACGATTGTGTATTGAAAGCGGAGATACTGCCTGTCCGGAAGTCAAACCGATTGGCGGGTTAAGAGAAGCTGACAAAAAAATATATTACCGGGGTCAAACCATTGCTGGTGCGCACACCGACGAAGAATACCTGCTGTACGATTTTAATGCCAAGGCAGGAGACACCATCAGGCACGATGCTGATGGCTCTTGTTATTCGGTTGTGCTGGCTATTGATTCCGTATTGACAGGGGAACATTACAGAAAGAGATACCAGGTCGATATTTCGGGTTTTTGCCATGATCCCGATTACCTGATCGAAGGCATCGGAAGTGTAAAGAATGGATTGCTGGGGCATATTTCGGATGTTCCGACGTGCGGATTTCACTATTGGGAACATGTATGTTTCAGGGGAAACGGTGTTGTCCTACACCTGAATCCTTCATTCAGCGATTGTTTCCCGGCAGCCCTGGTTTCCGGATCGGATAAGGCTTTGCAAGGCAACAACCTTGAAATATTTCCCAATCCCGTTGGAAATGAAGTGTGGATAAGCAACCCCGATCCATTTAAAAACCTGGTATTCAGATTAATCGACATCAATGGCAAAACACGGGTCGAAAAGCAAATAGCCGGCAACCGGGTTATGCTCAACATGGACATGACGCCTGGGGTATATAATGGGGTTATATTGGATGAGAGAGGAAACATATTGCTATCCCGGAAATTGTTGGTTCATTAACAAAGCTCTATTTATAATTGGTGCAAAGCATTTTCAAATATCCATTCATCATCCTTCTGATTAATTGTATTCAATCCGGCTTTTTTTTGTCTCAATGCCTGAACAGCAGCTGCATAAAGCAGCGTATGCGTTGCCTGGATTACTCGCAAGGGGAGGCATTCCATTTTGCCGTCGAAATTTGCCGGGAATCCGGCATTCAGGAAAAAAGCAGTTCTGCCACCCTCAAGGGATAACTTGATGGTGGCGTGAATACCTCTTTTCCGGGTTTTTTCCTTATCCAGGATCATTAGCGCATCATCAGGATATCGATCGGCAAGTTCCACAAATCCTGCTCGGTTAAACTCAACGGCTGCAGAGGAGCCACTTACCAATATGGCTTTGTCGGCCAGCATGTCCCGCTGATCAATCCTAAAAGAGTTATATCCGGTGCATCCTATTACCAGTTCGTATCGTTTAGTAGTATCCAGACTTCTTAACCCCCGGAAATGATTTTGCGGAAAGAATTTGTTCAGGCTACGAATTTTGTCCAGCTTCTGCTTGCTTACCTCAACAATGTCAATCTCTGATCCTTTGGTTTTGGCAGCAATTTGTTTAACGGTTGCTTCACCCACCGCACCAAACCCAATTATTGCAATTTGTCTGATCTGAAGGAGTGAAGAGTCCTTTAGAGAATTCATGATGGCTCTTGCCACTGCCGCTCCTATGAAAGGAGATTCAAGTTTGAGCTTGGTTTTGCACCTGGCAATGCTCACCATTTTAACATTAAAAAAGGCAGCCAGTTCTTCGCCATAACTTAACAGGAAACGGTGCCCCCTTGTAGTTTGCTCAACAATACAGGCATTGGCAAAAGCCTGCTTGAGTTCGGGGGCATGAAGCATGAGCTTTCTTAGAAAACGTGCGAAATAGGCCCCATCATCGATAACCAGGAGTCTCCTTGAAATGTCGCGTTTGGCCAGTTTCAACATAAGAAAGGAAACGCGTGCTGACTGACTCTCATCGTAGTCTTCGATAGGGTCATTGAACGGGAGCGCCATATGATCCACCGGGAACTGCAGCTTTTCAAGCTCGGATCTTACTTTTGCATTGGTGGAGTAAGGTATATCAATAAACCAGCAGCGCTGTTTTTCGAGGCCTTTTTCAATCATGGCATCAATCTTTGGGATAAAAGGTCCCAGGTGGTGTTGTATAAACACTATATCGGTATTGGAAAAGATATCCTTAGCCCTGATTCTGCTGGCAAATTCATTAAGCAATGGCAACTCCTCAGCAATTTTGTCCGGTATTTTTTCGTGGTAAAATGCCTGAAGCGCCTGCCCGATTTTAGCTTTATAACCCATACCTGCTTTGCATAGGGTTGATGTAAATTCCATATAAATATATGGCGGTTTGCATGAATTGTCAATAGCGCTTAGGGAACTTAATAACAAATTGCGTCAACCGGCCAACCTTAGGAATAAATTAAAAATAAATCGCTAATTTTCGAACCTGACCTGTTCTCACCTTATTTTTTATGGCAGGATCGGGGATTGTGAACCGGCAACGGGAACGGAAGGGTATCAATTATTAAAATTGCTTGGTATGAAAAGAATTGGCATTTTAACATTGACGGTAGCATTACTAATGGCCTGCCAGCAGCATGATGAGGCGGGTGAAAGGGTGTTAAGGGTAAGCAATAACGGACGATACCTGGAAGATATTTCCGGGAAACCTTTTCTTTATCTTGGTTGTACTGCATGGGAACTTTTTCACAGGCTAAACCGCGAAGATGCAACAGTGTATCTTACCAATCGTGCCCAAAAAGGCTTTACAGTCATTCAGGCTGTTGTATTGGCTGAACTGGATGGGTTAAATACACCTAACGCATATGGCCATAAACCCCTGATCGATAATGATCCTTCTAAGCCCAATGAGAAGTATTTCGAACATGTAGATTTTATTGTAAACAAGGCCGAAGAGCTGGGATTGTTCATTGGTATGCTGCCAACATGGGGCGACAAAATTCCAAATGAGAACATGGCCGCAGGCCCCATAGTTTTTAACCCCGAAAATGCCGGGGTATACGGCGAGTGGCTTGGAAAACGTTATAAAGACAAACCCATCATCTGGATTTTGGGTGGCGATCGGAATGTACACAACGATACCGTTTTTCAGATATGGAAAGCTATGGCCCAGGGGTTAAGGGCTGGAGACGAGGGTAAACACCTTATTACCATGCACCCGCGCGGTGGAAAATCTTCGAGCGAGTGGTTTCACAACGAAGAATGGCTCGATTTCAATCTGTACCAGAGTGGACATGCCAGGCGATTTAACCAGGTATATGCTTTTGCACAACACGACTACCTGCTGCAACCAGCCAAACCCTTTGTTGATGGCGAGCCGGCATACGAAGATATTGCAGTACGCTTTTGGGAATATTGCGACTGGAGTTCCCCCCTGAAAGTGCCAGCACATGTATTGGACTCAAATTACCTGGTGAAGGATCCTGCCTATTTTTCCAGTGGTTTCTTTACCGATTACGATGTACGCATTCATGCCTACTGGAACCTGTTGTCGGGGGCTGCCGGTTATACCTACGGGAACAATGCCATCTGGCAAATGTTCAAAAACCAGGAAAGTTTTGCCATTCCCTGTTTATACAACTGGCGCGAATCGCTGGACCGCCCGGGAGCTGATGATATACAACATGTCCGTAAGCTTTTTGAAGCCCGGGATTTTTCGGTGTTAATTCCGGATCAATCTGCTGTTTATGGGAGTAACCCAAACGATAGTTCCCATGTCAGGGCTGCTGTGGCTGCAGATGGTGCTTTTATGATTGTTTATCTGTCTGTTGGTCAGCAAACAAAACTGGCATTGCATAAAATAAGCGGCACAAAAGTAAAAGCCACCTGGTACAATCCCCGCGAAGGTGAAAGCATTGATGCCGGTGAATACGAAAACCACGGATATGTTAACTTTGTTCCGCCTTCAGCTGGGATAAACAACGACTGGGTACTGGTTTTGGATGATGTGTCGAGGCCATTACCTGCATTATGATGTTGTGTTTTTGAGCACCTGCAACGTTCATATCATCCTCTGTTAACATGGCCATTTGGCTGCAAAAACTTATATTTCGAAATAAATTTCATCGTCTTTCATCATGAACGAAAAACTGAGTCTGCTCACCGACCTGATTAAACTGGCACGATGCGACCAACAGGTCCGCGAACAGGAGTACGAATTTTTGTTGTCCATTTCTAAATCACTCAACGTGAGTAAGGACGAATTCGACTGCCTGTTTGAAAAATACATCGAATTCTGTCCACCTGAATCGGAATTCGAAAGAATACTGCAGTTTCACCGGCTGGTATTGCTGATGAATATCGACAAGGAAACCAGCGACAATGAAGTAAATTACCTGAAAGATATTGGTATTCGTATGGGATTGAATCCCATGGCTACCAACCAGGTGCTGACTGAAATGAATAAATACGCCAATAAGGTCATTCCGCCCGAGAGACTGATAGAGCTATTCAGGGGTCAGTATAACTGAGTTCATTGCCAGTTTGCCATTGCTAAAATATCCGTAAGCGCTAACCTATATATGAAATATGAGAACAATAATAAAATCAGTATTCGCACTATCGGTTCTGTTCTCCAGCATTGCCCTTTATGCACAGGAAGATGACCGGGGTTATATTGTACAGGTCGGTCAGCAGGCCCCCGATTTTACCCTTAAACTCACTGATGGAACCACATTCAAACTATCTGATCAAAAGGGTAAAATTGTGATGCTCCAGTTTACCGCCAGCTGGTGTGGTGTATGCCGCAAGGAGATGCCGCATATTGAAAACGAAATTTGGCAGCCACTGAAGGATAAAGCTTTTGTACTGGTGGGCATCGACAGGGATGAACCCCTGGATGTGGTCCTCAAATTTGCCAAAACAGTTCAGGTAACTTATCCATTGGCCCCTGATCCCGGTGCAGCAGTGTTTTCGATATATGCCCACAAGGAAGCCGGTGTAACCCGCAATGTGGTTATTGACAGCCAGGGAAAGATTGTTTTTTTAACGCGTCTTTATGAGGAGAAGGAGTTCAATGCCATGAAGGAAGTTATTTTTAAACTGGTGCATGCGCTGTAATAACATTTTTCCATAAGTTGACGGCTAAGGGTGCAAACTACCCGGCTCCAATTTTCGGACTTTTTAGACAGTCTCTTTTTAAGACAATTTACACAGCCTCGCAATTGTCCTGAAATCGAATACCCTTTTTATCATGATAAATCCCATCATCCCCTTTTACAAACAAGCCGACAGAACGCTGGTCAGGTCGGCAGGTTGTTGCGTTTACGATTCCGGCAATAAGGAATACCTTGATTTTGAATCGGGCGACTGGGCCGCCAATCTGGGTCATTCGCATCCTGCAATCAGCCATAGGATAAAGCAACAGGTTGACAAGCTTGTCCACGACGGGTTGCGGTTCCGAAATGAAGAATCGGAACAGCTGTCGGCTCAATTGCTCGAAAAAACCCGACTTGACGGTGGCCAGTGTGTTTTTCTGAATTCGGGTTCCGAAGCGGTTAACCTGGGAATAACCTTGGCCAGAAGACTGACCGGAAGAAAAAAAGTGCTGAAAATGGATTGCTCCTACCTGTCGGCTTTCGGATACGGACAGATAGCAGATACCAACACCGATTTGATCAGCATACCCATGGATCATACGGAAGCTATTTCACAACTGAATTTTAAAGAAATAGCGGTATTTGTGCTGGAACCGGGAAATGCCTGGGGTTTCATCCGGTACCCCGCTCCCGGATTTGTCAGAGCCATCGCTGACAGGATCAGTAGCCATGGTGGTTTGCTCATGGCCAACGAAGTCACTACCGGTTTTGGACGAACCGGTAAATGGTTTGGGTTTCAGTATTATGATTACAATCCCGATATTGTATCGGTAGGAAAAGCACTTGGAAACGGGTATCCGGTTAGCGGTGTGGCCGTTTCCGCTAAGGTGGCTGAATTGTTTTGCAACAACCCTTTCCGGTATGCACAGTCGCACCAGAATGATGCGCTTGGGTGTGCGGTGGGACTGGAGGTAATCCGCACCATGGAAAAGGAAGATTTAATCAAACAAAGCTTTGAGAAAGGGCTGTATTTCAAAGAGGAACTGATTCGCCTGCAAGCCAAACACAATATAGACATTACTGACATCAGGGCCAGGGGATTGATGATCGGCCTGGAAATGGAATCTCCCGAAAAAGCCGATGACATTTATACCCGGTTAATTGCCAGGGGTTTCCTGGTTGGCCTCAAAGAGAAAACCATCCGCTTTATGCCCCCTCTCATCATAGAAAAAAGCCAGATTGATCGGTTGGTAGCAGCAATGGATGAGGTTCTTACAGGGTCGCATTAAACAAATCCGGCGAGGTGGGTAGTAATTGAAGTCATTCAATAAAGGTTAGTTGAATTGAAAACATATTGTTAAATTTGTATAAAGTCATTAGGGATGACACAGATTCAGCTGTATAAAAAAATTAGTTATTTGCCTGATAATCTTAAGGCTGAGGTAAATGATTTTATGGATTTTCTTATGCATAAGCGGAAAAAGGATAAGAAAAGAAAACAGCCGAAATTTGGTGCCGCAAAAGGACAAATTTATATTTCACCGGATTTTGATGAGCCATTAGAAGATTTTAAAGAGTATATGTAATGGATATATTACTTGATACCCATACATTAATCTGGTTTCTTAACGGTGATAGTAATCTGCCAGATAATGTGCGGGATTCTATTGAAAATCTTCTTATAAACACACCATGATATCAACCAGAGGGTGGAATATGCAGCATAAGAGATTAATCTATCAGGCTCGCCAACTGTTTTAATTTGTTTTCGATTCGTTCTGACCAGGGCAGGCCGTAGCTCAACCGCATGCAATTGTTAAACTGGTTTTGCAGGGTGAATATTTTCCCGGGCACAATGGCAATGTTATGTTGCAGCGCCCTGTTGAACAGGTTGAGCGTATTGTACTTTTTATTGAGCTCAACCCACAGGAACAGGCCTCCCTGGGGGCGACTTATTTTGGTATCGTTGGGAAAATGTTGTGCGATGGCCTGGGTGTATTGCA
This sequence comes from uncultured Bacteroidales bacterium, assembly GCA_964618645.1. GTDB lineage: Bacteria > Bacteroidota > Bacteroidia > Bacteroidales > UBA10428 > UBA5072. The sequence continues at coordinate 11,515 of CAZUBW010000049.1, read as the reverse complement.
GGCTATTGGTGTGCAAGATGTTTCGCAGTTTACGGATATAGTTTTCATATTTCCCGGTTTTAAAGAAATTGGCAACTGCCTGCTGGGTCAGGGTGGTTGAAGTAAACGACTGTACCATTTTCAGTTTCACGATGTCTTTTTTGAATTTGCCGGGAACCACCCATCCCACCCGGTAACCCGGAGCCAGCGTTTTGCTGACGGAACTGCAAAATAATACCAGTCCTTCCGCATCAAATGCCTTGCAGGTTTTGGGCCGGGTTGGTCCAAAATGCAAATCGCCGTAAATATCGTCTTCAATCAGTGGAATGTGATGATAATTCAGCAACCTGACCACCTCTTTCTTATGCTCCTCGGGCATACAACTACCCAGCGGATTGCTGAAATCCAAAACTGTTGCCCAGCCAGCCCGAAACGAAATAGCCCGATTTGGGCCTTGCTTCGGCAAGCGATCTGCTGATAAGGGTATAATAAGCCAGCTGGGCCGTATTTATGCTGACCTGGTAGGTCGAACAAAGCGACCGGACAGAGGGCAGCTTATCGCCGGATTTGTAGATGCCGTGCTTTATTTGTTCCGTCAGGGCATCGGCAATAACAAGATATAAATGCTTCTTTGTTGCTGCTTTTTTCAGATCTGTACTGGTTAAATAACTAAAAACTGTAACTGTATGGTTACAAAAATAGGATGTACTTTTGATGTGTCCAATTTAAAGCAGGAAAAATGACAAAAATCGGCATTATTATTTGTGCCCGCTACATCAATTGCGGTGGCGGTAAGTGCTTAAGGGCCATGAAGGAACATGTTGGCGGCTTTGCCCGGTACCCCAAAGAAGAAACGCTGGAGTTGGTAGGGTTTTCAAACTGCGGCGGTTGTCCGGGAGGGAATGTGGAATATGTTCCGGAAGAAATGATCAAAAACGGTGCACAGGTGATTCACTTTGCAACGGGGTTGGTAGTAGGGTATCCGCCCTGTCCACGAATCCGGCAGTTTAAGGAGTTTATCGAAACACGGTATAAAATTCCCGTGGTAATCGGTACACATCCGATCCCCTTGAAATACCTGCATACGCATAACAAGCTATCGAGCTGGAATAAATCGTTCAGGGAAAAGGTAATACCGCACTTGCTTGCGGAAAGCCAGGTTGTTATGGAATTGTATAATTAGTGTCTGTCCGTAAAGTCCCATTTGCCGCGTTAGGCCTGTCCGAAAATTGCTCATTTACTCCGCATTTTCGGACTGCGCAAGCCTTGCAAATGGAACTCTCTGAACAGACACATGACCAACCAGACCTTTTTTCAGCTTTATTGATTGACTCTAATTGTGAAATACCCAAAAATGTTACACGATGAATCCTAAAAACATACCGTTTCAAATCATCGACTGGTCGCTTATTCCCAAAACTGAGCATCCGGGTGATCCGGGCAAAGCCTGGTGGCAAACCCTGCAATTCGAGGGATTAAGAATACGGATTGTTGAGTATTCCAAAGGCTATGTGGCTGACCACTGGTGCGCCAAAGGCCATATTGTGCATTGCCTCGAAGGCGATTTCATCAGTGAACTCAGCAACGGGGAGAAGTTTTTATTGAACAGCGGCATGACCTACGTGGTAACCGATGAACTGAGTTCACACCGATCCACAACAACAAACGGTGTGAAGCTGCTGATTGTTGACGGGGATTTTTTAAAAAAACAACCTGAATAATACTGCTGTTATGAATCGCCGTACCTTTATCAGAAATTCAGGCATTGCCCTGGGATCGCTCACTGCATTACCTGCTTTAGGTTCATGTGTCTTTGACCCCGATGATTACAACTTTCCACTGATTGACATGCATGTGCACAGGGCCATGAACTTCGGAATGGAACAGATTATGGAGATTGCCAAGGCCAGAAATGTTCAGTTTGGAATTGTTGAACATCCCACCTCATGGGCTATTAAAAACGACAAGGACCTGGAGGAGTATATCACTATGCTGCGCAAGTACCCGGTATATATAGGTTTACAGCCTATTGAGCGCGGATGGTCGAAAAACTATTCGCAGGAATTACTGTCGCAGCTTGATTATATTCTGATGGACCCTCAGCGGGTTCCCATGGCAGATGGCGAAATGCTGAAGATCTGGAATTTTGATACTTACGTGGAGGATACGGAAGAGTTTATGAAACGCTACATGGATTACACGTTGGATATTCTCGAAAATGAAGTCATCACCATATTTGCATGGCCCCTGTTTCTGCCGGTATGTATAGCCCGTGATTATTATACATTGTGGACGGCCGAACGAATGAGCCAGATTCTTAACGCCGTAAAGAAGAAAGGTGCTGCCATTGAAATTAACGATATGTCACACACCCCGCATGAAGATTTCATACTGGAAGCCAAAAAGCAGGGTGTGAAATTTACTTTTGGTTCCGATTCGCGCAATCAGAATGCCGGTCGCCTGGCTTATTGCAAAAGAATTGCCGAAAAATGCAACCTCACCCGGGAAGATTTTTATATTCCTGAGCGGAAAATTACCACCTGAGTTATTGTATCACCGGTTTGTTCAGGTCGTCAAGGAGTTCATGGGCCAGCACACCATTCGCTATTTCTCTTACTTCGCCTGTCATCCGGATATTCCAGTCGCTATCGATCTGAATTTTCAGGGTTCCGCCCTGCATGTGCATGGTAAGGTCACCCTTTACCAGTCCACGTTTTACCAGTACACTCGATGCGGCACATGACGAGCTGCCTGAGGCGAGGGTAAAACCGGCCCCTCTTTCCCATATGATAATTTGGGCGTCGTGATCTGAAAGTGCTTTGGCAAATTGTACATTGATACGGTTGGGGAATAGCGGATGGTTTTCGATCAGCGGTCCGTAATGGCGGATTTCATTTTCATCGAGTTTGTCCATGATCACTACGCAATGCGGGTTACCGACCGATACGCAATTGACCTCAAATGTACGGTCGCCTGCTGTAATAGTCTGGCCGATAAACTCGGGAAGGTCCGAATTAACCGGTATTTCTCGCGATCTGAAGTTGGCCTTTCCCATGTCGACCTTTATCAGTGTGGCCTTGCCTGCCTTTTCCTCCACAATTTCGGCATAAACCACATCGGTTAGTGTTTCCACCGAGAACTGCCGGGTGTTGGCATAACCATAATCGTACAGGAATTTACAGAAAATGCGTAACCCGTTCCCGCTTTTCTCGGCTTCGGAACCATCGGGGTTATAAACCCTGAAGCCAAAATCGGCCTTTGTCGAAGGTACTTTCATCACTATACCATCGGAGCCTATGCCGAAATGAATATTGCAGAGGCGCATGATAGCCTGCCGCGTAAGCTGGAAATCGATATTGGCGCTGTCGAGGACAATGTATTCATTGCCCAGTCCGTGCATTTTTACAAAACTATTTTTTTCCATGGATGGGTTATTTTCTGTAGATTAAAGTATGAAATTCCGGACAAGGTCCTCGAGGGTGTCTCTCCGCCTGATAAGGCGTGGATTTCCCTCCGCGTCAATGAGTACTTCGGCAGGACGCAGCCGGTTATTGTAATTCGAGCTCATGGAATAGCCGTAAGCTCCGCTGTCGAGCACACCCAGAATATCGTTCTCGAAAATTTCGGGCATCAACCTGTCTTTGGCAATGATGTCGCCTGTTTCACAAATGTTGCCCACAATTCTTACCGCTTCGTCACGGGTTGACGGTATACCGCTTTCCCGGTATATTTCCACGTCGTGGTGGGAGTCGTACATGGTAGGGCGTACCAGTACGTTGAAGCCGAGGTCGGTACCAATGTATTTCAGCTGATAATTGGTTTTTACAGCATTTACGGTGCCCAGCAGAATGCAGGATTCGGCAACAATATAGCGGCCGGGTTCAATTTTGAATTCAATGGCTTTGCCATATTCTTTCACCCAGGTGGTGACCACCTCTGTGAGCTTTGATCCCAGCTCAGTGAGGTCGAGTCGCGACTGACCCGATTGTTTCTGGTAGGGAATGCCAAATCCGCCGCCCAGGTCGATGAATTCGAGATCTTCGAATTGTTTGGCAACCGACAAAATGTTGTACGTACTTTGCAGGTAAGTTTCCCCGCTCATGAACAGTGAACCGATATGCTGATTAATGCCGGTAAGCCTGAGATTGTATTTTTCAATGATTTCCTTTACCGCAGGTACCTGGCCCATTTCGATACCAAACTTGGTTTTTTGTCCTGCTGTTTTTACTTTGTCGTGATGTCCCGCGCCAACGCCCGGGTTAAGTCTGAATGCCACCTTACCGCCGGGATTGAGTTTTCCGTATCTTTCGAGTTGGGCAACCGAATCAACCGAAATTTTTACGCCGGCATGCAACGCATATTGAAATTCGTCGTCGCTGACGTTGTTGCTGATGTAAAAAATGTCTTCGGGGTTATATCCGGCCAGCAGGTTGACATATATCTCACCAGGCGACATGGCATCAACTTTGAGGCCTTCGCTGCGCACAATCTTTAGCAGCTCAAGGTTACTATTTGCCTTAGGAGAGTAGTTAACGGTAAAATTCGGGTAGTTGATCAGCTGTTTCATATCGCGGCAACGGCTGCGCAAAATGTTTTCGCTGTAAACAAAAAGCGGGCTGCCAAATTTCCCGGCAAGCGCTATGGGATTGGTATGACCAAAAAACTGTTTTTCGCGGCTGACTTTTGAATAAATATAAATCATTATTTTACAAAGCGGATTGGTTCAGTTATATTTGCGGCAAAAATATAAAAATGGCGCAGATAAACGAAAACTATTTGAAACTACAGGCAGGATATCTCTTCCCGGAAATCGGCAGGAGGGTGCGCGAATTTCAACAGCAACATCCTGGTGCCGAAGTCATAAAAATGGGTATCGGCGATGTGACCCGTCCGCTATCGCCCGCTATTATCAGGGCTTTTCACGAAGGAGTTGAGGAAATGGCGAATGAACGCACCTTTAAAGGTTACGGACCCGAACAGGGCTACGATTTCCTGCGTGAAGCCATTGCTGCCAACGATTATCAGCAAAGAGGAGCCAATATCCAGGCCGACGAGATTTTTGTTTCAGATGGTTCAAAATGCGACACAGGTAATATTCTTGAAATATTTGGGAATAATAATACCATTGCTATACAGGATCCGGCGTACCCGGTGTATGTCGATACCAACGTTATGGGTGGGCGTACAGGTCAGTACCAAACCGGTGGCTATTACGAAGGCATTGTGTACATGCCCTGTACGGCGGCAAACGGTTTTATTCCCGAATTGCCGAAGCAAAAAGTGGATGTGATATTTCTTTGTTATCCGAACAACCCTACAGGAACCACAGCCAGCAAGCAGGAGCTTAAGAAGTGGGTTGATTTTGCCCGTGAAAGTAAAGCAGTGATCCTGTTCGATTCGGCTTATGAGGCCTATATAGCTGACCCTGATGTTCCGCATTCGATATACGAAGTTGAAGGCGCCAAAGAAGTGGCTATTGAATTCCGCAGTTTTTCGAAAACTGCCGGGTTTACAGGTACGCGTTGCGCCTACACGGTAGTGCCCAAAAACCTTATGGCCTATACTTCCGCGGGTGAAGCCAGGCCTTTGCACCCCCTTTGGTTCCGCAGGCATACCACCAAATTCAATGGTGTTTCGTATCCTGTTCAGAAAGCTGCTGCAGCCATTTACACGCCCGAGGGCAAAAAGGAGGTTCAGGAAACCATTGGCTATTATATGAACAATGCACGGATCATGCGCGACAGTCTTTCGGCACTCGGATTCGAAGTATATGGCGGTGTTAACGCCCCTTATGTATGGTTTAACTCCGGCAGGGGAATGAAATCGTGGGATTTGTTCGATAAGCTGCTTCACGAAACCAACGTGGTTGGCACACCGGGATCAGGGTTTGGCCCCTCGGGTGAAGGATACTTCCGTTTTTCTTCTTTTGCCTCACACGAAGATGTGGTGAAGGCAATGGATCGTCTTAAGGGATTAACGTGGTAAGGAGTTAAATCAGGCCAATCCGGCGATGGAAGGCATCGCGGTATGTTTCTCCGATGGGAATGAGGCGGTCGCCTATTTTTATCCGGTTACGCTCAACCGATTCCACCCTGGAGAGATTTACCACCCATGATTTATGTACGCGGATGAACTGATCGCCCGGCAATGCTGCCAGCAGTCCGTTGAAACTTTGTTTGGTCATTATCTTTTTGCCGGGCAGTACAATACGCAGGTAAGCCTGCATGCCTTCGATGTATAAAATATCGCTTATACTGATGCTTTCAATGCGGTATTCGGTTTTAACAAACAACTGCGAAGCCTTTCCTTCGACCTGCCTTTGTTTGTGGAGGTCGTCAAAAACATTGTTTACCGCTGCCAGGAAACGTTCGAATGAGTATGGCTTAAGCAGGTAATCAAAAACCTGCAGTTCATATCCCTTGAGCGCATATTCGGCATAAGCCGAAGTAATAATCACATAAGGCTTCGATGTCATGGTTTCGAGCATCTGTATGCCGGTGAGCTGTTCCATCTGAATGTCGAGAAAGATGATGTCAACGGCATTGGTGTTGAGAAAGTGAAGGGCTCCGAGTGCGTTTTCAAAGCTTCCTGACAGTTGCAGAAAAGGAACACGACTGATAAAATCTCTTAGTTTTTCAAGTGCAAGAGGCTCATCTTCCACAACAATACAGGTAAGTTGCATGGCTGGCATTTTCAGGTTTCAGGTGAACTGTATTTTCAGTTCCACCCGAAATACAGATTCTCCATCAAAGATAGCCAATTCGTGCTTTCCGGGATATATAATTTCCAGCCGCCTGCGGGCGTTTTCAAGTCCTATACCGCCTGGGGCATGCTGATGGTCGCTCCGGTAATGGTTTCGGCATACAAAGAACAATTCGCCCGGGGTGCATTGAAGCTTTATGTCAATTACCGGAAACTTTCCCACCTGGTGAGCGTGTTTAAAGGCATTCTCGACAAAGGCGATCAGTATCATTGGGGCGATAGAAGCGTTACCGCATTCACGGGGCAGGTCAATTTTCACATAATTCGTTTCCCTGAAGCGCAATTGTTGCAGGTTTATGTAATTACCAAGGTAAACCAGCTCTTTTTGCAGCGGTACCCGGTCGGTTCCCGTTTCATAAATCATATACCGGAGCATTTGTGAAAGACTCAACAGCGATTCAGAGGCTTTTTCGGGTTTTGTCATGATGAGCGCATCGATGTTGTTAAGTGCATTGAACAAAAAATGCGGATTGATTTGCGACTTAAGCAGCTCAAGTTCATTTTTGAGATTCCGTGTTTCGAGTTCATTTTTAAGCTGAATACCGGCAAACCAGTTCTCAAAGCCTCTTACCAGGCTTCCGCATTGCGCCAGTATAAAGGTGCCCGCCATTGGCGGCAGCATAAACCTGATATCGAAATACCTGAATTGCGGATAAAAAAAGCTGTGCAACGGGAACATCAACAGGGTAAGCAACAAGCTTACCAATAACGAAAAAACAAGGTAGCGGACAAATTGTTTTCGTTCAAAGAACCGGATAAAGTAAAAGTAAAACAGGTAAAATACTATGGCTGCCCAAACCAGGTTAATAACCATGTGTGGGGTAAGGTTGCTGATATAAGCCCATTCGCGGACCGATTTCCCATAGCTGATGGCGAATGAGAATGCCGTAAATACCAGCCAAAAAATGGCATGTATGAATATTTTCAAAGCGCGGTGCATGATAATGCTATCATTATTTCAGGTATTGGGCAAAAAACTATGGTCTGTCATTGCTAAGCCGTTTTCGACAAGTTACCGGATGCTTTTCGCATGTTGGGGTAAAGATACCATTCAAACAGCATAATAAGAACACAAATCCATGCAAAAGGATTTTTCCACATGTCGGACACAAATGCAATGGAAATGATGCCGATTCCCATGATGCTCAGGAATATTACCGACATCTTAAGCGCGGTGAGCATTTTTATATCATTGGGCAGGTGTTTGATGGCAAAGAATTGCAGCCAGCCGGTCAGGAAGGTTCCGGTACCGGTCATGACAAACATGAATACATCGCTAGGGTCAACGCTGCTGAAAGCCGTAAAAAGCGGGAATATGACCAATGTAGCCAGGGTATGTATTACCCCCAGCGACATAATGGCAATACTGCAGATTTTGAAAGATTTACTTTTCTTCATTTGTTTTGTGTTAGCATTTTAATGGATTGTGACTATAATCATGGTGTCAAATATCTGCACCACGACTGGTTCCTGCAAAAGCGATTAACCAACGGCCTGATTCTATCAACGAAACCGTTGTTTTGGACAACAAACAATTGGAATGAAGAAATGGGGTGCTGGGTGCTGGGTGCTGGGTGCTGGGTGCTGGGTGCTGGGTGCTGGGTGCTGGTTACTGGTTGCTGGTTACTGGGTGCTGCCGCTGCTGCTGCTACTGCCACTGCTACTGCCGCTGCTACTGTTACTGCTGCCGTTGCCACTAGCTCCTTGTTCCCTTTGTTGATTCAGCTCAGACCAGGTTTGATATTGTTTTTTGCTTTTAATTTAGCTGGTTTAATTGATTTGTAACTTTTACCAGTAGTTCTGATTCGCTATTGCTCAGGCTGCCTTTTTGTTTTTTAGCGGTAAGGGTTGTTTTTACTTTGCCGAGATCGCGCAAAGCGGCTTTTTCATCGCCCATAGCGCCTTCGAGATTGGCAATGTTGAATAATAATGACATGCTGCCCGGCGAGAGTTTGAAGGTCTGTTTCAGATCGTCTAAGGCTTCTTGCTTATGGTTTGTTTGCAGCCATGCAGAAGCCCTGTCGGTATAAAATCCTGATTCAGGAGGAAAATGATCTATTAGCGTGGTAAGCGTTATGATGGATTCAGGCCATTGACCGAGCGATTTTTCGAGACGGGCTTTTAATTTCAATACTTTATAGTTTAAGGGCATGACGGCCAGAAATTTCTGGCAAACGGTAAGGGCTTGGGCTAAATTACCGGTTTGCTCAAGTATTTCCGGACGAAAAGCCAGGTACTCCAGGTTTTCGGGATTCTCTTCGATTGCCTGGTTGATCAGTTCAAGTGCCTTTTTCATGTCGGCCAGGGCCTTTTCTTTTTGACCCGTTTCATTCCATAGCAAGCCACGTTTAAGGTACCCTTCAAAATTTTCGGGATATTGCTTGATAGCGTTATTCAGGTCAGCTTCCGAACCTTTGAAATCACCTTTCATAAACAACAGGTTCGATCGGGTAAAATAAAAGTCCACATTGGCTGGATACTTTTGGATGAGATTGTTTAAAATCTGTTGGGCTTGTTGGATATTGTCATTGCTAATATAATGCAAGGCCAGGTAATAGCTGATTTGTTTGTCGCCGGGATGTAGCTTCAGCATTTTTTGATAACACTCCAGGGTTTTTTGTGATTCTCCCCTGGTCCGGTATATCGAAGCAAGCAGGTAAAGGCCGTTATAATCGTCGGGATTAATATGAACGGCTTTCAACACATCTTGTAAGGCTGATTCCTTATCGTTGACCAGGTTTTTAAGTTGAGCTCTTTTAATAAGAAGTGTTGGATCAGTAGGATTTTTCCTGATTTGGCCATCTATTATACGCAAAGCGGTTTGCTTATCGTGCTGGTAGTTTTGTGTGCCACTTTGTCCAAGCCGGTTGTAAACGATCAGCCTGGTAAGATAAGCATCAAAAAAGTTACTGTCTGCTTCAACAGCCCGTTTAAGGTTTTCAAGGCCGGTAAGGAACTTACGGTCTTCGAAATTGTTGGCGGCCATCGTGGTGTAGTAGGGGGCGTTGCGTGAAAAGTTGTCAGCCATTTGACGGAGTTGATGTTTTCGGGTATCAACAAATTCGGGGATGTTGATGGCTTTTTTGGGAAAAATAAGGTTATCGAGCAATACGGCAGGCGAATCATTTCCTTCATCGTCAATGTGGGTAAGGTATAGCTGTGTATAGGCTCCTTTTTGTTTTGATGTGAAAACAAGCCATTTGCTGTTAGGCGACCATGAATGCCACGAATTCATATTACTGGTATTGCATTTCATCAGTCGCGGTGTTCCGCCTGCAGCCGGCATAATATATAGTTTACTGTCGGGTTGGAGCAACATAAAGTTTTCTGACTGGCAGAATACAATCCATTTGCCATTGGGTGAATAGCGTGCAAAAAAATTACTCATGTTATTTTGCGAAGCGCCCGGAACAGGGATGGGCTCTCCTCCGGCGCCATCATTGAAATCCATCCGGTATAGGTCGAATTTAAAATCGGTTTTACCTGTTAAAAATTCGGTAACATCCTCGGGGTTAATAACAATGTCCTGGGTATTATCAATGGCGGTTGTGTGATATCTTGGAGCGCGTGCGTATATTATTTCCTTGCCGTCGGGCGACCAGTTGGGATTGCTTTGTACCATTGATTTGTCATCGGCACCGCTTAATGCATAAAATGTTTTCTTGTCACGATCGTAAATAGCCACAATACCTTTAATGGGGAAAAAAAGCTGGGAGTACATTAAATTGTCCACAGGCACAAATACAGAACGGTCTTTTACCGTGGATAATACATACCTGCCATCGGGAGATATGGACGAGAGCAAACCATAAGTTCGCTCGCCATCTTCTCTTTTATAATTGCTCCATGAAATGATTTTATCAGGGGTGAGGCTGATGGTGTCCGCCATACCGGATATAACATAAGAGCCCTTATCGTTTGCGTAGTCTATATCCATGGCAAATGACATTCCGTCTTTGGAAAATGAATGACAGTTGGCACAAACGGGTATATTGCTTAACATTTTTTTCGGTTCTTTATCCTGCACTCCGCCAAGGTACCATTCAATTTCGTCAACATGTTTCAATGCATAGCTAAAAGGCAAAGGTACAGCCCTGTAAAACACTGGTGCGCCAACAGAATCGGGTGAAAAACAAAAAACCGATTTTCCTGAGGTAAATTGCTTTCCGAGGGTTTTTGTCCCGGGTCCTGCAACGGTAAAAAAAACGCTATCGTTCCCCGATGTTATTTTTATGAAATTCCAGGTGGCCGCATCAGGTCGCCAGCTTAGCGAATTTGTTTTTGTTGAATAGATTTGTCCGCTTTTGACTGTCGACAAGCTTATTATATACTTTTTATGATCAACAGTGTCTTTCCAGGAAAATTCAGGCGCGGTAATTTCGGGGGGGGAAAATGGTGCCGTTTAGCGGATAGGTAATGGTTATGCCATTGGGTTGAAGCTGTCCGTTTTGCAGTTGTGTTATTTTTTTATTGACTCCATTATCGCAAGAGATCAAGCCCAACAACAGCATAAACAGAGAAGATCTTTTTAACGCAATATGAATGAATGTGAGCAAGGATAGATCAGGTTTCATAATCCAGAAGGTTAAAAAAAGACCAAACAAAATACAAATAAAAAATGCAAATTCAATCTTTTATAATGGAAATATTACCGATTTCCCGCTTATAAGCTGGGACAAACCTTAGGAAAGAATGAAGGAATGAAGGAATGAAGAAATGGGGTGCTGGGTGCTGGGTGCTGGGTGCTGGGTGCTGGGTTGTCACTTCATAATTT
>CAZUBW010000048.1:0-29243 GCA_964618645.1 uncultured Bacteroidales bacterium | reverse complement strand
AACTGCAGGAATTGTCCACTCAGGGCGAAGTATGACAAGAATCCAAAATCTTTGCTGGGCCGGTTCTGGCGGTGGCATATCAAATTTTGCCCGGGCTGGAAGCAGTTTATGAAATCATTGGATGAAGCTGAAAAAGCTGAAATCATTACACGTTATCAGCTGAAGGCGAATTAGAAGTGGCTATTGGCTTTTAGTCGAATGAAAGCCCTGACAGGGTTTCAAACCCTGTCAGGGGTAACCTGGAAAGGCTTTTTCTCTTACATCTGTCCGCGCCTGTGGCGGCCCATATGCCTTCCCTGTCCTTTGGCCATTCCTTTGCCTGAAATACTTCCCAAGGCATTTCCCAGTTTCAGTCCAATATACACTGTGCGTGGACTTACAGGGCCGTAAACATAGGCAGGATCACGGTCAGCGGTTTTATCAAAATCCGACTGGTAAGCGTCAAAGATGTTTTTTATCCCTCCATATAGCTGCAATGTGGCGCCATTGAGTCTTATGTTGTAATGCAACCTGGCACCCAGGTCAAAAAAAGGTTCCGTCTTTCTGAGTTCACCCGTTTCCGGATTGGTTTCAGTTCCGAAATAGGGTACAAGCATTTTACCGGTGTAGTTACCGGTAAGGTTGAGACAAACGTTCTCAACAAAGTCCCAGTCGATTGTAAAAAAGCCATAATTATCCGGGGTGCGGAAAAAGTTTTTCTCGCCGAATTCCTGAGCGGCTTCGTATTTACTCGATTGCACGGTGAAGCCAGAAGAGAATTTCAGGTCTTTGATGAGTTTAAGCTTGAATTCCATGTTGACGCCCTGAACGGTAGCACCGTCTGCTGCATTCATACGGGTATAAATTACAGTGCCATCTTCATCAGGTGTGCCAATATCGTTGACAAACGGATTGGTCAGCCTGGTATAGAAACCTTCAATCAGGAAACCGGTATAAGTAGAGCCAAAAACCTGGTTGAAGTCAAAAGAGACCATTACACTGTGACTGGTTTCCTGTTTCAGTTCGGAATCATTTTGGTTAATCACCTGGCGCGACCCGGAAGTTTCAATATGCAGGTCTTCGTCAAAAATCTGTGGTGCGCGGTATCCTTGTGAATAACTGACCCTGAACTGCAATGGATCCCATATTTTGTACATGACACTGATTCGCGGGCTGAATACATCTCCGTTTTTAGGTTCTTCACCTTCTTTGGCGTGGTCTTTAATTTCGTAATGGTCGTACCGGCCCCCGATGGCTATTTTGGCCCGGTTCAGGTGAAGGTCGTACTGCACAAAAGCGCCGGTGATGACCAACGACTGGTCAGATACCAGCGTGTTTTCGGTATGCGGGACATCAATAATGCTGTCATTCACAATAGTAGCATTGGCATAATCGGGGTATCCCAGCTTTTTGTCGGTTAAGAACCCGCCTGTGTTTTCAATACCGGTTACCAGCGAAGACTTACCCATGGCAATTTTGTATTGGGCACCTGCATTATATGTTTTGTCTTTGGTATTACCATAATCGCTAAGTGAATTGTTGGCACCATAATAGGAATCCCTGTTTACCAACTGGGCTGAAGCATAAAGCGATAGCATGTCGTATTCACGGAAATATTTTTCATATGTGAAGGCCCCGGTTTTGATATCGTGTTTTACTACTTCGGCGACATCTCTTTCATGCAAGGGATATTCCTGCTTATTGCCCCCGTCGCGTTTCTCGCTGATGGTGAAAAAATCAACCGATACCTTACTGCGGTAGCCAAAACGGTGAAAAAAGCGTGAACCCAGTGTGAGATTGGTCATGGGTGATATTTCGGAAAAGTCGTCGTTGTTGGCATCGAACATCTCACGCTCACGGGTAAAACCATAGACAGCCACCCCTGTTTTCCGGTCATCCGACACCAGCGAGGTGTTGAAATTGGCAGAATAGTCAGGCGCCGTTCCGGCAGAACCTTCATGTCCGGTACCGGTAAATGCCGTGCTCAGGCCAACTTCGTAGGTATTGATTTCAGGTTCTTTCAGAATTATATTGATGGTTCCGGCAATGGCATTGCTACCGTACAGGGCCGATCCGCCACCCCTGATAACTTCTACCCGTTCGATCATGTTGGAAGGAATGAGTTCCAGTCCGTATACCCCGGCCAGTCCGCTAAATATAGGCCGGCTGTTGATCAGGATTTGCGAGTAGGGGCCTTCCATACCGTTCATGCGCACCTGGGTAAAACCGCAGTTCTGGCAGTTGTTCTCAAGTCGCAAGCCGGGAACAAAATTCAGTCCCTCACCGAAAGTAATCGACTGGGTTGTTGCAAAAAGTTTGGGTGACAGTGTATTTACCATAACCGGGGCTTCTGTTCGCTTCTGTTCGCTCCGGCTGGCAGAAACCACCACCTCATCGAGGTTAAGTACGTCTTCCTCGAGGTTGAAATTTACTTCAAGCACTTTGTTTTTAACAACGGTGACTTGGAATTCCTGCGATTTAAAACCAACCGACATGGCGATAAGGGTTGCCTCGCCTTCGGGGATGTTGACCAGCTGGTAATGCCCCGTTTCGTCGGTAAGCGTTCCCATGGTAGTGCCTTTGACAACTATATTTACATAGGGAAGGTGTTTATCACCCGAAAGAACATGGCCGATAATATTGGCATCGGTTTTGGCCCTTTGGGCAAGGGTGTTGGTGAAAAGGATCCCTAACAGGATAATCGTTGAGAATATTTTTTTTGGCATATATCTATTTCTTTGAGAAATTGTCTGAAGAATTATTTCATCTGTTTATTTATAATTTTCAATGGTCAGATGGAACTTACCATTCGCAAATAATCATATTCGTGTGTGAGATAATGATTATTTGCTCATGGACGTTTCATTGATACTGTGTGAAAAGTCCGATAATCGGAGTCGTCATTGCGAACGAAGTGAAGCAATCTGTATCCGAAATACCTGCAACGATGACATAGACCGGTGTCAGGGAATTACAGCAATGGTTTAACTTCCGTTGCAGAGAGTATTAAGCGAAAAGGATAAAGGAAGGAGGCGCCCTGAGGCAAATGGAAGTGGTGGAAGCCGTAACAGGACTGGCCGGTAATTCCGGTACAACGCGTTTTTTTGGTAATATGGGTATTTCAGGAAGAATGGGTTTTACAACCAGGTCATCCCAAACAGATTTGTCGAGTTGCTGAATGAAGTAAAACTCATCCTTGTTATGTTGATGAGCCGGTGACTTTTTTTCGCCGGTTTTGGGCTGTGAATACTTTTTGTAGGGATGGGAATGATAAACAACGTGCCCGTTGATCAGGTGTGCATGATAAAACAGGTTCAGGCTGCTGTAATATCCTATAAATACCAGCAACAATAAAACCTTACAAAGGGCACAGTTATTATCAATTTTTCTAATCATACACTTTATGGCGACAAAAGTAATAACTGTTATCGGATGAACAATACCTAATTGTTATGATTTCATTACATTTTTGTTTTCTTTCAGGTAATCCGATAACACCTGTTCATCGCGGAATTCATTGATCGTGAATTTTTCTATAGCGCCGAGGCTGCCTATCAATTGTTCCATAATGGCCGGTGTATGAATTTCAGGAATCCTGGTGGTACGGAATTCATATGTAATACCCGATAGCTTGATGATTTCAATAGAAGCCTTCAACTTCTCAACCATTTTTTCAGGTTGCTCCACGCCAATGATCTGGTTATACGGTTCTGGCTCCAAAATGTTTTTGATATCCATGGCCACATAATCAATTAGCTTGTTTGCCAGTATTTTGCTGAGCATGCCGGGATTTGATCCGTTGGTGTCGAGTTTTACCAGGTAACCCAGGCTTTTGACGGTTTGAATAAAATCAGGCAGGTCGGTATGCAGGGTAGGTTCGCCACCTGTGATGGCAACGCCTTCGAGCCAGCCTTTTCGTTCGGTTAAATACCCTATTACACTTTCAAGGGGAATCAGCTCGTTTTTATTAATAAGTTCAGGTAACACAAGTTCGGGGTTGTGACAATACCAGCATTGAAAATTACAACCGGCCGTAAAAACCACGGCTGCCATTTTGCCCGGATAGTCAATAAAACTCTGTTTGATAAAGCCGCCGATAAGCATATTCTTGGTTATATTTAGAAGCCAGCAGGCAGAGCCAATAGCTCATAGCTCATAGCTTATAGCTCATAGCCAACGGCCTTCTTCATGGTTTAAAACAAAAAGAGCCCGGTGATACACCCACCCGGAACGAGTCGATTTTCTCCCCTGTGGAGGTGAACCTGAATACCAGTCCGCTTTGCATATAATCGATAGCGTCAGAGGCATATACAATTGGTTTTTCCGGATCAACAGTAAGTCCGTAAAAAAGCCTGTTGTTTTCCGGAATCAGCGGTTCAGAAGGTAATGCAGTTGAAGTAACCGGCATGCAAAAAATCCCGCTTTCCGGTAACCCTCCGGAACCCCATCCTCCGTTAATGTAATACAAAGTATCCCGGGCTCCGTTTATGCAAAGCCTGGAGGGCGAATAGTTGATTTCGGGAAATTCAAATACCTTTTCAATCGTAAAGCTGGCTGCATCAATACGGGTGATTGCTGGTTTTTCCTGCCCGTAAGGAGAGCCTTCGAAACCTCCATCGGATAATACCCATAATTTATTGTTTTTATCCAGTACAATACTGTTGGGTTGTTTGGCTACCGCGACCGAATCCACCAATTGGTCAGTATTGTTATCGATCCTGTAAACCTGGTTGTTGTATGACCATCCGGTGACAAACGCGTGGTTTCCCCATACAACCAGTTGTTCAGTACCTTTTCCGATATGTATAGTGCCCGTAACCTGGTTGGTTGCCGGGTTAATGATCGTTATATCGGGACTGTAGAGATCAGTGACATAGGCCTTTGTTGGGCTGACAAACCCCATGTAACGCGGCGAGGTTAGGCCGCTGATGGTATGAAGATGCTTAAAGGTATTGGTGCTGATCACAAATATTTTACCGGAATTATTCATCAACAGGTAGCCAAATGTATCTGCAATGGACATGGATTGACACACGTCTCCCAATGGAAAATCATTGGCATTGTAAAATACCTGTTGATTTACTTCGTTTGTTTCGGTATTGAAAAACGAAAGCGATGCATTGCCATAGGTGAAATTCCCTTCGTTGCAGATGAACAAGCCGTCTGCTTCCTGGTAGGTGATAACCGGCTTGTGTTCTTCTTCGCAACCCCAGGTGAAAACCAGCATTGCGATGATGGAGGGTATGATAATGTGTTTGTATTTTTTCATGGAGGTTAAAACGAAAGTTTGACAAAAAAGGCATAATGCCTGCCCGGCATGGCCCTCCATAGGATGGCCTGGTAATTTTTATCCGTCAGGTTGTTAACCTTAAACTGTAAATCCCCTGACAGCTTTCCCATTGTGAACCGTTTTCCAAAGGTGAGATGATGCAGGCAAAATGCAGGCAGGCTGTGGCGGGTATCTTCGTTGTCTGAAGTGGTATACCTGTCTGAAAGGTAAGCAAAGGTGTACGACATGTAAAATCGGGAGTATTCGGTGAATAACAATGCATTTGCTTTATGAAGCGGAATGTAGATCAGCTGTTTGCCTTTCGAATGATCTTCGGAAGCAACAGGGCTTTCATTGGTGGTTCGGGTATAAGTATAATTGCCGTGCAAGCCAAACGACCAGTCCCGGAAGGTGTATTGTCCATTCAGGGTATATTCGATTCCCCTGGCAAAAACAGTTTTCAGGTTTTCTGCTGTCCAATACCTGAATTCACCCGGTTGCCATATTATCCAATCGTTAATATAGGATACATAAGTTGTAAGGCCTGTATTAATGCTGAAAACAGAATCGTTTTTCAGGGTATGGTCCAACCCGATATCGGCAGTATACCCTTCTTCGGGTTTGAGTTCGGGGTTTCCTCCGGGAAGCCAGTACAGGTCGTTCAATGTTGGCTGGTGGTAATTCCGGGTAATGTTTGTTTTAAAGTTAACCGGGAAATGCTTAAATGGCTGCCATTCCATTCCTCCCGATGGCATTACCGGTGTGAACTGATGATCAACGAGTTCTTCGCGTACCAGCATATAAGCTGAAAAATCTTCCTTAAACGCGTAATGAATGCTGATGCTGGCGCCTGATTCATGGCGTCGGGCAGCATAACCGGTCAGGTCAATATCGTCGTGTATGGATACCTTATGATAGTTATAATTCAGCATAGTTTTGATCATCAGTCGTCGCGAAGGCCGGTATTCAAATGCATACTTATTGTACAGGCTGTTGGAATTGCTGCGGGTGTTGTAATTAACATATAACCCATATTCGGTTTGGTTTGCCAGGTAATAGCCAAGACTTGTTCCGGAAAACCCTGTGGTAAATGTTGCCTTATACTTTGTCCCGTATTTATTCCACTTCCCGACAATACGAAACTCTTCGTCTTTTTGCTTTTCTTCTCTGTCAGTGCCTTCATACGACATGATGGGTGGTAAATTCCGATCGGCAACCTGTCCCCAAATATTAAGTGATAAAAAATGGTTTTTTCCGGCATTCAGGTAAAGTTCACCCAACAGGCTGTTTTTTTCAAAATCGGCATTAGGTTGTCGCTCATAGTCCCATAATCCGTTGGCATTATTCAAAAACCTGAAGTTATTTTTCGATTGTTCATGAAAATAACGGATGCGGGCCTGCAGCTTTTTTGATCCCCCTCCCAGGCTGATAAAATGCTGATAGGTATGAAAACTGGCCAATCCCTGTATTACGGAGCCATAGAATTTCTTATCCCATTGTGGTTTGGTATCAATGGTAACACTTCCTCCCAAAGCTCCACTCCCGTTATGAAGCGAACTCCCGCCATGGTATAAACTGATATTGTCGGTGAACTGGATGGGTATCAGCGAAAAATCGACCTGACCAAGCATCGGACTGTTGATGGTAATACCATTCCATTCGACCCTGGTATGCGATGCAGCTGTTCCCCTGAATGAGGCAGTTGCCAATGACCCTTGGCCGTAGCTTTTAATAAATACGGGACTATACAAGGCAAACAGTTCAGCAAGCGAGGCATTCAGTTTTTCACGCAATATTATTGTGTCAATGCTTGTTTTTGTGATGCCTTTTTCATGTAATGGCAGTGACGCCCGAACAACCAGGTCGTTGAACCGATATGCCGAACCGGCTTGCTGTTGAGGCAAGGCCGGCCGGCATAGGGTCATTAACCCTATTAAAAAATGAAAAAATAATATGTTTGTTATCCTGGTCAAATCAGTTTTATTGTTTGATGTAGTAATAGTGGGCCGTTGCACTTTCGGTGGTTATCTTAACCAGGTAAGTGCCTGAAGGCTCCCGGGTAAGGTCAATGGTTGCATCCGGACTGTATGTGGCGTTGCTGTATACTGTTCTACCACTCAGGTCCAGAACGACCACGCTTACTGCTCTGTCGCCTGCCGTGCTGATACGGAATAAGCCGTCGGAGGGGTTCGGATAAAGGATCATGTTCACATTTTCTGTTTGATCGTCAAGGGCAGTTACTTCCGACACGGTAACGGTAAAGGTATCGGTAACCGCAACCGCATTGGAAAGGCCCTGGACAACCACAACTGCCTCACCAAAAGCATCTGTGGCATAAGTCAGGGTGAGTTCGTTACCGTCAATGGAAGCCGTTACGAGGCTTTCGTTGGTATTGGACAATATGGCTTTGGTGATGAGGCTGCTATTGCCATCTTCATCGGCAAATGTGTTGGAAATATCAATTACAGAAGCCGTAGCATTTTCGCTTACACTGATATCGGCAATAGGTTGTGCCACGGTTGGACCCACTGCATCCGGAATCACGGTGATGTTATCCATGCAAAAATAGGTAGGCGTATTGATGCCGTATGCACCCGCATCAGATGAGGCCAGGCTGAAACATATTTTTTCAACTATTCCCAGGCTGCTGAGGTCAACCCATCGCCAGTCGTTTACAATATAATCCAGGGTATCGGGTTCAAAGCGGTAATCGGCCAGGTAAAAGGCAACTGAATCGGTTAATGAGCCATCGGCTTTTTCACCCCAGATAAACAGTTTGAACCAGTCGGGATCACGGCCATCTTCACCACCAAATACCTTTGAATACAACGAACCGTTCTTCATGGTATAATAGGCATAGGTGCTGTTGGTTACATAAAATCCGCTTAGGGCATGAGAAAGGCCATCTGAAAAGGTAAGCGTGTCGGGAATGGGCGTAAAGGTGTTCCAGTCGGATGAGACATAGGAAACCACGTAATTGGTGCCGCCTGTTGTTCCTGCATCCATTCCGCCACCGGTAACGGCGCTGTACTGGTTTTCGTAGGTGCCGGTAGTATTATCGGTTTTATTCGAGTAGGTAAATCCATCCCACGAATAGGCGGATGCATGGTAAGGAAAGGCAAGAAGGCCTGACTGAAAAGACCCTGATACACCCGGATTCCAGAAAGTATCAGCTTCGAGTGTAAGTTCGTTAAAGGTAGACAGGTTGTATGGATCACCGCCATTGATAATGGCAACACCATCGAGGTCAAATCCCGATGAATTAAAAGCAGTGGGGAAGGGGTCATTTACGATGTTGCCTTCCGAATCGCGGCTTACGGAATAGGTTGTGTTCACATTGCCAATGGCATCGACAATGCGTACAAACCTGATGTTGCTAACATCGAGATTGGCGCTGTCTTTTACATCGTCAAGGTCAAAGGGAGTTCCGTAGCCACTGGTGTATTTACCTGCAAAATTATGCAGGTACGAGGCATCCATGGCGGCAAAGGAGCCAATCTGCGTTGTTGTGGGAACCTCCGTTACAGCCGGAAACCTTACAAAATGTATGCCATCAGAGCTTACTTCGGTGAATCCAAGTTCCAAAAAGGCATTAGGTGGACCGTTGAAGAAGCCGTTCTCAAAAATGGCAAAGTCCGGTCCTGCTCCATTGATGATGGGCCGGTCGAAAGTGAGCGTGGCCCTTCCGGAATCGCCAAGGCTGACTATTCCGCTGTTAGTGGATAAAGCCGTTGAAGGAACACCAAAGGTTGCCAGGTTGGAACCGTTGTATGTATAGGATTTGTCGGAAATATTCGCATATCCGCGGTTAATTTCAATACCGGTAGCCCACCCGGTTATGGCAGAAGAATCTGCTTTAATGGCGGTGGTGCCGTCATATCCGGCGGCCGGCGCGTATGATCCCTGTGAATAGAGCAATATATTGGTAAAAAGCAGGCTAATGACAAATAGTAAAGTTTTTTTCATCGAAGTACAATTTAAAAGTTTAAACATGTTTGGGTTGTGATCTTAGCGCGGGGATGTGGTAATGGGCTAGTTCAAAAGCGCCGAACAAGACTCCAGTATATACAAGGTCGCCCAACAAGGTATTTTTTAAAAATGGCAAGCCAGCTATATAGCATGAGATCAATCCATTGAAGTCATATGGGTAAATACCCGCCGAAACCCAAACACCAAAATTGGATACTACAAAAAAGATAACAGAAGCCAACAGACTGGCAGGTAAAAGAGTTTGTATCCTGACCTTTTTCAAAACAAGAAATGCAGCAAAACCTATCAGGATAAAGGAGCCGTATGTCCAGTAAAAACCCGGATAGAACCAGGTAAAATGTTCAAAATATTGACTGTAGAGAGTATTGTTCAGTAACAGGTCGCTCAGCCACATGGAGACAACTGGAATGACCAGGGCCAGAGAGCGTTTTGAAAAATAGGCGGCACCAAATAAAGCCATTGCTCCAATAGGGGCAAAGTTAGGAGGATGCGGCAACAGACGGCTGAAAGCTGCCAGGAGTGTGATCAGCAATAAAGCGCCAAACCGGATATCCGGCAGTTTTTTTTCTTTCATGACAGGGGAGGTATGACTGATGTTACAGATAATGGTTCAGGCATAGTTTTTTCCTGATACCCGTTTTTGTATATCCCGTTTTGGTCAAAAAGCTTACGGTCGGCAAATTCAGCCTGTTTACCGTCGTTCCACTGTTCCACAGGCCGCAGGTATCCCACAACGCGTGAGAATACTTCACATTCGGTACTTTTGCCTGTTTCGGCACATTTCGGACATTGCTTTTGTTCGCCGAACAGGTAACCATGTTCAGGGCAAATGCTGAAGGTGGGCGATAAAGTAATGTAGGGTAAATGGAAACGGGAGGTGATTTTACGGATGAGGCTTTTAACAGCTTCGGCAGGTAATTGCCTTTCGCCCATGAAGGTGTGGAAAACCGTTCCGCCGGTATATTTGGTTTGCAGTTCGTCCTGCAGGGTGAGGGCTTCAAACAAATCGTCGGTATAATTCACCGGTAATTGCGTGGAATTGGTATAATAAGGGTTAGCGCCTGTACGAAAATATTGTTCATTTGCAGTAATGATGTCGGGATAATCAGTTTTATCCATTTTAGCCAGCCGGTATGAGGTGCCTTCGGCAGGTGTGGCTTCGAGGTTATAGATATTCCCGGTTTCATCCTGGTAGACTTCCAGTTTTTCACGCATAAAATTCATGATATCCAGGGCAAAGGCATGCCCTTTTTTGTCGGCAATACCGGCTCCGGTGAAATTGAGGCAACACTCGTTCATACCAATGATGCCAATGGTTGAAAAGTGGTTTTTCCAAAATTTCCCGGTACGTTTTTTAATATTTCGTAAGTAAAACTTCGAATAGGGGTATAATCCTTTTTCCGTAAGTGTTTCAATGACCTTTCTTTTGGTTTCGAGGCTTTCCTTGGCCAGGTCCATCAACTTAGCCAGGCGTTGGTAGAACTCCTCTTCGGATTTGGATTCGTAACCCAGGCGGGGCAGGTTAATGGTAACCACACCCACGCTTCCGGTCAGGGGGTTAGCGCCGAACAATCCGCCCCCGCGTTTCTGTAGTTCGCGTTTATCGAGCCTGAGGCGGCAGCACATGCTTCGCACATCGTCAGGTTTCATGTCGGAATTGACGAAGTTGGAGAAATAGGGAATGCCATACCTGGCTGTTATTTCCCATATTTTGTCGTATGCCGGGTTGTCCCAGTCGAAGTCGGGTGTGATATTATAGGTAGGTATGGGGAATGAAAAAACGCGGCCACGGGCATCTCCATCGGCCATTACCTCGGCAAAGGCGGCGTTAAATATGTCCATTTCGGGTTGAAAGTCGCCGTAGGTGACTTCCTGTGGTTTTCCTCCGATGATCACTGGTTGGCTCTTCATGAAATTCGGAACCTTCAGGTCGAGTGTAATGTTGGTAAACGGTGTTTGGAAGCCTACTCTTGTCGGGACATTAATGTTGAACATGAATTCCTGCAGTGCCTGTTTAACCTGCCTGAATGTAAGCTGATCATACCGGATGAAAGGCGCCAGCAGCGTATCGAAATTCGAGAAGGCCTGTGCGCCGGCAGCTTCGCCCTGCATGGTATAGAAGAAATTAACAATCTGGCCCAGGATGGTGCGAAAGTGTTTTGCAGGCGAACTTTCGATTTTTCCGGTGACACCAATGAAGCCCGAAAGCAGCAGGTCTTCAAGATCCCATCCCACGCAATACACGCTCAGGAAGCCAAGGTCGTGAATGTGAAACCGGCCTGATTCGTAGGCTTGCCTGACTTCATCCGAATATATTCGTCCGAGCCAGTATTGCGAACTGACAATGGTGGCAATGTGCTGGTTTAGGCCCTGCAGCGAATAGGAAGAGTTTGCGCTTTCCCGGATGCGCCAGTCGTCGACATCGAGGTATTTCTCCACGATATCCAGGTTTGAAAACAGTTCCCTGGTATTTCGCAGATTCTCGTGTTGTTTCCGGTAAAGGATATAAGCTTTGGCAACATCAAAAAGCCTGTTATTAAACAGTACTTCTTCCACCACATCCTGCACGTCTTCAACGCCCGGCGTATAATTCACTTTTTCGAATAACCCCAGGGTTTTCAGTACGTCCAGCATAAGGTCTTCGGCTAACTGCCGGTCGGGTTTGCCTGCTGCCCTGAGCGCCTTAAAAATAGCAAAGGTAATTTTGCCGGCGTCGAACGCTACAATGCGCCCGTCGCGCTTGCAAATCTGCAGGTCTTTTAGTGCTCCATTAATGTCCATCGTTAATAGTTTTGAGTTAATTAACTGTTAATGGTAGCCTGGCAGAAGAAAAATGAAAAATAAAGAAGGAAAGCATCTTTACCCTTCGCCTTTCACCCGAAAGCTACGAATTGTATTGCAGGCAGGTCTTCTGGCTTGTCCTGTTCCGGCGGCCTTCCCATCCCGACTCGTCAGGACAGTGGCAAAAGGGGGCCGAAACAAATGCATGGACTCACAGCTACGGGGATAGCTCCTGAATTTTTACAGGTTGAAAATAACAGCCTGTAAATCACAGGATTCCCTATTAATCCGTTTTCCTGAAGAATCAGGAAAGGAACCTACAATTGTTCTAGGCAAATGTATAAACTTACGTGGTTTTAAACCATGATATGGTTGCTGCTTTTATAAACAAAATGATGTTGATATTTTTTTAGCGGTTAGCTATGAGCTACGAGCTGTTAGCCCTGCCTTCGCTACCGCTTCGGCAGGTTGGCTATTGGTTGATACCCTGGCCGGTAAGCATGCCCGGGGAAATATGCTTGCAGCTGAAACAATAATAGCGATCCGCTTCGGAAACGGTTCTCGATTGCATTACACTTTCGCCGCATCCGGCACATACAACACTTTCGTGTACGGGTGCATAGGCGGGAACAGGAACATTCACTTCCGATACAGTGAATAATTCGTCAAACGGAATGTTCAGAGTTCCGAAGGCTCTTTCAAGAGAGGCTTTTTGGTATTCGGCCATCCGTTCGGGGTGGTGGTTTTTTTCGGAAACCACTTGCCGGTAAAGCCGATAAAACTCGGGAAATGCCTTGCGCAGTGCCTCCTGCGATTCATGTCGCGAACATATCCTGATTCCTCTGCCGTCGCGTTTGGTAAGCGTGAAAGCCGTTTTTCCGAGATCCTTAAAAATAAGGGCATTGTTTCCGAAAGAACAACCGGTGACAAATTGTACGCCATCGGAAAAGCAGTTGTTTGTTTCGGTAATGGCCAACAGGTCTTCCATGCCATCTGAATCGGCCTTCATTAGTTGCATGGCATGGGTGGCGGCCATGACTCCCATGGCCAGTCCGGGACAAAAGTGACCGTGCAGCTGGCCGGCTTTAAGCATCAGCACCTCGGTTTTTCCGGCCACGATGTTGTTGCGGATATCTGTACGGGGTGCCGAACGCAGCATGGCATTGTGTATGGCCTGGCTTTCTGTTTCCACAGCAAACAACGAGGTGTCGGTACATTTGATATCCAGTACGGGTGTTTCGTTCAGGGCGTCCAGTCCTTCAACAATCAGCATGTTTGCCTTTCGCTCCAACAGTTTAACAGTGGTAATGCCGATGCTGTTTGGCCGGCTCGGGCTCCGCGAAGCAAAAACGCCGCGGACTTCGCCGGAATGGGTCGGCCCCACAAGGGTATACCCTTCCGACTTGTGGAAATAGAAAACAATGTCGAGATAAACAAATTGCTCAATTTTGTAAAGCCCATCGGCAAATGCACTGAAAATCTCAATGGCGCTGGGCTTGCTTTTTATTTCGTGGAAGCTGGCAGCATTGTCGTAACCATTGATAACCTTACCAATGGGGTTTAAATTGTTTATTTCCATGGTTTTAGCAACATATTATATTTGAGTATCAATTTATCAAAACATTAAATATTAATCATTTACGCACTATGATTAACAATATGCCCTGAGGGCGTAAGCAGTGTTATTTTATGCTTACGCCCTTACAGGGCTCAGGCAATTATCGTTCAGTATAATAGGGCGTTGCCCTATCCTGTTGCTTATGCCCCTTTGGGGCGTTTTCGTTTTTTCTTTGACATGTGTAGCAGGATTATCTTTAGAAAGAGATCTATTATCTATAGTCCTAAAAATTACTTCATTTTGTTTCAATATATAGCAATTTAAATCATAAATATCAATGTCTTAAAAGTGTCAGCCTGACGGTTATGCTCCAATGTGGGACAGCGTTTCCCTTGAATTTTTTCTTATAAAACAAACTTTCTGAAGTCTTTAATGCAAGATCACCCATTTATGCCTTCCGGCAGACCGTCGGGCACAATAAATGTGTTGTTCCCGTTTTGCAGGATGTGCACTCTGATACCATAAAGCTTTTCAATATTGTCCTGGTTGATGATTTCTTTCCCGCCATGAGCAAAAATCCGGCCTTCTTTCAGCATCATCAACCCGTTGGCATACCTGGCTGCCATGTTGATGTCGTGAATGGCTACGATCACGGTAAGGCCTTTCCCGGAAAGCTTTTTAAGCAATTCCATAACCTCTATCTGGTGGCGTATATCAAGGTTGGCCGTGGGTTCGTCGAGCAACAGCACGTCGGGTTCCTGGGCAAGCGCCCTGGCAATGAAAACCGTTTGTTGCTGACCTCCGCTTAGCTTGCTGACATCTTTCATGGAAAGGTGTTCCAGGTGCAGGGCTTTGATAACCCGGGCGGTGACATCGAGATCGTTTGCCGCGGGTTTCCAGTTGATGTATGGCTTCCTGCCCAGTAATACAGTGTCAAACACCGTGAGCGGCAGGTTGCGGGGTTCGTTCTGCGGAACGTAACCCATGTGCCTGGCCAGTGCTTCGGGACGGATCGACGTCAGGGTTTGTTCATCAATAAGCACAGCGCCCTTGCGGATTTGCAGAATGCCGTTGATGCATTTGATCAGCGTGCTCTTCCCCGAGCCATTGGGACCAACAAGGGCAACAAAATCGCCTTTGGCAATCGTTCCGGTTACCGCTGTTAATGCCGGGGTGCCATTGTAGCTGAATTCGATATCGTGAATGCGTATTTTCATGCCTGCGCGGAAAAATTACGACCAATAATCTTTACCCATGCCCTTAATCAACAAAAATAAAAATAACGGGGCGCCTATAAATGAGGTCAGGATACCGACCGGCAAAATCACCGGTGAAATTACCGTACGCGCAATGGTGTCGGAAAGCAGCAGAAACAGTCCCCCGAAAACTGCTGCGGCAGGCAGTACAAACTGCTCGTCGCCTCCGGTTATGCGGCGGACAATGTGTGGTACCACCAACCCCACAAAAGCGATAATACCGTAAAAAGCCACTACCACCGAAGTGGCAAGTGACGCGGTTACCATACCCGATAAGCGAACGCGTTGTACATTCACTCCAAGGCTCCGGGCATGTTCGTCACCCGACTGCAGGGACCGGTAATTCCAGCGCTGCCAGAGAAAAAACACCAGCAACGGTATAATTACGATGGTAATGATGATCACTTCTTCCCACGATCCTCTGCCCAGGTCACCAAAGGTCCAGAAAACGATGGATGCCAGCTGAACCGAATCGGCAAAGTATTGCATGGCCGAAATACCTGCGCTGAATAACGAGCTGATGATGATGCCCGACAAGATAATTATTTCGGGTGTGGCACCCCTGTACCTGGCCAGCAGCAGTATCACCAGAACACTGCCCAGGCTCCATAGAAATGCAGAACCTGCCACTATATAAGGGTTTTCGATAATCACCGCATCATGCGAGCCGCTGTAACTGCTTCCAGCTCCCAGTACAATAATGGCAAAAGCAGCGCCAAATGCCGAGGCTCCCGATATGCCCAGGGTAAAGGGTGAGGCCAGGGGATTGCGTAAAATACTTTGCATAACTGCACCCGATATAGCCAGGGCTGTACCCGACAATATGCCGGCAAAAATGCGCGGCAGCCTGATGTGCAGCACAACCTGTGAAGTAATGTCAGCGGCTTTTCCTGTAAATAGTCCGGCTATACTGCTCAAAGTAATATCGGCCGTACCCGATATAAGTGCCAGCAAAGCAAGTACAAGCAGGGCCAATATACTGGTTGCGATAAAAACCCTTCGTTTACGGGTATATTGTTTGTAGGTATTAATGATTTGCTGTGGCATTACCATTCATTTACAGGAAGATTGCTGAAACCAACAGAAGACGACATCACCTGATGCACGATATTTTTGCCCAGGAAAGCTTCCAGTATTTCACTGGTTTTGGCTGTGATATCGGTATCCTCAAATGCTGAGGGATAAAGTACTTTGCCCGCATACCAGGCATTGGCCAACACCAGTTCGTAATTGGTGGCATAGTTGTTATACGGAAGCACAGCGTAAACACGGTTGTTGCGGATGGCAGTCAGGCTTCTTTTCAAGGGGCTGTTGCCCGAAAGGTCATGGCGGATTACCTCCAGTCCCGATTCGTCGAAGAAAAGTATATCGGGATCCCACAGCAGCAACTGCTCTTTGTCGATATACGTTCCTTTTACTTGTGAAACAAGCCTTTTGTCGATTTCCGCGGCTGCATTGCGGCCGTTAACGAAAGTAAAAGGCGGGTAATACACCTGGGTGGAATTGATTCCATGCGCCCCGCTGTAGGCAACTCCGCCTACATATACAAGCGGTTTAGCGGTATCGTTAATATGGCAGGTACGGGTATTCAGGTCCTCGATAGATTGTGTGATATACCCGATAAGCGAATCAGCACGTTGTTCCTTATGCAGGATTTTGCCAATCAGTTGCAGGGAGGCAAATAAGGTATCACGACTTGTCCCTATTTCGTTGCAAATAAGCGCAACTACCGGAATACCTGTCTTTTTTTGCAAAGCGTCGGCATTTCCTATTGTGGTATAGGTAATAAAAATTATATCGGGGTGCGCGTTTACGATTAGTTCGGCATCTCCGCCCATAAAGGGGCCAATAACCGGCAAATCTGCAAGTTCAGGATAGGCCTGCATATAAGGCCGGTTGAGGTCTTTTTCGTTTTCCTCTATGCCGGCAATCATATCATCGGCGTCCATATACACCAACAGGCGTAGCGCGCCGGCCCTTAACCCTACAACCCGGTTTACCTGATCCGGAACTTCTACCTTGCGGCCAAGCATGTCGGTAATAACCCGGTTACCGCCATCGGTGGCAGGTCCGCGGTTTGAGCAACCTGCTATCAGCAGGTAAAGCAAAACAATATAACAGTATTTTCCGGTCATCATTCCATTTTAAAAGGCAAAAGAAAGCCGCAGGGTAATCAACCTGCCGGGTGAGATATATTCCATGGTTTCCATATGCCGGTTGTCGAAAACATCCTGTATGTCCAGTGCCAGGTTCAGGTAATTGAACATTTGCTTCGACAATTGCAGGTCGAACGTAAAATAGGGATCAATTTCTTTGGTATTTTCGTCATTGGTAAACTGCGCGCTCTTGTACAAAGCCATGAGCGACATATGCAGTGGTTGCCCGTTCCATTTTACCGCCGCGGAAGCCTTATGTTTTGGTGCATATTTCAGGTATTTGTGTTCCAGGTCGGGGCGCTCTTCAAATCCATCAATTTTCGATTCGCTATAGGTGTACCCGGCGGAAAGGTTTAGTTTTTTCAGTACCGGGTAGTTAAATTCCACTTCAACACCTTTCATGGTAACATTGGTTACATTTTCGCGACGGTAAACGGGGCGTGTACCGTACAGGGTGTCTCCTGTAGCCACATAGTAAAGGAAGTCCTTCCCCTTGGCCAGGTATGCAGATGCTGAGATTTTCATGTTTCCGGAGGGAAAGATATCAAGCCCCAGCTCGTAATTATGCATGTATTCGGGTCCAAGTTCCGGGTTGGCATATTTGGGCCCTACCCACATCCAGCCGGTACGTGTAAGGTCGTCGAGGATAGATGCACGGAACCCTTTTGCGTAGGATATATAGGCGCTGACTTCGCGGATGAAATTAAACCTTAATCCCAACCTTGGAGAGAGGGATGTCCACGTGTGGTTATTGAGTTCGGGGCTTTCTTCCCAGGGGGTGGTGGTATAATATTCACCCTCGGAAAACCTTACCTGGTCGAACCGCAAACCAGCAACCAGCCTGATTTTATTATTCAGTAAACCCAGCTCATCCTGTGCATAAACGGCCATGGTAGTTATCTTACCCTTGTTTGTCACGGTGTCATAAGGAATGGTTTGGTAATAATCACCACCCGAAATGCTGCCCGTTTTGTATTCAATTCCTCCTGCCAGGGTGTTGAACGTTCCAAGTTCATGGCTGAAGTTCAGCAATCCGCCTGATTCTTCGCGGTAAGCGTCAACATCGTACCGGAAGTAATTAGCGCCCCTGAAACCTTCGTTTACATCGTAGTAGTGTTCCAGTTGGTAAAAAACACTTGCATCGTAATGAAACTTGCCATCACCGCCCTGCAGCATACCCCTGAACAGGTTGGTGTTAAAATTCCGGTAAACGCCGTCGGGGGTGTAAACCTGGTATCCTTCGCCCCGCTTGTCACGGAACACATCGTACTGCACCTCCCATTTTAACCAGGGATTGCGGTCCATTCCCGCCCTGGCTGACAGTCCTATTGCTTCCAGCGGTCTTTCGGTATCATAGGGTGTCTTTTTTTCCGGTAGCACATTCATGTATCCATCGCTTTGCTGGTAAAATTCCGAAATCACTGCATAAAAGTCCTTGCTGGTTCTTATACGCAACCCCAAATCCTGCCGCACCGTATTAAATGTTCCATAACTGACGCCTCCTGTAATTTCCTGCGGTTTGGACGGCTTTTTGGTGATAATGTTAATTACGCCACCCATGGCATTGTTGCCATACAAGGAGGAACCGGGACCCTTGAATACCTCAATTTTCTCGATGTCGAAATAATTAATCCGGTTCCAGTTCACGCCACCTTCGTCAGATGTGTTAATGGGAACGCCGTTCATCAGCACCAGGGTTTGCGACTGCTCGTCACCCGACAAACCGCGCAGGGTTACCATGGGACGCATGGAATATATGCCTGCGGAACGATTAACATTGATACCGGGGACAAACCGCAGGATGTCGTCAACCTGTTGTGCCGGACTTGAGGCAATTTCTGCCGCACTTAAGATGGACGCCCTGGCCGGAATTTCGGTGAGGTTGCGCTTGGTACGGGTTGCTGTCACAAAGGTTTCATCAAAGGTAATGGTATCTTCTGCAGGTGATTGGGCCATTGCTGATGCGGTGAATAATACCTGAAAGAAGCATGAGGTCAGCAGTAAAAAGAATGAGGTTTTTTTCACGGAAACATTTACTGGTGGCACGATATTTATTTAAGTAACACCAGCAAATATAATGGATTTTTCTTACCAGAAATAACAGAAAGACATAAATCGGATTACCCTGTGATATCCTACAGGAAAAGGGACATTTCTGACGTTGGTAGGCAATTGTTTGCTGTTGGACATTAGCTATTAGCTATTAGCCATTTGGTCAACAGCCAAAGGCTAATTACCAATTACCAATTACCAATTACCAATTACCAATTACCAACAGCATCTTTATTACTAAGGTATTTGTCCGCTATCTTCTTTGGTTGTATATTTAGAAAGTCAAACAAAGTGGTTTTAATTGCTATTTTACAGGGATACTATTCTCACATAATGCCTCTCAAACTATTCCAGATAAAGGGTTTACCGGTAATGCTGGTTTGCATAATAGTCGTGTTTCTGTTTTCATGCCGCCGGAACAGTACAGATTGCCAACCTTCCCGAGCCGTTTCCCCCTGCAATTACGACACTACAGGTTATCGATTTTATGAAGCCTATCAGTACGATTCTGCATTGTTTTACTTTGGCAAAACGCGTTTGTGTTTTCAGCAAGAGAACTTGTCTGAAACGGATAATCCACGCTGGTTTGGAAAAAACTATCAGTATACCGCCGATGCATGGTATGATGCAGGCGATTTCGACAGCGCTTTGCATTATTACCGGCAGGCTGCACAGTTGTTCCAGGGGGTGGGAGATTCCCTTAAATATTCCGAGAATCTAAACTCCGCAGGGATTTGTTACGCCATTATGAGCAACTACGACTCCGCTGAAAGCGTTATGAAAAGGGCAATAGCTATTGAGGAAAAGATGGATTCTTCATCGGGACTTGCTGACCTGTACCAGAATATGGGGATTGTGTGCAGTGACCAGGGCAGAATTGAAGCGGCTATTGATTACTATTTTAAGGCCCTGTCTTTATGTGAGCGTACCGGTGATTCCTCAGGGTATGTCGATATGAGCAAATGCCTGGCCGATCTGTATCTGAACAATAAAGATACCCTGATGGCTGAAAAGTACCTGAACATGGCATTATCGCGTGCGAAGCTTTCAACTGAAAGCGTATCACATGCCGGGTTGTACTGTTCCCTGGGTGAGTACGCCTTTTTCAAAAAGCAGTATGACGAAGCGCTCGACTGGTTTAACCAGTTGGCGGAACTCAGCCGGAAAACAGGTTACAAACGCGGACTGGCGGCGGCTTATTCAAACCTGGCCAGCTATTGGCAGGTGATGAAAAACTATGACCTGTCGGTTTCTTACCACCGGCAGGCGATTGAACTTGACAAGAGCCTTGATAATCAGTATGGTGTGGTTGATTCACAGGTGTTGCTGGCTGAAGTTTATTACGAATCGGGAAAGTATTATGAGGCCATTGCGGTATTGCAGGAAGCGCTTGATATCACAACGGAACATGAGATAACAGACCAATTGCCTCCAGTTTATGAAGGCATGTTTGAAAACCTGAAAGCTTTGCGCAGGTATGATGCAGCTTTGCAATACCATGAGTTATACCTGGCGGAAAAGGAAAAGCTCTCAGGTGTTGAAATGCAGGAAAAGATACGGGATATCGAAGCCCGGTATGAGAACGAGAAAGCCCTGCGCAGTATTGAAAAACTGAACCAGCAAACACTGTTCCAGCAGCAGAAGATCCGCTCGAGAGAGTATTTATTGTGGATGTCGGCCGGGTTGCTGTTGGTAATAGTGGCGCTTTTCCTGTTAATGATCAGGCAACATAAGCTCAAAGCAAAACTGGAGCAGGTCGACATGGAACAACGTTTATTACGGGCACAGCTCAGGCCTCATTTTATATTCAATGTACTCAATTCCCTGAAATACTACATACAAACAGGACAAAACGATCCGGCCCTTACACATTTGTCGAGTTTTGCCCGGCTGATGCGTAAAACCCTGTATCAGACCAGTCAGGATGAGGTTTCGATACAGGACGAGCTGGATGTGTTACATGATTACCTGCTGCTTGAATCGACCAAATTTGGCAACGAGCTGACCTATGCTGTTGAAGTAGACAAAGAAATTGATGCTGCTGCCTGTAGTATACCTCCGTTTATACTACAGCCTTTTGTAGAGAATGCACTTATTCATGCGTTTAAGGACAAGCAGGGTGATAAAAAGATCAGGATAGCGGTTGGTTTATCGAGCTTTCCCGGTGTGCTGGACATAACAATTTCCGACAACGGAACAGGAATGAATGCAATTAAAAAGCCAGGCCACAAACAATCTATGGGAGGCGCCATTACTGCCCGCCGGTTAACCTATTTCAACAAGGTCAATGGGTTTACCGGTAAAGCTGTTGAGGTAATTTCAAACGAACAGTTTGGGCAGTCTTCAGGAACTGTTATACATTTGCATATTGCCCGGAAAAAGCCAGTGAACCATGATAAGAACCATAATCATTGACGATCATCCCCATGCCATAGCTTCCCTGGAAGCCGAACTGACTGCGGTAAGTGTGGATGTTGAGGTGATTGCTTCGGCGACAAGTCCTTCCGAAGGATTCGGGCTGATCAATGAGATGTTGCCCGACCTGGTATTTATGGATATTGATATGCCTGGGATGACCGGCTTTGATTTGCTCGCCCATTTCCCGGATCCTGCCTTTAAGGTGATTATGGTTACGGCTTTTGAGGATTTTGCCATTAAGGCTTTCAAGGCCAATGCACTCGATTATTTGTTAAAGCCGGTTGACCGCGATGACCTGATCAGGGCCCTAAACAAATACAGACAGGCATCGAGGGAATCAACCGGCAAACATGCTGGTTCGCCACATACATATAGCAGGTTGGCCATTCCATACAACGGTTCAGTGATTTTCCTGAATACTACCGACGTGCTATACTGTGCTGCTGAAGGCAGCTATTCAAAAATAGTGGTCATGGGGAAATCATATGTTATTTCGCGTAACCTGAAGGAAACCGAAAATTATTTGCCTTCCTTCTTTTGCCGTATCCATCATTCACACACCGTTAACCTCAATCATGTTGTAAAGTACACACGTGGCGAAGGTGGTTACGTTACCTTGTCCGATGGTACCACCCTGTCGGTAGCCCGAAACCGGAAAGACACGTTGTTGTCGCGCCTGGAAATCAGGTAAGTTGTTACCGGCAAACCCCTTTTGCAAGTTACAAAACCAAGGCCGCCAACGGCAAACTTTGGCAATCATTCGCCGTGGATAATGCGTTACATTGCAGAAACACCATGCCCGCTGAACAATGGTTTGTTAAACCTGAGGATGTTGTGTTTTTGCGGGGAAACCACTATCCTTTAATAAAAATTACAGCTATGAAAAACCTTTTGTATGTATTGATGATTGTTTTAGTTGCCATGACTGCCTGTTCCAAGGAAGGCCCCGAAGGTCCCCAGGGAATTCAGGGCGAAACAGGTCCTGCCGGCGCCGACGGTTCGGTGGTTATTTCAGGCGAGGGTACACCTGCCACTTCGCTGGGTAACGAAGGAGATTACTACCTCGATAAAACAGCGGTAATGCTTTATGGCCCAAAGACCACTTCGGGATGGGGAACAGGACTTTCGCTGCAGGGTGAGCAGGGTGATCCGGGCAGTCAGATACTGGCCGGCGATGGTGAGCCCGATGGCACACTTGGCATAATCGGCGATTATTATGTAGATACCACCAATTACCTGTTTTATGGTCCCAAGCACAGTGTGAATGATTCAAGGCTTGTTTCCTGGGGCGGGGGACTTCAACTGGGCTTCCCGGCTGAAAGTTATATTTTTACGGATCCGTATTCATACACGGTAAATTATGCCGTTGGTGCGCTAAAAATTCCCCTTGAAGACTTTCATGCTACACATGCCGAGGTTGAGAGCGCTTTGATTCTTGCTTATATCAGCTTGGGCTCTGCATGGTACCTTGCCACTGGCGAAATTAGCCAGCCGGCCAGTTACAAATCAAAGTTTTGGGTTTCAGCTGCCAATAACGGATGCGTAATATACCTCCAACAGTTATCCGATGTTAACTGGACATCTCAGGCTGCTTTTGAGGGGGCCACGAATTTATCAAAAATTAAAATTGTTGTGATCCCTGCCGGTATGGTCGAAACCATCAGCGCGTTGCCAAATAAATCGTACCCGACTGTGATGAGTGCTTTGAGCAACGATGCCTGTAAGTAAATAGTCGTTTTATATAACCGAAAATTGCCTTATGAAGAATTTATTGATTATACTTTTACTGGCCGGTTTGTTAATGGGTTCTTGTACCGAAGATTCAGAAAACGATCCGGTAAATACAGGAAATATTGTTTATGTTACCGATGACATCACCAGCGCAACTACCTGGTATGCCGATTCGGTATACATCATTAGCGATTATGATTTTTGGGTGGAGGCTTCGCTCACCATTGAACCGGGAACAGTGATCAAGCTGGGACCGGGTGGAAAATTCATCATGGTAGCAGAGGAGGGTCATATTCATGCCGTGGGAACCGAAGCGGAACCCATTGTATTCACCAGTGTCAAGGACGACGCTTTTGGCAGCGATGACAATCGCGATGGCACCGCAACGGTTCCTGTTCAGGGCGACTGGGGCTATATTTCACTTGCGTCGAACGCCAATGTGTTTTCATATTGCCATTTTCATTATGGGGGCGACAATGCCTACAAATCGACTCTCGATATTGTTTCGGATCATAACCAGGTAACCCATTGTGTTTTCAGTAAAAACACGGGCGGTAAATATGGCGATTTTTACTATGGCGCGCTTAATGCTTCCGATGCCGGGTCATCAACCCTGATCAAAAACAACACCTTTTATGGCAATAACCTGCCTTTATCGGTGAATTCGTTGATTGATCTGGATAATTCCAATGTGTTTGCAAATCCGCTCGATGCAAATGCCAGGAATACCATGAACGGTATTTTTGTATCTGACGATTTCGGGATAACCGAAACGGTTAGCTGGCAGGAGAATGAGGTGCCCTTTGTTATTCACGACAATGATTTCTGGATTGAGCCGGGTGGGGTGCTGACCCTGGGGGGCAATGTAACCCTGAAGTTTACTATGGAAAGTTATTTAGTGGTTGCCAATCCCGGAAGTTTATCCTATGGTTCGGGGTGTAGTTTTACCTCTTTCAGAGACGACTCGCGCGGCGGTGATACCAACGGCGACGGTACGGCAACTTCTCCAACGGCTGGCGACTGGGAAGGTATTTACTGCGATCAGGCTATGGAATATTACGACTGGCCGGTTATATATTACGATAGTCATTAAAAAAAGCGGCTTCAGCCGCTTTTTTTAATGACGTATTATGTTATTTGTCAGTTATTTACACGTTTATAATACCTGTACCTGAACTGGTAATTGTACTGGTTACCGTCCTTTTCGATGATTACTTCGCCGGAGCAACCGTTACCACTATGTTCGATAGTCATGTTACCCCTGGTGCTGTTGGTAATCTCTACCTTACCGCCGGCAAGTCCCCAGTGGTAATTGAGGTTTGAACAACGAACGTATACAAGGGGTTCAACAATATCGCGACTGTAATTTTCACCCAGTGCATTAATACCACTGGCATTACCGGTAACATAAACCGTGTCGATCAGCGGGTTCAGGTGCCAGGCCCATTCGCGTACATGGCTGGCGGTACGTGTGACAAAGGCATCGCCAAAGCTCACTTTGCCATTTTCGAGTTCTACATCCACTTCAAAGCGGTTACGCTGGTTTAAGCCGGTATAGGTAACTGTTCGGGTACCTTCGACCTTAGCGCCGTTGAAATAGAAATTGTTGAACGTCATGATGTGTTGTGCGCCGGGTATAAACCAACGGTTGGTGAGGGTGATGATAATCTGCCCCGAACGGGTTATGGTGTCGCCATTGAAAACAATGGAACAGCCATCACCAAAGTCAATGGTTACTACCTTGGGGAAAGTGGTGCTATCGGGATGATCAACGGTAACGGTATAACAAATATCGGTAAAGGTTGATTTCAAACCGGGGGTTGCATAATCGTTGTCATCAAGGGTTTTGGTTTCGGCGAGTGCCAGGTTGTCTACTTCATCGAAAATTGCTTCCACATAGGCTTCATCCTGTGCCAGCGCAATATCGGTTTCGGGAATCGTGCCTTCCTCATCTTTGGAGCACGATTGCGCAAAAAAACCGATGGCTGCCACCAGCATTAATCCAATAAATACATTTTTACTTTTCATACCTGTGAAGTTTTAATTTGTACTGTATACGATAAAACGAAAAATCAGTTTTCGTATTTTATCCTTTAGGCTGTGGTGGTCAAAAAAGGTTTAATGGCGGGAGAAAAAAAAGGATAACTTTTTTTCAAGAACCAAGAACCAAGAACCAAGACAGGGACGAGGGACGAGGGACAAGGGACGAGCAAGCAGCCAGAAAAAATGAGCAGAAGCATTGATCTGAGGCTGTCTAAAAAGTCATAAAAGAGCGTAGTCTGGAGACTACGCTTAGCGTACAGCGTTGACATTCAGCACAATGCGCTAGGCGTAGTTTGAAAACTACGCCTAATAAATTAACTTTTTAGACAGCCTCAGCGCAAGTTTTAAAAATAGAATACAAAGCAACTACTAAAACCTGTAACATTATCAAACAATATCAAACAACATCAAACCCTATCAAACCCTATCAAACCATTTTAAACACCGAACACCGAACCTGCCTGACCGGCAGGCAGGCACCGAATTTCGAAGAACACCCAGCACCCAGCACCCAGCCACCAGCACCCGTTTTCAACCCTTTCGGCTAATTTCAGCAAGGCTTCCGGTATTGAGAATCTCAATATCCTTGTCTTTAAGTTTAATAATGGTGTCTTTTTCAAATAACTTAAGCAGTTTCACCACACTTTCGGTGGAGATACCGGCAAATTCGGCTATGTCTTTACGCGAAAGCAATTGGAAAATATCGGGGTATTCCTCCCTGACACTGTTCAGGTACAAGAGGGTATCGGCAAGCCTTCCGTTCATTTGCTTGTAATTGAGGTTGCCGATCAGGTTGAAAAGATCGGCATTTTGCTCGCAATAGCGTTTGATGATCGAATGTCCGAACATCCCGTTTTGCTTCACTACTGTGGCAATGGTTTCTTTTTCCACCAGCAGCACCTGGCAGTCGGTAAGGGCAACCGATGAGTAATTAAAGGTATTGCGCGTGAAAACGGCTGAAAGGCCTATGAATTCACCAGGGCGGATGATCCTGAGGTTAAAACTCCGGGTAGAGTCACCTTCGAGGTATTGTTTGGCCAGGCCGGTCATCACAAAAAGCACGTATGAGGCAAATGCCCCCTGTTTGGTGAGGTTATCGCCTTTGCGGAAGAGCACCTGGGTTTTACCGGTTTTCACCAGTTCGGCCTCTTCCTTTGTCAGCATTTGAAAACAGGGTGCCTGTATATCGCAAATAAAGTCGCTATCGGTTTCAAGAATGGGTTTCATACTCGCCTTTCGTGTAAAGTGTGTAAAAATAACCTGAATCCGCAAATATTTTGACACATGGCATTATTATTAAAATAATTAATATTGCATTAGACTATGAATACAGTGAATCCTTCAACAACAAACGGCCAACGGTCTCTTACCCGTTTTGCGTGGTTATCCATTTTTGCTGCTTTGTTGACCATCTCCCTAAAAGGGCTTGCCTACCTGTTAACCGGTTCAATAGGACTGTTATCAGATGCCATGGAATCGTTTATTAACCTTGCTGGAGCCATAGTGGCCCTTATAATGTTAACCATTGCTGCCAGACCAGCAGATAAAGAACATACCTACGGGCATCATAAAGCCGAATATTTCTCAAGTGGTATTGAAGGTATGCTGA
Organism: uncultured Bacteroidales bacterium; assembly: GCA_964618645.1. Lineage (GTDB taxonomy): Bacteria > Bacteroidota > Bacteroidia > Bacteroidales > UBA10428 > UBA5072. Next base: position 2,401 of record CAZUBW010000048.1, on the reverse strand, counting down.
TTCTTATTGCCGCTGTAAGCATAGCTATAACCGCCATTAATAGATTGCTGGATCCAAAACCGTTGGAGCAGGTTGGCATTGGTTTGGGAGTTTCTGTTGTGGCATCGCTCGTTAATTTATTTGTCGCGCTGGTTCTCAAAAAAGCCGGTAAAAATTACCAGTCAATAACCCTTGAAGCTGATGCAAAACATCTGATGACAGATGTTTGGACATCTGCAGGCGTTCTTGTAGGTGTTGGTCTTGTCGTGTTAACGGGTTTTAAACAACTTGATCCAATAGTGGCGCTTTTAGTGGCAGCAAATATAGTATGGTCAGGAGTAAGTATTTTGCGCAAATCTGTGATGGGACTCATGGATGTTTCATTGCCGGATGAAAAAATGCAACTGATAAATGAAGTTCTTGAACCCTACAAACAAATGGGAATCCAGTTTCATGCCATGCAAACACGTCAGGCAGGATCTCGCGAATTCATTTCAATGCACGTACTTGTTCCCGGAAAGTGGACAGTTCATAAAGGCCACCAGCTTCTTGAAAAAATTGAAACAGATATCCGGAATAAGTTTCCCGGAGCTTCTTTGTTAACACATCTTGAACCTATCGAAGACCAATCTTCCTGGGATGATCTTGAACTGACTTAATCTAAAGAAAGGTGTTATCCTAGGTAATTCCGCAGCAGAAGATAGTTGACATCATATTTACCAAAGCATCCCAGCTTTTTATATCAATTCAGGTCAGTGCGGATTAAGCAACCCCAATATGTGGAATTCTATCAGATAAGTTAATTAATATACACGTATTATGCAATAGTTTACTTCAGTTTTCAGGTTTTCAGTTCAGTGGCAGTAAATACCCTATGGAAAACGAGAAAACTGAACTTACCGGATAATCTATATTTTCATCCTGTGATGATGGAATATTCAGGGAATAGCCCAGTTCCAGGTCGAAATCGCCGATATAGAGACATAACGGCAGGTAGAACCGGGTATTCAACAGGCCGTATTTGTCTTCGGTTACCATTTCGGTTTGGATACCCTGTTGCCCGCTCTGGCTTCCCAACTGGTCAAGTTCTACTGATTCCGAACCAATGAAGACCGAAAGTTCGGGTTCCAATTGCAGTTTATTGTATTTGCCAAAACGGATGACCGGCAACCGTGAAAAAATGGCCGATGTGACGTTCATTCCAAAATCCTGTCCGAAAAGTACGTTAAAGGATAGTCGCCCTCCAATCCGTTTATTTCGCAACGATAAACCGGCACCCATACTGTTGGTAAAAGGATTTTCTGTCAGCGAATCGGAGCCTGCATAAAAGTAATGGTTGAATGAAGCCCTGAAGTTCAGACTCTTTTTTTGGTTAAGTGGTTTATACATTCCGGCCGACAGCATGGTGTTGCTGTAACCTTCCCCCGGATCGCCATACCAGGTGCCTGATGCGCCCAGATAGAAACCTTTGGAATGAAAGAAAAGGAGGTTGCCGTTCATGGCCATCATGCTTTCTTCAAGTTCTCTTCCGGCATACATGGTTTTGTTTTCGCCGGCCAGGCCGCCATACAGGTAACAATAGGATTTTGGGGGATCCATAAGCCTCATCATTTCCTTGTCGCCCCAGGCAATATCATTTAACAACGAGTCAATCCTGTCGGTCTGTGACCATACTGATAGGCTTTGCATCAGTAGTATTATTGCTATTAATTTCTGTTTCATGGTTGCCCGGGCATAAAAGATTTCTAATGGATAGTTTAAAGAAAGTCCGGGTGTGCCTTTGGACACCCCGGACTCATGGGTTTGATTGTTTATTGGCTGTTACCTGCCCCTGGTTTGTCTGCCCGATTGTGTGCGGGTATTTTCGCGGCTTTGTTGCATCTGTTGCTGTTGTTCTTCAGTGGCATTGTTCCGGAATTCATTGCGCTGTTGTTTGCGCATTTCCTGGTTTTCGCGAAGCATATTCCGCTGCTGTTCGGTAAGTGACTCATTAAAAGCTTTTCTTCTTTGCTCCCGGTTCATTTCCTTGTTCTCCAGGATTTTCTTTTGCTCGTCGGTTAACGAAGCACGGAATCTCTCACGGGTCTGAGTTTGTGTTTGCGTACCTTCATGCAGCGGTTCGGCAGTCTGTTCCCTTGTCTGTGTCTGCGCCTGTGTCTGCGTTTGCGTTTGAACGCCATCCTGCTGTTGTACAGCTGTCTGTTCTTTCACCTGGTCGCGTTGCTGCACCTGGGTTCCGTTTTCCTGTGCATAGGTAAATACTGCAAACAGGCTAAGTGCCATAGCACTTAAAGCGATTTTTGCGATTGATTTTTTCATGACATTACTTTTTTTAGTTATTAATAGCTTGAAGCGATTTTTCTTTTATTCTTTTATTGCTTCTTTGCTATTAATCCGCATGAAAAAATTTTTACCCTACTTT
>CAZUBW010000047.1:21929-29915 GCA_964618645.1 uncultured Bacteroidales bacterium | reverse complement strand
ATGATAATTTTGGTAATTTAGTGCGTGTTAAAAACGGTTCAACCACTATTTGGGAGTTAAACCAGCAAACCGCTTCAAAACTGAAATACTTTTTGGGAAACAACGGAATGTATACCGAAAAGAACTTCGATGCCAATGGGTTTATGACTTCGTGCATTACCAAAATAGGGAGCAACGAGTTACAAAATCGGCACTATGCTTTTAACCCGGTAAATGGTTTGTTAACATCACGATCTGATGAACGGGTCAATCATGGTTTAAATGAAACCTTTACCTATGATGATCTTTACCGGTTAACCAACTGGGATGTTACGCGGAACGGCCAGACCATAAACTACAGTCAGACCTATAAACCGGATGCATCCGGAAATATTGGATATAAAAGCGGTATGGGGTATTACGATTATGCGGATAACAGGCCGCATGTGATGGATTCATTAACAACTGTTGCCGGAAGTCCAACGTTCAATAACCAGGCAATTACCTACACGGGTTTTAACAAAGTGTATACCATAACCGAAAACGACAGTGTGTTAACCATAACTTACGGCCCGGATCAGCAGCGCATAAAAAGCGAACTGACCGATGACGGCACACCAGTCAAAACCTGGTATTATGGAGGGTTGTACGAGAAAGAAATAACAGCAGGCGGGGCAACGCGTGAGCTTTTGTACATACCGGCAGGCGACGGACTGGCAGCGGTATATATAAGAAACAGTGCAACCGGTGACAGCTTGTTTTTCCTGCATACAGATCACCTGGGCAGTATTGTAAGTATTACTGATGCAGCAGGAAACATCATTGAGGAATACAGTTATGATCCCTGGGGTCGCAGGCGCGATCCGCTGACCTGGGAATTAGCGGATAATCCGGCGCCAGAGCGGCTCACACGAGGATTCACGGGGCATGAGCACCTTGATGTATTTGGCCTGATCAATATGAATGGTCGTGTTTACGATCCAATGCTTGGCATATTCCTAAGCCCAGACGACTATATTCAGGCCCCGGACTTTTCGCAAAATTTTAACAGGTATGCTTATTGCCTCAATAACCCGCTTAAATACACGGACCCTAGTGGGGAATATGCTTTCCTGCAGTGGATCGTGGGAGGAGTAATCGGAGGGATTGCAAATGTTATTCAGAATCAGGACAACATAAATAGTTTTAAAGATTGGTTTGTTTACTATAATATTGGAAACTTGGCTGGAAGTACCGGAGCAGCAACTTCATATTATGGCTCTTATGGATTGTCTTATACTAAGATTGGTGGTGCACTTGGAGGTATGTTAAAAGGAGGTCCCGCAGGTTTTGTTGAGGAGTTTATTTCAAAATCTTTGAATTCCTTATATGAAGGCAATTCATTTGGGAGTTCCGTTGATGCCGGGTGGGATGCAGGTAAAGAAGGATTTAAATGGGGAACAGTTTTAGGTGGATTAGGTGGTGGATGGGATGCATATAAACAAGGGAACAATATATGGACAGGTGCTGAAACAGGTTATGGAAGAAGCCAATGGGCACTAAATAATTCAAATAAATATACTTGGGATATACCTAATACCCCAATAATGCAGACACAATATGATTGTGTGCCTACAAGTTATTCAAAACAGTTGCAGATGCTAGAAGAACCTTATGGATATAATGATTTAGTTAAAAGTTTAAACTATAATGTCAATACTGGTTATACAGGATCTATAGGAGATTTTACTGATTATCTTGGTGAAGGAACAGGTTATTCGGTAAGACTGGAACAGATTAATATTAATAAGTATTCTAACAAATTGATGAAATCGTTATCCACTCAAAACATTCCAATAGGTCATCTTGAAAAAATGTCACAGCAATATTGGCATTATTCTACGGTAAAATCTGTTACTATTTCAAATGCTGGAAGAGTAGCCATTCGAGTTGCTGATCCTGGAGGCTTTGCTAGACGAGTATATCAAGGATTTTATTTTCAGCTGAAACAGAATTTCTTTGCTAACTAAAGTAATACCATAGGTGTCTATTTTGATGCAATGAAATCTTTCACTATTAGTTATAAAAGCTCATAAATAAGATCTGAATATGAAACATATTAAAGTATATAACTCGAAAACCATCCTGCTATTTTTATTAATTGTTTATTCTCCTTTTAATGGTCTGTGTCAGAACTCTTATATTTCACTTATCACAATGGATAAAGAATATAAAGATCATCTGTTCAATCAGGAAGGAGACAAACTAGTAAGGAAAATAAGAAATGAAGCTCGTAAGAGACGAATTATATTCAGGTGTGGTTTAGAAGGCACAGTATCAAGTTATATAAGATTTGATGTGAATGCTGATGAATGTAATACTTATGAATGCATCCTAGATCATTTAGTAATAGATACTACTATTGGGCCCAATATTACGGTCTTTAGAGGTTCAAAGAGTATTGGCTCATTTATTTTTGCAGATTCAGTTGTTTTTACAGAAGGACGATTTCAAAGCCCCAGTAGAAAATATATTAGAATGTTCTTTAAAAATAAACCGATAAACGCTTTCTATGAACATGCAAAAAAAAACGATATATTAGTTTTCATTTGGCTACAAAAATGTGTTGGAAAAGTAATTAAATATGAGAATGGTAAACTCTTTGTATTGAATTCTCAAATGGATCAAAAAGTAACTTTTATGGATTTTGAAGAGTATATAAAAGACTTTTCTATTGAGGAACTAAAGGACTTTTCCAAATATTACTTTATTAATTGTAATACCGTAAAAAGCCAATAGAGATACTGCCCCTCGCTCGGCTGAATTTGCAATTCGACCGAATTGTATGCGTAACTTGTAACTACATTTGGTGTTTATTATTCAGGAGATAAATTTGTATCTTGCAGATAATAACGTTCTTTGAAACAAACCCATGCCTGGTCATTGAAAAATCCGGCCAATTATTACAAATCTGCTTTTACTGGTAGAGATATTGCCTGAATAATCCATTAATCTACACGGATCCAGATGGGGAGTTTTGGCACTTGGTTATTGGTGCTGCTATTGGGGGCATTATGAATTGGGCAATGAATGGAGCTGAATTTACTTGGGAAGGTCTCGGATATTTTGGTGTTGGTGCTGTTGCAGGGGCAGTTGGTGCAGGCGTTGGTGCTGGAGCAAATGTAGCAATGGCTGGCGGTAGTTTTGGTGCGGGTTTTATGGGTACCGCAGCAGGAGTTTCTTCTACAGGCTTTATTGCCGGTGCTGTAACAGGTGCAAGCGCAGGTCTGACAAATGGTTTTATCTCAGGAACTGGAAATGGTTTATTAGGTGGACAAAATCTTGGTAATTCTTTATTAAGCGGCTTAGACCAGGCATGGAAACAGGGCTTAGGAGGAGGACTGACAGGTGGTATTTTTGGAGGAATAGATGCAATGTCCGAAGATGTTAATTTTTGGACAGGGAAAACCGATTTTAATTTGTCTTCTGGTTTCGGTGCACATAATATTACTGATGTAAATCAAACCGTTACAGGAAAGTATGTTGGAAAATTTGAAGGTACAAATGTCTATGAATCAGCTAAATTAGGTGAAGGGCGGTATAGTGGAGGAATTACATTACCGGGAAGAGGTATTATAGTTGGAAAAGGTGTTATGTCAAGAAATTTGTATCCAGAACTTATGCAACACGAGTTTGGACATATTCTTCAAGCAGGCGATGTTGGTCTGAAAGCATTTTATAGCGTGATAGGTCCTGAAAGTTTGATAAGTGCCGCAAGGCATGGTAAAAATGGTTGGAACCATAATACTTTTTGGATAGAAACATGGGCAAATTATTTGTCAAAAAATCACTTTGGAACCAGATATATCCTGTCTAGTGAATTTCCAATAAAAAATATAGATTTGTTCCGCTATACAATTCTTAAAGCAATTCAATACGATAGGTTTATATTTTAATATAGCTGATATGAAATATTTTCTTTTGACAATAGCAATAACATTTCTAAACGGCTGTTTCACCTATGATCCACCTTTAGGAGTATTAACAATTCTTAATTATTCAGATTCTGCGATTTATGTTTACAGTACATGTAGCGATTCAATTGAACTGTCGCCAAAACTTAATCTATTTGGAATATGGCCGGGTAATGGAGTTGATGAAAATGGACAAAAAAAGGAACCACTCTATTCTCCAAATTACAGGATAAATGCTTACTCTTATGGTAATATAAATGTTAATGGCACTGTAAAAAAACCTTGCCTATCTTGTGAAGACAAAAAATTGAGACTATTTTTCATTAAGGAACATACTATGCGTACAAAAAGTTGGGAAGAAATTTGTAAAGCTCAATCCTATGCAAATTCTATGGTTTTAACTGAAAATCAATTAGATTCTTTAAAATGGAAGATTACTTATAAACCTCATTAAGCGTAAGTAATAGTAGCAAGTTCGGCGATCGGCTCTGTCATCGTCGGATTATGCCAGGTAGCTGTGCTACCATTGCGCAGCAAGAGAGAAATGGCATAAAAAGCCTGGTTACCTGAAAGTGGCCGGGTTTTTTGCTTTACAACTTATAAGGGTCAACAACTTCAAGACCTTGAATGTTTTTAAAATCTTTAGTATTGCTGGAAACCAGAACCAATGTTTTGCAAGGCAGTTGCGAGAATTACGGCATCGGGCAGCTTGATTTTATACAAACTGCGTACTTCAATAGTTTTGTCCACGACGGCATCGTCCATCGGGTGAATGTTGGAACAGGCAACGAAATCAATTAAATCCTGCTCTACTTTTGAAAAGCCGAGCAGTTCAATTTTGTTGATAACGGAAAGGTTTATTTCCTGGTCAATAACCTGGGTAATCAGCTTTTTTGCCTTGCCGGGCAGCTTGTTGCCCATATAATCAAGTACCGTATTGCTGTCTAACAAATATCTCTTTCCCATTCGTTACGCATTTGGGTTAGTTCTTTTTGCAGTTCTTCAGTCCTTTCTTTCGAGAGGCAGCCAGCGAAGCGTTCCGAGAGTTTTTGTTTAGTTTTAGTGGGTTTATCCTCTATAACCCTGAGAACCTGCATGCTTTCCAGGTTATGCAGGATAGTTAATGCTATATCATTCTTTATTTCAACAGTTACCGTTTTCATAATTACCTGTGTTGGGTGATTGTTTTCATTTTTACATTGTTAATCATCGCATCAAGTGTGTAAATAATATGGCTGTTATCATATTGGCAAACTCTTGTTGAAAAATCCCTTTTGCTTCCCTGCACTCCCTGAGTTTTTTACCGGATGTAATCATTTTTTGAACCTTATAAAAATCAATAAAACCTTGATATGAAAGATAAATGCAAATATACGACACTTATTCGGTGTTATGAAATTTAGAAAGTTTTGTACTTTGAATTGGATAAGTTATCGTTGAACCCAAAAAGGTTCAATTAATAAAACATGTTATTTATTGAATATACATGTATTACAATGCTTAGCTATACGGCTATGGGATCTGTCTGAGACGGACATATTGCATCAGGCTTTTTGCCTGATATACATTATATTTGTTCTAATGAAAACCTATTAAAGAGTCAAGAGGATACAAGGTGGATAGTATACGGCGCTATCATCAGGCGAAGACTGTTAACATAGAAACAAGGCTGTGTAAGAAGTCCAATAATCGAAGCCGTCATTGCGAGCGAAGCGAAGCAATCTCAACCTGTAAAATCAGATTGCCACGCTCGTACCTCGCTCGCAATGACGGCCACGCTCGTACCTCGCTCGCAATGACGGCCACGTTCGTACCTCGCTACCAATGACGTGAAATAGACTTTTTGAGCAGCGTCGAACCAGGGCCATAATTTTAATGTAACTTGCCCTGATGAATCAATGAAATGAAGAGCCGCGAATTCCAGATTTTTGTCAAACCGGCGGGACCGCAATGTAACCTGGCCTGCGATTACTGTTATTATTTGGGAAAATCGGCCTGGTACGATGCCGGAACCAAATTCAGGATGCCGGATGAGGTGCTGGAATTGTACATCAGGCAGCACATTGAAGCTACCACTGATAAGGTGATCACCTTCTCATGGCATGGCGGGGAACCATTGCTGGCCGGAATCGACTTTTACCGCAAGGCTTTGGCATGGCAGCATAAATACTGTCCGCCAGGAAAACAAATAATCAATGGCATGCAAACAAACGGCACGTTGCTCACCGAAGACTGGTGTCGTTTCATGGCTGAACATGATTTTGTGGTGGGCATCAGTCTCGATGGCCCTGAAGCCTTGCATAACCAATACCGGAAGACCACAAGCGGACAGGGTACATTTGCCAGTGTGCTGAAGGGTTATGACCTGTTGGTGATGCACGGTCTCGATCCGGAAATTCTTTGTGTGCTGAACCGTGTTAATGCAAAATATCCGCAAGAAGTATATGGTTTTTTCAGACACCTGGGGGCAGGTTATATAACCTTTATTCCGTTGGTTGAACCGTTGGGCAACAAGGGTGAAGTATCGAAACGGACGGTGAACCCTGTGGACTTCGGCCGGTTTTTGTGTACTGTATTTGATACATGGCGGGCCGGCGACATAGGTCGTGTGAAGGTTCAGCTGTTCGAGGAGGCTTTGCGCACGGCTTTTCAGCAGGATCACACACTATGTATATTTAAACGCGAATGTGGCGGCGTGCCGGTGGTTGAGCATAACGGCGATTTCTTTTCGTGCGACCATTTTGTGGATCCGGTGCACCTGCTGGGTAATATTACAGACCGTCCGCTTGCCGAAATGCTCGACAGCGAACGACAGCAAAAATTCGGCAGGGCAAAGCATGAATCATTGCCGCTTTACTGCCGGCAATGCGAGGTACTTGACATGTGCAACGGCGAATGTCCGAAGAACAGGATTGCCTTTACGCCCGACGGTGAATCCGGGTTAAATTACCTGTGTGCCGGGTACAGGCAATTCTTTAATCATTGCAGACCCTTTGCTGAGGCTGTTTCAAAGGCATATGGAAGTCGCAACGCTAACCCAGGAAATGGTTGAGCTGTAATTCGAAGGACCTGATGAAATGGTCCTTGTCATAATCGGCTTTAAAGGTAAAGAAAGGTATGCTCCGGCCATATGCCTGCCATTGCGACGGCGTTTCGGGTTCGTTTTCCGAAAGCGGCCGCAGTTTCAGCTTCAGCGTCGAGTCGTTGTGGAGTTTATACTGCAGAAAGATAAACCGTATCTCGGGCCAGGAAAACGCATGCAGGCTTTGCGAAATAGCCTTGTGCATGTCGTTTGATTTCAAATACTTAAGAATATCCTTTTCTTTCAGTGTTTTGTTAAAAACGGAATATTCGCGGCAGTTTTCAAAGTCGGTACCGGCGTGTTTTTCATGCTGAATAATGATATTTTTTATTTCCGATCCGTTGTAGACCAGAATAACAGCCTCTACCAATACCATCCCGGGTTTCATTTACTTCAGTTTTTCGCTGAAAAACGCTATGGTTCTTCCCCACGCCAGTTTAGCGGCGGCCTCATGATAGCGTTCGGGGTTTGAATCGTTATTAAAGGCGTGTTTGGCACCCTCGTATATGAATAGCTGGTATTCGATTCCTGCTTTTTTCAGGGCTTCTTCAAAAGCGGGGATACCGGCGTTGATCCGTTCGTCATCGCCTGCATAATGGGCCATTATGGGGGCTTTTATTTTGGCAACATCGGCAGCGTCGGGTTGACTGCCGTAGTATGGAACGGAGGCATCCAGTCCGGGGGCGTTAACCGCTACCCTGTTGGTCATGGCTCCTCCCCAGCAAAAGCCTGTGCAACCCACTTTACCGTTGGCCAGGGGGTGGGTTTCGAGGTATTTTACGGCAGCCACAAAATTGGCGGTGGTTTCTTCCATATCCAGGGCCCTTACCATGGCAACGGTTTTGTTGGTATCGTTTTCGGGTGTTCCGCCAGTGGCGGAAAGTGCGTCGGGCGCTAATGCCAGGAAACCTTCTGCAGCCATACGGCGGGTTACATCCTGAATATGCTTGTTAAGGCCCCATATCTCGTGGA
>CAZUBW010000047.1:0-21829 GCA_964618645.1 uncultured Bacteroidales bacterium | reverse complement strand
GCCATACGGCGGGTTACATCCTGAATATGCTTGTTAAGGCCCCATATCTCGTGGATGATGATGACGGCGGGCAGCTTTTTCTTTTTGGCAGGGTGGGCCATAAATGCCTTCATTTCGCCGGACTTGCCCGGGTAAGTTACAAACGATGTTGCCACGTCGTTTTCATCCGGTAAACCCGCAGCCATGGCCTGGTTTTCGGTGAGGAGCGGAAGCAGGGCAGCAGCAGCAGCACCACCACCGGCATACAGGGTAAGTTTCCGCAAAAAGTCACGCCGGTTTATTCCTCCGCGCTGATAATCGTTAAACAGGTTTTTTATTTGATCATTCATGGGGGTGGAGGTTTTTGGGTTATTTGTTAAATATAAGCAAAATTAACGAAGTAACAGCCTCTTTTTCAGACAACCCTTAAAATGTACTGGCCATGGCTTTTACCGGGTCGAGTCGGGCAGCGGTGAAAGCCGGCATAAGGCCGGCAATGATTCCTACCGTTGTGCTGATTAACAATCCCGTGATAATATTGCCGAAGCTCATAAAAATATCAAAATCGTTGGCCCGGGCAATGAAGGTGCCGATGAAGATCAACAGCAGTCCCAGTAAACCGCCAATAATGGAAAGGATAACCGATTCGTTGAGTACTTCAAGGATCAGGTAAAAACTTTTGGCGCCAAGGGCTTTCTGAATGCCAATAATGTGGGTACGTTCCTTTACCGATACGAACATGATATTGGCGATGCCAAAAGCGCCAACCAGCACGGCAAAGATGCCAATAAAGCCACCTGCCAGGTTTACCACGCTGAATATCTGGTCGATCATTCCACTCATCAGGCTGGTTTCGTTAATCGAAAAATTACTTTTCGACCTGGGGCTGACCCGCCGGATCGATCGCATGGTTTGGATCAGTTCTTCCTTAAACTGGTCGGGATTAACCCCGGCAACCGGCTTTGTCCATATCTGCGGACTGGTGCGGTCGCTGTTCAGATCGGCCATGGTTCCCAGGAAACCCACCGGAATGAGCACCACCTTATCAACACTTCCCCCGCCAATAAACGATTTCCCTTCCTTGCCAAAAACACCCGCAACGGTAGCTTTTCGGTTTTTGATGCGGATGGTTTGTCCAAGCGGGCTTTGTCCCTCGAACAGTTCAGTAGCAATATCGTGACCGATGATACAGGTGTTTTTAGCCGAATTGATTTCCAGGGGTGACAGGAACCGCCCCTGTGCGATACTGAAACTACGGATGTCTTCGAACTCGTCGGATGTTCCCCACACCTGGAGGTTCTCTGCCCGGTTGTCGAGGTATTCGATGTCCGAAGTGATGGCGGCAATAAAACTGGCTGCTTCCATGTTTTTCATGCGGTCTTTTAGCTCCCTGTGTTCCTTTTGGGTAACAACAGGCCTGTTCAGGTATTCCCACCAGGCATATTCCACGCCGTCTTCGGGTGCCCAGGGCCATTTCTCCACCACCAGCACATCATTTCCGAACGATTCAAGCGATTTTTTCATGTTCGACTTCATGGAGTCGAGTACGGTAAGCACCGAGATTATGGAAAATATCCCGATGGTCACGCCCAGGAGCGAAAGAAAAGTCCGCATTTTATTGAGGATTACCGTGCGGTAGGCCGATTGCAGACTCTCGTGAATAATGAAATACCAGCGCATGTGGTTAATATATTGTTGCTAACAAAGATAGAAAAGCGCAGCTTAATATAATAAAATTTTAATATCTTGTAGCCGCTTCGTTTGGTTACTTAAAATTCTGTATATAAAGGCATTTCAATATATTATTTCATTAAACCGACAAATGGTATGAATAAAAAAATTAAAACAGCGCTTATTTCGGTATACTACAAGGACCATCTCGAAGAAATTGTAAAAAAACTCGATAGCCAGGGTGTTGCCATTATTTCCACGGGCGGCACAAAAGATTTCATTGAAAAGCTTGGCATAAAGGCGACAGCAGTGGAAGAGCTTACCGGTTATCCTTCTATCCTGGGTGGCAGGGTTAAAACCCTTCATCCGAAAGTTTTCGGCGGAATTCTGGCGCGCATGCAAAACAGTAGCGACCAGCACGACATGGCTCAGTACGCTATAAATGCCATTGACCTGGTGGTGGTTGACCTGTACCCGTTCGAAGAAACGGTTGCATCGGGAGCGGCCGACGACGATATCATTGAAAAAATTGATATTGGTGGCATTACGCTGATAAGGGCAGCTGCCAAAAATCACAACGACGTGGTGATTATCCCCTCGAAGGATCAGTATGCCACGCTGCTGGACATACTCGACAATCATCAGGGTACAACAACACCTGAGCAACGCAGGTTGTTAGCCCTTGAAGCTTTTGCCGTAACATCGCATTACGATGCAGCCATCTTTGACTATTTCAATGGCAATCGCAAGAAGATGGCATTCCGCAAAAGCATTAACCAGGCCAGGCCATTACGTTATGGCGAAAACCCGCATCAGCAGGGTGTTTTTTATGGCAATTTCGGAGAGATTTTTGAACAGATACAGGGGAAGGAAATTTCATATAATAACCTGCTCGACATTGAAGCCGCAGTTTACCTGATCGACGATTTTACCGAAACCACTTTTGCCATTCTTAAGCACAACAACGCCTGCGGCGTAGCCAGCAGGCCAGTGTTACTCGACGCCTGGAAAGATGCACTGGCAGGCGATCCGGTTTCGGCCTTCGGTGGTATCCTCATTACCAATAAATCGGTGGATACGGCAACCGCAACGGAAATCGACAAGCTGTTCTTTGAAGTGATCATTGCCCCTGCCTATGAAGCACCGGCTTTGGAAATTCTTCAAAAGAAAAAGAACAGGATCATACTGGTGCGCAAAGATGCTACGCTGCCACACATACAGTTCCGCTCGATGCTCAATGGCGTAATTGAACAGGACCGCGATATAAAAACAGAAACAAAGGCCGACATGAAGCCGGTTACCAACCGTGTGCCTACCGATGCGGAATATGCCGACCTGGTTTTTGCCAACAAGGTGGTCAAACATTCGAAGTCGAATACCATTGTGCTGGCCAGGAACAACCAGCTTATCGCCAGCGGGGTCGGCCAAACCAGCAGGATTGATGCCCTTAAGCATGCCATTGTTAAAGCCCGCAGTTTTGGATTTGATACAGCAGGCGCTGTAATGGCTTCCGATGCTTTTTTTCCTTTCGCCGACAGCGTGGAAATTGCCAACGAGGCAGGTATAAAAGTGGTGATTCAGCCGGGCGGTTCGGTAAGAGATCAGGATTCGGTTGATTTCTGCAACAACAACAATATGGCAATGGTATTTACAGGGGTACGCCATTTTAAACATTGAATATCCGTAACCTACCCGACAATTATGCGTTTATATGGATATATTAAAAAAGAATCTATCAAAGTATTACCTTTACAACTTATTTTTGACTAACTATCTATGGGCATCTTTTCCTTGTTTAACCAGGAGCTAGCAATAGACCTCGGAACTGCGAATACCATTATCATCGAGAATGATAAGATTGTTGTTGATGAGCCTTCGATTGTGGCCATTGACCAGACTACCAAAAAACTGGTTGCCATTGGTGAAACGGCACGCCAGATGCACGGTAAAACACACCAGAACATCCGCACCATCAGGCCATTGCGCGATGGCGTAATTGCCGACTTCAACGCGGCTGAACAAATGATCAGGGGGATGATCCGGATGATCAACCCCAGGAACCGCTTCTTTACGCCTTCGTTGCGCATGGTTGTGAGCATTCCTTCGGGCAGTACCGAAGTAGAAATACGTGCTGTGCGCGATTCTTCGGAACATGCCGGAGGGCGAGATGTGTACATGGTTTACGAACCTATGGCAGCTGCCATAGGTATTGGATTGGATGTGGTGGCCCCCGAAGGCAATATGGTAGTTGATATTGGCGGTGGAACAACCGAAATTGCCGTTATAGCGCTTGGCGGTATTGTTTGCAACGAATCGATCCGTATAGCAGGCGATGGCTTTACAGCCGACATCCAGGCTTATATGCGGCACCAGCACAATATTAAGGTAGGTGAACGCACGGCTGAGGATATTAAAATATTTGTCGGAGCTGCCTTACCCGATATTGATAACCCTCCTGCCGATTATACCGTAAGGGGTCCTAACATGATGACCGCCCTGCCTATTGAAGTGCCGGTTTCGTACCAGGAAATTGCCCATTGCCTCGATAAGTCGCTTTCGAAAATCGAATCAGCCGTATTATCGGTATTGGAACAAACACCTCCCGAGTTGTATGCCGACGTTGTGCAAAAAGGAATTTACCTGGCAGGTGGTGGCGCTTTACTGCGGGGACTGGCCAAACGCCTTACCGATAAGATAAGCATAACCTTCCATGTTGCCGAAAATCCGCTTCATGCGGTTGCACGCGGAACCGGTATCATCCTTAAGAATACCGAGAAATACCAGTCGCTGCTGATCAGATAAAGCCTCTTCAAAAACGGCCATGCAAGGATGAGAAACTTACTGCGGTTTATAATTCAGCATCATTTCCTGATCCTGTTCCTGGTGATAGAATTTTTCTCGCTGTTCCTGCTCATCAGCACCAATTCGTACCAGAAGGTTCAGTTTTACAACGCATCGCATAAGTTAACCGGTGGTATTTCAAACCGCATGGAAAACATCGGCGACTACTTTTCGCTGCATTACGAGAACCGTGAGCTGGCCGAGGAAAATACCAGGCTTTACAACCGACTTAAATCGTCGTATTCACTGGCGCTGGTCGACTCGGTTTTGCCGGGCGATACAGCTGCCAGGAGAAAGTACAGCTACCTTAACACCAGGGTAATCAACAACACTGTTAATAAGCAGTATAATTACATAACACTCGACAAGGGAAAAAATACCGGCATTGGTCCCGATATGGCCGTCATCAACAACGACGGCATCGTAGGAATTGTAAAATCGGTTTCGGATAATTATGCATCGGTGCTGTCGTTACTCAACCGGAATTTTACGGTTAGCGCCAAAATAAAAAAGAACGGTTATTTCGGGCCGCTCAGCTGGAACGGCAACAACACCGGTTATGCCACATTGGTTGATATTCCGCACCATGTTGAAATTGCCGAAGGAGATACCATTGTCACCAGTGGTTTCGGCGGCGTATTTCCCGAGGGATTCCTCATTGGCGCCATTGGCAGCTTTCGCCTGAAGGGTGGAAATTACTACGAGATAAGGGTTAAACTCTCTAACGATTTCCGTAAACTCAACCATGTGCAGGTTATTTACCACCTGGAGAAAACCGAGATTGATTCACTTGAAAATGTGGCAGCCCAATGATCCGCGAATTCGGCAAATACCTGTTTTATTTTGTTGTGCTGATACTGGCACAACTGCTGATATTCAATAATATTGAGTTTTCGGGATACATCAACCCGTATGTTTACGTGCTGTTTATATTATTGCTGCCTTTTACCACGCCACGTATTGTGTTACTGATCAGCGCCTTTTCGTTGGGGCTTGTTATCGATCTGTTTATGGGCACCCCGGGTGTACATTCGTCAGCTACCGTGTTGATGGCTTTTTCACGCGCATCGGTAATGGCCTTGTTTTCGCCCCGCGAGGGATACCAGTCGGGTACTTATCCGCGACTGGCCGAATTCGGGCTCGAATGGTTTGTCAAGTACACGGTAATGCTGGTGTTAATTCATCATTTTACCTTATTCTATCTCGAAGTATTCAGTTTTCATCATTTTTTCAGTACCTTGTTCAGGGCATTCCTGAGTTCGGTGCTCACTTCACTGATCATCATCTTTAGTCAGTACTTTGTTTTTCGCAAGTAAAGCATGGATCAATTTGCTTCGCGCCGGAATATTATTGTTGTCATTTTTCTGCTGACAGCTGTTGTGCTTATCGCACGCCTGTTTTATATACAGGTTATCGACTCGAGCTACAAGCTGTCGGCCGAAAACAATTCACAGCGCGTGGAAACGCTTTACCCGGCGCGTGGGTTAATATATGACCGCAACGGTAAACTGCTGGTATTCAATCAGCCTTCGTACGACCTGATGATTGCACCTTATGAGTTGCAGCCCTTTGACAGTACCGAGTTTTGCCGCATACTACGTATTGATATCGAAAGACTCAGGGCGGGTATTGCCCGCGCCCGGATACCCAGGTACCGGCGGGAGCCCTTTATCAAACAGATATCGCCCGAAACCTATGCCGTGTTGCAGGAAAAAATGCACAAATACCCTGGCTTTTACGTTCGCTCGCGTACACTTCGTAAATACAGCAAGCCCATTGCTGCACACTTGCTTGGGTATGTGGGTGAGGTTGATGAACGACTGATTGCCCGCAACCCCGATTATGTGATGGGCGATTATATGGGCATAAGCGGTATCGAAGGCTATTACGAAAATGTGCTGAGAGGGGAGAAAGGCCAGGAAGTATTGCTGGTAGATGTGCATGGCCGGGTTAAAGGACCTTACCAGGATGGTCGTTTTGATGAAGATGCCATCGTAGGAAGCGATTTGACCTGCACCATTGATGCCGATTTACAGGAGTATGGCGAGTACCTGATGCAACATTATAAGGGAAGTATTGTGGCCATTGAGCCCGCAACAGGCGAAGTACTGGCACTGGTTTCCGCCCCGGTATACGACCCGGCATTGCTCATAGGTCGTGAACGCACCGTCAATTATATTAAGCTCGAGCGCGATTCGGTGATGAAACCCCTTTTTAACAGGGCGCTCATGGCCAATTATCCGCCCGGGTCAACCTTCAAGCCGGTACAGGCACTCATTGGACTTCAGGAAGGTGTAATTACAACTGCTTCATCGTTCTCGTGCAACATGGGATTCCGTTATGGGAGCCGTATTCTGGGCTGTCACGACCATCGCAGTCCGCTCGACCTGATTGAAGGTATTCAGCACTCCTGTAATTCCTATTTCTGCAACGTGTATAAACGCATCATCGAAAACCCCAACTATGCAAATGCCGAGGAGGCCTATCAAAAATGGTATGAATATGTGATGTCGTTCGGATTCGGTAACAGGCTGAATAGCGATTTTACCAATGAATTGCGCGGATTTGTGGCGCCTTCGACCTACTACGACAGGTATTTTGGCAGAAATCACTGGAACGCTCTAACCACCATTTCACTTGCTATTGGCCAGGGCGAATTGCTCATCACGCCCCTGCAGATGGCCAATATGTCGGCCACCATTGCCAACCGGGGCTATTACATCATTCCGCATGTGGTGAAAGCTGTTGAAGGGGTTGATACCATTGAGCACCGCTTTTACGAAAAGCATGTGGTAAACATCGATACGGCGCATTTTGGCCCGGTGGTAGAAGGGATGTACCTGGCGGTGAACGGCGAAGCCGGAAGTACAGCACGTATTGCCCGCCTGCAGGATATAGCTGTTTGCGGTAAAACCGGAACAGCCCAGAACCCGCACGGAAAAGATCACTCGGTATTTATTGCTTTTGCCCCAAAGGATAATCCCAAAATTGCCATTTCGGTTTATGTGGAGCATGGGGAGTGGGGAGCGTCTTACGCTGCGCCTATTGCCAGCCTGATGATTGAGAAATACCTTACCGACAGCATAGCCCCCAACCGCAAATGGATTGAAGCCAGGATGCTAAACGGAAATTTATTGGATAGCGAATGATTGACAAGCTCAACATAACGGAAGATATCGACTGGACTACAGTAGGACTGTACCTGTTGCTGGTGATTTTCGGCTGGATGAATGTCTTTGCATCATCATACAATGAGCAGTTTACCTCTATTTTCAATATCCGGCAGAATTACGGCGATCAGTTGATGTGGATACTGATATCGTTTGTCACAATTATTCTGCTTTTTGCCGTTGATCACCGGTTTTTCAATTTTTTCGCCTATGTGATTTACGGGGTGTCCATAGTGTTGCTATTGGCGGTACTGGCCTTTGGCGTGGAAATCAACAATTCGCAGTCGTGGATACGCATTTTGGGTTTTAACTTTCAACCGTCGGAATTTGTTAAACTGGCCACGGCGCTGGCAATAGCAAAATTCCTAAGCGGCTATAACGTGAAATTGTGGACCTGGAAATCGATGGCCATCATAGTTTCGCTCATTGGGTTACCGGTACTGCTGATTGTTTTACAACCCGACTGGGGAACAGCCATGGTATTCAGTTGTTTCATACTGCTGATGTACCGCGAAGGTATGCCGGGGTGGATTCTCGCACTTACCCTTTTTGTGTCGACCTTGTTTTTAATGACCCTGTTACTGCCGGGTATTGTGGTTATTTCATTGCTCATAGTGCTGGCCGTCATTCTGTTCGGAATGCTCAGCCACAAGGTGAAGAACGCACTGATAGCGGCTCTAATACTGGGCGCTTCGTTTGCTGTAATGCATGTTGGGTTTCCCTTAATTGGGCTGGACTACGGGAGTTATTATCAGCTGCTTGCCGGGCTGGTACTATCCACCGTGGTGTTTCTGATACTCGCCCTGGCGCATAAGCTCAAGACAGTTGTGCTTATTTTGCTGATGCTATACGGGTTCATTGGTTTTACCTATTCAGTCGATTACGTTTTTCATGAGATATTGAAACCTCATCAGCAGACGCGTGTGAATATTCTGCTGGGCAAAGAAACCGATATCAGGGACGTTGGTTATAACCTTAACCAGTCGAAAATAGCCATCGGATCCGGCGGATTTTTCGGGAAAGGCTATCTTAAAGGAACGCAAACCAAACTCGATTTTGTTCCGGAGCAAAGCACCGACTTTATATTTTGTACGGTGGGGGAAGAATGGGGCTTTGTGGGTACCATGTTGTCGATTCTGTTGTACATAGGATTACTGTTGAGGATTTTATTTTTGGCGGAGCGACAGCGTTCAACTTTTGCGCGCATATACGGATACGGTGTAATGTCGATCCTTTTCTTTCATTTTGCCATTAACATAGCCATGACCATCGGATTGTTCCCGGTAATCGGCATTCCGCTGCCTTTCTTTAGCTATGGCGGATCGTCAATGCTGGTATTTACCCTGTTGCTTTTTATACTGGTAAGGCTCGATTCAGTGCGCAAGATATATACCAGGTAAAGTCTGCCTGTTTTTCAGAATCCCGATGAAAAGGAAGGATCGTCGGCGTAATCCTCATGGTCGAGAATAATGCCAAAGGACTTGGAAACATAGCTGATGAGCGAAGGGAAAAAAGCGGTAAAATCCAATTCAAATTTTTCATAATCTTCGCGCAATACCTTAATGGCATAGTCGGTTTCCTCGGGGAGGGTGGTATGGCTCGACATTTTATGCAGTACATCCTCGATCCCTTCGATGGTGGAGTATTTCTTAATCCAGTTATTTTTAATAAACGAAGGTAAAAACAGCTTCACGGATTCCGGGAGCAGGTCGAGATGCCTGCCAAGGATATCATGCACATGGAGCATGAAGTCTTCAACCGGTTGGGTTGAGTATTTCGACCAGGTATGCAGCAGAAAATGGTCGTAAAAAATGTCGATTATAATACCCGAGTACTTGCGGTATTTTTCAACCAGACGCAATTTACTGCGCTTAACAATGAGGTTGGTGTCGGTAAACGAATCGATGTGCCGGTGGAGCATAATGCCCTTGCGCATGGGTTCGGGATACATGCCCAGTTCAAACCCCTTGACATAGTCGCCGACAAAGTTGCCTACCATCACTTCTTCGTTAGCGCCGGAAAGATATATGTGCGCAAGGTAATTCAATGCACCGTTTTTTTACAGGTAATTATTCGTTATAAAGTTAACAAATCAATAAATTACATGCAAAAATCGTGCAAAACACTTGGCTTTCTTCATGCCGTTTTCAGTCTACAAATACTTTTTCACGATTTCAATTTTCCGCAGCAAATGACTGGTTATCCAGCTAAGGGCCAGCGCTGCTGTAAAGGTTATGAGGAATTTGATAAAGGCAGGCAGATCGAACTGCAGCAGCAAAAACTGAATCCAGACCACAAAAATATAGTGAATCAGGTAAATCAGGTAAGCATTTTCACTCAGCGAATTCATCCATTGTTTTCCGGTGGTGGTGATTTTCCGGAACAGCGTAATAAAAGCAATGCTGCTTAACGTGCACGAAGCGGTATAAACAACAAAGTAGATCATCCAGGCAGTGAATTCGGGGATTGTTTCATTGTTTACCAACTGTTGCAAGGGCTTTGACATTATGGTTAATATCGCGTAAGTGGTTAGGGCCAGAAAAACCCACAACCAAACTGTCTTTACCATCGCGGATTTTGGTGCGAACAGTCCTTCGTTGAAATTGAAATTTCCAATGATAATGCCAACTACAAAGTAGCCGAAATACAGGAGTATCCGGCTTAGCTGAAAGTCGAATGGACCCATACCTATCCATGTTCCTGGTCCTGTATTGTGCGCCAATGGCACGTATAGCAGCCAGGTTATTCCGAACAGGATGATAAAAAAGACAAAGGGCCTGTTTTTCAGGGCAGCGAGTTTAATCCCTGTTTTTTCAATGGTTTTACGGGCTTTAGCGTAAAACAGGGCAAACAACAGGTTAAAAATGAAAAGCATCCAGATAAACCAGGGCGGACCAACAGGCCATTTTTCAACCGTAAAAAAATCAACCAGATAGGCCCACAAGCCGATGCTGTTATGTGCCAGGTAATACGCGGGGAAATAGGCAATTAACATCAGTATTGTTCCCAAAAACAAAAAGGGGACAAATAGCCGGTAAAACCGGTCTTTTATAAAAAGAGAAGCGCCTTTTTTGCTGATGCTTCGGGTAAGGAATAACCCGCCTATCAGAAACATAAGCGACATGAAAAAAACGTCATTGAAATTCTCAAAAATATCGAGCCCTATCCACCTGTTCGTATCCACCACAGGATGTGTTGACCTGTTATAGGCTGTTTTGTCGAACCAGGCAAATGTAGTGTAGGCCAATGATGCATGATGGGCAACCACCAGCACTGTTATGGCCGATCGCAGGCAATCGACCCAAAGGTTTCTGTCAGCATTTCGCATAGGTCACTGAAATTTTCAGTGATATAAACGTCAAAAAACCGAAATGGCTGCACTGTTTCCGGAAAAAACAATACGCTCAGCGCTCAATGCCGCATCAGGAAAGTCTTTCCTTAATTTTTTTCGTTTCGGTTTCAAAGCCGGGCTTTTCAAGCAGGGCAAACATGTTCTTTTTATAAGCTTCAACGCCAGGCTGGTCAAACGGATTTACGCCCAACAGGTACCCGCTTATGCCGCAGGCTTTTTCGAAGAAGTACATGAGCTGTCCCAGGAAGTACTCGTTAAGCATGGGCAGTTCAATACGGATATTGGGTACGCCGCCATCCACGTGGGCCAGCATGGTTCCCAGTTCAGCCATTTTATTAACGGCGTCCACGCGTTTACCGGCAATGTAGTTCAGTCCGTCGAGGTCAGCCTTATCAGCCGGAATTGTCATTTTGGTTGCCGTTTTGCTTACCGAAATGACCGTTTCGAAAAGCAGTCGCTCACCTTCCTGAATGTACTGTCCCATCGAATGCAGATCGGCCGAAAAGTCAACACTGGCCGGGAAAATGCCTTTGCCTTCCTTGCCTTCGCTTTCGCCGTAAAGCTGTTTCCACCATTCGGCTATGTAATGGAGCTTGTTTTCGAAATTGGCCAGTATTTCGGTTTTTTTGCCCATCCGGTAAAGCATGGTACGGGCAGCGGCATATAAGCAGGCAGGATTTTCGCCAAAAGGTGTTGCTGACGAGGTGATTTTTTCCATGTCAATGGCACCTTTCACCAATGCCCGGATATCGGTTCCGGCAATGGCCAGGGGCACCAGTCCAACCGGGGTAAGCACCGAATAGCGTCCGCCAATATCGTCGGGGATCACGTAGGTTTTGTATCCTTCCTGGATAGCCATGGTGCGGAGCGCTCCCTTTTTGGCATCGGTAATGGCTATGATGAGTTCTTTGGCTGCCTTTTTTCCTGCTTTCTTTTCGAGGTGGTTTTTCAGTATTCTGAAGGCTAAGGCAGGTTCGGTAGTGGTTCCCGATTTGGAGATCACCACAATGGCATATTTCAGGTCGTTAAGTACTTCGGTAAGTTCATTCAGGTAATCTTCGCCAATATTGTGTCCGGCATACAGTACCACCGGGTCTTTACGGGAAGTTTTCAGGTGAAGAAATGTAGGGGCCAGGGCTTCATGTACGGCCCGGGTACCCAAATAGGAACCGCCGATGCCAATGACCACAACGGCATCTACCTGTTTCCGTATTTTATTTGCGGTTTGCTGAATGTCTTTCAGGTTGGCATCGGAAATAGACGAAGGCAGGTTTACCCAACCCAGGAAATCGTTGCCCTTTCCGGTTTTATTTTCAAGCGCTTTGGCGCTTTCTGCTGCTTTTTCAGATAGTGCGTACACATCGGTTTTGGGAACAAAACCAAATACCTTGCTGATGTCTATTTTTAAGGCTTCCATACGTATGATTTATTTCAACTTTTCGGTTAATAGCTTTATTTCAAGGGCCGGAGAAATTTTGTCGTAAAGAATACGGTACACGGCATCGGTTATGGGCATGTTAACGCCGTGCTTCATGTTTATTTCGTGAATGCAGGCTACGGCGAAATAGCCCTCGGCGATCATGTTCATTTCAAGCATGGCGGTTTTTACCGAGTAACCTTTGCCGATCATCATTCCAAAGGTTCGGTTTCTGCTGAACTGCGAATAGGC
The DNA here is from genome assembly GCA_964618645.1 of uncultured Bacteroidales bacterium. Taxonomy (GTDB): domain Bacteria; phylum Bacteroidota; class Bacteroidia; order Bacteroidales; family UBA10428; genus UBA5072. The sequence continues at coordinate 9,147 of CAZUBW010000047.1, read as the reverse complement.
GGTAACCATTACATCACCCAGGTAAGGCGAACTCAGCAGTTTACGTTTATCCTTATAGGTTTTCGCCAGGAACCTTTTGATTTCGAGCATGGCATTGGAGACCAGCACAGCCTGAAAATTATCGCCATAACCCAGGCCGTGGCAAATACCAGCTGCTACGGCAATGATGTTTTTAAGCACGGCAGCGTATTCGGTACCGTAAATGTCCTGGGAACTCATTACTTTAACGTAATGGCAGCGGAACAAGGGCGCAAGTTCATTTGATTTCTCCCGCGTTGCCGATGCGATGGTGAGGTACGATAATCTTTCGAGTGCAATTTCCTCGGCATGACAGGGTCCGCTGATGATACTGATATTTTTGAATGGGACCTGGTATATGTTATGAAAGAACTCTGCCACGGTAAGGTTTTCCGAAGGAATTATACCCTTGATGGCTGAAACGATCTGCCTGTTTTCGAATGAACCGCTGAAACCGGCCAGGGTGTCTTTCAGAAAAGGTGCGGGAGTGGCAAAAACAAGGATGTCTGACGATTGAATGACTTCGTTTATGGTGTTGAAGAAGGTAATCTTGTTGGTATCGAATTCGATATCGCTGATGTACTTGGGGTTGTGCCTGTACTTGCGAAAATATGCAATAGATTCCTCAGAACGGATATACCAGTTTAGATGTGGCAGGTTATTCAGTAACAATTTGGCCAGTGCTGTGGCCCAACTTCCGCTTCCGATTATCGCAACCTTTTGTTGATCAGACATTCCGCTATGCGCCATTGATTTTGAATCGCAAAATTAGCATTAATATTTGATTGCAGCGACGTTGCAGGCTACTTAATTAAATACGATAAGGTGGCACTTGTGCTGAATCCCAGTACAGGATGGCTTTTGGTGGCCAGGTCGATTTCCAGGTGTTTACCCCGGAAACCGGTACCGAACGAATAGCCGCGTTCGCCGGCAAAGTACAGCCCGGTACGGAATACAAAAATCCTTTTTAAGGTCACCTCGGTTCCGCCATAAAAACAACAGGGCTCTCCTGTTTGCTTTTGCGTTTCAAGATAGATGCCAACTTCTTCGCCCAGGCTGTAGCCCGCTCCTGCCCTGAACGCCGAAGTAACGGCCTGGTGTGGTCCGGGCGCATATTTTTGCCGGGCAGGATTAAAGAATTCGGCTCCAACAACAAGGTTTTTAGCCGCGATCCATTGCAGCCCCAGGGAAGGGACAATGGCAAACTGGTTATGGTATTCTCCCGGCTGATGAAGCGCCAGAAAATGCATAGCTGCACCGGCGCTTATTTTTGGGGATAAATGAACACCGTAGGCTAAAACAGCCTGGCTTTTACGAAACAGTGAGTAGCCAAAAACAGAATAACCCAGGCCAAAACTTCCCGTGCGGGTTGGTAATCCCAGCACAACAGCTCCCTGTCCTAATTCGGGGATGCCAAAGTAATTAGCATAAGCAATTCCGCAGACAGGTTTGCGGACAGTTGCCAGACCTGAAGGATTGGCAAAAACCGACCATTGCGTGCCCAGCGTGGTACGCAGTCCGGCCATGCCCTGTGAGCGGGCATCGCCATTTCGATCGTCCGGTTGCGACCTGGCAGTTGATGAAAAGAACACACAGGCCAGCAACACCAACATTCTTACAACCAACGGTTATTACATTTATATCCGTTAACCAAACTCCGACTGTCTGACCAGTCGGGCAAATCAGTCAGCAGGCACCGAGGCCTTTGCCTTAGCCTACCTTATACTTAAAGGTTATGTTGGCCAGTTCTTCGTTGGCCGCCACAATTTTTTTCTTTAACCCGTCCTTGTATTTTTTTACCGAGGCGGCGGTTTTTTCATCACCCAGGGCAATCATTTGCGCAGCCAGTATGGCAGCATTCAGCGAAGCATTAATACCCATGGTGGCAACAGGGATTCCGGGAGGCATCTGAACGATAGCCAGCAGCGAATCGAGCCCCTCGAGCGACGCCTTAATGGGGATACCTATTACGGGCAGACTGGTCATGGAGGCAATAACACCCGGAAGGTGCGCTGCCATGCCTGCTGCGGCAATGATAACTTTAATGCCACGCGATTCGGCATTTCGCGAGAATTGTTCTACCTCGGCCGGTGTCCGGTGCGCTGACAATGCATTGATTTCAAATGGGATTTCCATCTCGTCGAGGAATTTTGCAGCGGCTTCCATCACTGGCATATCGGATGTGCTGCCCATAATAATGCTAACCAGTGGCTTCATTGTTCATTAAATTTTTTACCGGCTCTAATTTAATGCAATTATTCGTATCTTGCGACTTTTATTGTTCGCTGTATATATGGCTGGTATAACATTACTCGACAAGCATTTCAGGCTTTACCTGACCTCCGAAAAAATCCAGGCCGAAGTGCAACGCATTGCCGACAGCATAAATAACGACCTCAAAAATGATGATGTTATTTTCATCGGGATCCTCAATGGCGCCTTTATGTTTGCCTCGGACCTGCTAAGGAGGATCAGCTTCAACGCCCAGGTCTCGTTTGTAAAGCTTACCTCGTACCAGGGTACAATGAGTACAGGCAATGTGAAAAGATTGATTGGCATCAACGAAGTGCTGAAAGACAAAACCGTTGTGGTGATTGAAGACATCATTGATTCAGGCACAACTATCGAAAGCATCATCGATCAACTCAGGGGATTTATGCCCAAACATATTTATGTAACCACCCTGCTGCTCAAGACTGATACCTATAATAAAAATGTACCGCTCGACTATGTGGGGTTTAACATTCCCAATGACTTTGTGGTGGGTTATGGTTTGGATTACCATGGGTTCGGCCGTAACCTCAGAAATATATACCGTATCGAAGAGAAATAATTTCATTGTTAAAACATAAAGATTATAACGTATGCTGAATGTAGTATTATTTGGCCCTCCGGGCGCAGGCAAGGGAACACAGGCTGTTAACCTCATTGAAAAATACAAACTGGTACACCTTTCTACCGGCGATATTCTACGCGGCGAACTGGCTGCTAAGTCACCTCTGGGTCTGGAAGCCAAGAAATTCATGGATAAGGGGGAACTGGTGCCCGACGAAGTGGTCATTGGCATGATTGAGGGAAAGATTGATCAAAATACCGGTGCCAAAGGTTTTATTTTCGATGGTTTTCCACGTACCAAGGCTCAGGCTGGGGCACTCGATAAAATGCTCAACAAAAAGAACGCCACCATCAGCATTATGGTAGCACTTGATGTGGAAAAGCAGGAGCTTGTTAACCGGCTGATGGGACGTGGCAAAGTATCTGGCAGGGCCGACGACCAGGACATTAATGTTATTGAAAACCGCATTGCGGTTTATAACCGGGAGACTGCACCGGTAATTGATTATTACAGCGCGCAAGGCAAGTTCAAACCGGTAAACGGCATGGGGACCATCGATGAAATTTTTAGCCGGCTTTGCAATGAAATTGACAAGGTTCATAAAACTGGTGGTTGCGGCTGTGGTTGCAACGGCTAAATGGAATCAAACTTCGTAGATTATATTAAAATCTTCTGCCGTTCGGGCAGGGGAGGTGCAGGATCGGCTCATCTGCGGAGGGAGAAATTCATTCCCAAAGGTGGGCCCGACGGTGGTGATGGTGGACATGGCGGTCATGTAATTGTACGTGGCAACAGCCAGTTGTGGACCCTGCTGCATTTGCGTTACCGTAAGCATATTTTTGCCGGTCATGCCGAAGATGGTATGAAGTACAATAAAACGGGCGCCAATGGCGAAACTGTGGTAATTGAGGTGCCGTTGGGCACCATTGCCCGGCATGCCGAAACCGGCGAAACAATTTGCGAAGTCACCCGGCATGACGAGGAGCACATATTGGTAAAAGGCGGCAGGGGCGGCCTTGGCAATACCCATTTCAAATCGGCCACAAACCAAACTCCCCGTTACGCCCAGCCGGGCGAACCGGCCATCGAAGGGTATTATACGCTTGAGTTGAAAATTCTGGCCGATGTGGGCCTGGTGGGTTTTCCCAATGCGGGCAAATCGACCCTGCTTTCGGTTATTTCCGCTGCAAAACCTAAAATAGCCGATTACCCGTTTACTACCCTGGTACCTAACCTTGGCATTGTGAAATACCATAATTCGCGTTCATTTGTGGTGGCCGACATCCCGGGTATTATCGAAGGAGCACACGAGGGCAGGGGGCTGGGTTTACGGTTCCTGCGGCATATCGAGCGCAATTCAATACTTTTGTTTATGATACCGGTTGATTGCAACGATATTGCAAGTGAATATGCCGTGTTGATTAATGAGTTGAAGGAATACAACCCCGAACTGCTCGATAAAAAAAGGGTGCTGGCCATTACCAAATCCGATTTGGCCGACGAAGAACTTATGCGCGAAATGAAAAAGGGATTACCTGACGTGCCCCACGTATTTATTTCGTCGCAAACCGGCTCTAACCTACAGAAGTTAAAAGACATCCTGTGGCGTGAACTTAATGCAGGCGTGGATGATTGATACGCTTGAGCAGATTGATCAACGCTGGCTGTTATGGCTGAACGCGCAACACTCGCCATTTTTCGACGAGGTGATGTTTTTTGTCTCGGGCAAATGGGAATGGGTACCCCTGTATGCACTGATTTTAGCGTTGATTATCCGTAAATACCGCTGGAACGCGCTTTGGATTATCGCAGCCATTGTTTTGGTAATTACCCTCAGCGATCAGCTGGCCAATGTGCTAAAATCGGGGGTAAAAAGGTTCCGTCCGTGCAAGGATCCGGATATCGGACACCTGGTGCACCTTGTTAACAATTACTGTCGCAGTTCCTATGGTTTTGTTTCGGGACATGCTGCAAATTCCTTTGCCCTGGCCACATTTACAGCATTGTTATTCCGGAACTGCTGGGCCATAGCAGGGTTGTTTACCTGGTCGGCGCTGGTTTCATACAGCCGTATCTACCTGGGAGTGCATTACCCCGGCGACGTAATATGCGGTGCGCTGCTGGGTACGCTAATAGCCTGGTTGGTTTATATGCTGATGGTGCGGTTAAAACCGGGCATAGCCTATAAACATTGAACAAAGGACAAGAAATCTTTGTGCTATTTCTTTCTTAGCTTTTTAAGCTCGTCTTTCATGCGCTGGATATCGGTAATCCATTCCTCGATATCGTTCTCGTGTTCAATTTCTTCGCCAAGGATGGTGGTGGCAATCTGGTGTGTGGTATGGTCTTTTCCGCTGGTAAAGTCGGCGATATCCTTGTATCGTTGTATGGCGCACCTTTCACCTGTAAGGTTTTGCTCAAGGATGGCTTCAACATAAGGATCTTCGGGGGCTTCGTACTTGCAACGGCTGAGTTTGAACCATTCTTTCGGATGGATAACAGGCGTACCTCCCAGTTGGATGATACGGTCCGCCACCATAACAGCATGGTTCAACTCTTGCGTGGCATGCAGGAGCAATTCGGGTTCGATTTCGCTGCGCATGGGGCCTTCCATCAAACGGGCGCCAATCCAGTACTGATAATAGGCGAGCCACTCTTCCGACAAGGCGGCATTCAACATATCAATCAGTTTTGGAACATCAATTTTCAGAATGTCAATAGCTTTTTTTCCCATATAGTAAAATTTGAAGGTGCTACAGCTTAAAAACCCGTTAACAAGGGAATTAAGGAATGATTTTTACGGAACGGTCAGTAATCATATCCTGCAATTCTTTCAACAATGCCTGTTCCTGTCTGTCGATATGCCCGTCTTCTGTTGCCTGGTGGATGATCGTCTCGTATTCGGATTTGGTGATAAAATGATCTTCCATGGCTTTTTCAATGACTTGCCTGAGTGTATGTGCGCTACTGCTGAGTTTCATCTTTCGTTATTGTTTTGATTTGCTAAATTAACAATTTTAGCATCGTGTTGGTTTAATAGTCCTTACTTTTTTAGCCGGCCGGTATTATAAAATCGTTTACCGATATCTTGCTTTCCATGCCATTGCTTTCTATCTTTATCCGTTGTAAACGACAACCCATGGCGCTTGATCTGCTCCAAAATATAGTCCTTATTTTTGCCCTGTCAACGCTGGTGAATTTTCTGTTCACCAAAATGAAGATTCCTACCATACTTGGTTACCTGTTTACCGGTGTCATTGTCGGGCCTTCGCTGCTGGGGGTGATTGGTATGCACGACGATATTGAAATCATTGCCGAAATAGGCGTGATTATGCTCATGTTTGGCATAGGCCTGGAATTTTCGCTCAATCACCTGTTGCGCATCAGAAAAATAGTTTTCGTAGGTGGTTTTCTGCAGTTTACTTTCACCGTTGTGGTAACCCTTTTTATTGCAAGGGGGTACGATATCGACTGGAAAGGTGCGTTGTTTGTGGGATTTATAACAGCACTCAGCAGTACCGCTGTTGTGCTGAAGATATTGCAGGAGCGTTCGGAACTTACCTCCAATTACGGTCGCACCGTACTGGGCATTCTTATTTTCCAGGACCTCCTGTTAATTCCCTTGCTGTTGTTTACGCCTATACTGGGCGGTGATGTGGGCGACCAGTCGAATCAGTTACTGATGCTGGGCGTTAAGGCAGTGTTTATCATAGGGTTGATTTATGTCGGTAACCGTTGGCTGATGCCCCGCTTACTCGATGTTATTGCCAAAACCCGCAACCAGGAGTTGTTTATGATGAGCGTTTTGTTCATCTGCATGGCTGTTGCCCTGCTTACCGCCGAACTGGGTATGTCGCTGGCTTTTGGTGCGTTCCTGGCAGGGCTTATGATCTCCGACTCGCAATACAGTCACAATGTATTCGGCAACCTTATTCCGCTCAAAGACCTATTCGCCAGCTTTTTTTACATATCCATCGGCATCCTGCTCGATGTAAATTTTGTTGCAGCGAATCCATGGCTGGTGGCCGGTACCGTGTTGATTGTGGTTTTCTTTAAAGCCATTACAGCGGCTGGTACAGCCTTTTTGCTGGGTCATACCTTCAGGGGAACCATTATGGTAGGTTTTGCATTAAGCCAGGTTGGTGAATTTTCCTTTATTCTGGCCAAGATAGGGATGGATTATAACCTTATTACCACCTTTATTTACCAGTTGTTTCTCGCCACAGCCGTTATTTCAATGGCGTTGACGCCAATATTGATGCAGGTTTCACGACCGATAGCCAATTTATTGCTGAAACTGCCGCTCCCGGTAAAGCTGGTTGAAGGTATATTTCCCCTGCCGCAGGTTGAAATTCCCGAGATCAGGGATCACCTGGTTTTTATTGGAAAAGATTCGAGGGCCCTTAACCTTTCGGTTATGGCCAAACAATTGGGACTTCCTTATGTTTCCATTGTGTTTGATCCCGATTCGGCCCGTAGGCGGCAATTGAAAGGTGAAACCATTGTCTATGGCGATGCGGTAAACGATCCTATTTTGCTGAAAGCGCAGGTCGACAAAGCCGATATTGTGGTGCTATCCATCGGCAATCTCATCACTTCGATGGTGATTATCGAAAAGGTACGGACCATGAACCCGCATGCCTATATCATTGTAAGGGCCAAAAAGGTTGAGGATATAGAGGATTTGTATAACAGTGGCGCTGATAAAGTAATACCAGAGGAGTTTGAAACTTCCATCGAGTTGTTTGATCGTGTGCTTTCCAAGATGCTGATCCCCCGGCGTGAGATCGATAAGGTCATTGGCCGCATCAGGGACGATAATTACGGCATCTTTCGTGACCGTGAAATCCGGTCGGACTTCCCGGCGCTAAAAATACTGGCCAATATTGAAATCACTGCTTTAAGACTCGACGACCAGTCGCCGGTACTCGGCAAAAGCATTGTCGAACTTCAGTTGCGAAATCAATACGGATTGACCATTGCCGCCTTGCTGCGGGATAAGGAGCTGATTGACAACCCCGATCCTGAAACCATATTCGCCAGCGGCGACATTGTATATCTTATGGGCAGGGCTGAGCAGATTGCCAACGCCACCGGCGTTTTTGTCAGGAGCAGCCCAACGGGGGATAACATAATCGATAATTAGTGTCTGTCCATAAAGTCCCATTTGCTGTGTTACGCTTGTCCGAAAACTGCTCATTTACGAATAGTAAACTGCGCTTATTCGTACTGCGCAAGCCTTGCAAATGGAACGCTCTGAACAGACACATATCCTGTTAAGCATTTTTCTAACTTTATTGACGAACGCTAATTAATCCAACTGAACCATGAAAGTAACCGTATGCCGCGAAGTGCATTTTAATGCCGCGCACCGGATATTCAATCCCGCATGGGATGATAAGCGGAATGAAGAAGTATTTGGACTTTGCAGTCTCCCCCATTACCACGGGCATAATTACGACCTGGTGGTAAAGCTTACGGGCGAGGTGGATCCCGAAACAGGCTATGTGTTCGACATGAAAAAGCTAAAGGACATTTTGGATGAACATGTTGTGGATCGTTATGATCACAAGAATCTGAATGTAGATGTACCGGAGTTCCTCACTACCATTCCGTCGGCCGAAAACATAGCCATTGCTATATGGAATATCCTCAGGGAGAAAATCGAGGCCCGGTACGCCATACAAGTGGTGCTGTATGAAACCGCCCGGAATTTTGTAGAGTATTCGGGTAACTGAAAGGGGATGAACGTGTTTCAACGTTTACAAAAAGGCATCATCTGGCTGATGATTTTACCGGTAAGGGCTTACCGGTACTTCTTATCGCCTTTGTTGCCAAATAGTTGCCGGCACGTACCGACTTGTTCACAATATACGATTGAGGCTTTGCAGGTACATGGTATTATCAGGGGCAGTTTGTTGGCCATATGGCGCATACTGCGCTGTAATCCTTGGGGAACCCAGGGTTACGATCCGGTTCCTCCGCCAAAAATCAAACGAAAAAAAGGTATGGATTAGCTTTTTTGCCGGTTGCATCCCTGCTGAGCCAGTACACATAATATGGCAAGTAGCAGGAAACTGTTGGCCATTACGTAAAAATTGGCTTCGTGTCGCACACCAAGCAGGTTATTGCCCAATATAAGCGAAACGATTCCCAGGATCATCAGCACTAAGGCCAGGGCAGCGCTAATCCAGGCAACAATGTTAAATAGTTTCATCGGGTGGGGGGGGTTAATTATTTGATTGGTTGATTGGTTGATTGGTTGATTGGTTGATTGGTTGATTGGTTGATTG
>CAZUBW010000046.1:0-30793 GCA_964618645.1 uncultured Bacteroidales bacterium | reverse complement strand
TACAGGCCAGCAATAAAAAAGGCCAGAACAGCCTGGTCAGCTGGAGTGGAAGCTTGGGATAGTTCATGTGCATATGATATTATGGTGAGCCAGGGTTGAAAATAAATTTTTGCCACGAACCTGCCTTCCGTCAGGCAGGGGCACAAAGGCACGAAAATATTAGTTTTTGTATTTCCGTAAATGAATATACGATTATACTTTGTGTCTTGGTAGCTTAGTGGCCTAATTTGTTTCATGACTTTCCTGAATAGGCTCAGTGTTAAACAATTCAAAATGGTTTAAAGTTAAGGTAAAGCACTGCACAAAACAGTGCTTTACCTTTTTCACGATTAACCCTAATTATTCATCGTTTTACTGAAGTAACGGATTACGTTGAACTTCGTCGTTGGGATAGGGCAACACCAGGTCGTTTTCCTCAAAGGTCTTTCCCCAGGGATTGGTGGCGCCCACAAGGGGAACAAAGGTGATGTTACCTGCCCCTGTTGCCGGGTACATCCGGGTACGGGTAATGTCGTTCCATATCTTGTTTTCGAAGATCAGTTCGCGGATCTTTTCTTTCCATACCTCCTCAACAAAATCGTTAACACCCAGCGCCATCAGTTCGGTGACAATCTCTTCACGTGTCTGGTTCAGCGAAGCCCTTGCCTTAATGTCAGCCAGGTATCCTGCTGCTTCGGTGGTTACCCCTTCGGTGCGGGCCAGCGCTTCGGCCGCAATCAGGTACATTTCGGCCAGGCGATAATGGCATTGGTCTTTTTGCGAAGCATTGGTGCTGTAAAGTGCATCGCTTTCGAACCAGAAGAAGGGGGCAACATCAACAAATGTAACAGTTTCGCCCATCCGGGGTCCTTTGGTAAAGGTATACTGTGTGTGAAAATATTGCCTTTCCTGGGCACGCAGGTCGTTAACATTGTCATACACCGTAAGCAAACCAGCAACAGGCCGATAGGTAAGACAGGCTATGCTGTAGGTAAACTCGCCCCAGGTGGCCGCCTCATTGGGGAAACAATATGTGGGCCTCCATCCGCCGGTGGCAATGCTGTTATCATACTCAATTACGTAAAGGTATTCATCCTCATTATCAGAAGTTCGCAGCACATTGTAAGCACTTTCTTCGGGATTAGCACCATTTTGTATGAGCCCGTAGGCCGGGTTGGAAATCAGTGACCGGGCAACCGATGCGGCATCGGCATACCTGTTGGATTGTACCGGGTAACCGCTGACATTCAGGTAAACATCGGCCAGCAATGCCGAAATACTTCCCCTTGATATTCTGAAACCATTCTCCGGCATCGGGGCATCGGCCAGACCGTCAAATTCCAGTGCTTCCGTCAGGTCGGCGATGACCAGTTCATAAATATCCGCCTCTCCGGCAGGTGCAACGTACAAATTATCCAATGACTCATAGGGTTCTGTAATCAGCGGCACCCTGCCGAACATTTTTGTCAGGTGAAAGTAATTCAGGGCCCTGAAGAACCTGGCCTCGGCAGTCAACAGTCCGGCTTCGTCAGCCGTCAGACCCGGGGTTAACGGAATATATTTCAAAGCATTATTGGCCTGGGCGATGGCAATGTAACAATTCTGCCAAACCGAAAGCAATGAACCGTTATTGGAAACCGGGTCGATATAGAGGTTCTGACAGTCCTGCACGAATTTCTCCTGGCCTTTATACTGGTTGTCAAACAAACCCGACAGGTATCCGCCATACATGATGGTAGGCCCCATGTAAGCCGATCCGGCATTGTACAGCCCGGGAAATCCCGTTCGGTAAAGGTTATTCACGGCGCTCCATGCATCGGCAGGCGCGGTGAAAAACTGGTCCACACTTTTTTGCGATACAGGTTCCTCGTTCAGGAATTCTGTACACGATACCATGCCAAGCAGCATGATACCCGATATGATGAAATAGATTGTTTTTTTCATATGGTATTTCTGTTAGGCTAATGTTAGAAACTCAGGTTAACACCGAGGGTATAGGTACGCGGTTTCGGATACTGGTAGAAGAAGATATTCTGGCCAAACTGGTTGGTATTCGATACAGCCTCAGGATCATAGCCCAGGAAGTCATCCGAACACACCAGGAAGGCATTGCTGACGCTGGCGTATGCCCGCATTCTTCTCAGACCCAATTTATTCAGCATCTTCTGGTTAAAGGTATAACCAAGCTGTATGAGGTTACCCCGCAGGTAAGAACCGTCGCATACCCAATGCGAATCGGAAACGCTGTTCTGACCACTGTAGTTTTGCTGCCTGATTTGCTGTACCATGGTGTTTTGATTGCTTTCGGTCCATCCGTCGTACAAAATGGTTGAGAATCCGTTGGCAATGCCGCAACGATCTTCCATGGAATGGAAGTACAGCTGCCAGGTGTCCACACCGTAGACAAACTGTACATCTACAGTCAGGTCGAGGTTCTTATACGAAAAGGTATTGATGAAACTACCAGTCCAGTCGGGTAATCCCTTGCCAATGATTTCACGGCTTGCCGAACGTTTGGCTTCACCCGGAACAGCGCCTACCAGCGCTGCCTCAGCAGCTTCGTCGGTACCCCAGGTACCCAGTCGCCTGTAACCATAGAACGAACTGAGCGATTCACCCACCCGGAGAATTACATTACCGCCTACAAAACCAGGGCTGGCAAGTATATCCTCATCGTTATCCCCTAATTTTTCAATGCGGTTTTTATTGAAATTGGCGTTCAGGGTTGATTCCCACCTGAAATTACCACCCTCCACATTCACTGTGGTCAGCAAAATGTCTAAGCCCCTGTTTGAAACTTCACCAATATTATCCATTACAGAGCTGAAACCGGTGCTGTAAGGTATAGGTTTTGCCAGCAATAGATCGGTGGTGAGCTTGTAATAATAATCCATTTCGAGGTTTACCCGTTGGTTGAACAAACCCAGGTTCATTCCAATGTCCACCTGGTTGGTTTTCTCCCATTGAAGATCAGGATTGGCCAGGTTGGAAACGGAGGCGCTGGACGACCTTGTACCGTTTATCAGTACTGTCCCCGAAGATATTTTAGCAAGTGTCTGGTAAGTGGAAATCTCCGAACTTCCGGTACGTCCATAACTGGCATGAAGCTTCAGGTTACTTAACCAACCGATGTTGTTCAAAAACTCCTCGTTGGAAACAATCCATCCCAGGGCTGCCGACGGGAAAAAGGCATAGTAATTGTTTTTACCAAACCTCGAGGAGCCGTCCATACGGGCGGTGACCGTGGCCATATACTTGTCGTTGAGCGTATAGCTGCCCCTTACAAAGTATGAATTCATGGCCCATTTGCTCCAGCTCGAGGTAGGCGCCGATGGCGTAGTGCCCGAGCCCAGGTTATCGTAACCGAAGAAATTGCTGCTGAACCCCCTTACGTCGCCGGTATTCACCGAGGTAGCGGTGGACTGTGCCCACGACAAACCAGCCATCAGGTTGATCCTGTGACGGTCAAGGACCTTGTTGTAGGTTAAGTAGGTTTCCTCCTGCCAGTAAAAAATGTCATCGTTCTGAATATTGGCCCTGCCCAAAGGCGACGAAATATTGATCAGGTCGTTGGGATGGTAATTCTTAAAGGAATTTTTGTTGGCATCCACGCCAATCTGGGTCTTCAAATCAAGTCCCTCAAGGATATGGAATGTAAGTGCGGCATTTCCGAAAACCTTGGTGCGGAATCTATGCATTTTGCGGGTTTTCAGCTCATGCACGGGATTCGACATGGCTTCGAGGCCCAGGTTCAGGCGGCTGCCGGTGAATTGGGAATTCGACCAGGAACCATCGGGGAAATTGACCGGCAGAATGGGCGGCATTTCCCACATGGTGCGCCTCGCGGTTTGTCCGCCACCGGTCTCATCGAGATCATTGGCCCAGGTATGGTTAACCATGAGATTGATGCCGGTGGAGAGCCATTTTTTGGGGTTGGCATCGTAGGTGAGCTTACCGTTAACACGCTTCATATAGCTGTTGAGCATAATACCCTCCTGGTCGGTGTAATTCAGGAATACCCCAACGGCGGTATTTTTGTTTTGCTGCTGTATGCTCAGCTGATGGCTGTGTGAAATGGCGTTTCGGGTAGCCTCTTCCTGCCAGTCGGTATCGTAAAGCGGATTACCGGAAGCATCAAACAGTAAAGGATCGGAGCGGTCAACGGTTTCACCAACATGGCCGGCACTTTGTGCATACTTGCCGAAGTTGGCAAACCCAATTTCTTCCATTCGCATGAATTCTTCGGCATTCATCAGGTCGGCTTTCCGGGCCAGTTGTCCCAGACTTACCCAGCCGTTGTACGAAACGGTTACACCGTCGCCTTCACCCGCGCCTCTTTTGGTGGTAATGAGGATAACACCGTTGGCGCCACGGGCACCGTAAATAGCTGCTGCCGAAGCATCCTTCAGTACTTCAATACGCTCGATGTCGTTGGGGTTTACAAACTGAAAATCGGTCATCTGTACACCATCCACAACGTACAACGGGTCCGAAGTAGTGTTGATTGAGTTGATTCCGCGGATCACCACCCTGGTATTTCCCGAAGGATTTCCCGAGTTGGTGAAAATATTCACCCCGGAAGCTTTCCCCTTCAACCCCTGCATGGCATTGAACGAAGAGTTTTTGAGTACATCTTCAGCTTTTGCCACAGCAATGGAACCGGCTACGTCAATCTTGCGCTGTACACCGTATCCGACTACCACAACCTCTTCGAGCGCCTGTATGTCAGGGACCAGCGAAACGTTAATGGTAGTATTGGCGCCCACGGTAATACTTTCGGTCACGTAACCGATAAACGAATAGTTAAGTACTGTTTGGGCATCGGGCACTTCAATGGTGTAATGGCCTTCCACGTCGGTGGTTACGCCGGTGTTGGTGCCTTCAATAATAACATATACACCGGGGAGCGGACTGTTGGTATTGGCATCGATAACCTGCCCGCTTACTTTAAGCTGCTGCAAGGTCAATAATGCTGATTCAGATGACTCCCGGGGGACCAGAATAATCTGCCGGTCGTATACCAGGCATTTTACCTGGTCGCTGTCGAACAACTGTGCCAACACATCCTTAATGGCCACATTTTCAACCGATAAATCAACCTCGCGGTTAACATCAATCAGCTTTTGGTTGAACAAGAAGTAAAATTCGCTTTGCGATTCAATTTCATTCAGTACCTCCTCAATGCTGGCATCTTTTACGGCCAGCGAAATACGGGCGGACTGGGAGTAGGATTCACCGGCAAATGCCTGAAGCATACCAATGAATATGAAGGCTAAAAAAAGTTTCATGGTCAGTAGTAGTTTTTTGCAATTTGGCAGGGTGACCCAACTGCAATTGGTGGTTTTTTTCATACTTTTACATAGTTAATGGTTAAAAAAATGTTTATTCACGCAATGAGTAATTAATTTTATTGGCCATTCAGCATGGAGGAAGAGTGTTCCCGCACTTTTCCTCTTTTTTTTGGCCAATGGTTTTTCAGTTTTTTATTCTACCATAGGCATTGTTTTTTTAGAGTTAAACATATCTTTTGTCATTGGCTATCTTTCGGATAAATGATGTATTTCTTTTTGGGAAAGGTTCCGTCAGGTAATGGTTCACGCCTGACTTCGTAATAATCAATGGGCGACGAGATTTTTAGCAATTTCATGATCTCGTCGATGGTTTCCTCTTCAAAAGTGGCCCTGTAGCGGTATTCCTTCAATGATGTATCCCTAAGCTCAAACTCAACCCGGTAGAAATACCCTATTTTGCGGATAACTTCCTCCATCGGGTCGTTCCGGAACACCAGCTTACCGTCTTTCCAGGCTATGTATTTATAGGTGTCCTCTTCTTTTACTTCGTAATCACCCGTTTCCATATCAAAAGACAAGTGCTGATCGGGCTGCATGGTAGCTATTTCGGAGAAAAGACCCAACCCGTCTTTCTTGCAAACAGTGACTTTCCCCGATACCAGGGTAACCAATTCTTTTTTGTCGAATAATGCCTCATTCACATTGAATTTTGTACCGGTGGCCTTTACGGTAAGGTTGTTGGTATGCACCAGGAAAGGGGAAGAGTTGTTCGACTTCACCTCAAAATAAGCTTCGCCGGTAAGAAATACTTCCCTTTTTTTGGGATTGAAAGCATGCGGGTATTTGAGTTTACTGCCTGAATTAAGCCATACCCTGGAACCATCGGAAAGGGTAAGCAGTGAGCGCGTTCCAAAAGCTGCTGAAATTTCGCTATACACTACCTGTTTGGTATGAACTTTGTCTTCCTGGCCAGACCTTCCGAGGAAGTAACTTGCAGCCAGCAGGGGAAGCAACATTACAGCCGCCACTTTCTGTACCAGGGTGATGATCCTGCGTACCGTGCTCCTTTCGCCGGCATGCAGCACCCTCGAAAGGGCTTTTTCCACCTCACGTTCATCCACTGTTACGCTTCTGTCTGAAGCTTCGCGGATGTTTTTCAACTGCTGGTAATACTTCCGGTTTTCATCCGAAGCGGTAATCCAGGTTTCAAGCGCTGCCAATTCCTTTTCTGTGGCGGTTCCTTCGAGACACTTGTCGATCAGTGCAAGTACTTCCATACTCCAATTGCTATCCATATCCATGTTTTTCATGATAACGACGTTTTAATGATGAAAACCCACATCAGAAAAATGAATTTTTTAAAAATTTTCAATAACCCAGCTACTACCTGTCGATAACGCTAAAGAAAATAAGCAATACCTTAAAATAATCACCTAGTTGCTCCCTGAGAAAAGCCAGCGCTTTAGCGATCCTGGTTTCAACCGTTCGTACCGAAATATTGAGTTTGCCAGCCACTTCGGCATATGTACGGCCCTGGAGGCGGCTCATGACAAATACTCCCGACAATTCATCGGGCAGCGAATCCAACGCCTTTTGCAGGTCGCGCTGTAATTCGGAATACAGCAGGTATTGTTCGGTATTGTTTTCGTATAACAGGGGATGTTCCAGCACTGCCGCCTGGTATTGACTTCGTACACGCAGGTGCCTTATCCGGTCGATGCATTTGTTCTGCACCGCCTTCAGTAAAAACGACTTCAACGACACCGTGATACAAAAAAGTGAACGGTTCTCCCACAACCTGATGAAGACATCCTGCACAACTTCTTCAGCTGTGGACCGGTCTTTAACAAAGGTATGGGCAAAATGAACCAGGTCGGGGTAATATTGCCGGAACAGGGTTGAAAAAGCCTGCCGGTCACCTTTCATCAATTTGTCTGTCAGTATTTTATCGCCATTTTCCGGCATGTATTGTCAGTGGGTTTAGGCGATAAATGTATTAAAAAAAAGATGGCCCCGGAATAACATAACGCATATCACAGCTGGCACCTTTTGCAATCCCCTGCCAATAAACAAAGCATAAGTGAAATAATTGCTGTAATAGAAATATGGGGACGTCAAGTGAGGTGGGAAAGTATTGCAAAAGTCCGGCTATTGCCTGAGCAGCTTTTCCAGGTCTTCGGGGGTATCAACGCCAAAGCTTTCGTAAGTGGTTTGTTTCACAGCTATACGAAAGCCGTTCTCGAGCCAGCGCAGCTGCTCAAGCGATTCGGCCAGTTCAAGAGGTGATTGGGGCAGAGCGGTAATGCGGGGCAAAATGTCGCGCCGGTAACCATACAACCCAATATGCAGGTAAAAGGGGTGCGCTCCAAACCATTCATCAGCCTGGCGGCCCCTGATAAAGGGTATGGCAGCCCGACTGAAATACAGGGCTTCGCCGTTTAATCCCACTACTACCTTGGGGCGGTTGGGGTCGGTTAATTCGTCAGGCGAACCTGCTTTTTTCACCAGGGTGGCAATCTGGGTAGCGTATTCGGTAAAACACGATTTCACCAGTTCGAGTTGCCGGGGCTCAATAAAGGGTTCGTCGCCCTGGATGTTCAGTACAACATCGTACTGCGTGGCGTTTTCCTTTTCGGCCTTTTCAACGGCTTCGGTGCAGCGGTCGGTTCCGCTTTTATGGTCTGCAGCGGTCATCACAACCTTTCCGCCAAATGACAATACGGCGTTGACAATCCTTTCATCGTCGGTGGCTACGTAAACCGTTTCCAGGGCCTGCAAAGCCTGTTCGTATACCCGGCGGATCATGGTTTTGCCATGGATCATGGCCAGGGGTTTGCCCGGAAAGCGTGTGGAAGCATAGCGTGCAGGAATAATGCCGATGAAACGTTGTGGTGTTGCCATACCCATCCTGAATAATTGACAGTTTTGGATACCAAAATAACGATTAAAATTGTAATTTTGTCAGACTATTGAAAAATAAGTTAACGCGATTGAATGGAACGACCTGATTTAATTAAGATTAAGCAACGCTTTGGGATTATTGGCAACACCCCGGGATTAAACCGTGCCATTGACATTGCCGTGCAGGTGGCCCCCACCGATCTTTCGGTGCTTATTACCGGTGAAAGCGGCGTAGGTAAGGAGGTTATCCCGCAGGTCATCCACCAGTACAGTTCGCGAAAGCATGGCACCTACATAGCCGTTAACTGCGGCGCCATTCCCGAGGGCACCATCGATTCGGAACTATTCGGACACGAGAAAGGATCCTTTACCGGCGCTTACGAAAGCCGTAAAGGTTACTTCGAAGTGGCCAGCGGTGGCACCATTTTCCTCGACGAAGTAGCTGAGCTTCCATTATCCACGCAGGTGAGGCTGCTGAGGGTACTCGAAACGGGAGAGTTCATCCGGGTGGGTTCATCCAAAGTGATCAAGACCAATGTAAGGGTAATTGCCGCAACCAACGTTGATGTAAACGCAGCCATTCAACATGGCAAGTTCCGCGAGGACCTGTTTTACAGGTTGAGCAGTGTACCCATCGAAGTTCCCCCGCTGCGGAACCGTAAAGACGACATACCCCTGCTTTTCAGAAAGTTTGCCGTTGATTTTGCCGATCGCAATCGCATGCCGTCTATCACACTTACCGAAGATGCGCAGGAAATGCTGGTCAATTACCGCTGGCCCGGAAATATACGCCAGTTGAAAAACATTGCCGAACAAATTTCGGTTATCGAAGAAAAGCGACTGATAACCGTTGATGTATTGCGCAATTACCTGCCCGATTACACCGAATCGAAGCTCCCGGCGGTATTCGACAATATCGACAGTAAAACCTTCGCTACCGAAAGAGAGATTCTCTACAAGATCCTGTTCGACATGCGCAGTGATATGAATGAGCTCAAGCAATTTGTACACCATAACATACAAAAGGTAGCCACAGAAGGAGATCACCTGGCACAAGGTCCCCATGTAATTCCAAACTTTGTACACGATATCGAACCGCTTGCCCCCGAAGACAAGCAGTCGCGGAAATACGACATTTCGCGCGAAACTCTCGATGACATCCAGGACACACAGGAAATTGTTGAGGAATCGCTTTCACTGGCCGACAAAGAAATTGAGCTGATACGGAAGGCCCTGGAGAAGCACAGCGGCAAACGCAAATATGCCGCAGCAGAGCTGGGCATTTCCGAAAGAACGCTCTACCGGAAAATTAAGGAATATAACATAGAATAGCCCATGTATCCCCGCAAAAAGTCACAACAGATGCTGCTGTATGTTTTAGTGCCGGCCCTGTGCCTCACAGCTGTTTCGTGCTTCACCATGAGCTATTCAACCAAGGGGGGCGTAATTCCGCCTGAAGCCAAAACCTTTTTCGTGCAGTATGTCGAAAACCAGGCCCGCACCATTGAGCCCGGCTTCAGCCAGCAGGTTACCGACAAAATCAAAGACTACATGCAGAAGAACACCACCCTCACCATGATTACCACCAGCGGAGACATCAATTTCGAGGCTGTTATTTCGGACTACGACCCAACCAAGCCGGTAGCCGTTGTGGCAGGGGATATAGCCGCCAAAAACCGTTTTACCATTTCGCTCAGGGTGAAATTTACCTGCGATGTAAAACCCGATCTGGATTTCGAAAGTACTTTTACGCGCTATAGAGATTATAACTCCGATGTGAATTTTGAACAGGTCAAAGCTGACCTTACCGACGAAATACTCGAGGAGTTGATGGAAGATATATATAAACGTGCTTTTGTAAACTGGTAGCCCTTTTCAGCATGCAGAAAACCGAACTATTCAAACTACTGAAACACACCGGACAGGTCGATGATGAATCGCTGCAGCAACTGGTGGAAGAAAAGGAGCGGTTTCCTTACTTCCAAACACTTCATCTGCTCGAAACCCGGGCCAGGTTTTTGAAAGAGGACCCTGACTTCTGTTTGCTCGTGGAAAAAACTACCGCTTATGTGCCCGACCCGCGGGTAATATACGACCTGCTGTACCCGCTCGAAACCGATACCGAAGAAAGTGCGGAAGAAATCGAACAAAACGGAGCAGCACCGGGAGAAGAGACACCGGCAACCGAAGAAAATGAATTGCCCGATAACCCGCCAGCTGCGCGCTCGTTGCGTGAAAATATCTCGAACCTCCTATCTGTTCAGCTGGAGGAACTCGAATTAATTGACCCCGACGAAGCCGAACTGGTGCCCGAAATTGGCATTGACATTCAAAAAACGTATGGTACAGGTGACAGCGTAACTTTGTCACCGGGTGAAGACGACGATTTGCTGACACTCGAAACAGAAACAGCAGATCAGGCTCCCGAAGAAATTCAACCCGTTGATGCGCCTGAACCGGCTGAAAAGCAGCCTGTTGACGCACCTGAACCGGCTGAAAAGCAGCCCGACCCCGATCATCTTATTGAAAAATTCATCGAAAGCAATCCCCGCCTTGAGCCCAAAAAACCCGATCTGCAGGATAACAAACCTTTGGTTGACATATCGGCCGACAGTGTAAAAGAAAACGATGGCATTTTTACCGATACCCTGGCCAAAATATATATAAAACAAGGCTATTACAGCAAGGCCATATTTGCTTACGAAAAATTAATTTTGAAATATCCGGAAAAAAGTGATTACTTTGCGGGTCAAATTGAAGCGATCAAAAAATTAACGAATAAACAGTAAATCATAATCATATGTACCCCCTTATTATCGGTATTATCATTTTCGTAGCTATACTTCTTGTGCTCATTGTGCTGGTTCAGAATCCCAAAGGAGGCGGATTGGCATCGAGTTTTTCATCGTCGAACCAGTTTATGGGGGTTAAACGTACAGCCGATTTTGTAGAGAAGGCCACCTGGGGTTTTGCTGCCGGGTTACTTGTTCTCAGTATTGTCGCTACCATGCTCCCGCACGCCCAGGATGCCGAAAGACAGTCGAGGCTTCGCGATCAGATCGAAAACACTGCTGTTGACCCCGAAAGAATGCCGGCTTATCCCACAGCTCCGGCTGAGCAGCCAGCACAGGAAGAAGAACAGGAATAAAAGCAGCCCTGAACGGGCAACTTCACAACCAACTATATTGAAGTGTCAGTATGTCATAAATACTGACACTTTTTTTATAAGGAGGCCTCGCACCATAATTGAAGCGCATATTGCTGATATTGTGACTTTTAAAGACGCCTGCCGTATTGCGACCAGGTGCTGACATACTGAAAAATTGGCAAACAGCTGTAGAAAATCGGCATTATTGGCTTTTGGCACAATATTCGATAATGGCTATGACAACCCATGATACGAAGTTTAACTCTTAAATCAATCATAAAATGGCGAATATTAAAGGAAAAGTTAATGCAGGCAAGGTTTTGATTAAACCTTTCCCGGCTGAGGAAAAAACTGCCAGCGGGATTATCATTCCCGACTCCGCAAAAGAAAAGCCCCAGAAAGGCGAAGTGGTAAAAGTTGGCGATCCCAAGAAAGACGAGCCCGTTATTATGAAAGAAGGTGACGTAGTTCTCTATGGCAAATATTCAGGTACCGAACTTACCATTGACGGTAACGACTATTTGCTGATGAACCAGTCCGATATACTGTATGTTGAATAATTTATGAAACCTAAATATTTAAAAAATGGCAGCTAAAGAAATCAAATTTAATATCGAATCCCGCGATTTGCTGAAGAAAGGTGTTGACCAACTGGCAAATGCGGTTAAGGTTACCCTGGGACCTAAAGGTCGTAATGTCATTCTCGACAAGAAGTTTGGCGCTCCCCTGGTAACCAAGGACGGTGTTACCGTAGCCAAGGAAATAGAGCTCGAAGATGCTTTTGAAAACATTGGCGCCCAGCTGGTAAAGGAAGTAGCTTCAAAAACAAACGACGATGCAGGTGATGGTACTACCACAGCTACCGTTCTTGCCCAGTCGATTGTTACCGTTGGTCTGAAAAACGTTACGGCCGGCGCTAACCCCATGGACCTGAAAAGGGGTATCGACAAAGCCGTTTCGGCTGTTATCGAAGATCTCAAGAAACAATCGCGCAATGTTGGCGAGGACATTACCAAAATTGAACAGGTAGCTTCCATTTCGGCCAACAACGACCACAGCATTGGCAAACTCATTGCCGAAGCCATGGGCAAAGTAAAAAAAGAAGGTGTTATCACCGTTGAAGAGGCAAAAGGAACCGAAACCCATGTTGATGTGGTGGAAGGTATGCAGTTCGACCGTGGTTACATTTCGGCTTATTTCATAACCGACCCCGACAAGATGGAAGCCGTATTGGAAAATGCCATGATACTGCTCACCGACAAGAAGATCTCCACCATGAAGGATCTTCTCCCTGTTCTTGAGCCCATTGCCCAGCAGGGCCGTCCGCTGCTCATCATTGCCGAAGACATCGACGGTGAAGCATTGGCAACCCTGGTGGTTAACAAACTGAGAGGTTCACTGAAGATAGCTGCCGTGAAAGCTCCCGGCTTTGGTGACAGGCGTAAAGAAATGCTCGAGGATATCGCTATCCTTACCGGTGGCGTAGTTATTTCCGAAGAGAAAGGTCTCACCCTCGACGGCGCCAAACTCGATATGCTGGGCAAAGCCGAGAAGATCGTAATTGACAAGGAAAATACCACCATTGTAAACGGTGCCGGTGAAAAGCAAAATATCGAAGGCCGTATCAAGCAGATCAAGTCGCAGATGGAAACCACCACTTCGGACTACGATCGCGAAAAACTTCAGGAAAGACTTGCCAAACTGGCCGGCGGTGTTGCCGTTCTTTATGTAGGCGCTGCTTCGGAAGTAGAAATGAAAGAAAAGAAAGCCCGTGTAGAAGATGCTCTCAGCGCAACCCGTGCTGCTGTTGAAGAAGGTATTATCCCGGGTGGCGGCGTAGCCTACATCAGGGCTATTCAGGCGATCGACAAACTCAAAGGCGATAACGAAGACCAGGACACCGGTATTGCAATCATCAGAAGGGCGCTCGAAGAACCCTTGCGTCAGATTGTTGAAAATGCAGGTCTCGAAGGATCTGTGATCGTTCAGAAGATAAAAGAAGGTAAGGAAGATTTCGGCTACAATGCACAGGATGACAAATACGAACCCCTGTACAAGGCCGGCGTAATTGATCCTACCAAGGTAGCACGCGTAGCTATCGAAAACGCAGCCTCCATTGCAGGTATGTTCCTCACCACCGAATGTGTTGTGGCTGAGAA
Organism: uncultured Bacteroidales bacterium; assembly: GCA_964618645.1. GTDB lineage: Bacteria > Bacteroidota > Bacteroidia > Bacteroidales > UBA10428 > UBA5072. The sequence continues at coordinate 17,315 of CAZUBW010000046.1, read as the reverse complement.
ACCCGAAAAAGAAATGCCTGCCCCGCCAATGGGCGGACCCGGCGGAATGGGTGGCATGATGTAATAAAAAAAACCCCGTTTTTGAAACGGGGTTTTTTTTATGATTCAATCAATTTAAATCCTTTGCCATGTACATTGATGATCTGCACACTGGGATCGTCTTTCAGGTATTTTCTCAACTTGGCAATGTAAACATCCATACTCCGGGCGTTAAAATAATTGTCGTCCACCCAGATGGTTTTCAAGGCAAAATTCCGGTCGAGTATCGTGTTCTTATTAGCACATAACAACTTAAGCAGTTCCGATTCCTTAGTGGTTAATTTGTGTTCCTTACTGCCATACTTCAATAATTGGGTATTGGGGTAAAACATATAATCGCCCAGCTTATACTCGGTTTGTGCAGCGCCGGCAATATCCTTCCGGGTGCGCCGTATAATGGCTTCAACCCTGAACAGCAACTCTTCCATGCTGAAAGGTTTGCAGATATAATCATCCGCACCGGCTTTGAATCCTTCAATAATATCTTCCTTGAGCGATTTGGCGGTAAGAAATATAATGGGAATCTCGGCATTGGTCATGCGAATTTCCCGGGCAAGCGTAAAACCATCCTTAACCGGCATCATCACATCAAGGATGCACAGGTCGTAATGGTTTTTCACAAAGCTTTTATAAGCCTTTTCGCCGTTTATGAACCAATCGGCATCATATGATTTGACGATGAGGTATTCGCGTAACAGCATACCCAGGTTTTCATCGTCTTCGGCCAGTAAAATTTTAGTCTTTTGCATTATTTTCATGATCAATTAATGGCAAAAATACTTTAAAAGTACTTCCCTGGTACAGGTCACTATCCAATTCGATGTAACCCTGGTGTGCTTCCACAACCATTTTAACATAGCTCAGCCCCAGGCCAAAGCCTTTCACGGTGTGGATATTGCCCGTGGGTACCCGGTAAAATTTCTCAAAAATACGTTTCTGATCGTTGCGTGCAATGCCAATGCCGTTGTCGGTTATTGCAATCATCAGGAACTCCATTTTATTCGCCGTTTCCACAATAATTTCCGGTTCCTTGCTGCAGTATTTGATGGCATTGTCAAGAAGGTTCGACATCACATTGGTAATATGCACCTGGTCGGCCAGCAGCGTAAAATCTTCGGCCTGTAACAAGGTGCCGATTTTCCCGCCTTTACTCTTCACCTGTATCGAGAAGTTGTCCACCACCCCGGCAATTACCTCGTGCATGTTCACTTCATCTATCCGCAGCTTAAGCTTGCCCTTATCAAATACCGATGTTTGAAGTACCTTCTCGACCTGGCTGCCCAACCGTCGGCATTCTTCCGAAATAATCTTGGCTATCTGGCCTGTATTCTTAACTTCAGCAGGAATGGAATTGTCGCCCAGCATCTGCGAGGCAAGTGATATAGTAGATATGGGCGTTTTCAGCTCATGGGTCATGTTACTGATGAAATCGCTGCGGATCTCCGAAAGCCTTTTTTGCCTGAACATGATGAAAACCGTTACGGCAAAGCTGATGAGTATAGCCAGCGTTAGCAGCAGCGATGAAAAAGCCAGGTATCCGAGCGAACGGAATAAAAAGTCATCCTGCGTAGGAAAGTAAAGTTTCAGGTAATTGGCATGCGCATATACATCGTTGGGAAACAACTGCACACGGTAGTATTCAGCTTCGGCAAAGGGATCGTATCCGGGCGAATGGTAGGCAGTATCGTTGTTCCACCGGATGACGGTATATTCAAAAGGCAGGTCAATACCCGAATCGGTAAACACCTCGCGGATCAGGCTTTCGAGTTCGCTGTTACTGATGCGGTCTTCGATATCGGGAGAGGCATAAAACATGGCACCAATTACGCGGTCGACAAACTCACGGCGACTATTGAGCCATTGGCTGGCCTCCTTTTTTCGCAAACCATCAATGTCTATATCTTCATCAGCGCCCTCGGGAATAAGCTGATCAGGGTCCATTACCGGTTTGGCGGTACCGTCGTCGCCCGCTGCCGTTAAGGGCCGGGCCGCGAAACCCGAGTCGGCAATAAACGATCCGGCAAGCCGCGAAGAGATCTTGGTCACCTCCAGCCGTTCCACCTCCCGGGTAATGTCGATCATCGACCGGGTTATCAACTGGTCGAACTGCTTTTTCTTCACCAATACAGCATTTCTGATCCAGTAGGCCTGCATAAGAATCAAAAAGGCCATGGCCAGGCCCATAAAAATAGTGACAATCCAGATCAAGCGCTTGCTCATACAACAAAGATACTTCATAACACTTTAAACGATAGCTTTTTAACAATCTTTAACAGTTCATTTACATACCCATAAGCAGGTATTGCCTAACTTAGTCAGGCAAACAAATAATTCGCATAAACAGTGTTTCTTTCCCCGAAAACGTTGTTTAATACAGTTCTCAATGTTAATAAGGCAGTTGGCAGCAAAGGAAATCATTCACTAAAGCCCCGTTACAAGCGGGGCTTTTGGTTGTCAATTAACAGGTTTTCTGTTTGAAATTTGAACGCATTATGTACTTTTACACGTTGAAAGAGCAGGAGGATTTTTCGTCCGTATTTCGCGCATACCATGACAGAGGGTGTAAAGCATACAATTGATGAGATGGTATTTGAGAACCGTAACAAGGAGTATGGTTCTTATCAGCTCAGGCGGGGTTACTTCCGGCGGCTTGCCATTGGCTTTGGCGTATCGCTGACCTTTGTACTGCTGATTACCCTGGGCTATTTCTGGTACCTTTCCGATGCCGGTGATGCTTCGGTGTACCTTTACCAGTACAACACCCCCTACCTGAAAGATGCTTCTGCCAACCTCCTGAGTCCCGAAGAACTCAGCTCGTATGTCAGCTCCGTGTCGGCTCCCGAAACCGAAACAACTGAAGCGGTAGCCGATATCGAAGAAATACAGTCGACTGGTTTTGTGGTCACAGAAGATGCCCGAACGGACACTTCATTGCCCATTGAGGAAGAAACCGTTGCGCAATCCGGGGAAACAACCGGAATGATTAACGACAGCACCGCCTTTGGCGGCTTCCTGCTGGGTGAGGGCAACGGAACAGGCATAAATGGCAGTCCCTTCGACCGGATTCCCGTATTCCCGGGCGGAAACGTCACCCGCTACGTTGAGGCCAACCTGCGTTATCCTGCCCAGGCCATGCGGCAAAAAATACACGGTGTGGTAATCATCAGTTTTGTGGTAAGCAAAACCGGACATGTGGTAGACGTTAAAGTCGAACGCGGTGTTAATCCCATCATTGACGAAGCAGCGGTGCGCACCATCAAAAGCATGCCTCCCTGGAAACCCGGTATGATACATGGCCGCCCCATTAATTTCATGTTCCGCATGCCCATTAATTTTGTTCCGCTGAGCTGAAATGCCGGGAAAACTGATTTATTTTACACAACCATTAACCAATATTTTTTTTTTGTAATCACCAGGTATTGTTGATATCGGGTTCGGTTTGGGTTTGCAAATCAAGGTCTTTTCGTATATTTTTGTAGCCTTTTTAGGTGGTTTTACGTTAAACAGCTGAACAGAATTTTACCGGTATGATTAACACGCTTCTCTTTTTTGCACAGACAACGGGTACGGAGTACACCATGGAAGTAGCCCAGAAAACCAGTACAGGCGAAATATCGTTTCTTACCCTTTTCCTCAAGGGAGGGTATATTCTTATTCCCATTGTATTTCTTTCATTTGTTGCCGTTTACCTAATCTTCAAAAAATACCTCGACATCCGTCGAAACCTTGCGATTGATCCGGGATACGTGGCCCATTTCAACGACCTGCTCCGGAAAGGTGATTTTAAGGCAGCAACCACCCACCTCGACCTGGAACAGACATCCTATGCCAACATATTCCGCAGGGTCATCGGTAAGGTAGGAAAGCCTGTCAAAGAAATCGAGAGCACACTGGAATCGGCAAGCAATATCGAAATTGCCAGGGTAAGCAAGCACATGGGTTACCTGGGTCTCATTGCCGGAATAGCGCCCATGCTCGGGTTCATCGGAACCATCTCCGGTATTATCAAGATTTTCTACAACATTTCACTCACCGACAACATCAGTATTGGTATCATCTCGGGCGGGCTTTACGAAAAAATGATTTCCAGCGGCAGTGGACTGATTGTGGGTGTTATTGCCTTCACGGGGTATCATATGCTTAACATGCGCATTGACCTTTTTATTTCGCAAATCGAAGAGGAAGCATTTGAATTTATGAATATCGTCAGCAAGTAATCCATGAAAATAAAAAGACGGCACGAATTCAAACCTGAGGTGGCCACAGCGTCGCTGAACGACATCATGTTTTTCCTCCTGTTGTTCTTCCTGATTGTTGCAACATTTGCCAATCCTCATGTAATAAGGCTTTTTCTGCCAAAAGCCAATTCGAGCCAAACCATATCCAAAAAGCAAATGACCTTGTCGATTACCCGTAAAAAAATGTATTATATCGACGAAAGGCCAGTGCTTTACCAGGATCTCGAAAAGGAACTCGGAGCAATCAAATCGCAGTTACCGGATGTTACCATTGTTGTTCGTGCCGACGCCTCCCTTACCATTCAGGATTTGGTTGACGTGCTGCAAGTTGGCAGCAACCTCGATATCAAAATGATCCTGGCCACTGAAAAACAGGGGAATTAATTCCTGAAACCCTCTCAAAAGCACACATGGGCTATTCCTGCAACGCCCGTGCGATACCCTTTATTTTCTCGGGCTGCAGCACAAAAACAGCTGAGATAACCGTTACGCCTTTGAGCTTTTTAACCAGCGACTGAAATTCCGTTTCATTTAGCGTTCCTGCCACCTGCAACACAAAATCAATGTTTTTTATTTCAGGGAAAAGGATGCCGTCGGGACAGCGGTTGGCGATAAGGTTGTACCTGACATACCGGTCCTCGTCGTCGAAACGGTATTTGCTGAACGAAAGATCGGTCTTTAATTTGGGCTGGTGTACCACCAGGTTATCAACACGGGCAAATTGCATGCCCAGGTCCTGGTTAACCGACCAAACAACACGGTAATCGTTATCGTGCGACGATATACCAATGATCCTGAAATCAACGTGCTCATCCACGTGCAATTTAAGGGTCTGCTTTTTTTCGGCAGGTTTCGGTTTCATACTTAGATGCAATAAACCACTAAGATAGGCAAAATATTGGTATGCCCGATGGCAACATCAGCTCTCGATGAGCTGCAATGCCTGCCGGGCCGCATTCTGCTCCGCTTCTTTTTTTGAAGAACCCGAACCCCTGCCGGCTATATCGTCTACAATAAACAAATGGGTGATGAAAACGGGGCCGTTTTCATCGTTTTCTTCAAAGCTGGTAAAGTTGATGGACTTCTTATTCTTCTGACCCCATTCGATAATACGACTCTTGAAATCGGTTTCGGTATTCAGCAGGCGGTTAATATTCACGTCGCCCTGGATGATCCTTTCGATTACAATTTTTTTTGTCCGTTCATAGCCTTTGTCAATATACAAAGCGCCGATAAGGGCCTCGAGTGTATCGCCGTAAACCGATTTGTGATTGTCTTTCGACAGCTTGGAAACGATCATCTCGCCAATACCAAGCTTAATGGCCATATGATTCAGGTGATCGCGGTTAACGATTTTCGAGCGTGTTTGGGTAAGAAAACCTTCTTCTTTCTCGGGGAATTTTAGAAACAGGAACTCCGCCACCATCGAATCGAGTATGGCATCGCCCAAAAACTCAAGCCGTTCGTTATTCACCCGGGTGTCGTTAAAAATGACAGTGGAAGCCGACTTATGCACAAAGGCAAGCTGGTAGGGTTTCAGGTTCCTTGGTCTGAATCCCAGGATTCGCTTAAGTTGCCTGACAAAGGATTTTTCAGGGGGAAATAAGTACTTATCGTTACGAAGTAAAGGTTTCAACACAGGTTACAAAACATATTTCCTGAAAACAACCGATGTATTATGCCCGCCAAAACCAAAGGTATTGCTCAAGGCTATGTTAACGGTCCGTTTTTGCGCCGTATGGAGTGTAAGGTTAATGCCAGGGTCGACTTCTTCGTCCGGTACTTTAAAATTAATGGTTGGCGGCACAATGTCGTACTTGGTGCTCAATATAGCGGCAATGGCTTCAATGGCTCCAGCTGCGCCAAGCAAATGGCCGGTCATTGATTTGGTCGCGCTTACATTGAGTTTGTAGGCATGCTCTCCAAAAATCCTGACAATGGCCCTGGCTTCGGAAACATCGCCAACGGGAGTTGAAGTTCCGTGTACATTAATGTAATCAACCTGGTCGGGCGTGAGGTTAGCGTCTTCAAGCGCATTTTTCATCACCAGCGCGGCGCCCAGTCCTTCGGGATGGGGTGCGGTAATGTGGTAGGCGTCTGCAGACAGCCCGCCACCGATCACCTCGGCATAAATTCTGGCGCCCCTGCTGCGTGCGTGCTCATATTCTTCGAGTATTAGCGCTCCACCGCCTTCACCCATGACAAAGCCATCGCGGGTTTTATCAAAAGGCCTCGAAGCAGTCTTATATTCGGCGTTATTGGTCGACATGGCATGCATAGCATTGAAACCGCCAATGCCTGGTTCACATATGCCTGCTTCTGAGCCACCCGATACAAACAAATCGGCTTTCCCCAACCTGATAAGGTTATAAGCATCGATGAGCGCATTGGTGGCCGTGGCACATGCCGATACCGTTGCATAATTAGGCCCGCGGAATCCATAGCGCATGGAAATCTGACCTGCCGCAATATCGGGAATGATCTTGGTAATAAAAAAGGGATTAAATCTGGGCATTTTATTGCCCCTGAAATAATCCCCCAATTCGTTCAAAAATGTATTAAACCCACCAATGCCTGAACCATAAATTACGCCAATCCTGTCTTTGTTAACAGTATCGAGATCAAGTCCCGCATCCTTGACAGCCTGATCAGCTGCCACCAGGGCGTAAATGGTAAAAAGGTCATACTTTTTCAGTTCCTTACGGTCAAAGAATTCTTCGGGTTTGAAATCCTTAACTTCGCAGGCAAACTGGGTTTTGAAATTCGTGGCATCAAAACGAGTAATCTTATCGGCCCCGCTAACTCCGTTAACCAAATTGTTCCAGAAATCATTAACATTATTGCCCAGGGGGGTTACCGCACCCATGCCGGTAACTACTACTCGCTTCAACTCCATAATGAAAAGTGTTGGTAAAACTTACTTTACTTCTTTACGTTCTCATCAATGTACTTGATCGCGTCGCCAACGGTTGCGATGTTTTCAGCTGCATCGTCGGGAATTCCGATATTGAATTCCTTTTCGAATTCCATGATCAGCTCAACGGTATCAAGTGAATCAGCACCCAAGTCGTTGGTAAAACTAGCTTCGGGCGTTACTTCGCTTTCATCAACACCTAATTTGTCAACAATAATCGCTTTTACTCTAGATGCAATGTCTGACATAATACCTAATTTTAATTATTACTTTATAATTTTTTAAAAATGTTGTGCAAAGAAAATGCAATAATAAGGAAAAAACAAACAAATTTTTATTTTTCTTTGGCTTTCGACTAAGGCTGTATTTTGGTCGATTTGTATTGTATTGATATCTAATTTTTTACAAAACATGCATCAACTCGTTATCTTCGCCTCGGGGTCGGGTTCAAACGCCGAGAATATAGTCAGTTACTTCATTAACAAGCCTCAGATAAGGGTTTCAGGCCTGTGTACCAACCGCGCCGATGCCTATGTAATAGAACGGATGAAAAAATACGATATTCCCGTACTGGTATTTAACCGCAACGACCTGTATGAGAATACAAAAGTAGATGACTGGATAGCACAAAAAGAAGCCGGTTGGATTATCCTGGCCGGATTTCTGTGGCTCATGCCTGCCAGGCTTATCCGTGCTTATCCCAATCGCATCATCAACATACACCCTGCCCTGTTGCCCAACTATGGCGGAAAGGGCATGTACGGGCATCATGTGCATGAAGCTGTGATTGCAAACGGCGAGAAACAATCGGGCATTACCATTCATTACGTGAACAACGAATACGACCGCGGCGAAACCATCTTCCAGGCCACATGCCCGGTTGAGCCGGGCGATACCCCCGATTCACTTGCCGCCCGGGTACATGATCTGGAGTACAGGCACTTCCCGGTTATCATTGAGCAGGAAGTGCTGAAAGGAATAAAGAGTAAAACCATATAACTGACAGATTGCACGACTAACCGACTGCACGACTATCAGACTACCCCCATGAAATGAACTACCTCGACATCCATACCCATACCGGGTACCATAACCCGGAAACCAGGGTGATCCTGAATGTCTTTGCCGCCGAAACGGAGAAGCTGCAAATGCCTGGCTTTTTCTCGGTAGGACTTCATCCGTGGCACGTCGAAGAACATACCTGGCAGGAAGGTATTGAAGCAGTTCAACAGGCTTCACAGCATCCACAAGTGCTTGCCATTGGCGAGGCCGGTCTCGACAAAACCATTGCCGCACCTTACGCTGTTCAGCTTGAAGCATTTAAGGCGCAACTTCACATAGCCGAGTTCGTGCACAAGCCTATGATCATACACTGTGTACGCTCATACAGCGAAATGCTGGCGATCCGCAAAAAAGCCGACCAAAGCCTGCCCTGGATATTCCACTGGTTTAACGCCGACAGGCAAATGGCCCGCGAATTCATCCGGAAAAACTGCTATCTTTCCTTCGGTCATATGCTGTTTAACCCACAGAGCAAAGCCTATGGCGCTTTTCAGGATGTTCCGGCCGAAAGGATATTTTTCGAAACCGACGATGCCGGCTATACTATTGAACAGGTTTATGAAAAAGCAGCCTCCTTAAGGAACACCGATATTGCCGGTTTAAAAACGCGTATTATGGATAACTTCGGCCTTTGTTTTCAACGTTTACCTGCCGCATGGAACATTGGTTAAGCCGTACCGAACTGCTCACCGGACCCGAAAACCTGCAGAAACTGCAGGCAGCACATGTGCTTGTAGCCGGACTTGGAGGCGTGGGGGGTTACGCTGCCGAACAATTATGCCGTGCCGGCATTGGCGAACTGACACTCATCGACGGCGACACGGTGAACATAACCAACCGCAACAGGCAGATCATTGCCCTGCTGAGCAATGAGGGAAAACGCAAGGCCGATGTGATGGCGCAACGACTGCTCGACATCAACCCTGAGATAAAACTCCATATCATTGATGAATACCTAAAAGAAGACCGTTTTGCTCCCATCCTGGAAACCAGGTTCGATTACGTGGTGGATGCCATTGACACCCTCACCCCCAAGGTGGCGCTCCTCACCGAAGCCTCCAGGCGTGGTTACCGTGTGGTAAGTTCAATGGGATCGGGCGGAAAGTTCCACCCTGAAAAGGTTGAAATCAGCGATATTTCGCAATCGCACCACTGCAAATTCGCCTACATCGTCAGAAAATACCTGCACCGGCAGGGCGTATTCACCGGCATAACAGCTGTATATTCCCCTGAGCCGGTTAGCAAAAAGGCCATCAGGGAAGTTAAGGGCGAGGAAAACAAGCGTTCGGTAGTGGGTACCATATCGTACATGCCATCGGTATTTGGCTGCTTCTGTGCTTCGGTGGTCATAACCAACCTGTTAAAGAGCTGACAAAACACACCTGTCAGGCAACTGGTTTGTTTTTGTGCTTGTTGATCATCTCCAGCAGCGCTTCCCGGTTGATCGGTTTGGTAATATAATCGTTGCACCCGGCTTTAAGGCTTCTCTCACGGTCGTCATTCAGCACATAAGCGGTTTGGGCTATGATCACCACCTCTTTATTGAATTGCCGGATATGCCGCACAGCCTCGTAACCATCCATTTTCGACATTTTTATGTCCATCAATATCAGGTCAATATCGGGGTGTTGCTGGCACATTTCAACAGCCTCCAGGCCGTTGGCAACATGGTATAACTCCTCGATATAATCTTCGAGCATAACCGTCAACAGCATTACCGTAGCCATGTCGTCCTCGGCAATCATAATTTTCAACTTGCTTTCGGTTTCTTGCACGTTACCCAGTGAGGTTTTGTAGGCAACAACACCCGATTCCTCCTTCATGGTAACATAGGGAATGGAAAAATTAAATGTAGAACCCGTATGTTCCTCCGACTCAGCCCAGATTTTCCCGCCCAGCATCTCCACATAGGCTTTGGAAATCGACAAACCAAGCCCGGCACCTTCGAACTGACGCTCCCCTTCCTTTTCGTTCCGCTCAAAGCGGTTAAAAATCCGCGCAAGCTTTTCACCCGAAATGCCTATGCCGGTATCTTTTACGAAAAAAACTAACTGGTTATCCTTTTTTTCATACCCGAAGTCAATGCGCCCTTCCTGCGTGTACTTGATAGCATTGCGCAACAGGTTCATCAGCACGGTGTAAATCTTTTCCCTGTCGGTACTGATGATGGCATCCTCGGTGGGTAACCCGCACATGTAATTGATTTTCAACCCCCTCCGTTCTGCCTCATTTCTGTACAACGCATGAATAATTTCAACCTGTTCGTTGATATTGGTAGGCGCCAGCGATACGGCCGTCTGACCTGATTCGATGCGCGATATCTCTATCAGGTCGTTGATCACATGCATCATCCGCTCCCCGCTTTTTTCGATAACGTTGATGTATTTCTGTTGCTGTTCGCCGGTGATCTCGGGCTTTTTCAGCAGTGCGGTAAAACCCAGTATGCCGTTCATGGGGGTACGGATCTCGTAACTCAGGTTGGCAAAAAAAGCAGCCTTCAGGCGTTCATCCTCACTGGCCTTTTCCAACGCCCTTTTGAGTTCTGCATTGCTTTTCCGGAGCTGGTTCATTTCGGACTCCCTGTCTGTTGTCTTCTTTAACGAAACGGCCAGCTTGTTCAATGCTGCAGCCAGCAGATTTGCCGCATCCGCGCCGGGCGATGTTTCAAACCCAACCGAGTAATCTCCGGCTGCCAGCCGCGCAATGCCATCTAAAATAAGCTGCATCTTATTGTCGTCCTTTCTCCCCAGCTCCATGCCCGATTGTGTTAACGGTTATAAACAAATTTAACAATTTCCGGCGTTATGGCAAGAAAGAAATGCATAACAAATAGATTTTGATGTATATTCGCTTTATGCATCATTAAAATCACATCATTACCATGAACAAATCAGGTTTCAAAGGCTGGCAAAGGGTGCTGCTCATCATTATTCCCTGGATAATTGTAATAGGCATAAGCCAGGTGATAGGCCTTGCCATTTCCGGTGGTAACATAATGGACCCCGGCGCCGAATTAAGCCATTACCAGGAAGTTATTGTAATGGCCATGACCCTTATAGGCTCTGTCTTGCTGATCTGGCTTTTCCGGAGTAAAATCGACCGTGCGTCGTTTGTAAGCCTTGGTTTTCAACTGAAAAAGTGCGGCCGCGATATACTGTTAGGCCTGCTCATCGGCCTGTTGATGATGGGGATGGGTTTCGGCTTGCTGATCCTTTTAAAGAAAATCAGCATTGATCATATATCCTTTAACGCAACGGATTTCGCCCTGAGTTTCCTGCTGTTTGTACTGGTGGCTTTTAACGAAGAGATCTTTTTACGTGGCTACGTGCTCAATAACCTGATGCTTTCGATGAACAGGTATCTTGCCCTGTTTATTTCCGCCATCGCTTTCTCGCTGCTGCACCTGTTCAACCCACATTTCAGCACCCTCACCTTTTTTGTAATTTTGCTTTCGGGCATCATCCTGGGCATATCCTATATTTATACCCGCAACCTTTGGTTTCCCATTGCCCTGCATTTCAGCTGGAACTTTTTCCAGGGAACAGTTTTCGGGTTTAACGTCAGCGGGCAGGATGTTTACTCGGTGATCAACCAGCGCCGTCCATACGACGACCTGATCAACGGGGGCGCCTTTGGCTTCGAAGGCTCACTGCTTTCCATTGTTTTCATCCTGATCTTCACCGCCCTTACCTGGCGTATTTACCATACGCCCGAACCGCCTGACAACGCCGAAATAGCGTAACAGAACCAGCCCGGGCCATGCTATCTTACGACCTGGTTACCTGGAAACCCTGCCGGCTAACTTCCATTCGCACAAACCTGGCCCGGTTGTTGGGCGGATGCTGATTCAGCGTAGCCTGTATTCGTGCTGCGGCTCCGGTATCCTTTGAAGCAATTACCAAAAATCCGCCTCCCCCGGCACCCAGCAATTTGTACCCGGCGCTGTAATCATCTATCTGGTCAATAATCTGCTGGATTTCGGGTGTATTGGTACCACTGTCCAGCGCATTGTTCAGTTTCCACGAACGACCGATCATCTGCGCCGCCAGCGCGTAATCCGAACGCTGAAATGCCTCTGCCATGTTATAGGCATGTTGCCTGATCTCATTGAGAATACTTAGCCGACGGCCTTCGTTCAGAAACATGCCCCGCACAATTTCGGCCAGTATGTTTTTGGCAACCCGGGTAATACCGGTATAATACAGTAACCAGCAGTCCCTGTAATTCAATTGGGTGAACAGGTGATCGGGCATCCAGCGAATGCCGATCCGGTCCTGCAGGCCAGGTTCCGACTCGAGCAGCTTAACGCCGGGCAGAATGCCGCCATACTGATCCTGCCATCCGCCTCCGGTGGTAAGCAATTGCTCGAGGATAAGGGTACGGTGACAAATCACCTGCTGATCCCAGCTCAGCGAGCAAAAATCCGATAACGACCCCAGCACGGTAGCCGCCAGAATGGAACTCGTGCCCAAACCCGACCCCTTGGGAATAGCCGCTAAAAGCGATATTTCAATGCCCCCGCCAAAATCGGCCAGCTGATCACTGAGCTCGCGGTATTGCCCCGCGCAAAAGTCGGGGTGAAACCCCGCCAGGTACAAGGCCGCCTTGGGTATGGAAAATACCGAACCCACCCTGTTGAAATCCTTCAATTCGTCATAACTGGTTATTTTCTCCGCCACGCCATTGTCAATCGATCGCAGGGTAATCGAAGGCTCGTTGCACAACCTGATAAACACCTGTATGGGAGGCTGGCTGTTGAGTTCCACGGCTACATTCAGCACGCTTCCGCCATTCTGCATACAATACGGTGGTGTGTCGGACCACCCGCCAGCCAGGTCGAGCCGGGCCGGACTTCGCCCCCATACGATCTGATCGGTAAAAACATTCAACCGGGGCATAACCTTACCGGTTGCCGATGAGGTGATGGCGCCCCGCAACACGTCAAACGCGCTGGCTTCTTCAGCAGCGCCGTCCATGCCTTTTAGTTTAAGCACCTCCGAACGGAACATATGATCGGTAAACCGTAAGGTGGCCGGTTCCCCTTCCCCCAATTGTTCAGGAAGCGGTATTCCGGCCCTGGTAAAATCGCCGGCAGCTTTTTTCAGGTCGATTTGGTAAAAAACGCTACGCTTATAGTTACGGGTAAGCTTGGCCAGGCTGGCATACCTGAATGCCTCGCGCTGCGCGAACAGCCTTACCAGGTTGGCCCGTGCGCTGATTTCAGCCGCCGATAACCTGGGAAGCGAGAGCCAGATGACTGACTTTACGGGGCCTTCGTCTTCGGCAATCATCCATCGCAATAGTTCTTCAGCCACATCCAGGTTAGGCAGTACCGGAAACAATTGCGCCTCCTGTATGTCTGTCTTACCCGGGAAACCGGCATCGGACAAAGAGATCTTTCTTTTTCTGAACCACTTCATCACCGGCATGCCCATCCAACAGGTTTGTTCATCGGTGAGACTCCCTGTAAAGCTGTCGTCCATGCCATAAGGCCTCAGGCAAAATGCTGATTCGCCCACCGGTACGATGTCGAGGCATAAACCTTCGGGCAGGTCCAGCGTCCACTGGTTATCAGGAATGCCTGTCAGTACATGCCTGCCCTGTAAGGTCCACGAAGCCGGAATATGGCTGTTTTCAATCCATATCTGCTGATGTTGCTGGTTCCACCGAATAGCGGTAACGGCATTCAAAGCAAAGAGCGAAGGATGCGGCTTAACCCTGTAATGCCAGATATTTCGCTGATCCTGAACCTTGTTCTGAATTTTTTCGGTTGAAGAGATCAGCTCAGCCGACGTGCCATAATGGTAAAACGATCCTTTGTTCATGGGCACAACAGCTGCCGTTAGTGCCCCAATTTCAGCATCCTTTCCGGCAGGACGCTCACCCAGGCACGGGCCAAAGGCACTGTACAAATCGTAGTGTTCCGGTATCTGCTTTGAAAAATCAGCACCGTTCCACCCGCACTTTTTCATCAGCAAGTCCACAGCCCTGTCGCTCAGCACCCATACGCCCACATCCATCATGTACAAATGCGTGGCCGCCAGCTTTTCAATGGTTTCGTGGTCGGGCTTCTGCAACATAAAATCGAGCTGATGAGGATTGTTGCGAGGGGTGAAGAACACGCCGTGGTGCGAAGCCAGGTGCGGTTCAACCCATATACCAAAGCATACCACATCGGCGTTGGGTATCGAAAAAGGCACTTCGGGCGACTGAATCAATACATCTCCTGCCGCAATCATTACATGCTGCCGCGGCCCGGTTGCTTCCATAATCTGCTCAAGTAAAGGCAACTGCAAATCAAGGAGGGTCTGATCGAGCCGTTGTCCCCTGCTCCAACGGAATACCGGAACCGGCGCCAGTAACTTGCCCGATGGCGCATAAGCCGGCAGGCGTCGGCTTTGGCCGCCGGCATGGATGATGATTCGCTTACCCGTTTGAAGATAGTCACCAAAAGCCTGTGATCTGCCGTATTGCTGCTTATGCTGTGCCAGCAGCCAGGCCGATCCGCCTCCGGAACCCACTTTGGTGCCTGGCGGGTCGCTGGTGGCAAACCATTCCCCGGGCTGACGGCCGGTGACCTTGTGGAACGAATGTACCAGGTTTTCCGGTATGGATAGTAGTTTTTGCATACGGAATAAAAGTCCAATATAAGCATTCTTTGCAAAACCTGTTCAGAAATAAAGCATTGTAAAATGCAAAATACAACTATATTAGCATGGTAAAACAACCAACATGGCCTTAGACTGGTTATCAGGAATAAAAGACATTGCCGAACTCATCACGGGACTGGGTAAAAAAATCAAATCGGATAAAGCAACCAAGGACCTGCTACTCCGCGAACTGCGTATTAACATCAAAGCTTTTGAAACAGCGCAGAAATCGGTGAAAATTGACTACGACAGGCTGCTCGGCCTGCTGAAAAACGATACCATTAAACAGGCGCGGAAGGACCGGTTTTCTTTCCACGTCGTAAAAAACGGGCACCTTACCGAAACCGACATCCGCGACGAACGCAATAACCGCTACAAGGGAAAGGACTGCGGCTGGCTTTTCAAAAACATCGACGAGAAGATCGAAGACCTGCAAAACCAGCAGAAATACCATGGTTCGTTAAACAGTATCGACAAGGCCAACATTGCCCTACAGTTCTCCAACCTGTTCTACAAAATGAAGCTGCTGGCCGACTTCATCAGCGATTAACCTTTACGGTAATCTTGTAATAATTCAGTATGCGATTCCGCAATGCCGGAATGACAATGGTTTCGCCAAGGGTATCGTAGTACCGGATCGGCTCGGGGTACATGGCCCGTTTCTTCCAGCTGACCAGCTGGTGCGTGGTAAGGTTACCATACTCATCGATGTCTACGGCCTTCAGATAAGACTTCCGTGGCTGACCAAACGCCCTTTGCTTATCAGCACCAATGTTACGTATATCATCGTTAAAAACCAGGATGATCCTGTTCTGGTATACGGGCGCCATCATGGCAAATGAGCAGTAATTACTCAAACCGGGATGCATGAACCCGGTTTCCTTCACAAAATTGCGGTACTCGGACAGTTCTATTTCCTGGCTCATCTGCACAGGATAACTGAAGTTTTGTTTTTTGGGAATCACGCGCGACCAGTAAACCTGTCCGCTGGGTTCAAAACTGGTTACAATAAGGTTGTTATAAGTGTTGTAATTTTGGTTGAAAACCTGTTCTGCCACCATTACAATCCGGCCATTGGCACGGTATACCAATTCCGAAACCGCGTACGACATCAACTCCTCCTCATGCATTAACGGGTCTTTCAGCCGGGCCAGCTCCTCCAGAAAGGCATCTTCAAATTTGCTCAGTATGACCCTCGGCGTTTCGCCCGTAGCGTCGTTGAGGGTAAAAAAGAAAGTGCCGCGGATGCCGGCTTTCAGCACTTCGGAATAATGTCCTGCGCAGATGAGCTCCCCCTTTTCGTTGCCCGTGATCATAATACCCCTGATGAACAGTTCGGGCAAAGCAACCGGGTATTCCCTGAAAACTTCCCCCTGTTGGGTATAGCGGTAAAGGGCATACATATTTTTCACATCGCTCCACAGTGAGAAAATCGATTCCCTTTTGATAAGGCTCAGGATAGTGACATTGCCGGCATCGTCAATTAAGTACTTGTTGTCGCGCGGTCCCTGCCCCTGGAACTTAAAGGAATCCCTGCGCTTCCATACAAGGTTGAAACCTTCGCCGTAAACATAGTATTCGTTGAACTGGGCCCCCGACCATGCCAGCTTGGTACGGCAGGCGATCAGCAGTTTTGTTTCCTGTCGCGAAAGGGCAAAATGGAAATCGGCCCAATTTCCCTTCACAAAATCAACGGTGGTAAGCTCGGTAAACTCCTCCAGGGGCAGAAGGGTTGATTTGTCGAGTTTCTGATAATAGAGCGTAATATTGCTAAATCCCCTGTACGATACCAACAACAGCAGCTCATTGTGAAAATGAACCAGGTACTCAAATTCATAGGTTTTTAACCCCTTGTATAGCTTTATGGGCTCTTCGAGTAACTTATTCAGGTTGTTATCCGTTTTTTCGATGAAGTAACGCGAGCCGACGTATTTGACAACATAAAAATGATCCTGATCGTGGCCAATGATCTTATGGCGTGTGGTAATGCTGCTGAGTATGTCGCGTTCGCCCGAAATAACTTCAAATTCCTGTGCGCCGGTCATTAACCCGAAACTGCTCACCAGCCATATGCAAATAATCCGGATAGGTCTCATGGGTTTTTGTTTGTTGTGTAAAGCTAGCAAATTTCAACTATTTTCTATAGAAGAACCAAGACCTGCCTGCCGGAGCGTCAGTGCAGGCAGGGCCAAGAACCAAGAGCCAAGACAAGTGGCAGCGGCAGTAGCAGTGGCAGCGGCAGCGGCAGTGGTAGCGGCAGTGGTAGCGGCAGTGGTAGCGGCAGTGGCAGCGGCAGTGGCAGCGGCAGTGGCAGTGGCAGCGGCAGTGGCAGTGGCAGTGGCAGCGGCAGTGGCAGTGGCAGTGGCAGCGGCAGGGGTAAATACAGCACCCTTCAAGGGTTTTTAACCGCTT
>CAZUBW010000045.1:0-31970 GCA_964618645.1 uncultured Bacteroidales bacterium | reverse complement strand
AAATTATGAAGTGACAACCCAGCACCCAGCACCCAGCACCCAGCACCCAGCACCCACTTCCGAATCATCCTAAAAACAATCACTGAAATAAGATAAATTTTCTTACTTTAGTCGGATGGGTTGAATCCAGGGAGTATGCCCGGGAAATGCTTTAGTAGAATGTTGTTTACGAATAAAAATTTAAAACTATAAATCTAACTTCAATCGTTCATTACCTATGAAAAAGCTCATGTACATCACTGCCATTGGTTTTATGGCAGCCGGCTTTTGCTTGAACAGCTGCGTCCCGGGGGCAAAGCAAAATCAGGAACCCGTTGTGAAAACCACCTACGGCACTGTTTCCGGCATTGTTGAAGACAGTGTTTTTATCTTCAGAGGAATTCCCTATGCCAAAGCCGAAAGGTTTATGCCTCCCCAGGATCCTGATGCCTGGAAAGGGGTTCTCGCATGTAATGACTTTGGCCCTGTAGCGAAACAAATAGTACCCTGGATTGCAGATTCCACCATGGATGAAAAGAAACTGTTCAGCGTTAATGTATGGACACAAGGAATCAAGGATGATAAAAAACGTCCGGTAATGCTGTGGTTGCATGGTGGCGGGTTTCATGTGGGCAGCAGCAACGACCCGATGACCTACGGAAAAGCCCTGGCCAAAAAAGGGGATGTCGTTTTCGTATCTGTTAATCACCGGTTGAATATTCTTGGATTTCTCGATTTGTCGGCTTGTGGCCCCAACTATGCACAATCGGCCAATGTGGGCATGCTCGATATAGTAAAAGCCCTGGAATGGATCAATAAAAACGTTGCGCAGTTTGGAGGCAACCCTGCTGACGTAACCATTGTTGGCGAATCGGGCGGTGGTGGCAAGGTGGGCACGCTGATGTGTATGCCGGCTGCAAAAGGATTGTTTCATAAGGCAATCATTCAAAGCGGAACGTTGCTAAATGTGATGACGCAGGAAAAATCAAAAGCCCTGGGCCTGGCTGTGCTGGAAAACCTGGGACTCACGCCTTCAGCGGTGGAAAAACTGGATACAGTTTCGTACATGCGCCTGGTAAAAGCAGGAAACGATGCCATAAACAAGATCTCCGGCCCGAGAATACCCGGATCGGCAACCATGTTTGGTTTCGCACCTTCTGTTGACAGCATAGTTTTGCTGCAGCAACCTTTCAGTCCCGGATTTGCGGATATTTCAAAAGACATCCCGCTGATGATGGGAACCACCCTGAATGAACTGATGAGCACGGCTTATGCCGAGAAAGATCTGACGCTGGAACTGGCCAAAAAACGGTTGACAAAGGAATATGGCAATAAAGCCAGTGAATACATTGATCTTTTTGCAAAGGCCTATCCTGATTACACACCGCAGGACCTGCTTTCGATTGACAAGGTTTTCAGACCTTTTACCATACGGACTGCTGATGCATGGGCCGGGCAGTCAAATGCTCCGTTGTATGTTTATCTCCTGGCCTGGAAGAGTCCGGTTGACAGTGCCACGAAAGGTTCTTTCCATGGATTGGACATTCCGCTGGCTTTCTATAATGTTGATTTGCGACCCGACTGGACCGGCAATACCGAAGAAGCCTGGAAATTGTCTGACGTCATGAGTTCCGCCTGGTTGAACTTTGTCAAAACAGGGGATCCGAATGTGGCAGGTAAGCTGCCCAAGTGGGAACCTTATACGGCAGAAAACGGTGCAACCCTGTATTTCGACAATACATGCAAAATCGTTAATAACCACGACCGGGAATTGATGCAGTTTATCAAACCGATTGACTAGGCTCATTCCAAAAAAGAGGCTGTCAAAAAAGTCTTGTCCACGTCATTGTAAGGGAGGTACAACCGAAGCAACCGGTGCGAAGCGGCGCTCAACGAAGTTAATCTGATGTTGTGCTAAGATTGCTTCACTCCGTTCGCAATGACGGTACATAGCATCATTGTGAATATGCAGTGGCAATGATCGACGCGTCATTGCGAGGGAGGAGGTACGACGACCGTGGCAACCTCAGGCTAGGCAATAACAAGGCAAATTGCCACGTTCTGGTGTGTCCCACTACCAATGACATATTGTTGTCATTTTTGCATTGTGTCCCGTTTTTCGGGGTGACCTCTCTCAATGACGGCTACGATAATCGGATTTTGTAGACAACCTCTTTTTGTATCCGGGTTAGGGTTAGGTAATGTTATTGAAAACCAGTAAAATTAATCGTAGTTTCGCCTGTTTGGTCGTCTAAGCAGGTTGCTTTTGGTGGTGATAAGGCATCACAAAAGGACCCTGATTTTTGTAATAGTCAGATAATCAATTCATAAAAATGGTTGCATAACTAAACAAATGAAAACACTCACTTTTACCATTGTGCTGTTGCTTGCCCTGGCCTGTAAAGGTCAGGAGAAAAATGTCAGTAACCCCACCTTGTTGCTTTCCGAAGTAATTGATTCATTCAACATTGATACTGAAAAGATCTCTTTGCTAATAGATAAATCGGATTTCAGGCTTTATATTTATGCTGAAGGCCGGGTGTTGAAAGAGTACCCGGTGGTTTTCGGGAAAAATACGGTTGATGACAAGCTCATGCAAGGTGATAAATGCACCCCTGAAGGCGCGTTTAAAATGATCTCGAAATATCCGCACAATGCATGGTCGAAGTTTATCTGGATTAATTACCCGAATGACGATTCGTGGAGAAAGCACAATACTGCCAAACGCGAAGGACGAATCCCCGCGGAGGCAAAAATTGGCGGCGAAGTGGGCATTCACGGCGTACCCGCCGGAATGGATTTTCTCATTGACGCCCGGGTGAACTGGACCCTGGGTTGTATCTCGTTGAAAAATAAAGATATTGACGAAGTTTATCCCTATGTGACGAATAGCACGTTAATAGAAATACGAAAGTAGTAGCGTGATAACGTCGCTGAACGAAGTACGGCAATTGCTCCAAAATTTTTCAGCTGATTATTCCCTGTTGCAGGGCCATTTTTATCAGGCAGGCAGTATTTTTAGCGTTTAGCTTGATTAGCATATTACGACGGTGACTGTCGACAGTCGATTGACCGATAAACAATTTTTCGGCAATTTCGGCATTGGTAAACCCGTCGGCAATATACTGCAGTATTTCGGTTTCACGCCGGGTAAGGATAGCCTGACTGTTTTTTTCCATGATCTCATAAGAATCATCACATATGTATCTTTTGCCTTCGAGCACAGCTTTTATGGCCTCAGCAATTTCATCACCGGACGCATTTTTCAGCACAAATCCCGAAGCACCGCTGTCGAGCATCAGCTTTATAATGCTGCGTTCGCGGTACGAACTTATTGCCAGTATTTTGATGCTATTATTGTTTTGTTTCAATAATTTACAAATTTCAGCCCCGTTGCCGTCGGGAAGGCAATAGTCGAGCAAAACCATACCCGGTGTAAATACCTGAAGAATTCTCTTGCATTCGTCGAAGGAGTGGGCCACAAAGCATTTTGAAGAAATTTGCTGCTGAAGGATAAGCGTTTTCATTCCTTCAGCAACGATGGGGTGATCATCTACAATCAAAATGTCGACCATAATGCTGTTTGTTGTTTATAATCTGATACCATGAGCTATGTTAAGCGTAAGCCTGTTTTAACGGTGTCGGTACCGGGAATTCAATGGTAAATTCAGTTCCGTTGCCAGGGGTGCTGATCATTTCCATTTTCCCGTTTAGTGCTTCAATTCTCGATTTAACGGTCGAAAGTCCGATTCCCTTGATATGCTGCTTATCGTGAATTGTAAAACCTGTGCCGTTATCCTGAACTATAAAACAAAGTCTTCCGGGTTCCTGTATCATCTGAACAACTAATTGTTTGGCATTGGCGTGTTTAAGGGCATTATTCACCAGTTCCTGAATAACACGGAATGCATTTAACTCCAGGTTGGCATCAAGTCTTTCAAAAGTTCCAAAAAACTGGAAGATAATATCGGGGGCATTTACCTTATCGAGTTCCGCGCAGAAATCGGCAATGGAACTTCTAAGGCCCAGCTTCAGCAATGCTTCGGGCAACAAATTGCGGGCAACCCTGCGCAGTTCTGTTATAGATGTATCCAGCAGATCCAGGGCGTGGTTATAGTCCTTAACCTTATGGCCAGGGAGTGGGGTGTTGTCTTTTATATTACTGAAGGCCATTTTAACGCCCGACAGGAGTCCGCCCAGCCCGTCGTGCAGGTCACGGGCAAGTCTCCGTCTTTCAGTCTCCTCACCCTTCAATACCGATTGTGTGGCCAGCAATTTCTTTTCATTCTCGAGTTGTCTGATGCGATGTTCCTGTAATTCGCTGTTTTGTTTGGCAATGGTGTTTTTGTTCAGGATATTTCGGTAAGCCAGGAAAGAAATAAGTACGATTACGATTGACAACGCAATCAGACCGACCTGTATAATCTTGTTCAGCCTGATGTCTGCCTGTTGAGCTGTTACCTGGCTTTTGGCTGCTTCGAGCTGGAACTCTGTGTCTTTCAAATGATAAAGCGTTTGCCATTCGGCTACCTGCCCGGCAAACCGCATATTATTCAGGGTATCGTTGACTTCGACATACGTTTTGTAAGCTGAAAGCGCAGCGGCATGGTCTCCTGTTTTTTCATAAAGCTTCGAGAGCACCAGGTAACCAGCAACCAGGTCTTCGCTGGCATGATATCGCCTGCAATAGTTAATACCCTTGTTAATATATTCGTCAGCTTTCCGGTATTCTCCGGTCTGCAGGTAGACCTTTCCCAGGTTGACATAGTTTTCACCCAGCCCTTCGTAATAACCCAGTTGTTTTTTGAGCGCTATGGACCGGTTAAAATACCGGATGGCTGTTGCGTAGTTTTTACTGTCGAGTGCAATTTCACCCAGGTTATTGCTGGTTGCAGTCAGTACACGGTTGTTTTTGTTTTTTTCCGCGATATGCTCTGCCAGCTTATAAAAATGTGCGGCAGAATCGTTTAATCCCAGTTCGTAATAAGCGCATCCGATGTTGAACCAGGTTTCGGGAAGCCCTTCTTCGTCATTTGTCTGCTTCTCATAGTCGGCTGTAAGGCTTAAGTATCGGATGCTATTGCGCCATTCTTCCCTGAAATAATAAACCAGCGCAATACCGGCATAACAATCGTTAGTACCCGACAGGTTATTGCTGTTGGAAAACATGTCATGTGACGCAGTGTAATACTTCAGTGCGGTTTCGTACCACGATTTGTACAGGTATATATTGCCCAGTGTATATAGCGAGCGTGCCAGGCCATAGTAATCGCCGGTTTCACGAAAAATATTTTCAGCTCTTTTGCCGAACATCAGGGCGGAATCGGGTAAGCCTGTATAATCATAAATTTGGCTCAGCCGGTGATATCCCCAGGCTACTCCTCTTGTGAATCCGCATTTTTCGGAAATACCGATGGCTTGTTTCGCATACCATTTGGCACTGTCGGCTGAGGATTTATTAATGGCATCAAAGGCATTTTGAATAAAATGCATGGCCCTGGCGGTATCGGCGTATGGAATGTTTGAGCGAATGTGTTGCGGAAATAAACGGATAGAAAATACTTCAAGCAGAAGAAAAGTGAAAATGGGAATTGCCTTTGACATCATTTGTGAAACTTGGAAGCGTTTTCAGGGTTCAACATTTAAAGTAAGTGATTTTTATTCAGAATTGTACCTTAAAAAATCCACTTTTTTGTGGATAAATCAGTCATCGGGGGGTAGTAGTTTTGAAACTCAAACCATTTCAAAACTAAATTACCATGAAAAATCTATTGT
The DNA here is from genome assembly GCA_964618645.1 of uncultured Bacteroidales bacterium. Taxonomy (GTDB): domain Bacteria; phylum Bacteroidota; class Bacteroidia; order Bacteroidales; family UBA10428; genus UBA5072. The sequence goes on along the minus strand of CAZUBW010000045.1, from coordinate 26,216 downwards.
TACTGGGCCTTCTAATCGGGTTATCGTTGCCAGTGTTTGGCCAGGAGGTTGAAACCTATGAGAACAAGGACAAAAAGTATTCCATCGATTTCCCGAAGGGCTGGATAACCGCATACGACAAAAATGCGCTGATCAGTATTCTCGCTGCCAATGATGGTAAAGACCTGACCCAAAAGCTGATGGTGATAACTTCAAAAGCTGTGGCGTTATCGACTAAGGAGGCCTACAAGTCGAATTTACGAAGCCTTAAGAGCGATAAAAAGAACACTATTGAAGCGGAGGGGGCAACCACCATTAATGGGTTGGAGGCGTTATGGACCATTTACTCCTTTGGCAGCGATGGTGTAAAAACCAAGGTGAAGGTATATGTAATGAAAAATAAAAACATACAATATCTTGTCCAGTCGGTAATCCCTGCGGATGATTTTGATGCATCGGTGGCATTATTCGACAGCATCATTGCGACTTTTAAAACGCTATAAGAAAACACATATACTTTTAAGTATTTCTTAACCAATAAAAACTTGTTCACATGAAAAATACTTTAATTGCTTTATTGCTTATGTTAAGCATGCATGCTTTTGCACAATCGGGTGACAATGGCATTGGTAAATTTGCATTGTCGGTTGAGCCATTGGGGTTTGTTCAGTTCGGGCCTATGGTAAATGCCGAAATTGGATTAACCGATAATCTGGCACTGAACGGTCATGTAAGGTTTGGAACGGCAGGGCTTCTAATGAAGGTAATGTACCTGACAAATGACGATGAAATGCCCGATAAATTGAATGATATTGCATATGGCGGGGGATTAAAGTATCTCTTCGGTGACAGGAAAAACAAACCTTACCTGGGTTTGCTTTGTGAATTCGGAAAACGCTCCACGCTGGAAGATCAGGGCGAACAGTGGGAGCATGAAGCCAGCCTGAATCATTTTGATTTTATTATGAATGGAGGATACCGTATCCGTTCGGCATCGGGATTTTATTTAAATGCCGGTGCCTATGTGGGCGCTGAGTTTATATCAAACGATACCTGGTATTACACTGAGGAGGGTTATTCTGCCGATGATCCTTTCGAAAATGAAAACTCGGTTTACCCTTTCTTTATGGTCGAGTTAGGTATTGGAATTGAATTCTGATTTTTTTCTTAAACAGGTGTAGATGGCAGGTGACCCCGGCTTTTGTCGGGAACGTTCAATGCGGTTGAACTATACCTTTTAACTTTTAAGAAAGAGGCTGTCTAAAAAGTCTTGTAGACGTCATTGCAGGGGAGGCACAACCGAAGCAACCTGAGCGAAGCGGAGCTCAACGAATTTAATCTTATGTTGTGCTATGATTGCTTCACTCCGTTCGCAATGACGGCTTCGATTATCGAACTTTTTAGACAGCCTCTTTACAATACCGTTTAGGCATCGGCTGTTAATGGAAATGTATTTTTACCAGCAATCTTTTTTCCACCTTGATAGGCTTTAACAGTTATCTCGTTGTCCGATAACTGGCAAAACTCTTTCTGTAGTGAACTTAAGTAATTCCATGCCAATGTTATCGGCAATATCAAAAAGTGGCAATGCGCTGGTTTTTGTTGATAAGTTTAGGGATTTCGATTCCCAGGTTTGGATATCATATCGCTGAAATTGTTAATTTAGAATGCATAAAACTAATTAGTGTTTGTCCATAAAGTCCCATTTGCCGCGTTACGCTTGTCCGAAAATGTGGAGTAAAAGAGCAATTTTCGGACTTCGCCAGCCTTGCAAATAAAAATGGTTTTATGGCATCCTATTTTTGTTAAGAGAAAATATATATGTTATTAAGTGTGTTATCTACATTCCAAAAATCTATCCTATGAAACGGTTAAATACAACATTGAGCTTTTTGATGATTGCATTATTTGCAGTGGCACAGCCTCAGCTTTCATCTGTTTTTAAAGTGTCAACCTCCACGCCTTACGATGTGGTGGATGCCCAGTCAAAGCAATACTTTTCCGATAATAAGGGCTTTGCTTATTCGGTTAAGACAAACCGGGAAAATGTAATTGTGCAGAAATTCGATATACAAAACATGAAGGAAGTGGCCCGGAATGAATATACGGATGTGCATCCTTACAACAAGGCAATTAGCGTAATGCAAATAGGTGATGCGTTTTTTTACATTTATGAATCACTTGAAAAAGAAACAGAAAAGAGATCTGTTTATCTTAAAGCTTTTAAAACCGAAGATTGTAGTTTAGGTAAGGAGAAATTGCTCTTCACAACAGATGGTGCTGTTGCAAATAGTCCTATCGGAGAAGATATGGGATTTATAGGCCCGCGGGCTGGTTCTGTGGCTTTTGGTTATTTGGCTTTGCAATCGGGTCCTCCATTCATGTTATACAAGTCTTTTGACAATTCAAAAATCATGATTAAGTATCGGCGTAAACCAATAAAAAAAGACGATGATGTAAATCATGACTTAATGGGTTTTTTTGTTTTTGATTCGACATTTGACCTGATTTGGGGCCGCGAAGTAAAAATGCCATATACCGAGAAAGAGATGAACAATCTGGCCTATACTGTCGGGTCCGACGGAAATGTATATATGATGTCGCTGTACCGTGAAAAAGGTGATTTCAGACTTCTTACCATACCACCTGCAGGCGATCTTACCATTACGGTTGTAGACAATGGCGATTTTATGTTTCAGCACCTGTACATGAAAGAAAATAAATCAGGCAATATTGATTTTTTAGGCTATTATGCAAATGGTCTGGATTATAAGTTTTTTGAAGGCTCATTTGGTAATTTAAGCTTTAATACAAATGGAATCAGGTATTTTGAACTCACTAAAAATGGCAAAGTGTTAAAAAGCAAGGATATTGAATTTCCGGTTGAATTAATCAATAAATATGAGTCGGAGAGCACGCAGAATAAGAATGAAAAAAGAGAGGAAGCAGGCAATGCGGGCATAAGAGATCTTGTACTCCGACAGTTTACGGTTAACCCTGACGGTAGCATTTTTGTTCTCGGTGAGCAATATTATTATACGGTTAGATTTGACAGTAGAACCTATACGCAACAGTATAGTTTCTTTTACGAAGATTTGTTAGCTACAAAACTTAGCGCTGAAGGCGAAGTTCTCTGGATGGAAAAAATACCTAAAAGACAGTTTGGCAATTATGGCAAGGGAGGGTTGAGCATTGCCTACCTGGAAGGTAATCAGGCGCATTATGTGCTGTTTCTGGATAACGTAAAAAATGCGGATATTGATATCAACGAAGTCCCTGCACGGCATATGGACGGTAAAGGAGGTTATCTGACTGCCTATAAAATTGACGATGGTACTGGAAAAATTGAAAAGCATACAATTTATAATTCTTTGCAGGTAAATGGTGTGACAGCATATCAGTTTCAAACAAACAGAATATTTAAGGCGATGGATGATGTTTTGCTTGTAGAGGTATATATTAAGAATAAAAAGGATATGATGATTAAGATGGAGTTGACAAAATAAGGGTACTCTGGTTATTTCACCTTTCTGTCGATAACCGTAATAAGGAAATCTACCTGGCGCTTTTTGAGAAAAGGATACCTGAATATGAGAACGAAGCACAGCAACAGCAGCTGGTGAAATTACACAAAGCCATCCGGAATAAATAGCATGGGTAATTTATGACAGCTTATTTGAATACCAACTGGGAAATGAACTCGACACAACTTGTTGAGGTATATGATGAATTGTCGCTGTGGGCGGCACCCTTTGGATTGAAACTCCTGGACGGCATCAGGTATAAAAAAGGAATCCATGCAGTTGACATAGGTTTTGGCCCGGGATTTCCTTTAACCGAGCTGGCCATGCGACTGGGGAAGGATTCGCAGGTATATGGCATTGATCCATGGAATGCAGCTGTTGACAGGGCAGAGAAGAAAATTGCATTCTACGGGATAAAGAATGTTGAGATTATTCGCGGTGTAGCAGAGGATATTCCATTGGCAGATGGCACGGTTGATTTAATTGTCAGCAACAACGGGTTAAACAATGTTGAAGCTATCGATAAGGCATTGGCGGAATGTGCCAGGATCATGAAAACAGGGGGGCAGTTTATCCAGACCATGAACCTGAAGGATACGATGATGGACTTTTACGCGGCCATGGAAAAGGTGCTGGTGGCCGAAAAACTCGAGGATTGTTTGTTGCTGATGCGGGAGCAGATAGATAAGAAACGGAAACCCCTTGAGATGGTCCTGGATAAGATCAGGGCGCATGGATTTCATGTGGAATCTGTAGTGCAGGATAAATTCGAGTATAAATTCGTGGATGGCACAACCATGTTTCATCATCATTTTATCAGGCTGGCATTTTTGGATGGCTGGAAAGGCATAGTGCCGCCGGACCGGCAGGTGGAAATTTTCGGGAAAATCGAAGCGGAATTAAACGAACGCGCACATGCATCGGGGATATTGAAATTGCAGGTGCCATTTGTCGTGATCGATTGTTTAAAGCTTTAACATCCCTTCGGATACAGCCATAAGCCTTTTCAACCATCCACCAGGTAAGTATATAGAAGCATCCAATGATCATACGTGAAATAAATCCTGCAGAAATCCCGTTCCTCGGGGATATGTTATACGAGGCCATATATGTGCCCGAGGGGATGGATAAATTACCACGGGATATTATTAAACAACCGGAACTGTACAACTACATAAAAGATTTTGGCAGAAAAGGTGATTATTGCCTGGTAGCCCTGGTGGAAGATAAACTGGCAGGCGCTGTATGGACGCGGCTTTTCCCGGCAGACGACAAGGGATATGGTTTTGTTGACGAAGAAACCCCCGAGTTAAGCATGGCGCTTTATGCACCATACAGGGGAAAAGGTATTGGAAAGCAGTTGCTGCACGAAATGATTGAATTGCTGACCCATAAAGGATACAGAAACGTTTCGTTAAGTGTAGACAAAGAAAACTTTGCCTATGATTTATATGACAAATTTGGATTTACTACCTTTGAATCAAACGGCAAGTCGGCCATTATGATTAAAATGCTGGAATGAGTGGGGTTAGCTCACCAAATACCCGTAAAGCTTACATTTATGAACGTGAAAGTAATAATAGGCCTGTGTATGCTGCTGACAGTTTTCATGGCCGGTTGTCATCCGGCAAAGCGTACACTGTCAGGTGACAATCGGCGGGTTGGGATAAGGGCGGAGCCTTTCGACAGGTTTTACGAAAGATTTCATTCCGACAGTTTGTTCCAGGTTTCAAGGACCCGTTTTCCGATGGATGGTATGCTGGTTGAGGGGAATCGCAAGATCAGGTGGACCCGTGAAAACCTTCCCCTGATGAAGGTTAGTGTTTACGATATTGACACAAACTTGTATAAGGTGAGCATAAAAAAAACGGCAGATGCCTTTACGCAACGTGTCTGGCTGGAGGATTCGGGTTTCAGCTCCGAATGCAGGTTTGAACTCATTGATAACAAGTGGTACCTGGTATACGTGCTGGACGAAAATTATTAACCTTCCCATGCGTAAATAACTGAAAATCCCTATGCGTCGTAACAAACAAAGCACGACCATTACCCATGCCACATCCGGATTTGACCGGTTGGCTATAGCGCCCTGCGGGATGAACTGTGGAACATGCCTGGGGTTTTTACGTGATAAGAACAAATGCAAGGGATGCAGGATAACCGACGACTCAAAACCCAACTACTGCAAGCAATGCATCATCATCAATTGCCAGTACCTGGCAGATACTGATTCGGGATTCTGTTACGATTGTCCCAGGTTTCCGTGCAAACGTCTGAGAGATCTCGATAAAAGGTACCGGACAAAATACAGCACCAGTCTGATTGGGAACCTGCAACAGATACAACTTGCAGGTATTGATACCTGGATAGCCCTGGAAAACGATAAATGGCGTTGCCCCACGTGTGGGGGTACCATTTGTATACACCGGGGATACTGTTTAAATTGCAATAAATGAACACATTGACAATTCAGGCGTATTCGAAAAAAATTGTGGTACGAATTTTGGTATAGATATTTCGAAGAACGATTTAAACTTACAGCCATGAAAACGAAAAAACACATCCCGATTTTGGTAGTGCTCTTCGCAGCAGTATTTACCCTCGGGGCAGCGGCTCGTCAGGACGAATACCTGGGTTTACCCGGTGACAACCTGAATTTGTATGCTGTGATGAAATTGTTTCAGGAGTCCGAAACACTTGAAGGCTTCGAAAGGAAGCTTAACGAGCAGGATTCACGAATCAATAACCTTGACCTGGATAATGACGGTTATGTAGATTATATACAGGTAATAGATAATGTTGAGCGCAATACGCATTACATTGTACTGCGTATTGCCCTTGGGGCCAAAGAAAGCCAGGATGTTGCCGTTTTCACCGTGGTCCGTGAATCTGACGGTAGCGTTATAATACAGCTGATAGGCGATGAGGCGCTTTACGGCAGGAACTATATCATTGAGCCTATATACGACGAAACACCCAACCCGGGCTATACAGGCCGTTCGAATGGAGCACAGCGGGTTGTTGTCAACCGCACCACTTATGTTGAGGTAGGTGCCTGGCCAGTAATAAGGTTCATATACACACCTACCTATGTGGTATGGCGTTCGCCCTGGTATTACAGCTACTATCCTTCTTACTGGCGTCCTTGGTCGCCTTTCTACTGGCATTACTACCATGGATACCATGCTCATTATCATTCATACTATTACGGACATTTCCGGTACTGGAAAGAATACCGCCACCCGCATTACCACAGTTATTACTACGGGCCCCGCAGGACATATTCCACCCATGTGGTTACACGCATCAACCAGGGTGCTTATAAAACCACCTATTCGCGGCCCGAGCTTCGGAAGGCAGGTAGCGAGCTTTACGTGTCCGACCAGAACCGCAGATCTGCCGGCAGCAGCGTTGGGAATACTTCAGTGCGGAGAAGCACTACCCAGTCGGGCGGCACCAGGCAATCCACAACGGTTAATACACGGCAGCGCACAACCACCAGCGGAAGCAGGCAGGCAACCAGTACCAGCACCCAAAGGCGTGCCACCAGTACAGGTGCTACCCGGCAATCGACCAGTGTAAACACCGAAAGGAAGTCGTCGACCACCGGTACTTCAACAAGGCAGTCGACCAGTACCAGCACACAGCGCCGTCCGGCCGCCACTGGTACTACCCGGCAATCGACCGGTGTTAGCTCCGAAAGAAAATCAACCTCTGCAAGCCCGGCTACAAGGCCGTCAACCAGTACTTCTCCCCAGCGGAGAGCAACGGCAGCTCCTTCAACTTCTTCGGGTCAGCGGTCCCAAAGTCAACGGACTACATCGGTGCAGCGTTCAACCAGCCAGTCGGGCAGTTCGGGCGTGAGTAGCTCAGGACGCAGAACGAGCGGATCAAAGAGTTCGGGAACTACATCCAAACCTATTCAGAAATCGAGCAGTAGTTCTTCATCGCGAGATGGCGGCAGAAGGTAAAGGATATTACCAATAAAGTTAACAAAGAGGCTGTCTAAAAAGTCATAAAAAGAGCGTAGTCTGGAGACTACGCTTAGCGTACAGAGCTGACATTCTGTACAATGTGCTAGGCGTAGTTTGCAACTACGCCTAACAAGTTGACTTTTTAGACAGCCTCTTTTTTTGATTTATCAGCGAAGGTCAGCATTTAGATTATTTGGTTAATTTTATACAACAAAAATTAACCGGAAAATGGAAAACAACAAGATCAACAGGAGGTTCTTCATCAGGAATACTGCCATGGCAGCGGCTGCATTATCCCTGGCAGGGAGCAAGGCATTTGCCGGAAACCAGGCTATTGCACCATCCAATCCGCTGCCGCGCTGGAGAGGGTTTAATTTGCTCGATTATTTTTCACCCATCACCAACAGGAGCCATAATCTCAATAAGACTACCGCGGAAGACCTGAAGTGGATGGCCGACTGGGGGTTTGATTTCGTGCGTATCCCCATGGCTTATCCACGATACCTGGATATTGATCCTGCCGCTAAGATCACTGCCGATGACTTCTATAAGTTGAACGCACAGGTGTTGGACGAGATAGAAGAACTGGTGATGATGGCCATTAAACAGGGCCTGCATGTGAGTCTTAATTTGCACCGTGCACCGGGGTATTGTATCAATGCCGGTTTTCATGAACCCTATAACCTTTGGAAAGACAAGGAGGCACAGGATGCCTTTTATTACCACTGGGGCATGTGGGCCGAAAGATTCAGAAGCATACCGAAGGACAAGATTAGCTTTGATCTGCTGAATGAACCTGCTTTTCGGGAGGATATGAACGACCAGTTTTCCAAAAGCAGTGCTTTGCCCGGGGAACTATACCGCAAGGTGGCCAAAGGAGCAGCCGATGCCATAAGGGCTGCGAACCCCGACCGGCTGATAGTTGCCGATGGCAACAACGTTGGCAACGATGTGGTGCCCGAATTGTTCGATCTGAACATGGGGCAAAGCTGCAGAGGCTACTTCCCGCACTATGTATCGCATTACCAGGCAGGCTGGGTTTGGAAGAATCCCGAAGAAGCCCCCATGCCCGTTTGGCCGGGTATTATCGACGGCAAAGATTTCAGCCGGCAGACCCTCGAGGATTATTACAAACCCTGGATAGAAGCAGTTGGCAAAGGAATAGGCGTGCATTGCGGCGAGTGTGGCTGCTGGCGAAATACGCCCCACGATGTTTTCCTGGCCTGGTTTGGCGATGTAATTGACATTCTTACCAAAAATAACATTGGTTATGCCCTGTGGAATTTCAGGGGCGATTTTGGGATACTCGATTCGGGCCGTAAGGATGTTGCGTATACCGACTGGTACGGGCATAAGCTCGACCGTAAACTACTGGATCTTTTACAGAAATATTGATACATGTTTTCAGCATGAGACAGGTATTAAAATACACCGGTTACCTGGCGCTGCTTTTGGTTGCAGGTTTCCTGGTCTGGCGGTTCTGGTTCATCATCGTATGGATTTTAATAGCCGCAGTACTGTCTTTTGTAGGACAACCACTGGTAAAGTTCTTCGACGACCTGCACTTCCGTTCGCTAAGGATTCCACATGCACTGGGTACGCTGTTGTCGTTGCTGATCATTGTGTCGGTGCTGCTGGGAATAATTGCCATATTTGTGCCGCTTATTGTAAAACAGGCTGAAACCATTTCGCGGATTGACATCAATCAGCTGGCAGCGAGCATTCAGGGGCCCCTGGAGTGGGTAGAGGAGAAGATGCACGCCTTTGGCGCGATACCTGCCGGGCAAACACTTGAGGTTTTTTTGCTGGAGCGGATAAAGGCTGTGGTTAACATGGGCAGTGTGACAAATTTTCTGAACGACTTTATTGGCATAGCAGGCAATCTTTTTGTCGGAATTTTTTCGATTCTCTTTATCTCCTTTTTCTTTCTGAAAGACGAAAATATGTTCATGGAGGGATTGCTGCTGGTCATTCCTGAAAAACATCACCAGTCGACCCGCGAAGTGGTTAAGGATTCAAAAAACCTGCTCAGGCGTTACTTTATCGGGGTTATCCTGGAGGTTTTTGGCGTGATGTCGCTGATTGCAATTGGACTGTGGATCTTTGGCGTTGAAAACGCCCTGCTCATAGGCTTTTTTGGGGGTATCATGAACATCATCCCCTACCTGGGGCCGGTAATTGGCGCTGTGCTAGCCTTAACACTAGGGCTTACAGCCACCCTTGCCACCGGCGTTTACAGCGATGTACTGCCTGTATTTATAAAGATTGGCGGCGTTTTGCTGGTAGCCAATTTTATTGATAATAACATACTGGTGCCCATGATTTACGCGAAAAGCGTTAAATCGCACCCGCTCGAGATATTCCTGGTAATTATCATGGGTGGCAGCCTGGCCGGTTTGCTGGGTATGCTGCTGGCAGTGCCTGTTTATACCTTGCTCAGGGTTATTGCCAAAGCCTTTTTTCACCAGTTCAGGATTGTGCAGCGACTGACGGAAAAGATTGAGTGAAGTGCGTTTGAGTACCTAAAGTGCCTAAAGTGCCTAGAGTGCCTGGAGTGCCTAAAGTGCCTAGAGTGCCTGGAGTGCCTGGAGTGCCTAGAGTGCCTAAAGTGCCTAAAGTGCGCTTGAGTGCCTAGAGTGCGCTTGAGTGCATGGAGGGAGATGAATGGGTTAATCATTAACATAGTTTTTTTATGCAGCGGTTCAGGAAACGATTGTATGAGATTATTTTTGAGGCCGACACCCGTGCCGGCAGGCTATTCAACGAAGTGTTACTTTTTATAATCCTGGTAAGCGTATTCCTGGTGATGCTCGAGAGCATCGGGGCCATTCGGCTAAAATACCTGCAATTATTAAGGATACTGGAATGGATTATCACCATCATATTTACCATTGAATACCTGGTGCGCATTTGGGTGGTGGATAAGCCGGTCCGTTATATATTCAGCTTTTACGGACTGATTGACCTGCTGGCATTACTGCCCACATACCTCGACTTCCTGTTCACCGGTGGCCACAGCCTGATTGTTATCCGGGCACTAAGACTGCTGCGGGTATTCCGCATTTTCAAGCTGAGCCGTTATACAAGGGCAGGCAGGGTTATTGCGTTGGCTATGTGGAATAGCAAGGAGAAGATCAGCGTGTTCATCATTTTTGTTGTGACGCTGGCCGTTATTTTTGGCACACTGATGTACCTGGTCGAAGGCGAGGAGAATGGATTTACCGATATTCCCACCAGCATTTACTGGGCTATTGTGACACTCACGACTGTGGGTTATGGCGATCTGTCGCCCACTACAGGTCTCGGTCAATTCCTGGCCAGCCTGATCATGATCATGGGTTATGCCATCATTGCCGTGCCCACCGGCATTGTAACAGCGGCCATCATTGCTAAAAAAGGCGAAAACAACACCCAGGTGTGTTCAAATTGTATGTTCGACAAACACGACGATGACGCGCTTTTTTGCAAGCGGTGTGGGGCTAAGTTGGAAGTGCCTAAAGTGCCTGGAGAGCCTGGAGTGCCTTGAGTGCCTAGAGTGCCTAGAGTGCCTTGAGTGCGCTAGAGTGCCTAAAGTGCGCTTGAGTGCCTAAAGTGCCTAAAGTGCCTAGAGTGCCTTGAGTGCCTTGAGTGCCTTGAGTGCGCTAAAGTGCGCTAAAGTGCTTAAAGAGAGGTTAGCGGCAGGTTAGGGAGCCTTTCCAGTAGCCTATTGATTCGGCAATGCCTGCCAGCGGATCTTTCATATCCTTTTCAAATTCGAGACTGCACTTTCCGGCATAACCGGTTTTACGCAACGAAGTAATTACGGCAGGTATATCAATGACTCCCCGGCCCATTTCCACGGTTTTCCCTTCTTTGGAAGGTTTGTCGACATCCTTGATGTGCACATCGTATATGCGCGAGGCATACTTTTCAATGTCTGCTGCCGGATCCTGTCCGTCGCGCATGGTGTGGCCAATATCGATACAAATGCCCATCCGTTCATCAAGGTCTTTCACATGGTTCCAGATGTCGGTGGCATTGGGGTATAGCGGGTTGTCGGGACCATGGTTGTGAATGGCCAGCCTGATGTCGTATGTTTTTACCTTTTTTTCCACATAAGGGAGCAATGCGTAATCGGGTGCGCCAACGATCATTTTCACGCCGGCCATTTTGGCGTATTCAAAGGCCTGGTCGACAAATTCGCTTGATTTCATGTAAACAACGCCCAGGGTATAAACTTCAATTCCTGCGTTCCGGAACTTACCGAGCACTGTATTTATTTGCTCCTGGTTACTGTTGTAAGGCAGGTGAAAGTCCTTTACCGACAGGTACGAAACGCCGATCCGCTGCATCATGGAAATGGTCTGTTCCACGGTGAATTCCCTGAAAGTATAACCTGCCATACCCAGTGTAAATGAATCGCCCGGGTTGTCTGAAGTAGCCTGTGGCAAGGGGTTTCCGTAAAGGCTGGTAAAACCAGTGGCTGCAATGGCTGTGGCTGCCGTACTTAGGAATTGTCGACGCGTTTTCATGGCTGACGGAATGATAAGGTGTTAAGTAAACATCAGCAAGGTAGTGGTTTTTTGCGTTTTTTTCAGGTCTTGTTCAAAGGTTTTTGAATTTATCATCCATACTTTCATCGAACCATTTGTCAATCATTGATTTTCTGAATCGCCATTCCCTGCCGAGTTTAGCTGCCGGTATTTTTTTCTCCTGTGCCCAGATATAAACCGTCTGGGGTTTTACCCTGAGATACTCGGCTACTTCCTCGAGCGTCATGATCCTGTCGTTATTTTCCATTCTTATCGTTAAAAGAGTCTTTCCTGTCAGTATTCTCTTGTGTCTGGCCATTAATGGAAGTATCGTCTTTTGAAGGGTTGAATACCTGACCAATCGAATGAATGACGGCAATATAAAAATTGCCCTCGCGATGCCGGAATAACTCAAATGGCATATCGCGACTTCCAACAAAAGGTCTGAGGTTCCAGGCCAACTGTGAACTTACAAAAGCAAAAATAACAATCCAAACCTTGAAAATATTCATTCCAAGTTTCGGATAGATGTTTTTTTTCTCGCACGAAAAGGTGAGTCCGCGGATGATGGTTCGTATGGCAAATATGCCGGAAAAGGTGAAAATACCCACGTGCAGCAACTTTAAAAAAGCATAATTGTCGCTGGTGATCATGAAAAAAATGACAATGGGAGCAAATGATATGGTAATGGTTGAAAATACAACAAAGCCCGAGAGGATTACATTGGCCATCTGATAAACCGACATGGTGGAACCAATCATGTACTGGATAACATATAGTGCCGGAAAGCAAATGATCAGCGAAAGCAAAATCAAACAGGGGATTTTGACCCCGGTAACCAAACTCTGTAACAGGCCATTATAACTGCCCATGACAATGCCATATACCATGGTGAACAGCACGATAACCAAAAGTTGTTGCAACACAAACTTCCGGGACAGACTTGAATTGTCGAGCATCTCGAAAAACGTATCGCTTTGCTGAAAAACTTTGAAAATGGATAAATCAGTTTTCATGGTGTTTTTATTTACAATATTATGACAATAAAAATTATAAAACAATAAAAAACAACAATAAAATATATAAAACAGTAAAATATAATAATAAACAGTAATAAACAGTAATGGATTGTAGCTGCCAGGCGGCCATTTTGTCCTCAATAATGGGGTTAAAAGCAAATAAATCAATAACATGGATGTTGAATTCCTGAAACTGACCAAAAAATGATAAATGTTGTCGATTATTTGGTTATATTTAGCTGACAAAACCTCACGATAACTTATGAAACAAGCATTTTTATTATTTAAAGGATACCCGCGTCAACTGAAATATGCGGGATTTCGTTTTTTCCCGTTAATGACCCGTTTGCTGGTTATTTCGGTAATGTTGTTTTCAGTAAATAGTTATGGCCAGAAATTCGAAGGGCTTGCACTTACGCCGCCCATGGGCTGGAACAGCTGGAATAAAATTGCCTGCGACGTTAACGATAAGATCCTGCGTGAAGCGGCAGATGCCATGGTTAGCACAGGTATGAAAGATGCCGGGTATACCTATATTGTCGTGGACGATTGCTGGCATGGCAAACGCGATAGCCTGGGATTCATTCACGAAGATCCTGAGCGGTTTCCTTCGGGCATAAAAGCCACCATTGATTATATCCATGCCAAAGGGTTGAAATTTGGCATTTACTCCTGTGCCGGCAATACAACCTGTGCCGGACGGCCTGCCAGTCGCGGACACGAATACCAGGACGCGCTTCAGTATGCCAAATGGGGAGTTGATTACCTGAAGTACGATTGGTGTGATACCGAAGGACTGAATGCGGTTGGGGCTTATACCACCATGCGCGACGCGTTGCATGCTGCCGGCAGACCGGTTGTTTTCAGTTTATGTGAGTGGGGGAATAACAAACCCTGGCTTTGGGCGAAGGATGTCGGACATTTGTGGAGGACTACAGGCGATATAGCAGCCAAATTCGATTCCAATGTGGATCATGGCACCTGGACATCCTGGGGCGTTTTATCAATCCTGGATATGCAGGAAGGATTGCGGCAATATGCCGGTCCCGACCACTGGAACGATCCCGATATGATGGAAGTGGGCAACGGCATGACTGTTAACCAGGACAGGGTGCACATGTCGATGTGGTGTATGCTGGCTGCTCCGCTGATGGCGGGGAATGATATTGCAAATATGTCCGTTGAAACAAAGGATATCCTTACCAATAAGGATGTAATTGCCATTGATCAGGATGTGCTGGGTATTCAGGGTTTCAAATTTTCCGCTAAAGACAGCGTGGAAACCTGGTTTAAGCCCTTGTCAGGCGGCGACTGGGCCGTATGTTTTTTAAACCGTTCGAAAAAACCTGTTGCGGTAAGTTTTGACTGGGCGGCTACACGGGTTTACGACGACCTGGCCAAAAGAGACCTGAATGCAGGTGAAACAGAATATTCGTTATTCAATGTCTGGACAAAAGCTGTGGATGGCACTACAAAAAAGGCATTGCGTGCAATGGTTCCGGGTCATGATGTGCTCATGTACCGGTTAAAAAAAAAGTAGTTACCGGGGCGGATGTCCCTCTGCTGAAGTTCTACCCGGCAAATGACCCGGATTTCAGGTATACCGGACGGATTGATTTTTCAAATACCGGTTTACCACGATTTTGGGCTCCCGGTGTATATGTTACGGCCAGGTTTGCAGGCACTACTTGCGAAATTCACCTGAACGATGAGGAGTACGGTCCCGGAAAACATAATTACGTATCGGTTGCAGTGGACGATGGAGAGCCCGTACGTATTAGTCTTACAGCCAAAAATAATGTAATACGCATTGATACCCTGGCGGCCGGGCAGCACAAAGTGGTGATCTGTAAAAGCACAGAGGCCAATATTGGTTACCTTGAATTTGCCGGGTTGTCGTGCAAAAATCTTCTTCCGGCCGGTCCCTTACCTGATCGCCGGATTGAATTCATTGGCAATTCCATCACCTGCGGCACCGGAAGTGACCCATCAGAAATTGGCTGCGGCAAGGGACAATGGCACGATCAGCATAATGCTTACCTGAGCTATGGACCCGTCACGGCCAGGGCTTTACAAGCGAGGTGGGTGCTGAGTTCCTATTCGGGCATTGGCATGATCCATAGTTGTTGTGGCATAAAGGTAGCCATGCCTGATATTTTCGATAAAATAAATATGCGCGACAACCTGTTAGCGTGGGACTTTAGCCGTTACCAGCCCGATGTGGTAACCATTTGCCTGGGACAGAACGATGGCATACAGGATTCGGTGAAATTTTGTTCGGCTTATGTGTTGTTTATTGCAAAGCTTCGCGAGGTATACCCCAGGGCCGATATCGTGTGCCTTACCAGTCCAATGGCAGATGCCCGGCTTAATGCCGTGCTGAAAAGCTATCTCGCGGGAATTGTGACCCAGGCACGGAGTGCCGGTGATAACAAGGTGCATTCGTTCTTTTTTTCAAAGGGCTTTAACAGCGGGTGTGATGCACATCCCGATTTGGGCGAACACCGCATTATTGCTGCTGAGCTGACCGATTTCATCCGAAAACTGAAAAACTGGTAATATACAAACGTTAGTAAAAACCATTTCCGTCAACTTATGCTATCCGCCTCCCGGAAAGCTTGTCCCGATTCATCGGGAGGGCTGGGGGAGGATTTTTGCGCGTTACTCGTGTTTATTAAATCGTTATGCCATGAAAAAGTTACTGACCTTTCTCTTTGCCTCATTAACGGCCGTTTTCATGCTGAAAGCGCAATCCCCAGAACAAATAGTGCCGGCCGATATCAGGGAAGTGCTTATGGAAGCTATAGCAGCAGCCAATGGTGAACAGACCGATTACGAATCATTGCTGCTGGAGCTTGAGCAACGAATGGATAATCCGTTAAATTTAAACACGGCGGGAGCGGATGAGTTGCGCAGCATCCCGTTTCTGACCGAATTCCAGGTGGCCAGTCTCATCGATTATCGTAACAGGCACGGGCAATTCCTATCGGTTTATGAATTACAGGTTGTATATGGTTTTACGGCTGAGGTGATCAGTCTGCTGCTGCCTTTTGTATATGTTGATGCGCCACCTCAGTCGCGGTTAATGCAAGGCGATACACTGAAGGCCAGGGTAAACCACAAGCTGTGGATACGTACACAACGTGTGCTTCAAAAAGCCCGTGGCTATACAGTTGTTGACCCCGAAACGCAGCAACCGCGATATCCCGGCAGTCCCTGGTTATTGAATGTACGTTACGGAGCGGAGTGGAATAAAAAGTACAGTGCCGGCGTTACATTCGAAAAAGACCCGGGCGAAACCTTATTCAGTGGCTCAAACCGTGCGGGTTTCGATTACTATTCTGCACATATCATGATGCGCGATGCGGGTGCACTCAGAGCGTTTGTCGTTGGCGATTACAGGCTGGCCTTCGGTCAGGGTCTGACGCTCTGGAACGGCATGGCGCCCGGAAAATCTTCGCTGCCGTTGAGCATTGTCAAGCGTCAGGATGCAGTAAAGGCCTATACGTCGAATGATGAAAATAACTATTTCAGGGGGAGCGCTGCCAGTGTAAGTTGGAACCAATTTGTGGCGACGGGGTTTTTCTCTTCGAAATGCCGTGATGCCAATATTTTGGATACCCTGGCAGACGGGGATGTTATAATATCCTCTTTCCAGGAAAGCGGCTATCACCGGACAACCGCTGAGGTTGCCGATGAAAAATCGGTACGCGAAACAGTTGCCGGGGGTAACCTGCTCTACCGGGGCAACCATGTCAAGGTGGGGACCACACTGTTGTATACCTGGCTGAACAAAGGGCAGACACCGGGAGACGATCCGGCCGACCGGTATGATTTTACGGGCAAAGAACTGTTGAATTGGGGAGTCGATTACTCGCTGGTAATTAAACGTTTGCAATGCTTTGGCGAAACATCGCTGGGTAACGGCTACCTGGCAACGGTTAACGGGCTGCTGATGAATGTAAACAAATACGCTTCGTTTTCGGTGCTTTACCGGAACTACGGAAAGGGGTATTTTAGCTTTCATTCATCGGCATTTTCTGAACGTTCGCCAGATGCCAACGAAAGCGGCTTTTATGCGGGAATGGTATTGCATCCTTTTCCCAACTGGAAGATATCGGGGTATGCCGATTTTTACAGGTTTCCATGGTTGCGGGGAAATCTGCCTGCCCCGGCTTCGGGCAGTGATTACCTGTTGCAGGCCGATTATAAACCCGCGAAAAGTACTGCCATGTACCTGCGGTTGAAAGCCGAATGGTCACCTGTCAGCGAATCAACCGGGGATGTTGTGGTACCCCGCACGGATGAAAGCCGGTACACGGGTTTAAGGTATCATATTACATACCGTGTTAGCCGCAACCTGCAAATGCAAAACCGTATGGAATGGGTACAGGCCGATCCTCCCGACGGCCCGGTATCGCAGGGGTATATGTTATACCACGATGTATCTTACCGTTTCGGGGCCTTACCCATGACCCTCGATTGCAGGCTGGCGTGGTTCAACACCGGCGATTATTCATCGCGCATTTATGCCTATGAACAGGATCTGTCGTCGGGCTTTTCTTTTGCTCCTTTGTATATGAAGGGAATGCGCATGTATGCGCTGGTAAAGTTCGATTTGGGCAGGCAGGTATCGTGCCGGTTAAGGTTTTCGCATCTGAACTACTTTAACCGCGAAACCACGGGAAGCGGTTATGACGAAATAGAGGGCTCGTCGCGTAACGATTTGAAAGCCCAGCTGTTATGGCGTTTTTAATGGGCGGAGAATAATATTGGCCATACGACGGAAAACAATACGGTTTTGTCTTGAAATCACGCTTGCTTGTCGATTTTATCAATTCTTTAACAACCATTTTGTCCATTTTGCTGTTTATTTGGATGTTAAACCACAAAAAAGTTAAGCATGGATTTAGTAAAATGGAAGATTAAAAGAGGTGGATTTTTGGTTGTTGTGGCATTGTTTTTCGCGGTAGCCGTTGTTGCTCAGCCCTCGCGTCCTGCCGAGGTAACGCCCGACGCATCGCGTTTCGGTACCATCAGGGGTGTCATTCAGGATTCGTCAACACAAGGTCATATCGAATATGCTACAGTGGGATTGTATCGCGAGAACGATTCCTCACTGGTAAACGGATTGGTTACGGCGGCGGACGGTGTTTTTGTTTTTAAGAACTTGCCGGAAGGAGCGTATTTTCTCGATGCCAATTTCATCGGCTATCAGCAGAAACGTATACCAAAGCTTTCCATTACTTCGGAACGCAGTGTAGTAGATCTCGGACGGGTTTTGTTACATCCCGACATAACCAAAATCGATGAGGTTGTTGTTACCGCTCAAAACCAACGGGTGGAATACAAAATCGACAAAAAGGTAGTGAATGTGTCGCAGGACATATCGGGGGCAGGAGGCACGCTGGCCAATGTGCTGGAGAACACCCCTTCGGTGGAGGTGGATGTGGAAGGCAATGTGAGCCTTCGCGGAAGTAGTAATTTTCAGCTGCTGATTGACGGAAAGCCCAGTATTATTGGAGGGAGTGAAGGTTTGCAGCAGATTCCGGCCAGCGCGGTGCAAAGTCTCGAGATCATCACCAGTCCTTCGGCCAAGTACGATCCCGATGGTGCCGCCGGCATCATTAACGTGATTATGAAGAAGCAGAAAAACAATGGCGTGGGCGGGGTAGTAAATGTTTCCCTGGGAACCCGGAACAAATATTCGGCTGATTTTCTGCTTAATTTTCGCCGCGATAAGTTGAATTACTTTATTGGCGGTGAATATGCCGATTTTCATCATTACAACACAGGGGAGAACGAACGCAGGACATACCTCGACGATATCACCACCTTTAGCAGGGTGGATAATGAGGGTGAATTTGCGCGAAAATCGCTGAACCTGAAAATGGGCTTCGACTATGCGCTTACCGGTAATTCAACCCTGTCGCTTTCAGGGGCTGTCGGCAACCGCAATTTTAACCGCGATTTTACCTCAACAGGGCATTACTTTACCGAACCGGCAACCATCGATTCGTTTTACCGCGAAGATAATTTTTCGGAGGATCAGGACCGGTATTACAATCTGAACCTTGATTTTCAGAAAAGATATGACGACAAGGGTCATGAATTACAGGCCTCGGCCTATTATGCATTTTCAACCGAAGACGAAACAGAGGAGGATATGGTGCGCCTTACCGATAACAGCTTCGAACCTGTTGGCACAGAGCCGCTGCGCACCCGCGCCCGTACAGAAACCCCGGAGCATGTGTTGAGGGTAGAACTCGATTATACACGGCCATTGCGTTACGGAAAAATGGAAGCCGGTTTTCAATCGCGCCTCGATATGGATGAGGGGGATTATATTTACGAAGATTTTGTGGTGGATTCGGACTGGCAGGTGAATGACTCCATCAGTAACTCGTTGAATTACCGCGATATGTTGCAAAGCGGCTACTTTATCTTTTCGGGTCCGCTGGGAAAATTCGAATACCAGGCAGGATTAAGGGCCGAATACGATAACCGAACGCTTGAACAGCTTACGATTGATAAATCATTCACTTATGATAAGTTCCACTTTTTTCCGTCGTTTTACCTGACACGCAAGCTGAATGATGCACACCAGTTTCAGTTTACCTATTCACGCAGAATTCAACGGCCCAGGGAGCGAAGTCTGAATCCCTTCATTGAATTCAGGGGTACCAACAATGCATTTTATGGAAACCCGGAGCTGAGACCTGAGTTTACCAACGCTTTTGAGCTTAATTACCAGTATAGTTTCGAAAAGGGTTTTGTTTCGTTGGAAACCTATTACAGGGGCACCTACGACAAGATAACCCAACTTAACGGTTACGATACCATTGCCGGAAAGCCTGTGTTTACCTTTACCTCCATTAATGCCAACAAAGACTACGCGATGGGTATGGAACTGATGACCAACCTCGAACTTGCCAAATGGTGGCAGTTGAACCTTACCGGCAATATTTACCATTACCAGCTTAACGGTGAGGTGGAAGGTGAGGAGGTTATTTCCAAATCGTTTTCGTGGCGGGCCAATTTCAACACATCGTTTAAGTTGAAGTGGGATACACGCCTGCAGTTTACCGGTTTTTACAACGGTCCTTCAGAAACCTTACAGGGCGAACGCGACGGATTTTTCATGGCCAATGTAGCCTTGCGTAAGGAGATGCTCAAGCGAAAGCTGAGTGTTACCATCAATGCCAGGGACATATTCTCAACCGGTGTCTTTGCCTTTACTTCAGCGGGTGACGATTTTTATACATACAACAAAGGGCGCAGGGAGTCGCCAGTATTCATGATCAACCTTACTTACAGGATTAACAACTACCGCCAGGCTGCAAACCGGAACGGTAACGATTACGAGGGTGGATCCGATGTTATGGATGACATGATGTAAGAAAAAGGTGGTTAGTTTAGGGGTTTTTGTTCATTAGCCGAAAGAGGCTGTCTAAAAAGTCATAAAAAGAGCGTAGTCTGGAGACTACGCTCAGCATACAGAGCTGACATTCTGCACAATGCGCTGGGCGTAGTTTGTAACTACGCCTAACAAAATGACTTTTTAGACAGCTTCTTTTTTTTTAATTGCGGGGTTCTCAATTGGTTGTGATGGCTCAGGAATTCCCTTATAGTTCTTGCTTCTAAGCAAAATTTTGTTATTTTTGCATTTCTCTTGCCGCAGGGCATGCAATAAGGTATTAATAGTTAACAAATTAAGAAATGAAGACATATTCTACTGGTCAGATCAAAAACCTGGTAATTGTGGGTAATTCAGGATCGGGTAAAACCACGCTGTCAGAGGCCATGTTATTCGAAGGTGGCGTTATTGAAAGGCGCGGCGATGTGGAAAGCAAAAACACCGTATCCGATTTCAAGGAAATTGAGCAGAACAACACCTGTTCGGTATTTTCATCGCTCTTGTATACCCTTTACAACGATCACAAGATAAACCTTATTGATGTCCCGGGTCTCGACGATTTTGTCAATGGCGTTGTATCGTCGCTTTGTGTAACCGACAGTGCCCTGATGGTTGTAAATGCCCAGAACGGGATAGAAGTTGGTGCCGAAATTCACGGACGTTACCTGGCCAATGCCAACAAGCCCATTATGTTTGTTGTTAACCAGCTCGACCATGAGAAAGCCAACTGGGAAAAGACGGTTGAATCTATCAAAGAGCGTTTTGGTGCGCATGCTGTTCTGGTGCAGTATCCGGTGAGTACCGGGGCTGGTTTTGATTCCATCGTGGATGTGTTGACCATGAAGTTATACAAGTATCCCAAAGAAGGAGGCAAGCCCCAGATTATGGATATTCCGGCTGATCAGAAAGATCAGGCAGATGAATTGCACGCCGCCCTTGTTGAAAGAGCAGCCGAAAGCGATGAGTCACTGATGGAACAATTTTTTGCCAACGACAGCCTGACCCCCGATGAATTGCAGAAAGGAATTAAAGCGGGTGTATTGCAGCGTGGGCTGTTCCCCGTATTCTGCGTATCGGCAAAGCGGAATATTGGCGTGGCCCGGTTGCTTGAATTTGTTTCACAGGTGGCTCCCAGTCCGAATGATGTTCCTGCACCTGTTTCCAATGGCAAGGAAGTAAAGTGTGACCAGGCAGGACCTGCCACGATGTTTGTGTTTAAATCAGCTGTTGAAACCCACATTGGCGAAATCAACTACTTCAAGGTAATGGCAGGGGAAGTAAAAGAAGGCATGGACCTTATGAATAACAGTACCCAAAACAAGGAAAGAATTGCCCAGATTTTTGCCGTAGCCGGTAGAAACCGTACCAAGGTTACCAATATGCTCGCCGGTGATTTGGGCGCCACGGTAAAGCTGAAAGCTACCAAAACCAACCAGACACTGTCGACCGACAATAGCATTAAATTTACCCCCATTGAGTTCCCCGAGCCCAAGTTCCGTGCTGCCATTAAAACCCTGAGCGAAGGTGATGAGGAAAAGCTAAGCGAAGCGCTGCATCGTATGCATTTCGAAGATCC
Organism: uncultured Bacteroidales bacterium; assembly: GCA_964618645.1. Taxonomy (GTDB): domain Bacteria; phylum Bacteroidota; class Bacteroidia; order Bacteroidales; family UBA10428; genus UBA5072. The sequence continues at coordinate 4,216 of CAZUBW010000045.1, read as the reverse complement.
TACCATTCATATCGAATACTCCAAGGAGCTGAAACAAATTATTCTTTCGGGTCAGGGCGAATATCACCTGAACATTCTGAAATGGCATCTCGACAATATTTACAAAATTGGCACCGAGTTTCTGGCACCCAGGATTCCGTATCGCGAAACCATTACCAAGTTTGCACAGGCCGATTACCGTCATAAAAAGCAATCGGGCGGAGCCGGACAGTTTGGAGAGGTACACATGGTTATTGAACCGCACAAAGAAGGTGTCCCGGATACCGAAGTGTTTAAGATTGACGGTAAAGATCAGAAGATGTCGATTCGCGACAAGGAAGAAATTCCCCTGGCATGGGGCGGAAAACTGGTCTATTACAACTGTATAGTGGGTGGCTCTATTGACGCCAGGTTTTTGCCCGCTATTTTAAAGGGTATCATGGAAAAAATCGAAACAGGTCCCCTTACAGGATCTTATGCCCGTGACATCCGCGTATATGTATATGATGGTAAGATGCACCCGGTTGATTCAAACGAAATATCCTTCAAACTTGCCGGCAGAAATGCTTTCAGTATGGCCTTCAAAAAAGCCGCTCCCAAAATTCTTGAACCCATGTATCAGGTTGATGTGCTGGTTCCGGGCGACCGCATGGGCGATGTAATGAGCGATCTTCAGGGAAGACGTGCCATTGTGCAGGGTATGAGTTCCGAAATGGGTTTCCAGAAAATAACAGCCAAGGTACCTTTGGCCGAAATGAACAAATACTCCACCGCACTGAGTTCTCTTACCGGAGGCCGTGCCATGTACTCCATGAAATTCCTCGAGTACGAAGCTGTTCCCGGCAATGTTCAGGACGAGCTGCTTAAGGCATACGAAGCTGAAGAAAAGGAAGAATAGTACTGAGCGATCAGTGATAATAAAAAAGCCGGAAACAATGTTCCGGCTTTTTTATTGGACCAAAGTAAGGTCATCCGCATTTGGATGATCCGCAGTTACGGCATACCAGGCATCCTTCCTGGTACACCAGGTTGTCAGAACCACACTGATCACAGGTCATTCCTTTTTTGGCCCGGGTGTCGTTGGGGATGTATTTTTTGAGCGCCCTTTCGACACCGTTTTTCCAGGTATTGATTGTATCGCTGTCGAGTTGCAGCGAAGCTACGAGGTTAACCACATCGGGGATGGGCATGCCATGACGCAGCACACTTGAGAACAACTTGGCATAATTCCAGTACTCCTTGTTGAACATGTGCGACAATCCTCCCAGTGTATTATTATAACCATATTTATCAGTATACTGGAAGTCATACCTGGATTTTCCTTGTTCGTCGCGATTTTTAATGATCTTTCCCTTGGTAATGGATTTGGGTATGGGGAACATTTCGTCGTCGGCTATACCCGTGAAGATTTCGTAAGGTTTATTGTCCTTGAGACCTATAAAGGCAATCCATTTTTCTTCGTTGTTGTTGAAGCGGATGATGTCGGCATCCAGTATCCGCGGGCGTTTAAAGCGCAGTGCGTTATTATCGTTGTTTTCACCATTTTTATCCTTGTTATCGGTGTTGGTAACCAATACCCCCGAGCGTGATCCGTCGCGGTATACCGTTACGCCTTTGCAACCGCTTTGCCATGCTGTTACATACAGCTGCCCTACCAGTTCTTCCGAAACGTGACTGGGCAGGTTAATGGTAACGCTGATGGAATGATCGACCCACTTTTGCACCTCACCCTGCATTCTAACCTTGCTCATCCAGTCGACGTCGTTTGAAGTTGCTTTGTAATAAGGCGATATAGCCACTATTTCCTGGAGCTTTTCATCGTTGTATTGTTTTACTTCTTCAACGTTATGGCCGTTAATTTCCAGCCAGGTAAGGAATTTATGGTGGAATACGTTAAATTCCTCCCACTTATCGCCAACTTCGTCGGTGAAGCTAATATTAATATTGGCATCGTTGGGATTAACCTTGCGACGCCGTTTGTAAACAGGCATGAATACCGGTTCAATACCCGAGGTGGTTTGGGTCATCAGGCTGGTTGTTCCGGTGGGTGCAATGGTTAGGAGCGCTATGTTGCGACGACCGTATTTCACCATGTCGTGATACAACTGTTCGTCTTCGTTCCGTAGTCTTTTGATAAAAGGATTGTCTTTTTCGAGTTGAGCATCGAAGATGGCAAATGCACCTCTTTCTTTTGCCACTTCAACCGATGCACGGTAAGCCTCAAGGGCAAGGGTTTTTTGAACTTCAACCGAAAAGTCAATGGCGTCGTCGCTTCCGTAGCGAAGTCCAAGTGCCGCCAGCATGTCTCCTTCGGCGGTGATGCCGATCCCGGTACGGCGGCCTTCTTCGGCTTTGATCCGGATGTTTTCCCAGAGTTTTTTCTCCACTCTCTTTAATTCGGGATCTTCGGGATCCTTGTTTATTTTGTCGAGTATAGCATCGATCTTTTCAAGTTCAAGGTCAATGATATCGTCCATCATGCGCTGGGCATAATACACGTGTTTCTTAAACAGGTCGAAGTCGAATTTGGCATTGGTGGTAAAGGGTTCGGTAACGTAACTGTACAGGTTAATGGCCAGCAACCGGCAAGAGTCGTAGGGGCAAAGTGGTATTTCGCCGCAAGGATTGGTGGAAACCGTCCGGTAACCAAAATCGGCGTAGCAGTCGGCCACCGATTCGCGGATGATGGTATCCCAGAACAGGATACCCGGTTCAGCCGATTTCCAGGCATTATGGACAATTTTTTCCCATAGCTTGCGGGCTTCGATTTCTTTTGTGAAAACCGGTTCAGCCGAGTCAACCGGATATTGCTGCTGGTATTTTTCGTTGTTAACAACGGCTTTCATGAATTCGTCGTTGATACGAACCGAAATATTGGCACCGGTTACTTTTCCTTTTTCGAGTTTGGCATCAATGAATTTCTCCGAATCGGGGTGTTTGATGGAGATGCTCAGCATAAGGGCGCCGCGCCTGCCATCCTGGGCTACTTCGCGTGTTGAATTGGAATACCTTTCCATAAAAGGTACCACTCCGGTGGAAGTGAGCGCGCTATTGAGCACGGGAGTGCCTTTGGGGCGTATATGCGACAGGTCGTGACCAACGCCTCCGCGGCGTTTCATCAGCTGAACCTGCTCCTGGTCTACTTTCATGATGCCGCCATAGGAATCCGAAGGGCCGGGATTACCAATCACAAAGCAATTGGACAATGAAGCAATCTGAAAATGATTGCCAATACCGGTCATGGGACTTCCCTGCGGAATAATATACCTGAAATCCTTGAGCAGCGAATGAATATCATTCAGCGGCATGGGATTGGGGTATTTTTGTTCGATGCGGTGTATTTCGCGTGCAATACGCCAATGCATCTGGTCGGGGTTCATTTCATATATCTTGCCGAAGGAGTCTTTCAGGGCATATTTATTCACCCACACGGTTGCAGCCAGTTCATCACCCTTAAAGTATTCGAGTGAGCTCTGAAAAGCCTCTTCGTAGGAATAGGTGATGTCTTTGTTACTGGTATTCTTTTTCACGGGTTCGGTACTTTGGATAGCTTTCAAAATCTCGTTGGTTTTAATATTTTCTGCCTGCATGGGTATAGGTTTAAATCGTTGGAAACTTGACCGATAAAAAATTTACCGGAATATCTCAGATTGTAGTGCAATTTAGTAACACTAACCAACGCAGGCAAAGAGAGTTCATTCGTATTTATTAACATTCGCGGAGAGTTATTAACCCCGTCAGATAAGGGATTGAGAAACTGAATCTTGCTTTTTACAGTTGATGGGAGCCCTTAAAATTTATATAAAAACAGCTTACATCATGCCACTAATTAGCAAAAAAGATATCAACGTTTCAGACGTTTAAAAACGTGTTGAAATATTCCTGTGTTCTTTTGTCAACAGGCAATCGGAATGGGGGTACCCTGTTCATTTCAAATTTTGCAGTTGTTTTGAAGGATTTAATTGTTATTTTATAGTGTTCTTAATGCAAAGATACGATGAAATTCAGCGGGTTGTGCTTAATAGGCAGTGAACAATGAACAATGAACAATGAAGGAATGAAATAATGAAGGAATGAAGAATTAACAGATTGTCGATAGGTTTTTCCTTGTTAAGGATTTTCTTCAGGAGGAGGGATAATTAATGCTGAGCCTGGCTGTGTTGTCGTTGCTATTGCTTAGGGCACTGATTTTGTCCGTTAACTAATGGCCATTGCAAAAAAGTACCCGGAGCCGGAA
>CAZUBW010000044.1:15450-33669 GCA_964618645.1 uncultured Bacteroidales bacterium | reverse complement strand
TGGGGCAATGTAAGTTTGCTATAGAATCTCTCTAATACAAAGATATTTTTTCACTAGAATATTCCAGTAAATGAATATCAATGCATTACAAATATTAGCTTGACGGCAATGCCTCCAGAGGGGGACAGTGCATTTTCTAAACTCAACTTATGTAATTAAGCAAGTGCCTTGCTCTTTAGAGAAATTTCTTAAGTTGATGGCTATGGTCTCCTGACTACGCCCATTTTATGACTTTTTACACAGCTTCAGCGATACAGCGTGCCTGTATCAGATGGTTTTGAAATGTGAATAGTATTCGTAAAACGAATAGATCTTCAGCAACTCATCAATGCCCTGTTCAACCGATATTTTGGGGACAAAGCCAATTTTTTCGATTTTATCGTAGTTCACCAGGAAATGACGCAGGTCCTTATCCTGCATTTGTGAATCAATGATTTTGAAATCGACTTTTTGCTTAATAAAATTGGCAATTTCGAGCTTGGAATAGTTCAGGTGGTTACCGCCGGCATTGAAAACATTGCCTTTCATCTGGTTGAACTTTTCCATTGCCATAATGTAGCAGTCGGCAGCATCTTCGATATGCATGAAAGTGCGCTTGGCAAAACTGTCGAATAGCACCAGCACGCCCTCTTTTACAGCTTTATAGGTAAAATCGTTTACCATAAGGTCGATCCGCATTTTAGGACTGAAACCAAAAATGGTGGCAAAGCGCAGGGCAACGGCATTTTCTTTTTCCATGGTGATTTGCTCAGCCAGGTACTTGGTGTTGGCGTAAACACTGAAAGGCGTGATGGGGGTTTCCTCGTTGCAGGGTTCTCCTGAACGCCCGTAAAACGAGGTGGTAGAAGCATAAACAATGCGCTGATCACAACTAAGCCCTCGAAGAATATTACGCGTAGCCTGCACATTGATCAGATGAGCCGAATGTGGATTGGCCGAACAGGCAGGATACCCGCTGATACCAGCCAGGTGATAAATAAAATCGAATTCGCCCAGGTTTTTGATTTTGTTGCGTACATCGGCCTTGATAATGGTCAGGTTCTTATTTTTAGCAAGGTGAAGCACGGGTTCGTAACCATACATGAAATTATCGAGAATGGTTACCTTGTACCCTTTTTCCAATAATTTGGTGGTGAGGACAATTCCTTTATAACCAGCACCACCTGTAATAAGAATTTTCAATTTTCTGTAAATTAGTTAACGGTAATAATTCAATGTTAAAGCGTAGGATGTTTTTTAAAACTCCGTTTAGGGACCACAATATTAATAATTATGATGGTTATCCGTCCAATAAAATCTATTAATTTGAAGGAAATAATTTTTTTGGCCATAAAAAAAAGTAGTTTTGATTCATCAAACAGTTCATGAACAGTAATTCCGATTCATTTCATATACACTTGCAAAGATATGGCTGCTGTAATCAGGCGCATTGAATATTACCTGCCGGGCCAGGTGGTTACCAACAAGCAACTCGAGGAACAGTTTAAGAAATGGGAGGCAGATAAAATTTTCAAAAAAATTGGCATTGCCGAACGGCATGTAGTTTCGGAAAACGAAACGGCAGTTGACCTGGCTTTTGAGGCAGCCAAAAAAGTATTGCAGGATTACAATAAGGATAATATTGACTTTCTGATCCTGTGTACGCAAAGTCCCGATTACTATTTGCCCACATCGGCATGTGTTTTACAGGATAAGCTGGGGTTGCGGAAAGACATCGGAGCTTTCGACTACAACCTGGGCTGTTCGGGGTACGTTTACGGGTTGGCCATGGCCAAGGGGTTGATTGCCGCGGGTGTGGCTACCCATATTTTGCTGATAATGAGTGAAATCTACACCCGGCATATTCATCCGGGCGATCTGGCAAACCGCACCATTTTTGGCGATGGTGCAGCAGCCACCATTATTGAGCAGAGCCCGAACGAGCATTTCCTTGAATTTGTGCTGGGTACCGACGGAAGCGGTATGCAAAACCTCATTGTTCCCAATGGCGGTATGCGACATGCCAAAGATGCCGGGGCAGCAGAAATAACCAATAACAGCGGCGATGTTACCTCGGCCAATTGTTTGTATATGAACGGACCCGAGATCTTTAATTTCACCATTGAAGCAGTACCGGCAGCAGTGGAAAGTGTGCTAAAAAAATGCGGGATCACCATGAATGATATTGATTATGTGGTGTTTCACCAGGCCAATAAATACATGATTGACTTTTTACGCAAGAAGATAGGCATCCCCGAGGAGAAGTTTTTTATGGATATGACCGATACCGGTAATACCGTGTCGCCAACCATTCCCATTGGCCTGAAAAAAGCCCTTGATAAGAACATCATTGGTCCGGGCAACAAAGTATTGCTGTGTGGTTTTGGTGTGGGTTATTCGTGGGGAGCTGCTATTATTGAAATGTGAGGCACGTGAAAGCTGAATTTTGTAAAACTATATAACTAAAAGTTGTTTACGGATGAAAAAGGAGGATTTTTACAACGAACTGATGGAATATCTCGAGATTGAACCGGTTGAACTTCATGAGGAAACTGCTTTAAACTCCATTGAAGGTTATGATTCCATGGCTGTTATGTCGCTTATGGCATTTTGTGACGAAAAGTTTGGCAAAAAGATCAATGCCCAGCAAATTCAGCAGCTGACAACCGTCGGTAGTTTGATGGACTTTTTGGGCAAAGAGCTGTTCGAAGAATAGAAGGTTAATCATAGTTGTAAATTTTGGTCTGGTTTTCTTGGAAGAAAATTTTCCAGTAAAAGCAAAAACTGTTAGCTTTGAAATATTAAACCAGAGTAATATTTATCGCAATGATACAGGAGAAACTTAAAAACGCATTTGTCAGAGCATTAGGAATTGATGTGAATTTGGTGACTGATTCCCTTGCATATCAATCTATTCCACAGTGGGATTCAATCACGCACATGATTTTAATCAGCGAAATTGAAACAGAATTTGAGATTTCCATTAAAACGGACGACGTGATAGATTTGAGTAGCTTTGCCAAAGCTTTAGAAATAGTCAATAAGTATTTAAAGTAATAAGCCATTTGATTGATATTTACATTGTATGCTATTAAAAGACAAAACAGCTGTTATTACAGGTGCATCAAGGGGTATTGGTAAAGCCGTTGCGGAAACTTTTGCTGCTAATGGTGCAAATTTATACCTGGTTGCCCGGGATGGAGATCGATTGAATGAAGTTAAAGAGGCTATCGAAACCCGGCATCAGGTAAAAGTTATGACATTACCTGTAGATCTTAGAGACAGGGAGGCTATTGAAAAAATGGTTGATAAGCTTAAGAAAGAGAAGATAAGTCTGGATATTCTGGTGAATAATGCAGGCATTATGCATGATTCAGTTTTGCAGGTTATTAAGCCTGAATATGTTCACGAAATATACAATACAAATGTCTTCAGCGTTTTTTATCTTACCCAGATGCTGTTACCTTTGTTTCTAAGAAAACGAAAAGGATCTGTGATCAATATCAGTTCGATCATTGGCATACGTGGGAATATTGGTCAGTCGGTTTATGGTTCAAGTAAGAGTGCTGTTATTGGTTTTACCCTTTCTATCAGTAAAGAACTTGCTCCGCTAAATATCAGGGTTAATGCTATTGCCCCCGGTTTTATTGATACCGATATGATAAAAAGTGTAGATGAACGTTACTACAAGAAGAATATTGAATCTATTGGTTTGAAAAGAATTGGTAAACCTGAAGATGTATCCAACGCTGTATTGTTTTTTGCTTCTGACCTGTCGGAATACATTACTGGCCAGGTATTGGGGGTGGATGGAGGAATGATTATTTAATTGTTCATGAAGGAGATAATTAATAAAATCAGTAAGAACAAGAATCTTGTTTTCATCAATGCTGAAGATAAAAAGGAAACAGGTTTTAGCAGTTTATTACTTGATGATTCACTTTTTTGCAAAACAAAAAGGAGTTTGGTCTTTTTATATATCGATAATTCAATACGTTCGATAAGTGTTTTTTTTTCTATGCTTCAGAGCCATCATGTGATGGCATTATTAAGTCCCCGACTGAACCCTGCATTCAAATATAATCTTGAGCAGCTTTATCAGCCATTTTTGGTATACGATCCCTTACGGCAGGATATCCCCGGATATGCCAGGCAGCGTATCAGTGAAGATTTTTTTCTGTTTAAAAACAACAGTGCGCCTGATTTTCCTATTCATCCTGCTTTAAAACTCATGCTTAGTACTTCGGGCACTACGGGATCTCCAAAATTTGTCAAGCTTTCAGCATACAATTTGTTAAGCAATGCCCTTTCTATTATCGATTACTTACCTATATCACAAGATGATACGACGCCACTGAATCTTCCGGTTTATTATTCCTATGGACTTTCGGTACTTACCACCAATGCTATACTTGGCGGAAAAATTGTATGTACCAATAAGGACGTACTGAATAAGGAATTCTGGTCGGATTTTACATCGTTTGGTTTTACGTCACTTGCCGGTGTGCCTTATGTGTATGAAATGCTTTATCGTATTGGATTTACTCAAAAAACATACCCTTCTCTCAGGTATATGACCCAGGCGGGTGGTAAATTAACAACAAATCTTGTTAAAGCTTTTGCCGAATATGCACAAAACCAGTCGGTACAGTTTTACGTAATGTATGGCCAAACGGAAGCCACAGCCAGAATGTCTTTTCTTGAACCACGATTTTTGGAATCAAAGCTTGGCTCAATTGGAAAGGCTATAAAAAATGGCACTTTTTACATCGACGGACAAACGGGCGAACTTTTATACCAGGGGCCCAACGTATTTGGTGGTTATGCCGAAGAATTGTCAGATCTTAAGGAATTTGATGAAGGTGGGATATTGCATACAGGAGATCTTGCAGCTGTAGACGATGATGGTTTTTATTATATTACTGGCAGAGTTAAACGTTTTGTAAAAATTGTAGGTTCACGCATTAATCTCGATGAGGTGGAAATCATGCTGAAAAATCACTTTCAGGGAAAGATTTTCTATGTCACCGGGATACAGGACCGGTACATATTGGTGGTAACAACCGACAATGTTTTAAATACCGATAATGCAGCGGATTATTTGAATCAAGAACTTGGCATACACCGGAGCTTTATTCGTATCCGTCAAATAAAACAGATTCCGTTAACAGAGAATGGCAAGGTTAATTATACAAAGATTCAACACGATGAAGTTGAGGGAATTATTAGATAGTGAACAATATACACTTTCTAAAGAACAGAAAGGTAGTTTAATGACTGGTGTGTTGAACGATTTGCACAATTTTCATTATTCGCATAATGAACCCTATCGAAAGCTAACTACCCATTTTTTTAATGATATAAGAGCCATTGATTGTATTGAGCAACTACCATTTGTCCCTGTTGGCTTGTTTAAAAAGCTCGAACTAAAAAGCATTACCGATGATAAGGTTTTTAAGGTTATTACTTCAAGCGGAACAACGGGAATGGAATTCAGCAAAATTTTCCTCAATACTGAAACTGCACAATTACAGACATTGGCATTGGCGAAAATTATCACCCACGTTTTGGGGAATCAACGTCTTCCGATGATTATTGTGGATTCAAGGTCGGTGTTGACAGACAGGAATATGTTTTCTGCACGAGGAGCTGGAATTCTGGGTTTATCAGTGTTTGGAAAGGATCATTTTTATTTGCTTGATGAAAACTTTCAACCCAGGGTTGATGAGTTGAAGTTATTTCTTGAAAAGTTCAGGGACCAACGCATCCTGATTTTTGGTTTTACCTTTATGGTTTGGCAACACTTATACAGCGGTGATTTTCCCTTTCCTGTTGATTTGGGCAAGGGTATACTAATCCATAGTGGAGGCTGGAAAAAATTGAATGAACAAGCCGTTGATAACGAAGAATATAAAAGGAGGCTCGCGGAAAAGTTTAATCTGAATGTAGTTTACAACTTTTATGGTATGGCAGAGCAGGTAGGTTCAGTATATCTCGAAAACGGCAAAGGTTTTCTGCATTGTCCCAATTTCTCGGATATTATTATCCGAAATCCGGTTGATTTTTCGGTACAGCCTGTCGGGCATGAAGGTTTAATTCAAGTAGTCAGTGTGTTGCCACGCAGTTATCCTGGACATTCCATATTAACCGAGGATATTGGTGTTTGTATGGGCGAAGATGATATGGAATGGAAGGGCAAGTATTTCAGAATACTTGGAAGGGTAAAAAAAGCTGATTTAAGAGGTTGTAGTGACGTATACGCCAATTGAAATTCGGATGCAAACAATACAACAATTATCACCGAAACCCGTCAATATATTGCCAGCCAGTCTGGCTGTCTTTAATGACAAGCATTATACAATAAAAGCCTTTGATTCATCTACCCTTGAGCTGTTCAATGTCATTTCACGAGAAATATTAACGGATAATAGCTTTAATAAAATTCCGGCCATTGTTGCGCTGGGTTTTTGGTTGCGCAGAGCAAGTATTGAGACGATTGTTTCAAATAATAACCATTTGGTGAATCCTACAGGTTTTGTTATTGAACCCCGAGGGATTGTGTTCCATGTTTGTCCTTCAAATGTGGATACAATGTTTATGTACAGCCTGGCTATTTCGTTATTAATGGGGAACAGGAATATCGTCAGAATTTCGGGACGAAGCGAGAGCGAAATAGTGATTAATCTTATAAAAAAAATTAATAAAGTTTTAGAACAGCCGGAGTATATAGCGTACCATAAACATATTGCAATAATTGCTTATGAGCATGATGATGAGATTAGTGAATTCTTTTCTCTCAATGCAGATGCCCGGATACTCTGGGGAGGTGATCATACCATTTCTGTTTTCAAGTCGTTTCAGACGAAATCAAGGGTAAAGGATATTGCATTTGCTGACAGGGTTTCCTGTTCAGTTTTTAAAGCAACTGCATTTTTTAAACTCGGGGCAAATGATAAAAGGGAGCTTGTCCGCAAATTCTTCAATGATGCATATGCTTTTGATCAAATGGGATGTTCTTCGCCTCAAATGGTTTTTGTGTTGGCAGATGAAAGAGAACATAATAAGTTCCTCAGTGAATTCTATGTTTTATTAACTGAATTTGCAAGTGAATTTTATACCAAAGATGTATACAGCTTAGCCGGATTGAAACTTAATTTCTTTGCCACTTATATTATTAATAATGACATTAAGGGGGTTATCTATAGGAATAATTATGTTGTTTTTGCTGAGGTGGCAGATTTTTCTGCAATTGAAAAATCATGCGGTGGTGGTTTTTTCTATGTTAAGCGGGTTAATGATTTATTGGAGCTTGTTTCTTTTGTTACCAGGAAAGTTCAGACAATGAGTTATTATGGATTGTCAGAACAAGAACTGCAGCATATTACATCATCATCCTTTGGCATTGGTATTGACAGGATTGTTCCTGTAGGAACTGCGCTTAATTTTGATTATATATGGGATGGTTATAACCTGTTGGATGAATTATGCAACAAGAAAAGAATACTGTGAGCATAACAAAAGTTATTTTTTCACTAAAGCATGGTAACATAGGATTACTGGTCAGATAGAAATTTTTCTGCAGGTTGCAAAGCATTAGTTAAAGGTTAGTATTCCGGATCGGCAAATTTTACTTTTTCTCGCTCTAAATACTTTTTTTCGAAAGAAATGATTTCGCTGGTCCAGGCCTTTAGCCTGCGTGAGATTACAGATCCGGGATAGGCCACAGCGCCTTCTTCTATAATGGTATATGGCAGTACCACTACATTGGTGGTTACCCAAGCGTCTTTTTTCAGTACTATTTTACCGGTAATTATGTTGCGTTGTTCGGCAGGAATCATAGGACCCGAAGTTCTGTGTCCTTTATGTGCCGTATCACTGGCCGAAACCAGAATACTGCCATAACTTATCGATGAGAAATCATGCAGTTCTACCTCACCTCCTTTGCCCATAATAACACCTACGGCAATATGAACTCCTTTACCTATTTTTAGATGTTCACACCCGATGGTAACTTTTTTATCAATCATCACGAATTCATCAATTTCGTAATTGCCAATATTCTCAAAAACCACATCTTCGTCAATGATGATATTGCCAGCCCATTTCCGGGCTTTTACACTATAATACAATGCTCTTATGTAATACCCAAAGTAACCGTTAACTGATTTTACAAAAACATAAACAAAGCTTGAATAAAGCGGAACGGGCAATACCAAAATAAAGGCAATTAAACGTTCGAAGCCTGTAAGAATGATTTGAACAAATTTGAATTTAAGGAAAAAAGCAATGGTATTGAAAAGCTTCTTTTGTGTGGGAGTGGTTATTCTCAGTTTTGCCAGGAAACTGAAGAATTTATGGTTATATACTGGTTTCAGGTACATTGGTTATGATTTGAAAAACTGCTGAATACATTGACATGTATAGCGGATATCAGCTTCGCTGAGATGACAGTGAATGGCAAGTGACATTCCTTTTTCATACGCCATATTGGTAATGGGAAACTGATCCTCTGGGTAGTTTAGATAACCAAAACAAGGTTGGCGGTGTAATGGATAAAACATGCGACGGGTTTGAATCCCATTATTTTCAAGATGCTCAATAAGTTGTTTTAGTTTGGGGACTTTGATATTAACCCTAAAGGGGACATAAGTGGTAAAATCATTCACTTTAAGGAATTCGACTTCCTTCAGATTTTTAAGGTTATCTTCATATAATCTATGATTGGCCAGTTTGATTTTTTTTATATCGTCGAATTTTTTAAACTGAGCAACGCCTACGGCACACTGAAGATCGGTCATCCTGAAATTCATACCGAGTTCGGGGTGGATAAAGGTTCCGCTGTTAGGGCGACCTTGGTTACGTAATAACTTCAGTTTATTAAATATGGTTTCATTATTGGTTAGAATCACAGCACCTTCACCTGTGGTAATGGTTTTATCAGCAAAGAAGGAAATCACACCTACATCACCTATTGTTCCCGTATGCCTGTTTTTGTAAAATACGCCAAACCCCTGGGCTGCATCTTCAACAACCAATAGATTGTATTTTTTTGCAAGTTCCATTATCGGGTCCATATCGCAGCTTTGCCCATAAATATGGACCGGCATAATGGCTTTTGTTCTTTTTGTGATGACCTGCTCGATTTTGCTTACATCTATCTGATGATCATGTTCATTAATATCAACAAACACAGGCTTGGCACCCGTGAAAGCTATAGATGATGCCGATGCATTAAACGAAAAATCGGGAACAATCACTTCATCACCTTCTTTTATGCCAATAGAGAGCAACGATAGAAACAATGCCAGGGTACCATTATTTGCCAGCACGGCATATTTTGCACCGGTAAAGGCTTTTAGTGAGGCCAGGAATTGTTGCGAAAAGGGGCCTTCGGTAACCCATGCAGTTTTGATGGCCTGTTCGAGGTTAAGGATTTCTTCCTGATCAAAATAAGGCTGAATTTGCTGAATACGATATTCCATGGTATAAATCGGTTGTAAGGTAAATAAATCAGGCCAGAATGAACTTTTTAAAGGCAATGATGCTCATCCGTAAAAGCAGCATGGCATGTTTCATAAAGCTGAAGAACGACTGTCCGTATGCTTTTGACTGTCCGTATTGGCGTGGTTGGTAATGAACCGGTATTTCAGTAACCTTCAGGTTATTTTTGATGGCACCAAAAATCAATTCAAAATCACCAAACGGATCAAAATCGCCAAAATATTCTATCTGTTTCCTGATTTTCAAATAATTCTTTTTAGATATGGCTTTAAAACCACAAAGTGTATCGGTAAAGCGCTGTTTTAACAAAGCTGTGAACAAGATGCCAAAGAACCGGTTGCCCAGGAAATTAAATAACGGCATGGCACTTCGCTCCATTTTGTATATGAACCGGCTGCCGTTCACATATTCACCGTGATTTTGAATAAAGGCATTCCAGAAGTGAATGGCCTCTTCAGGAGGGGTAGTCAGGTCAGCTTCGAGCCAGATAACAAAATCGCCTTTTGCTTCATCAAAACCATAGCGGAAAGCATCGCCCTGTCCAATGCCTTTTTGCGTCAACATTTTAATGTCTTTTTCGGGGTATTTACGGATCATTTCCTGGATACGGGCCACGGTATTGTCTTTTGAATGCCCTTCCACAAAAATGATTTCGGTTTTGCTGCCCATTTCAGGCATTCGGGTTACAAGCCCTTCGATATTTCCCTCTTCGTCGCGGCAGGTAATGACCACCGAGCACTTTTTTGTTTCGGGGTTAGGAAGCGGAACTGCCGGTCGCGCTATAACAATGTTGTTAAGCGAAAACCTGCGAACGCCTGGTAAATTGCCGATATACTTGTTGAGTATGTAGGTTATCACCGGTATATATTTTGGAAAGAACATCAGGAATTTCCTTTTGATCACCTGGTAACCCGATATGTCCAGAAAGTTTTGGATATCGTCAACCGATAGCCAGTTGCGGGTGAGTTCGGGCATTTTCAGCCCAATTTTTTCGCCCATTTTAATCAGGGGGTACCAGAGCGGGTTATAGAAATCGACAAATACACGGGTGTCGGTGGTTGTCCACTTTTGTGCTTTTTCCAGCAATACCTGTATGTTTTCGATGCTGCCGACTATTCCCGAAAAAATGATGTAATCAAACACCTGGTCGGTTTCAAAGTTTTCGGCATTGGTGCAAACAAACGTTACTGACGGGTATTTTTCCCTGGCGATGGCGATCATCGAATCGCTAATATCTACCCCTATGCCTTTCGAAGGTTTGAGGTTGCCAATCAGATCGCCGGTGGCACAACCAAGTTCCAGCACGGTGGATCCCTCAGGAATGCACATCCTGAAGTAATTAAGTATGCTACGGTGGTAAAACCGGTTACGGTTGTAGTATTTTTTTCGTTTGCCGGCAGTTTGGTTGTAAAAGTTACGCAGGTTATCAGATACAGGGGTGGACATGAAGGTTATTGCTTATCAAAAAGGTACATGTTAGAAAGGCTCAAATATAATAAATTAATTTATTGGGTTTAATCCGTTGTCCTTTTTGTGTTTTCGGTTAAATCAAAATAGTTAAATTAGTCGCTTAATTCAACATCCAATTTACTTTAACATGTCACCCGATCCGAAAAAGCAAAAAGGAAAACAAACTGTTAACATGCAGACCAGGCAAAACAAGGCTGCATCACATGCAAAACAAGCTCCCAAAAAGGTTTCGGAGCAACCAAAGCAACCGTTTTGGGAAAAAGCGGACCGTTACCTGGCTGACCGCCTCAATGCGGTGTTATGGATAAGCGTTGCACTCACCGTTCTGTTGGGTATCTTTTTATTTGATGTAAAAATAAGCACCGGCGGAGATGATTCCCATTATGTTGAGATGGCCAACGATTTTCTCAAAGGTAGGGCCTTCCCCTCGTGGCACGGTCCCTTGTATCCTATATTTCTGAGTTTGCCCATGCTTATTTTTGGGGTAAATGTGATATGGTTAAAGATTATTTCGTTTTTATTCATAATTGCCCACCTGGTGTTGTTTTTTTATACCTTCAGGCATCATTTGTCTTCCACGCTGTTTACGCTGATCATGCTCATTATAGCGGTAAATGCCTCTATATTGTATTTTGCCAGTCAAACATACAGCGAAGCCATGTTCATGTTCCTGCAGGCAC
Organism: uncultured Bacteroidales bacterium; assembly: GCA_964618645.1. Classification (GTDB taxonomy): domain Bacteria; phylum Bacteroidota; class Bacteroidia; order Bacteroidales; family UBA10428; genus UBA5072. Next base: position 22,039 of record CAZUBW010000044.1, on the reverse strand, counting down.
TGGTAGTCTACCTTTTCCTGAATATATACCTTAATGCAGGTCCGGGTTCAGGTATAAGTTTGAAAGAAGAAATTTGGCAATGGATTGGCCTGGGCTTTTTTGTTTTTCTGGCCAGCCTTACCCGGAACATAGGAATTGTATCGCTGGTGGCCATGTTGCTGTTTCTTCTTTATGAGAAACGATTCAGAAGTGCGATTTTTCTTGCGTTGTCTTATGTTTTGTTTCTTTTCCCCTTCAGACTATACAAATCGTTGGTATGGAATGCCGGTGTTGCCCAGGGCCCCGACCAGATTTCGGAAATCCTCAGGAAGCATCCGTACAACAATGCTATGGGTACCGAGGACTTTGCCGGAATGGTCGACCGGTTTTTGCTGAATGCCAAGAGTTACCTTTCGCGACATTTCATGATTGGAATGGGCCTGCATGATGCGGATTCAACAGAAAAAAGCTGGTTCGTAACCATACTGATTGTTTTGATTAGTCTGATAACCCTTTACTTTGCCTTCCGGCGAAGCAAGGTTATGCTGTTCATAGGTGTATACCTTGCCGGATCGATTTCGGCTACGTTTATTGCCCTGCACCAATCGTGGGACCAAATGCGCATGGTTATCATTTACTTTCCCATGTTGCTTGTAATACTTGTATGGGGAATTCAGCAGATTGGCACACAAAAGGGTATGCGCTTCCTGGAAATTATTCTTCCGCTGTTTCTGGCGTTTATTTTTTTCAGGACTTTTGGTGAAAGCCTGGATAAGATCAAAGACAATCAAAAGGTTTTGTCGCGAAACCTAAAGGGAAATCTTTACTATGGCTTCACACCCGATTGGCAGAATTATTTGAAAATGAGTGAATGGGTTGGGAAAAATCTGCCTGAAAACGAACTGGTGGGGGCACGGAAGCCATCTATGTCTTATATTTACAGTAAAGGCAGGGATTTTTATGGTATGTACCGGTTCCCTACCGAGGTCCCCGGTGAATTTCTGAAAAAGCTCGAAGCGCGCACCGGCGATCTGATGGTTTTCCCGAACAGGATCATTAACAACACTTGGCCAACAAATCTTCAGTGGGCTGTTAAACGGGCCAATGTTGCCTTTGTGGCAGAGGGAAATGAGATATACGGTGTATACAAATTTTCAGGGCAGGAGGGCAATGAAACCGTCCATGCCCTTAATCAGCAAGGTGTTCAATTGTTTAAAACCGATTCGCTGATCAACCGGATTCAGCATTCAACACAATCGTGTTTTGCCGTTTCGCCCGATACACTGCTGAATAACCTGCGCAGGAACAATGTGAATTATGTTATTGTAGCCAACCTGCGGGCCAATCCCAATATGAAAACAGGGAACATTATCAATAACATTCAGCGTTACCTGTACTTTGTTGAATTGAAGTACCCGGGGATATTGAAGCTTGTACACCAGGTGGGTGGCAATGACGACGAGCCTGCCTGGCTTTACCAGATAAATTACAACATATACGGTTTATAGTTTGCTTGGACTGAGGTCAAATAGGGAAATTGAAACAGCTGTGATATTGGGTGCCGGCAATGTAGCCTGGCACATAGGACATCAATTGCTGAAAGCCGGCGTGCGGGTAATTCAGGTTTATAACCGGTCTGCTGTGCCCGGCGAGCGGCTGGCTGTAAAGCTGGGCACTACCTACACCAGTATGCTGGAGTACCTCAACAAGAAAGCCGATTTATATGTACTGGCTGTAACGGATGATGCCGTGGGGCGTATTGCCAATACCGGATGTTTTTTGAAGAAGCACCTGGTTATTCATATGGCCGGAAGCGTAAACATGGATGTTTTTGCCGGCAAGGTGGAGAACTACGGGGTACTATACCCGTTGCAAACTTTCAGCAAAGGAAGAGTTGTAGATTTCAACAGTGTTCCTTTGTTTATTGAAGCCAACAGCAAGGATAACCTGAAGCTTTTAAAGCGGTTGGCTTATAAACTTTCAGATAGGGTTTACGAGGTTGATTCCGAGAAGCGGATTTATCTCCACCTGGCAGCTGTTATTGCCTCTAATTTTACCAATCATTTGTATGCAGTAACCGAAAAACTCCTGAAAGAAAGAGGATTGTCGCTTGAGGTGCTAAAGCCGCTGATTGAGGAAACCATTGCCAAAGCCTTGTCAATGCCACCGCACCTGGCGCAAACGGGACCTGCTGTGCGTGGTAACCTCGAGGTGATTGGCAGACACATGGCTATCCTGGACAAGCATCCTGAAATTAAAGAATTGTACAGGGTGCTTACTGAAAGTATAATGGCTGCAGGAAATACTGCAAGTCAGGAATAATTTGCCTGGAAATATCATACGAACAACAATTGCCCATGCCAGAGATAAAAAAAATGCTGAACGCGGTTAAGGCCTTCGCCTTTGATGTAGATGGCGTTTTCACCAACGGGTCGGTGATGCTTCACCCGGGCGGTGAATTCATCAGGATGATGAACATAAAAGATGGCTTTGCCGTGCAACATGCCGTAAAAATGGGTTATCCGATAGCCATCATCACCGGAGGTTTTTCCAAAATGGTTCGTAAACGTTTTACAAGTCTGGGTGTTAAAGATATCTATATGAAAAGCGCCCATAAAATGGCGCCGTTTGAATTGTTTTTATCAAAGCACCATTTGTCAGCCGGTGATATTCTTTATATGGGCGATGATCTTCCTGATTATGAAGTGATGACAAAAGCCGGGTTTGCGGCATGTCCTGCCGATGCTGCCTTGGAAATCAAGGAGTTGTCGGCTTACATATCACACCGTAATGGCGGCGAAGGTTGTGTAAGAGATATTATTGAACAGGTACTTCGCCTGCAGGGCAAATGGATGAACGATTTTTCATTCATATGGTAGCCATGCTGAAATACCTGGTAGCTGTGCTTCGACTGATCAGGTGGCCGAACCTGGTTATTATTGCTGTTTCGCAGATTTTGCTGTGGCAATGTATAGTTAGCCCATTGCTGAAAAGTGCAGGAATGGAACTTCAGCTTCCGTGGCAGCTCTTTATTGCCCTGGTTGGCGCTACGGTTTGCATAGCAGCAGGAGGTTATGCCATCAATGACTATTTCGACCGCAAGATCGACAGGGTGAATAAGCCCGACGAGATTATCGTGGGTAGTCTGATCAACCCACGCAAAGCCATGGCTTATCATATGGCTTTTACCCTGTGCGGATTGTTTTTGGGCACACTGGTTTCGCTGAAAATCCGTGAATTGTATCTTAGCCTGGTGTTTTTTATGGTTAGCGGGTTGCTGTGGTTTTATTCCACCACCTATAAACGGCAGTTTTTATTGGGAAATATAATCGTTGCCCTGCTTACCGCACTGGTACCTTTCCTGGTTGTGCTTTTTGAGCTTCCGCTGTTGGCTGATGCTTATGGCCCGGAAATTGGCCCGCTCAACCGGTCGCTTATCACCTGGGCACTGGGATTTTCGTTGTTCGCATTCCTGGTAAACCTCACGCGGGAAATTGTTAAGGATGGAGAAGATTTTGAGGGTGATCAGGCTTACGGAAAGCAAACCATTCCTGTAGTATGGGGCATGAAAGCCGCACGGGTTATTTCAGCCGGGCTGGTTTTGCTTACCATAGTATTGCTGGCAGTTGCCTGGCTGCAATTCGTACGCGACAGGGTAACCCTGGTGTATTTTTCCGTTATCCTGGTTATACCTTTAGGCCTGGTCATTTTACTGCTGATGGGTAAAAACAGCAAGTTGGTTTTTCATACAACCAGTCGACTGCTAAAACTGGTAATGATTGGAGGGCTTGGATATATGGTGGTTGTAAATTTAATCATTAACAGCATGCATTAATGATACTCAAAGAACTTGAACAGATAAACAAACATGATATTGTACTGGCGTCCAAATCACCACGCCGTCAGCAGTTGATGAAAGATGCCGGTATTCGTTTCAGAACGGTGAACAATTGCGATATGGAAGAGGTGTATCCATCGGTTTTACAGGCCGAAGCAATACCCCAATACCTGGCCAGGGCCAAAGCTGCCTGTTACGAATCACTTATCCGCAACGATACCATTCTGATCACCGCAGATACCATTGTCTGGCTCGATAACGAAGTGATAGGGAAACCTTCCGGGACTGCAGATGCCATTAACATGCTGGGGCGTTTATCGGGCCGCATGCACGAGGTTTTTACCGGGGTTTGCGTGCGAACCTTATCACAGGAACGATTGTTTTATACATCGTCACGCGTGTATTTCCGTAAGTTAAACGACGAAGAGATCCATTACTATGTAAATACCTATGAACCATTTGATAAAGCCGGGGCGTACGGCGTTCAGGAGTGGATCGGATACGTTGGTGTGGAGCGTATTGAAGGATCTTATTTCAATGTGATGGGTTTACCGGTGCAACGGCTTTATTGTGAATTGCTTAATATTATCGATTATGAAAAGAATACTGGCCTGTAGGCTGAAATTATTAATGCTGGTGGCCATTACCGGCAATGCTTTTTTCCCGGTAAATGCCGGCGAAGGCATGTGGTTGCCTTTGCTGCTCGACAGTCTTAACTATAAAGATATGCAGGAGAAAGGACTCCGGTTAAGTCCCGGTGAAATATACAACATCAACCATTCGAGTCTCAAAGATGCCGTGGTAATTTTTGGCGGTGGCTGCACCGGTGAGCTGATTTCACCCGAAGGCTTGCTCATTACCAACCATCATTGTGGCTACAGTCGCATTCAGGCTCACAGCACGGTTGAAAAGGACTACCTGACTAATGGCTTCTGGGCCGGATCGTTGCGTGAGGAATTGCCCAACCCGGGACTCAATGTCACTTTCCTGGTGCGTATGGAGGATGTTACCGAAAAGGTGCTCGACGGAGTTACCGAAACCATGGCTGAAGCCGACAGGACCCAACTGATCAGCAACAAAGTCAATTCAATCAGGCAGGAAGCTGTTGAAGGAACCCACTACCAGGCCGAAGTAAAACCCTTTTATTTTGGCAAAGCGTATTATCTTTTTGTTTACGAGGTATACAAAGATGTGAGGCTGGTAGGTACACCCCCCGAGAGCATCGGGCGTTTTGGGGGCGACACCGACAACTGGATATGGCCGAGGCATACAGGTGATTTTTCTCTGTTCAGGATTTATGCAGGTAAAGACAACAAACCGGCCGATTATTCTCCCGACAATGTCCCTTTTAAACCTAAGAAATACCTGAATATTTCGATGAACGGTGTTCGCGAGGGCGATTTCACAATGATACTGGGTTATCCGGGGCGTACCGACCAGTATCTTACATCCGATGCGCTTGAAATGATTGCCCTTAAAGCCCTGCCCGCTAAAATTGATATCAGAACGGAACGGCTCAATGCCTTGCAGGATGAGATGGCCAGGGGACCGGAAAACCGGTTGAGATATGCTTCGAAATATGTTGGAATCAGTAATGCCTGGAAAAAATGGATTGGCGTTACCAATGGTGTTGAACGCTCAGGGGCTGTTGACAATAAAAAGAAAACCGAGGACGCCTTTGAAAAATGGGCCGCTGAACTACCGGCAGACCCCGAAGGTTATGCAACGCTGATAGACGAATTCAGCCGTTTGTACAATCTTTATAAACCCCTGTACCTGGCATACGACATAGGAAGCGAAATGCTGAGTGCACTGGAATTGTCATCGCTGATAAACCGTTCACAGACCATGTTTTTTGGTATGGCCGATTCGTCGGCACAGTCCCGGAAAATCATAACCGATAAGATCATTACCATGGGCGATAACTACTTTGACAATGGTGCGCTCGAAATCGACCGCAGGATACTGCCTTCGTTGCTTCGCATTTATTATGAAAACACCGATCAGGCATTCCACCCTGACTTTTATGCCACCATACGTAAAGAATATAACGGAGATTATCAACAATACGTTAATGATCTGTTCGAAAAAAGCTTCTATACGAACCAGGCGAGGTATAACAAATTGTTTTCCAAATCGGGTAAGGCTGTTTCAAAAAAGTTGTCGGGCGATCCCTTAACCAATGTTTACAGGGAATTCCTGATGGCGTTAAGGGCAGATGCTTACGGAAAACTCGACAGCCTTAACCGCGAAATAAACAAGTTGTATCGCAAATATGTCACCGGCTTGCAAGCCATGGATACGGCAAAACTGTTTTATCCCGATGCCAATTTTACCATGCGGCTCACCTATGGCAAGGTAGAAGGTTATGTACCTGCTGATGCGGTATATTACGACTGGTACTCGACCCTGGATGGCATTATAGAGAAAGAGGATACTGCTGTAGCCGATTACCATGTTCCCGTAAAGCTCAAAGAGGTATACGTGCAGGATGATACAGCACCATACGCCATAGATGGTAAGGTGCCGGTGTGTTTTATCGCCTCCAATCACACATCGGGAGGTAATTCGGGAAGCCCGGTGCTGGATGCAAACGGTAACCTGGTGGGGATTAATTTCGACCGGAATTGGGAGGGAACTGTAAGCGATTACGCCTATGATCCGGAAATCTGCCGGAATATATCACTGGATATCCGCTATGTGCTGTTTATTATTGATAAAGTGGCGGATGCCGACTGGTTGCTTGACGAACTAACCCTAATTAAAAACTGA
>CAZUBW010000044.1:0-15350 GCA_964618645.1 uncultured Bacteroidales bacterium | reverse complement strand
AATGGTAGGTAGTTTTAAGCTGTTACGACTGCCGTTGATCTTTTTTGGAAACGGACAGTTTAAACGGCTCCCTGAACATATTGGGCCGCAAAGGCAAAACCTGTTGCTGCTGACTGGTTCAACTTCGTACAAGCAAAACCAGGCCTGGGAAGAAGTATTTTCCACGCTCAAAAGCCTGGGGCATACGTTGCACATGGGTCAAATAGGGCACGAACCTTCCCCTGACGATGTCGACAAACTGGCTGCTGCATACCGGCATGTTGACATCGACAAAGTTATTGCCATTGGTGGTGGCAGTGTTATGGATGCCGGCAAAGCTATATCGGCCATGCTGGTCACCGAAGGTCCTGTAACTGATTATCTCGAAGGCGTTGGAAAATACAAATATCCTGGTACAAAAGTTTTTTTTGCTGCCATACCCACTACCTCCGGAACTGGAAGCGAAACCACAGCCAATGCCGTTCTGTCCATTACCGGCACTAATGGTTTCAAGCGATCATTAAGGCACGAAAACCTGGTACCCGACCTGGCGCTTGTGGATCCGGCATTAACCCTTTCGTGTCCGCCCCGGATTACCGCTGCTGGGGGGTTGGATGCCTTTACACAATTGGTGGAATCTTATCTTTCGACAAAGTCAAACGACTACACCGATGCACTGGCCATTGACGGAATTACCCATATTCATAAAAGCCTGCTGAGAGCTTTTACCGACGGTAATAATATGGAAGCCCGCGCGGGGATGTCCTATGCGGCTATGCTGTCGGGTATAACACTTTCAAATGCTGGCCTGGGACTGGTGCATGGTTTTGCATCGTCGCTGGGAGGCTTTTTTAACATTCCCCATGGATTAATTGGTGGAACCCTTATGGGAACTGTAAACCGCTACAATGTGAATGCACTGCTTCAGCAACCCGTTCAAGGGCCCTTTCACCACAAGTATGCACGACTGGGAGAAATATTCTCGGGCATACCGCACAAAAGTACATCGTGGTATATGCAGTTTGCTGCCGATTATTTCGATCAGCTGACTGTGCAACTGAATATTGCCAGGTTGGGTGAGTACGGTGTTACGGAATCCGATTTGGAACGCATTGCCCTGCAAACTGACCACAAAGCCAACCCGGTGCAGTTTGCAACTGCCGACCTGGTTGCCATGCTCAAAACGCGCTTGTAGCAAATAATGTTGAAGCCTGTCTCTGTTTGGTTAAGTAAGTTTATGTCGTAATGGCATGAATTATTGCATTTTCTGCTCATTTAACCAACATAAATTGTATCTTTAGGTTCAACATTCCCGGCTGATGAGGCGCACCCTGCTCATATTACTACTTGTAACCTTTACCGGCGTAGTCTTTCCTCAATCGGCACGTTTACGGTTCTCTGCCATTACAACGCAACAGGGGTTGTCGAACAATTGGGTCAGGTGTATCTACCAGGACAACAATGGGTTCATTTGGGCCGGAACCGCCGATGGCTTAAACCGTTTTGACGGATTCGGGTGTAAGGTATTCCGGCCGGTTGATGAAAAAGGCCGAAGCCTGGGCGATATTCACATCAATGCCTTCCTCACGAAAGACCAGCATAGCGCCTGGGTATGCACCGACAATGGTGTTTATGTATTCGACTTCAACCGGCAGGAAAAACTTGTAAGTTTCATACTCGGCAGATCGTCTGTATTGTGTGCACAGGAAGATGCCTATGGAGGTATTTGGTTTGGTACCAGCCGGGGGCTTTACAGGTATAACCTTACCGACAGTGTTTTGATACCGGTTAATTTTCCTGGCGCTGACCGCGAAACCGGTAACAGCAACTTTGTAAATACCATTTACCTCGATCGGGACTCAAGTTTATGGGCAGGCACCAAAAACGGTTTGTTTTTTTGCAGCAAGAAAAACCATTACAAAAAAGAGTTTCAACGGCTTCCGGCAACAACAATGCTAAAGGAGAAAGACGTGATGAGCCTTTGCCGGGACAATTTTGGCAGATTGTGGATTGCAACTTTCCAGGATGGTTTGTTTGTGCTTGCTAAAGACCGGGAGCAAAAAGAGGTTTGCATCCGTTACATAGACGGTCATTTTACTTCACTGATGTCCGATGCTGAGAATAACCTTTGGGTGGGCCGAAGCTCAGACGAAGGGCTGGCCAGGGTTGAGCTGGATGAAACCACCCACCTGCACAAACCTGATATGGTTACCTACCTGCATAACCCGGCCGATCCGTATAGCCTAAACGACAATTCAGTGGTATGCCTGTTCCGCGATAAGCACAACGATACCTGGATAGGTACAAACGAGGGCGGAATGAATTTCTTCAGTAAAAGGGAAAAGCAGTTTTATGCGGTAAGTGAAAACGATCCGGTGCGGTCAACTATACAGTGCAACCTGGTCAATACTTTTTTTGAGGAGGAGCAATACCTGTGGATTGGCACCGAGGAAGGCCTTGAACGCTGGGACAAAAATACCGGCGAATTTGTTCATTTCGATCATCGCCGGGATAACCCGGGCAGCCTGGGTGCAAATCCGGTTTTTTCAATATTAAAGGATCAGCACGGAAACCTTTGGGTAGGCACCTGGGCAGGCGGTCTGAACCTATACAATTACCGGACAAATACCTTTACCAGGATGGTCAAAAGCGCTGATCCCCATTCCATCAGCAGCAATAATGTTATTTCGTTGCTTGAGGACAGGTATGGATACCTTTGGGTAACAACCCAGGGAGGTGGTCTTAACCTTTATGATCACCGGAAAAGGCAGTTCAGGCGTTTTGAACATAATGAGAACGATCCCGGCAGTTTGTACCACACTTCGGTTAACGATATTATTGAAACAAGTGCAGGAGATATCCTTGTTTCGACCTATTTTTCAATTGATGTCTTCGACAGGGAAACGGAAACTTTCAGGCATTTTGTATATAGCGACGATGAAGGAACCGGGGGGAAAATAGTTTCGTTGTTTGAAGACAGCCGGAGCAATATTTGGTTAACTACAAACAGGGGGCTTGAAATATTTGACCTTGCTACCGGAACTTTTACATTGTATTTTACCGACAGCACACAGACGAACAATGTGGCCCAGGGAATGCTTGAAGATCGGCATGGTCATTTATGGGTCAGCACAAACAACGGGTTGTATAAAATAGTAAAGGGGATACAGAAACCTGCCAGGCCTGAATTCCTGCGATTTACAAAAGAAGATGGACTTTCGGGCAATGAATTTACCAAGCGGGCAGCCTTTCTCAGTAACACAGGAAATATGTATTTTGGTTCCTCACAAGGGTTCACGTATTTTCACCCCGACAGTATTTTGCTGAATACCCTTGCGCCAGCAGTTGTTTTGAACGACATGCTGGTTTTGCAGGAACAACCTGGTAAAAAGGTAAGGTTTCAGCCCATCAGTGGCAATGTCAACAACCTGAAAGTACTGGAATTATCCCATAAACATGCAGATTTTATTATAACCTTTGCCGCACTGAATTACCTGCATCCCGAAAAAAACCAGTACCAATATAAACTCGAGGGATACGACAAAAGTTGGATTGACGCCGGAGCCGGTCGTTTTGCCAGCTATACAAACATTCAGCCAGGCCATTACACCTTTATGGTTAAGGGTTCAAACAACGATGGGATTTGGTCAGCCGAAGCCAGGGAAATTGCCATTGTCATTCATCCCCCCTGGTGGCGGACACATTTTTTCAAAATTGTTATGGGCCTGATCGCATTGGCGTTGGTGTTTTCCATTTATTACATAAGGGTTTCATTTCTGAAGCGGCAGAATTATTATCTCGAACAAAAGGTAATGGTTCGCACCAAAAAAATCTCGGAAATGAACAAGGCCTTACAGGAGAGCCAGGAAGAAATAGTGGCACAGAACAATGAACTGGAGAAGCACCGTAATCATCTCGAACAACTTGTTGATGAACGGACAACCGAATTGGTAAAGGCAAAAATAAAGGCTGAGGAATCCGACAGGCTGAAATCGTCATTCCTGGCCAACATGAGTCACGAAATTCGCACCCCCATGAATGCCATTTATGGATTTGCCTCGCTGCTGAAAGATGGTTCGCCTGACGAAGCCGAGCGCAATGAGTACATTCACATTATGAATACCAATTGCGAGTCGCTGTTGAAACTCATTGATGACCTGATGGATATTTCCATGCTGGAGATCAATAACCTGAAAATCACACCCGATTTTTTCAATGTATTTGAAGTTTTGTGCGATCTGGAGGAACAGTTCAAACTGAAAAGTCCTGAACCTGTACGCCTGGCTTTTGTAAATCGCAGCAAAAACGAAAACCTGGTACTGCATAACGATAAATACAGGTTCATCCAGGTATTTTCAAACCTCATCAGCAATGCCCTTAAGTTTACCGAAAAGGGCAGTGTATTATTTGGTTACCAGCGTTTCGAAGACAGGGTGCGTTTTTATGTTTCAGATACAGGCAGCGGTATTGATAAAGCGCAACACGAAAAGATTTTCAGCCAGTTTTACAAAATTGAGGATAACACCGGCAGACAGCACAGGGGCACAGGCATTGGTTTGGCTATATGCCGCGAACTCATCAGGTTGATGGGTGGAAAGATTTGGGTTGAATCGGAACCTGAAAAGGGATCTACGTTTTATTTTACTTTACCCGATAATAACGAAATAGTACCTATGGCAGCACAGGAATCTGAAATCGTAAGAAACGCGTTATGGCTTAAAGGATTAACTATTCTCATCGCCGAGGATGATCCTACCAATTACAGGTTATTGGTGGCTATGCTTAAATCCTCGGGTGCAAATATCTACTGGGCACAGGATGGACAGGAAGCCATCACCTTTATCAAAAACAAGCCGCAGGATGAAAGGTGCCTTGTATTAATGGATATTAAAATGCCTGTAATGGATGGGTTTGAAGCCAACCGGCAGATAAAACTGATCGACCGGAATATTCCTGTTATTGCTGTTACCGCTTATGCGCAAATTCCTGACCGCGAAAAAATAATGAGTAGTGGTTTCAATGGTTACATTTCAAAACCTTTTAAACTCGATACCCTTATCAATGAACTATCGAAGCATGTTGCTCAGCCCGAATGAGAGGCCTTATTTATGCCGTTGTTCAAGTATGCCGGTTACATCTTCAATACGGTATCCCTTTTCGCTCAGCAGTACCAGCATGTGATACAGCAGGTCGGCAGCTTCGTTCAGAAACAGTTCGCTGTTGTCATCTTTGGCTTCTATAACCAGTTCAACTGCCTCTTCGCCAACTTTCTGGGCAATTTTATTGATCCCTTTTTTAAACAAGCTGGTAGTATAGGATCCTTCGGGCAATTCCTTTTTACGACGATCAATCAGGTCCTGAAGCCGGATCAGAAAATCAATATTTGTTGCAGACATATGGCAGATGTATTGTATGGTAACTATTTTTTTTTTGATAGGCGGTTTATAACCGTACGGGTATGTTTTTTAACGAAAGGTACTTTTTTAGTTCGGGAATGGTAATTTCGTTAAAGTGAAAGATGCTGGCGGCTAAACCGGCATCGGCCTTCCCTTTGGTGAAAACATCGGCAAAATGTTCCATATTACCTGCCCCTCCCGAGGCAATTACCGGTATGGAAAGACTATCGGACAGCCTGGCCAGTGCGTCGCAGGCAAAGCCGTTTTTGGTGCCGTCGTGGTTCATGGAAGTAAAAAGAATCTCACCGGCTCCGCGGTCTTCCGCCTCCCTGGCCCAGGTGAATAGTTCTTTATCGGTGGCAATACGTCCGCCGTTGATAAAACAAGTCCATTTATCATTTTCGTTCCTGGCATCGATGGCTACCACAACAAACTGGCTGCCAAAATTCCGGGCCATCTGGCCAATGAGTTCGGGTTTACGTATGGCAGCGCTGTTCAGTGACACCTTGTCGGCGCCCGCTGCCAGTAACGATTCAATATCGCCCAGATCGCCAATGCCGCCGCCCACTGTAAACGGAATATTCAGGTGCAGGGCAATGCGTTTTACCAGGTCGACAAAGGTTTTACGGCCTTCGTGACTGGCTGTGATGTCCAGGAAAACCAGCTCATCGGCACCCTGTTCGGCATAGGTGGCCCCCATCTCAACCGGATCGCCCACTTCACGGATATTCACGAAGTTGATGCCTTTTACCGTCTGGCCATTCCGGACATCCAGGCAGGGTATTATTCGTTTGGCAAGCACTTTTTTTGGTGTATTAATGTTGATTTATTACAATTTTGTAAGAAAGGGTGCAAGGTCGGAAAGCTTAATTTTGCCTTCGTACAGCGCTTTGCCAATTATAGCCCCGGCAACCCCGGCCTCATTAAGGCGCTGAATTTCATCAACCGACGAAACGCCTCCGCTGGCAATCAGCTGAACAGCGGGAAAGTCCTTTACCACCTGTGCGTACATTTCTTCCGATGACCCCTGAAGCATGCCATCTTTGGCAATATCGGTACACAGTACCTGGTACACGCCCATGGCTTTATAATACAGCAGGAAGTCGTAGAGGGTGATTTCGGTAATGGTCGTCCAGCCGGTAACAGCAATCTTCCCGTCCTTTACATCCGCGCCCAGTATGAGTTTATCGGGGCCGTATTGTTGTAGCCATGCCTGAAAAAGGTCCCTGTCGGTAACGGCAATGCTTCCCACAACAGCCAGTGCAGCGCCGGAGTTAAATACAATGTCCATGTCGGAATCCGATTTGATACCTCCGCCAAAGTCAATGGTCAGGGAAGTTCGGGCGGCAATTCTTTCAAGCACTTTATAATTAACCACATGCTTTTCCTTGGCGCCGTCAAGGTCCACCAGGTGAAGCCTTTTTAACCCATGGTCCTCGAAACGCAATGCTGCATCGAGCGGGTCAGCTTCATATACTTTTTTAAGCCTGTAATCGCCTTGTTCTAAGCGAACGCATTTTCCACCGATAATATCAATAGCAGGAATAATGGTAATCATAGGGCAAGGAAATTTTTGAGGATAGCCAACCCGGGATGGCCGCTTTTTTCGGGGTGAAACTGGGTGGCGTAAAAATTGTCGCGGTGCAATGCGGCACTGAAAGGCATGCCGTATTCACAGGTGGCAATGGTATCGGGGCCTGCAGCGGCATAATAGCTGTGTACAAAATAGGTGTACTGGTTTTCGAGGCCGGGTTCGAACAGGTTGCTTTTTAAATGGAAAATGCTGTTCCAACCCATGTGCGGAACCTTCAATCCCGTTCCGCCATTGTTTTGCAGCCTGAACTTTTTCACCTCTTCATTGAAGATGCCCAGGCAAGGGGTGTCGCCTTCTTCGGAATGACTGCACATCAACTGCAGCCCCAGGCATATGCCCAGCACAGGTTGCCGGAGGCCCGAAATCAGCTGATCGAGTTTTCGGTCCTTCAGGTATTTCATGGTTGTGCTGGCTTCGCCAACACCCGGAAATATTACATGGGTTGCTGACCGGATCTGGTCAAAATTGTCGGTAACCGCGCCCTTTACCCCAAGCCGTTGCAGGGCATATTCAACAGACATGATGTTGCCGGCGTTGTATTTAATAATTGCCACTTCCATATGCATAATCAGTTGAATACCACTGTGCGGTTGTTGAATACCAGGATTCTGCGCTGAAGGTGCAGGAAAATGGCGCCTGAAAGCACCAGCTTTTCAACATCCTTGCCTTTCATAATCAGCCGGTCGATAGAATCGCGGTGCGAGACCCGTACGATACCCTGGTCGATAATGGGGCCGGCGTCGAGTTCCGATGTAACGTAATGGCTGGTGGCGCCAATGATTTTCACCCCCCTGGCATAGGCCGAATGATATGGCTTTGCGCCCGGAAAAGCCGGTAGAAACGAATGGTGTATGTTGATGATTTCATTGGGGTACTGATCAATAAACCGCTCGCTTAACACCTGCATATACCGGGCCAGCACTACAAAAGTTACGTCGTTTTCCCTGAGCAGGGCCAACTCCTTTTCTTCCTGTTCGGCTTTATTGTTTTCGGTTATTTCAAAACAGTGAAATGGAATGTTAAACTGTCGGGCAACCGGTTCGAGGTCGTGGTGATTGCTTATGATCAACGGAATTTCCACATCCCATTCGCCCGAGTGTGCCCTGGCGAGTATGTCGTATAAACAATGCGGCAGCTTGGAAACGAACAGGGCCATGCGGGGTTTTGGCTCGCTGAAATAAATTTTCCAGCTCATGTTATAACGTATGGCAATGAGGGTGTTGAAAAAATCAGCGATTTTTTCGCGCGGAATCAGAAATCCTTCGAGTTCCCACTCCAGCCGCATGTAAAAGGTCTTATCGTGCCTGTCAACATGTTCATCGAGGGTGATAATGTTCCCGTTGTTGTCGTTGATAAAAGCGGTAACCTGTGCAACAATGCCTTTTGCATCGGGACAGTGCATCAACAGGATGGCCGAGTTTTTGCTTCGTTTTGTCATGGGTTATAATATGCCTTTTGTACTGGGTAAAGTTGCGTCAAATGCATCGCGGCGGATGGCCATTTTAATGGCACGGGCAAGGGCTTTGAAAATGGCTTCTATTTTGTGATGTTCATTGCTTCCTGTGGCTTTGATGTTGAGATTGCAACGGGCTGCATCGGAAAACGACTTGAAAAAGTGCATGAACATCTCTGTTGGCATTTCGCCTATTTTTTCGCGCTTGAATTCGGCATCCCACACCAGCCAGGGTCTTCCGCTGAAATCGATAAGCACCTGAGCGCTGCAATCGTCCATGGGCAAGGCAAACCCGTATCTTTCCATGCCACGTTTATTGCCCAGTGCCTGGTAAAAAGCTTCGCCAATGGCTAATCCGGTATCCTCAATGGTGTGATGCTCATCAACATCCAGGTCGCCGCTTGTTTTTACCACCAGGTCGCAGCCCGAATGGCGTGCCAACTGACTGATCATGTGATCGAAGAAGCCCAGTCCGGTTTCCACTTCATACTTGCCGGTGCCGTCGCAGTTGAGTTCAACTGTAATGCGCGTTTCGGCTGTATTGCGCAAAACTTTTGCCGACCGGATTCCGAGGGCCACCAGGCTGTATATCTCGTCCCAACTGCTTACCACAAAGTGATTGATGTTATCGGCCGCTTCTTCAACGGCGGACATTGGTACCTTACCGGGATTGAAGAAAATTGACCTGGCCCCCAGGTTTTTGGCCAGCTCAACATCGGTGGGCCGGTCGCCAATAACCCACGACTGTTGCAGGTCGTATTCCCCTGTCATGTATTTGGTAAGCAGTCCGGTTTTGGGTTTGCGTGTTGGGGCATTATCTGCTTCAAATGATTTGTCGAAAAGCATATCGTTAAAGCGGATACCTTCATTTTCAAAAGCTTTCAGCATTTTGTCCTGTACCAGCCTGAAGTTTTCTTCGGGATAGCCTTCGGTGCCCAAACCGTCCTGGTTTGAAACGATAACGAGTTCGTAATCGAGTTTTCTACTGATTTGGTAAAGATTACGAAAAACACCGGGAATGAATTCCAGTTTTTCCAGGGTGTCAACCTGGAAGTCCACTGGAGGTTCAACAATCAATGTTCCGTCGCGATCGATAAAAAGTGCTTTTTTCATGCCGTAATGCTGTGGTTACCTTTATTGCATTATTGATGGATTAGTACTGCTGTAAAGCGCTAATGAGTGCCAGGTTTTCTGTTTCGGTACCAACGGTTATCCGCAGGAAGCCTTCGCAAAGACTCACTTTTGAACGGTCGCGCACAATAATCTTTTTGGCTGTCAGGTAAGCAAAAACTTCACGCGGGTTATCAAACCTGGCCATCAAAAAGTTGGCATCACTGGGCAATACACGCTTTACCATGGGAAGTTTTGCCAATTCCCGGGCAAGGTATTCGCGTTGTTTAATGATCATGCTTATCCAGTTGTCCTTGTTGGCCGTGTCGTTTAACCGTTCCAACGCTGTCCGTTGTGTAAGGATGTTGATGTTATAAGGATACTTGATACGGTTAAGAACGGCAATAATTTCCTTGCCGGCAAAGGCCATCCCAAGCCTTACTCCTGCCATTCCCCATGCTTTGCTGAAAGTTTGCAGTATTACCAGGTTCGGATACCGGTCAAGCAAACCCGAAAAGCTTTCAGCCGTTGAAAAATCGATATAGGCTTCGTCAATGATCACAAGGCCGGGAAATTCCGCAATCAGCTTTACCACATCGTTTTTATTAAGACTGTTTGAGGTGGGATTATTGGGCGAACACAGGAACAACAGTTTGCTGTTGGCATCCGACGCGTTCAGCAATTGCGTGGTGTCGGGCTGAAAATCGGTTGTCAGCAGCGCTTCACGGAATTCAACATTGTTGATATCGGCACATACCTTGTACATGCCATAGGTTGGTTTAATGCTGACGATGTTGTCGGTTCCGGGTTCGCAAAAAGCCCTTATCAGTAAATCAATGGCTTCGTCGCTGCCGTTACCCAGGAATATCTTTTCGGCAGCAACCTTTTTGATGGAGGCAATGGTTTGCTTTAACCTAAGCTGGCGGGGATCGGGGTAGCGGTTAAGCGTTGTATTGTATGGGTTTTCGTTGGCATCAAGGAAAATGGCATCTTCGCCCTGGAACTCATCACGCGCAGATGAGTAAGGCACCAGTTTGCGGATGTTTTCTCTTATGAGGTTGTTAATGTCGAACATAATAATCGTTATTATGGTTTTAACCGTATGGCTACCGCGTTGCTGTGGGCTTTAAGTTCCTCGGCTTCGGCCATTTTCATAACGGCGGGGCCAATGTTGCGCAATCCTTCGGGAGACACCTGCTGGAAGGTTATTTTTTTAACGTAATCGTCGAGGTTAACACCGTTGTAAGCCCTGGCATATCCATTGGTGGGCAGTGTATGGTTCGTGCCCGAGGCATAGTCTCCGGCGCTTTCGGTGGTGTAATGCCCAAGGAATACCGATCCGGCGTTGATAACCTTTTCGGCCAGGTCATCGGCATTATCAGAAGCAATGATAAGGTGCTCGGGTGCATATTCGTTTACCATGTCCATGATATCCTTCAAGTTTTTCAGAACGATGATCCGGCTGTTCTCAAGGGAACGGTTGGCTAATTCCATGCGCGGCAGTTGTTGCACCTGTAACTTTACCTCCTCGAGGGTTTGTTCTGCCAGTTTGGAGCTGGTGGTAAACAGCAAAACCTGGCTGTCGGCTCCATGTTCTGCCTGCGACAACAGGTCGGAGGCCACAAAGGCCGGATTTGCCGATTCGTCGGCCACAACCGCAAGTTCCGAGGGACCTGCCGGCATGTCAATGGCTACATCACCCCGCGAAACAAGTTGCTTGGCAGCCGTAACATATTGGTTGCCGGGCCCAAAAATTTTGTAAACACGTGGAATGGTTTCGGTTCCATATGCCATGGCGGCTATGGCTTGTGCACCGCCAACCTTGTAAACATGGGTTATTCCGGATACTTTGGCTGCATACAGTACGGCCGGATGAATTTTACCGGTTTTGTCGGGCGGGGTGCAAAGCACAATTTCCGAACATCCTGCAATGTGGGCCGGAATGGCAAGCATAAGCACGGTGGAGAAAAGGGGAGCGGTACCTCCGGGAATATAAAGGCCAACCTTTTCAATGGCCACTGCCTTTTGCCAGCACACTACGCCCTTTGTGGTAATTACCCTGACAGGAGTAATCTGCTGCATGCGATGAAAGGCTTCGATATTTTCGCGGGCTTTTTCAATGGCAGCTTTCAGGTCCTGGTCGACCAGGTTTTCAGCTTCTGAGAATGCTTCGCCAGGGACTTCCAGTGTGTCAACGTCAACATGGTCAAATTTCCTGGTGAAGTCAGCAAGCGCCTTATCGCCGTTTATTCTGACTTCTTCAAGTACGGGCATAACAATGGAATCGACTGACCGGTTGTCCATTACCGGTCGCCTGAGCAATCCAGGCCAATCAGCCCTGTCGGGATAACGGATGATCTTCATGGTGCGGTGGTTAAACAATCATTTTTTCGATGGGAATCACAAGTATGCCCTGGGCTCCATATTCTTTAAGCTTACCAATGATTTCCCAGAATTCATTCTCGTTTACAACCGAATGTACCGAACTCCAGCCTTTTTCGTAAAGCGGCAAAACAGTGGGACTTTTTATGCCCGGTAGCACACTCACAATTTTATCGAGGTTTTCATTGGGTGCATTCAGCAGAATGTATTTGTTGTTTTTTGAACGGCGCACCGCCTGAAACCTGAAAAGCAGATCGTTCAGAATTTTTCGTTTGTTGTCGTTTAAAGCAGGCGTGGCAATTACAACGGCTTCGGATTTCGTCACCACTTCCACTTCTTTCAGGCGGTTGTGAATGAGCGTACTGCCTGTGCTCACGATGTCAAATATGGCGTCGGCAAGTCCAATGCCGGGCGCAATTTCAACAGAACCACTTATTTCGTGTATTTCAGCTTTCAGCTGGTTCTTTTTCAGGAATTTCTTCAGGATATTCGGGTAGGAGGTAGCAATACGTTTTTCATTGAAGTAGGCAACACCCGGATAGGTGTCAGATTGAGGTATGGCAAGCGACAGCCTGCAACGGGCAAAGCCAAGACGCTCCACTATTTCAACATTCCTGTCGCGTTCCAGCACTTCATTTTCGCCAACAATGCCAATATCGGCAACCGAATCGGCCACGTATTGCGGGATGTCATCATCGCGCAGGTAGAGGATTTCCACCGGAAAGTTATCGCCGAGTGAAATGAGCTTTCTTTTGCTGTCCTGGTTATGACGTATCCCCGATTCCTGTATCAGTTCGAGCGATTTCTCACTTAAGCGGCCTTCCTTTTGTATGGCAATTTTTAGTTTTTCCATGCTGTTAAGTCAATTTAAACATAAAAAAAAAGGTTTGCAGTATTGCAAACCCTGAAATATTTTCATGTATGGCACATACTGTCTTTTCCCTTGTCAGGTCAAATGATGGTGTTGATGATGATGATGTGCCAGGCTGTTTTTCATATTTATGATTTTACGCTGCAATATTACAAATTATTTCTGTAAAAAAAAATTTAATATATTTGACCACGGCAGAATGTTTCCCATTGATCGAAATTAAGATATCAGAAAGTTTATACTGGTAAACAAAGTTCAAATAGTAAAAAAGTAGCGGTGCACAGCGGTGTGCCGCATTAATAAGATGTTACCCAAACTTAAACCTTAAGGCAAACCTGTTATGAAAACATGCTATTCTTTTTTTATGTTGATGTCCTTGTTATTTACCATGGCGGCAAGTCGAACCCTTGCCCAGGAAAAACAAGCGGATTACCTGGTAACCGGGCAGGTTAAAGAAAAAGCCACCGGGGAGTCGATACCCTATGCAACAGTTGTTTTTGTTTTTAACGATAGTCTTAAGTCGAAGAAAATGATGGCCTGCGATGTGTCGGGTAAATTCACCATGAGGCTCGATACGGCAGGGGAGTATAACCTGACTGTTTCGGCCGTCGGATTCAGGGAACTTACCATGGTGGTAGTTGTTAAAGATCCAAAGACCGAACTGGAGAATCTTACACTCGATGAAGGCATTGAAATAAAGGAGGTGACCGTTACAGCGCAAAAACCGCTGGTGAGAATCGAGGTGGATAAACTGGTGTACAACATGGAATCTGATCCCGAATCGCAGACGAACAATGCCCTGGAGATGCTGTATAAAGTTCCCCTGATTACCATCGATGGGGAGGAGAATATTTCGCTCAACGGGCAATCGAATTTCAAAGTGCTGTTGAATGGTAAAAGTTCTTCCATGCTTTCTTCGAACCTGAAGGAGGTATTGAAAAGCATGCCAGCTAAAACCATCCGGGATATCGAAGTCATCACCAATCCTTCGTCGAAATACGATGCCGAAGGGGTGGGGGGTATCATCAATATCATTACCGACAAAAAAACGCTGAATGGGTACAATGGCAGTGTGAGCGCGGGGATGGACACACGCGGCGGATACAACGGAAGTCTTTACCTGGCTGCAAAGCTTGGCAAATTCAGTTTTTCGGCCCGCTATTATGGTAACCATTACAAGCAACCCGAATCGTCCTATTCCAGCAACAGTGAATTCTTCAACAATACCGATTATCATTATTCACGCTCCGAAGGTGTCTCCAAATACGAAGGCTATTCCGGGGGACTTTCGGGTGAGGCCAGTTTCGAGATCGATACGCTGAACCTTATCAGTATGTCTTTCTGGGGTTACAACGGATCTTCGTCAAACCGGGGATTCTCCGGCAACTGGTTTATGAATACCGCGGAGGAAATTACACGGCATTATACAAACACAACTAAGAGTGATGAGGAATATGGGTATTTATCGGGCAATATCGATTACCAGAGGACCTTCAGGAAACCCGATCAGACATTCACCCTTTCGTACAAGCTGGATAACAATCCCGAGCGGACAAAGTACTTGAATTATGTCGACGGCATTGTAAATTACGACACCTATAACCAGGAATCGGAGAATACAGCCGTAGGCCGCGAGCAAACGATACAGGCGGACTATTACGACCCGCTGACTGAGAGGCACCAGGCCGAAGGAGGTGTCAAGTTTATTCTGCGACAAAACACCAGCGATGCAGAGACAATCAGGAACCACGAGGAGATTGCAGAAGGGAATGATCTTGATTATGACCAGTATATTTTGGGTGCTTACCTGGGGTATGTATTCAAATGGAAAAAGCTGAGCACAAAAACCGGACTACGCCTGGAGCGTACCTGGAACGACGGCATTTCGGAGAACGCGGGTGACAGAACCGACTTTAAAAACCGGTTGTTTAACCTGGTTCCCTATATTACCCTGTCGCTGATGCCCAAAGCCGGACGTACCATAAAACTTTCCTACACCCAAAGGCTTTCGCGGCCGGGTATCTGGTATCTGAATCCTTATGTGAACGATATCGATTCGATGAACATACGCTATGGAAACCCGGGTTTGGATGCCGAGGTATCACATTCTTTTGAGCTGGGATACACTTACTTCACACCAAAGCTGAATTTTTCGGCAACTTCCTATGCTTCGGTGGTGAACAATTCCATTGAAAGCATCACCCGGGTACAGACAAACGGGTCGAGGGTGACCACGTATGAGAATATTGGCAAAGATCAGCGTTACGGTGTAAGCCTGTACTTTAATTACAGGCCGTCGGGCAAGCTGAATATCTATTGCAATACAGGGCTAAGCTATACCAAACTGGAAGCAAATTCGGGGTATTCGATTGTCAATGAAGGGTTCAATTACCGGATGTCGTTTGGCGGCAGGTGGAATGTATGGAAAAACGGAACGGCCAACATGAATGTGGGTATTTATTCGCCGAGTATTATGTTACAGGGAAAATCCTCGAGCTTTTATTATTCGGGTATAGGCTTTTCGCAGTATTTCCTGAAGCGGAAGCTGATGATAAGTGCTTATGC
>CAZUBW010000043.1:29699-33872 GCA_964618645.1 uncultured Bacteroidales bacterium | reverse complement strand
TTAGGTTGTTGATAAGGTGTTCAATAATTGCATTTGGCTCACAGCTCACAGCTCATAGCTCATAGCTCACAGCTCATAGCTACTTCATCCACTCCTCCACTTCCTGTGGACTGAGGCCTTTGAGTCCCAGCTTGTTCTTTTTATTGTATCCGTTCATGTCGTTGGAAAGCTTACCGGCTTTGGCTTCTTTTAGTTTATCGGTAGATGTGTAGCCCAGCTTCTTCAGCACGTCAATCCACTCAACCGGAATGCCCATAGCAATGTATTTTTCCGGTCCCTCGTCCCTTGTCGCCTGTCCCTTCTCAGGCTTCATTTGCGGAAAGAACAGCACATCCTGTATGCTGGGCTGATTGGTCATGATCATGGCCAGCCTGTCAATCCCCACACCCAGTCCTGATGCCGGTGGCATGCCATACTCCAGTGCACGCAGGAAATCCTGGTCGATGAACATGGCTTCGTCATCTCCTTTCTCCGATAAGCGGAGTTGTTCTTCAAAACGTTCGCGCTGGTCGATGGGATCGTTGAGTTCGGAGTAGGCGTTGCATAGCTCTTTTGAATTGACGATCAATTCAAAGCGCTCGGTCAGATTGGGGTCGGTACGGTGCTTCTTGCACAGGGGTGACATTTCCAACGGGTAATCGGTAATAAAGGTAGGCTGCACCAGGTGCTGTTCAACCTTTTCACCGAAGATCTCGTCAATGAGCTTGCCCTTGCCCATGGTGTCGTCTATTTCAACCCCCAGGCTGCGGCAGGCATTCCTGAGCTGCTCTTCATCCATGCCGGTGATGTCGGTTCCCGTATATTGTTTGATGGCCCCGGCCATGGTCATGCGGACAAATGGCCGTTTAAAATCGATAATTTCCTTGCCGTAGGGCACTTTGGTTGTACCATGAAGGTCCAGCGCCACTTTTTCAAGCATTTCCTCTACAAAATCCATCATCCACAGGTAATCTTTATAGGCGATGTAAATTTCCATTACCGTAAATTCGGGATTGTGTGTCCGGTCCATTCCCTCGTTGCGGAAATCTTTTGCAAATTCGTATACGCCTTCGTAACCGCCAACCAGGAGGCGTTTTAAATAAAGTTCATTGGCAATCCGCAGGTACAGCGGTATATCCAGCGTATTGTGGTGGGTAATGAATGGACGGGCAGCAGCGCCACCGGGAATGGGCTGAAGTACCGGGGTTTCCACCTCGAGGTAACCGCGTGAATTGAACAACTCGCGTAACGAATTGATGACCTTTGTTCTTTTTATAAACACATCGCGTACTGCAGGATTTACCACCAGGTCGACATACCGCTGGCGATACCTGAATTCGGGATCGGTAACGGCATCGAAGACCTCACCGTCTTTTTCCTTTACAATGGGCAGGGGTTTGAGCGACTTGCCCAGAATAGTCATTTCTTTTACATGAATGGAAATTTCGCCCATCTGCGTCATGAACACGAACCCTTTCACCCCGATGAAATCGCCAATATCCAGGAGTTTTTTAAACACCGTGTTGTACAGTGTTTTATCCTCGCCCGGGCATAGGTCGTCGCGTTTCAGGTATAGCTGTATGCGGCCTTTTTCGTCCTGCAATTCGGCAAAGGAAGCGCTGCCCATAATGCGTTTGCTCATCAGCCTGCCGGCTATGGCTACGTCCTGGTAATGGCCGGATGCTGTATTGAAATTCTCAGTAATTTCTTTGGTGGTGACGTTTACAGGAAACATGGCAGCCGGGTACGGATCAATTCCCAGTTTCCGGAGTTCGTCGAGTGATTGCCGGCGTATTTGTTCCTGTTCACTAAGATCGTTATAATTCATTTTATCATTATAAATTTGCTGCAAAGATAATTTTTTTCATCTCATGCGATACTTTATCATCGGCTTCAAGAATAGCGGTAAAACAACCTTCGGACGAATACTGGCCGCCAGGCTCGGACTGGATTTTCTCGATCTTGATGATTATATTGAAAAAAAGGAAGACAAAAATATTCCGGAGATTTACACGCGACTCGGCGAAGAGGGATTCCGCAGGCTCGAATGGAAGGCTTTGAAAGAAGTTGCCGTGCAGCACGATGATATGGTGATATCAACCGGGGGTGGTGCACCCTGTCACTGCGACAATATGGCGCTGATGGAAAAATACGGAGATGTTATTTACCTGAATGTAAGCAACGAGTTGCTGGTTGAACGGCTCAGGCATGCGGCAAAAGACCGGCCTATTGTGCTGGGCAAGTCCGAAGCTGAGCTGCGGGCCTACGTAGCCGGTTTACGCGAACGCTGCGAGCACCACTATCTCAGGGCAAAATACATTGTTGCCGGCGATAATCCGGATGTGGAGAAATTTGCCCTGCGGCTAAAAGAATCCTGATGGTCATGCGGCTGTTTCCGGGGGCTGGGCCTTCCTGCCGTCAGGCAGGTGCTGGGTGCTAGGTGCTAGGTGCTAGGTGCTGGGTGCTGGTTACTGGGTGCTGGTTACTGGGTGCTGGGTACTAGGTGCTGGGTTGTTCGATGCCTGCCTGGCTTGGGCTATGCGTTGGCAGGCAGGTTTGATAGCATTTGTGCTAAATTCCCTTCAAGCGGTTGGAAACCCTTGAAGGGTGCTGTTTTTTGTTGCTCAATATTCCCACGCTTGCTGATTTCTACTGCCGCTGCCACTGCCACTGCTACTTCTACTGCTCCTGCCGCTGCTCCAGTTCCTGACTATTGGCTTTTAACCAATCACCCATCACCCATAAATCAAAACGGTAAATCGTCCGGTTCCTGCCCCACCTCACCCGGCGAAATGGGTTCAAGCATTTCGGCATCACCGGCTGCAGGGGGCGCTGCCTGGCTGGCCGATTGAACATCCATTTTCCACATCCTGAGGTCGGTATACCATTTCCCATTGAATTCGCGCGACTCGGCATTAAAGGAAACATTAACCATTGTTCCCATAGCAAGCGATTTTACCTGCGATGCCTTATCTCCCCATGCCGAAAAACAAATCTTCCGCGGATACTGCTCCTGGGTTTCAATGACAAAGTCCTGCTTTATCCATGGACCGTTCTTTCCTGTACCCGACTGTTCCGGAAGTATCTGAATAATTTTGCCTGATATTTCTAGCGCCATTACAATGGTTATTAGTGGTTTAACAAATGAAAGCTGTTGGCTGTTGGCTGTTGGCTGTTGGCTGTTGGCTATTGGCTATTGGCTAACAAGCTAACGGCTAACAGCTAATGGCTAATGGCCAACAACTAATCGCTTTTTTCCGGCCTAAAAATACAAAATAAACTTTATTGCAACATGGTAATTATTCACCAATTTGTTCGCCATAAAAAAGATGCCGGCGGGTATTTTGCAATTCATGTGCAACAAAAACAATATTTTAGTATTTTTGCGAAACTGACACCTGAAACACACTGATTATAAAATAGCGTGGGCATGACAAAGCACTTCACAGAAAATACAGTGCATAACCGGCAGGAATTACTCATGCTTATTTTAACCTCGTTTCAGGCCTTTTTTATTGGAGCCTTTGTAGCACTTTTTATGATCGGCTCACAGGTTTTGTTTTTTCAGTCGTGGGATGCTACAAAACTGCCAATGGCATTTACCATTGCCGGCATTTTGGGTACCGGCCTCTTTGCACTTTATTCCTTGCTGGTGACCCGCATTTCTTTCCGCCTTTTTTCGCTGCTATTCCTGGTGCTGATATTTGCCATTAACGCGGCCCTGTTTGCGTTTTACGATGGTATTGCTCACTTCGGCCTGGCAGGAATTCCGCTGTTAATGCCCTTTACCGTTAGCATACCCATATCGTTCATTACCCTTATCCTGTTTCGCCGGTCGGTTTCTCATTTACTTTCGGGCGAGCAACACCGGCGGATCCACCCGGTTATCCGGTTTTCACTGATCGCCGGCATGGTTATCTCGAGCTACCTGTTGGTTGCCGCGTTGTTCATCAGCTGGGACATTCTACTGATCATCGCGGCCAGTGCCGTTTGCATTGGATTGGCTGCTTTTCTGCAACTTCCGGTGAATTTCCTACACCGCCATTCCGGTTTTTTCCCGCATGTCCCCCGAAGAACTACAACCCTCCGGTCGAAGTTTTACGAATTCCTTTACACCCGGTATACTGTATTACTGCTTGTATTTGTCATTCTTTCTGCCGTGATCGGTTTTCTCATCCAGTACCATTTTCTGAG
>CAZUBW010000043.1:0-29599 GCA_964618645.1 uncultured Bacteroidales bacterium | reverse complement strand
TATTTGTCATTCTTTCTGCCGTGATCGGTTTTCTCATCCAGTACCATTTTCTGAGTCAGACGCGGCTGAATTATCCAAATACCATTGGTTTGGCAAAATTCCTGGGTTTTTTCACCGGTACCATGGTCCTTTTTGTTTACGTGGTTGAAAAATTGCTTCTGCGAAAAATCCTGTATGCCTACGACAGCCCTTTCAGCCTCGTACTGATACCGGTTGTTCTGGCCGTGGCAGCTGTCGCCTCCCTGCTCGTGGATCTGCTGGCAGGTCAGTCCAATGCCTTTGCCCGGTTCTCTTTTGGATTCCTGATGGTGGCTATGCTCAGAATAGGCTATGAAACCGCTAACGAAGCCATCGAACTCCCTTCACTCAGGGTGTTATTCCGCACCCTCGACCTGCGCTTTATCGGTTCGGTGCATACTCGTCTCGAAGGCTCGTTCAGGATGATCGCCTTACTGCTGGCCGGTTTACTGCTGGCCGGTTTGTTGTCGCTTAACCTCGATAAGAACATTTTCATCAACCTGCTTATTCTTTTGCTGGCCTTGGGCTGGATTCCGGTTGGTGTCATACTGATAAAAAAATACCAACAGGCGCTGCGCGATTACATACGTAGGTTAAAAACTTTCAAAAAGACCATTGAACAGGAATTGTTGAATATCGACGAAAAATCGCACTCCCTCATCAACAGCCGCGATCCCGGAAAGTCGGTACTTGCCCTTTCGATCCTTGAGCGTATTGAACCCCTGTCACACGAAAAACACCTGCTTTCACTGCTTGGAAACGAATCGCCGCTATTGAGGAAGTATATTCTGGAGCGTATCGACAACAATGCTTTGCTTAGCGCATTGCCCAAAATGAAGGAACTGCAGCAAACCGAAACCCAGAAACACAGCAACGGTCACCTGGGTAAACTCATCAGCCGGTTCGAAATAAAAATCAATGCCGGAAGCACCAAGGCGGCCATTGAAAACCTGGTAAACTCGGGTACACTCACCGACCGGATCCTGGCAGCTGAAATTATCGGCAATTCCGGCAATCAGGCTTACGGCGACTTGCTGCTGATGCTTTCGAGAGACTTTGAACCCGAGGTGAAGCATGCCTCCATTAAGGCCATTGCCCGGATGGGAAATCCTAACCACAGTTACGTACTTATCGGATTCCTTACCACGCCCGCTTACTATCCTTATGCATTCGAAGCCCTGGTTAAAATCGGCGATCCGGGTCTGCCCTACATGGAGGAAATGTTCCTCCTGCCCGAAACCGATAATATATTGCTGTCCCGGATAGTCAGGATATACGGGAAGATAGGCACCCCCGCGGCCATTGATTTGCTCTTGTCGAAAATTGAAAACCAGAATCGTACCATTTCAAGGCAGGCATTACTGGCATTACGCGAGGCCAAATTCCAGGCCACACCCGGTAACATCAACCGCATCCTTAACGACATCGTCAGACTGATCAATACCATGTCGTGGAATTTTGCGGCTTATTCGGGCATCATGCACAACAACAGGATTAACCTGCTTAAAGATGCCATGCGGACCGAAATCCAGGAAAATTACACAGCTTTGTATCACTTGTTATCACTTGCTTATAATCCTACCTCCATAGGTAACATAAAAAACATGCTCGTTGATGGCAGCGATACCGATATCAGTTTTGCCATTGAGCTGCTCGACCAGATTGTAAACGAAGAAATCAAACAGGTTTTCTTCCCGGTTATGGAAAACATCCCGGTAAAAGAGCGTTTTAAACAATTGCAGTATTTCTTCCAGGCCAACAAAGAAAATCCCGAAATGCTTGTGCAGGAGATTATTACCAGGGACTATAACCAAATATCGCTTTATGTAAAGGCCTGCGCGTTGATGAGCATACTAAAACTCCCCATCAGGGAAACAGGGCAGGAAGTTATTTCGTGCATATTCCATCCGAATCAGCTGCTTTGGGAAACGGCCGCTTATGTACTTGAAAAATCCGAACCGGGAAAAATCGAATCGGTATACACCCGTTTGGAACACGAACAGGTGAACGAGCTGAAATCGATGCTTAACAATATTGGTAAAGGGATCCCCACACTGCTGATCGACCGTATCCGGTTTATCAAAAAATGCAGGTATCTTAGTCATATTTCCGAAGACGTGCTGCTCGAAATATCACGGGCGCTCATCATTCACCAGATGAAAGCGGGCGAGGAATTCCTGGTCAAACGCGAAGACGTTCATTTTGCCTTTATGATTGTTATTGAAGGAACTGCCCAAATCAATATTTCTTCGGGCAAAGTACTTACCTTTGACAAAAATGATATAATTTACAGCGATCTTTTTGTAGAAGAAAATACATACTTACTCAGGGCGCTTACCGACCTGAAATTTTATAGCCTTGAACAGGAGGTGCTGAATGCTTTGATGTTTGATTACATCGACTTCAGGGACACTGTTCTGGAAATTGTTGAAAAAGCTTAAGATGCATAAAGCATGGGGTTTGAACATGATATATTTATAGGTTATCCACCTGCATCGGGAAACGAAAACCAGCCAGGCACTGACTGGAGCGGTAAATTCTGCAACTACCTGATGCAGCTGATGGACAGGCTTTCTGACCGTAAACTGATATTTCTGAAAAACGAGGACCTCAGGGTAAGACAGTCTGTGTTGGGTGAAAAGCCCGGAACCCTGTTGTCGGGCACTGCTGTTTTTGTGCTGTTACTCTCACCCGAATACCTGAAATCGTCAGCCTATGCGAAGGAAATAGAGGACCTCAGCCAATGGATCGAAAGCGACAAAAGTGAAACCGGCAAAAAACACAGGATCTTCAAGGTATTCACCCAGCCGGTCCCTTTGCAGGAACAACCTCCCTGTTTAAGAAATGAGTTGAGCTACGATTTCTTTGAAATTAACCGCTTTAACAAGAAGGCCATTACCTTCGACCTTAACAATCCCAAAGGGCCCGATGATAAATTCTGGTCGAAGCTGGTTGATCTGGCCTACGATATTTCTGATGTGCTTAGTGACCTCAATAACCAGAACGGGGGAAGTAAAACAGCCCGTGAATGTCCGGCCGTTTTTCTGGCCGAAACCACATTCGACCAAACCGAAAACCGCGATATGCTCAGACGCGAACTACAACATTTGGGCTACCGCATTTTGCCGTTACTCCCCATCCCCGACGAGGCCGAAAAAGCCAAACAGGCCATTGAGCAATGCCTGAAACAGTCGGTGGTAACCATTCACCTGCTGGGGGCCTGGTACGGCGATTTTGTCAAAAATTCCAAACTGTCCTTTATAGATTTTCAGATCAAAACCGTCAAAGACTACCTGGCCTCCAAAGAAGTCACCCAAAAGCCTTACCAGTTTATCTGGATACCCAACGACATCAAACCTACCGATCAACGGCAAGCCCTTTACCTCAAGCGTATAAAACGCGACGAAGCACAGTACCTTACCGAGATCGTGGAAACACCTTTTGAGGTATTCAAAACCATTCTCAACAAGCGGTTGGATGAGCTGACAAATCCCCAGGCAAAACCCCTGGCCGAAAAAAACAAGCTCTATGTGATTTACGAGAAATCATCAGCCCCTAACATGGTTGAGTACAACGATGTTTTTCGTGCACGCGGCTTTGAAGTGCTTGAACAAAGTCCCAACGGGAACGATTCTCTGCCGCTTACCGAGCATATCAACAACCTGCTTGCTGCTGATGCTGTATTGGTTTACAAAGGCGAAAGCACCATGGACTGGTTGAACAGCAAATTACGCGACCTGGTAAAAGCGCCCGGATTCGGCAAAAGCAAACCTTTCAGGTCGGTCGAAATCATATCGAAACAGAAGACAGCTGATAAATCATTGCTATTCCTCAAAAATGTTCCTGTTAACTGGGACGAAGAAATCAATCATGAGGTGATTAATCATTTTCTAGATCATCTGGCAAAGAAATGACAGAAAACCCGATACGAAATATTAAAACGAGCACCTTAACGCTGGCCAATCCTTTTCCGGGACTAAGGCCTTTCAGTGTTGAAGAAAGCCATTTGTTCTTCGGAAGGGAAGGCCAATGCGAAACTGTGCTGGGATATCTTGACCGAAACCGGTTTGCTGCCGTTACCGGAGCTTCAGGAAGCGGAAAATCGTCACTCATCTATTGTGGGCTCATTCCTGCCCTCTATGGCGGCTTTATCTCCGATGCCGGATCGCGATGGCGGATCATCACCACCCGCCCCGGAAACAGTCCCGTTGAAAACCTTGCCGAAGCCATTTCTGCAAGTGAACGTCCCGAGAAAAGCGATGAAGAGATTATCCTCGATAAAAAAATCATTTATACCATTCTGCGCCGCAGTTCGTTTGGGTTGGTAAATGCGGTACGCCAGATCAAGCTGGCCAAAGGCGAAAACATTTTGCTGATACTCGACCAGTTCGAGGAACTTTTCCGTTACAAGGAGAGCCGTAAAGACATTACCGTGCTTAATGAAACGGAGGCCTATATCAAAATGCTGGTGAATGCCATAAAACAAAAAGACCAGCCCATTTATGTAGTGCTTACCATGCGCTCCGATTTTATTGGCGAGTGTTCGCAGTTTCAGGAACTCACCCGGCTGATCAA
Source organism: uncultured Bacteroidales bacterium (assembly GCA_964618645.1). Classification (GTDB taxonomy): domain Bacteria; phylum Bacteroidota; class Bacteroidia; order Bacteroidales; family UBA10428; genus UBA5072. The sequence continues at coordinate 25,006 of CAZUBW010000043.1, read as the reverse complement.
CAAAAGTAATTTCCTGATTCCGCAGATGACACGCGACGATTTCAGGGAAGCCATTACCGGTCCGCTTGCCGTTGGTGGCGCCGAAATCGACCCCCAGTTGCTGCAGCACCTGCTGAATTCAATCGAGGACAAAAACGACCAGTTACCCGTGCTGCAACATGTGATGATGCGTACCTGGGAATTCTGGACCCGTAACAACGAACCCAACGCTCCCTTGCGCATGCGCGACTATGAAGTGGCCGGACGAATTGAGAACGCCCTGTCGATGCATGCCAATGAAGCCTATGATGAACTTACCGACGAGGGCAAGGTGATTTGTAAAGCCATGTTCCGTTGCCTTACCGAAAAAGGCCCCGACAATAAAGGAACCCGCCACCCGGCCACCATTAAGCACATTGCCGAAATTGCCCAGGTTCCCGACGAGAAGGTGATTGACGTGGTAAACAAGTTCCGCGCAAAAGGCCGTTCGTTCCTAACCCCCGGCGAAGAAATCTTTATCGACAGCGATACCGTTATCGATATCTCCCACGAAAGCCTCATGCGCATATGGGACAAGCTGAAAGCATGGGTCGACGAAGAATTCTCGTCGGTGCAGATGTACCTGAGACTGGCCGAAGCCTCCTCGCAATACCAGGTAGGAAAAACAGGGCTCTGGCGTCCACCCGACCTCCAGCTGGCGCTGAACTGGAAAAAAACCCAGAAACCAACACTGGCCTGGGCTAAAAAATACAATCCCGCTTTCGAAAAGGTGATGGTATTTCTCGATGCCAGCGAAAAGAAATACCAGCAGGAAGAACAAAATAAGGTTAGGCTTCAGCGTATGGAACTCAACCGCACCCGTAAGTTTGCCTCTACCATGCTTATCGCTGCCGTTGCCTTTCTGTTCATCTCCGTTTGGGGCTTCCAGCAACGCGGTGAGGCAATCAAACAGGCACGGGAAGCAGAATCATCGCGCGATGAAGCAGAATTCCGGAAGAAAGAAGCCGACAGTCTTCGCGGCCTTGCCGAAAACAGGGCTACGCTGGCCGAATTCCAGGAACTGATAGCCCAAATGGATGCCGACTCGGCTGAAAAAGAGCGTACCATGGCTTTCCTGCAATCGAGAATTGCCGAGCAGGAAAAAGAACTGGCTTTTCAACGCGCCGAAGAAGAAGCTCAACGAAGCGCCACCTATCAGCAACAAAAAGAAGAAGCTGAAAAAACCGCTGAAAAGGCCATTGAACAGCAAAGCGCTACTGAAAAAGAGAAAATCCAGGAGCTGAAGAAAAAAATGCTCTCTATTTCGCAGACCATGGCCGTGAAAGCCACCCAGTTAGAGGACAGAAACCTGAAAGGACTGCTGGCCCAACAAGCATACCTTTTTAATAAAGATTACGACGGACAACCCGACCACCCCGATATTTACAATGCGCTGTACAATGCCCTCGAAAGCTTTAACGGCAACCGCTACAACAACTACGCGGGCCATGAAGGGCAGGTGAAAGCCCTTGCCTTTATTCCCGGCTCAACTACCTTTTACAGTTCCGGCGGCGATGGGAAAATTCTGCGGTGGGACCTGAACAGCGGCAGTAAAACACCCCGTACACTCATCAATAACAATTTCATCAACCGCAGCATGGCCATAAGCCCAAGCGGCCGTTGGCTGGCTAGTGGAACGCAAACATCGGGAATTCAGCTTTTTAACCTGAATACTGCCAACGAAGCAGAAATTCTGCAGGGACACAAAAGCTGGGTAGAAGCCCTGGCTTTTACCACCGACGGTAACGGATTGTTCTCGGCAAGTACCGATAAAACCATCATATACTGGGATCTCATAGCAGGCTCCAACAGTGTATTTGCAACCCTTCCAAACTCCACTGTCAAATGCCTGGCAGTTTCACCCGCCGGACGCTACCTGCTGGGGGGCACCAACGATGGCCGGCTCATCAGGTGGAATATGGATACCAAAGAAGAAACGGTGCTCTTCAAATCAGATAAGAACACCATTTATGCCATTGCCGTTAACTCAACCGGTACGCGTATTGCGTTTGTAGATGTCAGCGGGTCACTGCGTATACTCGATGCCAGGTCGGGGGGAACACTGCGAACCATTGCAGCCCACTCAGCCCGTATCCTCGACGTAAAATTCAGTCCCAACGACCGCCAGATAGCCACTTCGAGCATGGATAAAACGGTAAAGATTTGGGATGCCAACAACCTGAGTAACCGGCCAATCATTATTAACAAGCATACCGGCTGGGTGGTTTCTGTTGCCTTCAGCCCCAATGGCAATTACCTGGTATCGTCGGGCGCTGACATGAATATCTATGTTTGGCCCACCCATGCCGACCAGATGGCCGACCAGATGTGCGGAAAAGTAAACCGTAACCTCACCCAGCGCGAATGGGAAACCTATGTGGGTTACGATATAACCTATCAGAAAACCTGTGCTAACAAATAACCGCAATGTTCAAACGTATAACCTACAAATATCCAAACCTGTTGTTTGTTTTGCTGCTTGCAGCACTATCATTTTTTCGCATAAACCCTGCTCTGGGTCAGGAGGATTGTGCCACAAAAATTCAGGAGGCCCAGAAATATTACGACCAGGGTCTTATTGACGAAATTCCGCAAATGCTCGCACCATGTATGGCCGATGGATTCACCCGCGTACAGAAAATCGAAGCGTATAAGCTCATCATCCTCTCTTATCTTTTCGACGATAACCAATTCGAAGCAGAAAAAACAATGCTCGAATTCCTTAAAAAATACCCCGAATACGAAATCATGCCCAACGACCCCATTGAGTTCGTTTACCTCTTTGAATCGTACCGCACTACTTCGGTGTTTTCATTTGGTGTTACAGCCGGGCTGAATTTCACCGATCCCAGGATCATCGAACCCTTTACCACCCTCGACCAAAACCAGGCGACACTCAGAAATATTATGAAACCCGGATTTCAGGTAGGCGCTGGTGCAGGCAGGTACATCGGCCGTAAAATGCTCCTGAACCTCGAAGTCCTGCTTGCCATCAACCAGTATGAGTTTGTAGACGAAATAAAAAAACCCGAGTGGGGCGACAGAAATATTATAAGCACGGTCAGTTACAACGAACGGCTGATGAAAATAGACATCCCTCTTTCCCTGGCCTATGAATTCACCATTAAAAACATGCATTACTATGCAAGGGCCGGTATTGCCGCTTCCAAAATTTCACGCGTAAACGGAAGACCCGAGCGACGCTTTTACGAAGATGAACAACCCCTTACCGGCGAAGATGAAAACATAACCGATTACCGTAACAGTATGCTCTTTAGTGGCCTGGTGGGAGCCGGACTTCGTTATAAAGTGCCACGGGGAGTCGTGAAAGTCGATTTAAGGGCGAACCTGGGTTTCAATAACATTGTCAACGCTGACAGGCGCGATGAAAACCCGTTATTGCTGACAAAGTATTATTACCGCGACGATGATTTTTCACTGAATACCTTTTCGCTTTCGGCCAGTTATTACTTCTCTTTTTACAGCCCCAAAAAACAGCGTTGATCATGAAAAGTCTGATTATACCCGCCATATTGCTTGCTACTACCTTGTTTTCGTGCGATAAAGACGATATTTCGGGCGAACAGTCCGTTGCCTTCATCAAGTACTATACAAACTTTCCTGAATTCTCGGCTGCCGACGTGGTTCAAACCACTTCGGGCGGATATGCCGTGCTGGGAACAGCAAAAACGGCAACCGATGGAACCCAGCTTTGTCTGCTTATTACCGATAAATACGGTAATACCTCCGATTCCGCTAAATTGTTCGGCCGCAGTCTTAACGACGAAGCCTGTTGCCTTAAAGTTCTCGGCGACGGCGGTTTTGCCATACTGGGCACATCACAAAATCCGGTAAGCGAACGGCTCGAAGCGCTCTTTATCAGAACTGATGCCTCCGGCAATGTTGAATGGAACAGGTATATTGCCAAAGGTGGCACCACCGGTAACCTGGTGGCGAATTATTTCGAAACCGACGACAACGAATCGTTTTACATGACCGGCTACCGCGATTCAACCGGATATGGCAAAGAGATCTGGTGGTACGCGTTGAACAGCCAGGGCAGTCCTATCCGTACACAAAAAACCCTGCCTTACCCGTCTGACGACGAAGGAAAACACCTGCAAATACTCCCCGACGGCAGCCTGGTTATTGCAGGCTATATCAAACAGGCTGGCGTTGAAGTGCCGGTAATTCTCAAAACCAACCCCGACGGCGTTTTTGATGATATCTACCCGTTACTGCCATCAACGGGCGAACGAGGCAACTGCATACGGCTGATCGACAACGACAATTACCTGTTGCTGGGCACAGCCAAAACAGCCGCTTCATCGAACATGACACTCAAATACGTGCACATGTCCTCGACAAATCATTACCTGCATTGGTCGGAAGCCTATACCACCGCGACCAGCGACGCGGCCAAATGCCTTCTGGTGGATGACGATGCCTGTTACCTGCTGGGAACCACCAGTACCACAGGAAACAATTCCTCTATTTCTATTACCAAAACCGACCTTTCGGGAGAGCTTATCAGTCAACAGCATTTTGGTATGGGAACCGAATTGTCGGCAGGCGCTTTTTACCGGACCAGCGACAATGGATTTATCATTGCCGGTACCAACAGGCATGCCGAAAACGTTGTGGCGCTTACCCTTATTAAAACAGGTCCCTCCATCGGATTCTGATCGCAGAATCCTCGTTTCAATCGAAATCATTCGTCCGGGGCTTTGCCCCGAAGCCCCATTTCATTCTTTGCCTTGACGCAAAGAACGAAACAAGAAAAGTCAAGACAAAACGAACCCCCGGCTAGTCCCGGCACGACCTCTACGTTTTGTCTGGCCCACGCACGGTGCTTATTGCCTAGTTGTGCTGTATAAAATATATCTGCTCATTTATAACTATTTGATCATATAATGAGAATTAGCGGTATTGGCTGTTCTAAAGAATTAACTTTGGCAGTATACCTATTGAATAGTATGATCTCCCGCTGAAAAAAGGCATTAAGAAAATTCATTCATAGCAATATCTAGCTCCAACACCCCTTCCCTTCCGATTTTTGGCAGTTCATCAAATAGTTGCTGCGTATTCACTTGTATTTTTGTACTTTTGTAGCTATGTTGGAAATCGGCTGCCTGTGTTACTGACAGCCCTTTCCATCTACAGGATGTTTTACAAACCGAACCCAATGCCATATGTCCCTGTTTAGCATTAAACCTCTTGTTATGAATACCTTCCACTATTCCACAACCCGGGTTATATTCATGATCGTATTGCTTGCCGTTGCGTTTGCTTTTCCATCGCGGGCACAGTCCGCTCCGGTAATCTCCGAAATACCGGATATGACCATTGCAGAAGGTGGCTCATTTGACGAAATCAATCTGAATGATTGTGTGAATGACGAAGATTTCCCCGATGGAACACTTGTATGGGATGTGTCCGACGAGTTTACTGAACTTAAAGTAAAGCTAACCGAAAGCACTGCCGTTGTAACCATACCCGATGAAAACTGGTACGGGTCCGAAATAATCACCTTTACCGTCACCGATGGCACTTTTTCGGATTTCGATGATGCAACCTTTACAGTTACCCCCGTCAACGATGCACCAGTAGTGGGTGACATCCCCGATTTTTCTATAAAAAATGGTGAAACCTTTGCGCCTGTATTGCTCGACAACTATGTTACCGACATTGATAATGACCTCAACCAACTTGAATGGAGTTACGATGACAACCATGACCTTTCGGTTAATATTGACGACCAACACTACGCCCATGTTGTCGCCGATGATGATTGGATCGGCAGTGAAACGATTGTTTTTTCCGTATTTGATGGATATCTCAGCGACAGCGATGAGGCCATTTTCACGGTAGACAGGCTGGATCCTGAAGCCGTTGACGATATTTACGAAGTGGACGAAGGCGGAACGCTTAGCACTCCCGCGTCAGGAGTGCTCTCAAACGATCTCAACGCAGATGACGGTTCCGCGGCTGCAATAGCTGTCACAGGCCCCATTAACGGCTCAACCTTCAACCTCAATGCTGATGGATCGTTTGTTTATTCCCATGACGGATCTGAAACCACCCAGGACGCTTTTACCTACCTGATCGAAACCGGTGAGTTGCAGAGCAACGTGGCCACCGTGACCATTGAAGTGAACCCGGTTAACGACAGCCCGGTTATTGACGGGCTTACCGGAGAGACCATCGACGAAGGAAGTACTTTTACGGATTTAGCACTCAGCGACTTTGCATCCGATGCCGAAACCGCCGATGCACTGCTGGCCTGGGCTGCCACCGGCCAGGAAGACCTGGAAGTTTCCATCGACGAAATTTCGAAAATTGCCGTTATTACCGCCCCTTCGGCCGACTGGAACGGCAGCGAAAGCATTACCTTCACCGTAACCGACCAGGGTTCTGCTTCGGTATCAGAAACCGCCACTTTTGTGGTCAATGCCATGGCCGATGCGCCTGTGGCACTGGACGATGAATACAGCGGCCTTCCCGAAGGCGGCACACTCAATGTTTCCACGCCTGGCATACTGGAAAACGATTCAGATGCCGACGGCGATGCATTGCTGGCCGTGCTGGAAACAGGTCCCGCCTACAGCGCCGCATTCAACCTGAATACCGATGGCGCCTTCACCTATACCCATGATGGTAGCGAAAGTGCTGAAGACGCTTTTACCTACCGCGCTTCCGACGGCTCACTTACCAGCAACCTGGCTACAGTACGCATTGTGCTGGAACCGGTAAACGAGAAGCCAACCCTTAATGACATTTCCGGCGAATGGGTGACCTTTACCGAAGATGGTCCGGCAGTGGCATTTTTAACCGGACTGTTTGTCAGTGATCCCGATGGCGGCAACCTTAACTCCGCCTCGGTTTCCATTTCAGCCAACTACCAGTCGGGGGCAGATGATCTTTCCGTTGTAGATGACATGGGACTTGCCGTAACCGATCTTGGAAATTCCCTGACACTGATAGGACCGGCCCCGATAAATGATTTCCAGACAGCCCTGCGTTCGGTAACCTTCAGTAATTCCAGTCAGAATCCTTCCACAGCCGACCGTACCATGCAGGTACAGGTATTCGACGGGGAGCTCTACAGTGATTATATGTATAAAACGGTAAAGGTGGATGAGGTGAATGACCTTCCGGTTGCCAATAACGACAGCTATTCGGTGGCCGAAGGAGGCACACTGAACCAGTCCGCACCCGGTGTGCTGGCCAACGATACTGATCCTGAATCGGACCCGCTAACGGCCCATAAGGTTGGTGACCCATCGCACGGAAACGTGACCCTGAATACGAACGGTTCTTTTACCTACACGCACAATGGTTCGGAAACCACTGCCGATGCCTTTACCTACAGGGTTTACGACGGAACCGGTTACAGCAATACTGTCACCGTTTACATCACCGTTACACCGGTTAACGAAAGTCCAACGGCTGTTAACGACAATTATTCGGTGGCCGAAGGTGGAACGCTGAACCAATCTGCGCCTGGCGTGCTTTCAAACGATACTGATCCTGAATCGGATCCGCTTACGGCTTTTGAGGTTACCGGCCCTTCAAACGGAAACGTCACCCTAAATACAAACGGCTCTTTTACCTACACGCACGATGGTTCGGAAACCACTGCCGATGCCTTTACCTACAGGGCATCAGACGGCTTTAACAACAGCAATACCGCCACAGTGAACATCACCGTTGCGCCTGCAAACGATCCGCCTGAAGTGAGCGATATTCCCAATCAAACAGTTGCGGAAGGCGCCAGCTTTGCAACCATTAATCTCGACGGTTATGTTACAGACCCTGATCATGCCAATAACCAGATTACCTGGACTTACAGTGGAAACTCCCAGCTTTCGGTTTCCATTGTAAACCGCGTAGCCACCATTACCATACCAACCATTTACTGGAATGGCGCTGAAACCATAACTTTTACTGCAACTGACCCTTCCGGTGGAACCGACAATGATCTGGCCACCTTTACGGTTTCTTCTGAGAACGATCCGCCTGTAGTGAGTGGTATCCCCAATCAAACCATTACAGAAGGCAGTACCTTCTCCACCATTAACCTTGACAATTATATCGCAGACCCTGATCATGCCGATAACCAGATTACCTGGACTTACAGTGGAAACTCCCAGCTTTCGGTTTCCATCGTCAACCGCGTAGCCACCATTACCATACCCTCACCCGACTGGTTTGGTACTGAAAATATCACCTTTACCGCTACCGACCCCGAAAACGGAACAGGCAGCGATCAGGCCTCTTTTTCGGTTACGGCCGTTAATGACCCGCCTGTTCTGGCCGATCCGTCCTCCACACCGGTAAGCTTTACCGAAAACGGCGGGCCGGTGCGCGTTACCAATACCATTACCGTTACCGACGTTGACAATCCCACCCTTACCGGCGCCACGGTTTCCATTACCACCGGCTTCAGCACCGCCGAAGATGTATTGTCCTATACCGCGTCAGGCGGCATATCGGGCAGTTACAACAGCAGCACCGGTATACTGTCACTATCGGGGAATGCGTCTCCTGCGGCCTACCAGACCGTACTGCGATCAGTACATTACAACAACACCAGCGAAGCGCCCAATACCACCAGCCGGAATATTGCCTATTCGGTTAACGATGCTTCGGGCCCCGGTAACATTATCAACAAAACAGTTACCATTACCGGGGTAAACGATCCCCCGGTGGCTTCTGCACTGGTCATCAGCGGCGCCAACAATAACATAGGTACCGTGCAAACCGCCTCATTTACCTTTACCGACCCCGATGGGGATGGCCCCGGAACACATACCTGGCAGTGGTACCGTTCAGATAACGCCGGAGGCACCCCTGCAACTGCCATCACCGGTGCCACATCGGCCACCTATACACCGGTAATGGCCGACGGCGGAAAATATATTGGCTTTGAGGTTACCCCCAAAGATGTTTACGAGCTGGCCGGCACACCGGTAAGAATTGCCGGATTCAAACTGATCAATACCGCACCCGTGGCCAGCAACGTACAGGTGAATGCCCCGGGCACCCTGCCGGGCCAGACCTTGACGGCACAATTTACCTATACCGATGCCGAAAGCAATCCCGCCGGTGCCCATATTTACCAGTGGTACCGTGCCAACAGCACGCCCACCCCGGCTTCTCCCGGCACACCTATCGGTTCTGAATCCACCTACACGCTCCGGTCGGCCGATGCCGGAAAATACATCTGGTTCAGTGTGAACCCGGTGGCCACCACCGGCTCAACGCCCGGCGAGTTGGCATGGAGCAATATTGTTGGCCCTATCGGCAACTTTAGCGCCAACATAGCCGGCAGCGGGGCTTTCTGCACAAATACAATTATGCCCATAACCCTTACTGTTACAGGTGGCGTGGCCCCGTATACCGCCACGTTAACGCGTTCGGGCAGCACGTTGAATAAAGACACCGTCATCAGCAACATCACCACCACACCCTACGTGATTCAGGTAAAAATAGCCGGCAATTACGTGCTCAAAAGCCTTACCGACTCGAATACCCCTACGCCCGACATTGCAACCGTAACCGCCACACCCGTTGTACTGACGGTTCATCCCCGTGCGAAAGCGCTCTTATCTGGTACAGTGCAAATATGCGACGATGGTTCTTCAACGGCCATCCTCACGGCCAATTTCACGGCCGGAACAGCGCCATGGAAGATAACTTTGCGTCGCAGGGAAAATCAATTGTACGACACAACCATGACCGGTATTACCCAGGATCCGTTTAATTTCCCGGGAAGGGTCATTCTGGGCGATATTACCCGCTACCGAATTATTGACATCAGAGATGTAAACGATTGTCCGGGTGACACCGCCTCAGGCTCGGTATGGGTTTCCTATAAGACTTCCCCCACAGCAACCATTTCCGGTGTCGACACCATATGCCCGGGCGAAACCGCTAACCTTACGGTAACCATCAATGCCGGGGCCGTGCTGCCATGGAGTTTCAAGTATCTAAGAGACGGAGCCAACCTGGAAGTTGTCTCGAATATACAAACATACAGTCACACACTGCCGGTTACTTCTGCTGGCACCTACACCTTAGCGTCTGTTGAGGATCAATCGTGCACCGGAAAAGTTTCGGGTACCGCGTATGTCCGTCAACACACCATACCTACTGCCGTCATTTCCGGCACACAAACCATTTGCGAGCATACTACCACAAACCTTACCGTTACGCTTACCGGTAGTGCTCCCTGGAAATATTCTTACAAGCTTAACGCGGGTACGCCTGTTGAAGTCCCCAATGTAACTACCCCAACAAGTAACTTCTCTGCGTATCAGGCTGGCAACTATACGCTATTTGAAGTATTTGACAAAAACTGTAAAGGAACGGTATCCGGCAGCGCCACACTTACCATAACCCCGGCCCCCGAGGTGGAAATGAGTGAACTGGCGCCGGCTTATGATAAAACTTCTGCCGAATGGGTACTCCTTACCGGCACACCCACCGGTGGAAATTTCACTGGTAGCAACGGACTCATACATACCATTGATGACAAATGGTACTTTGTGCCTGCCATCGCCCCGGTTGGAACCAATAACATTGTATATTCCTACCGTGCGTCTCCTGCATCGTGTTATGGCTACGACACTGCAGTGGTAAGGGTGCTTGAATCCAACGCACTTATCGAATTTGAAAACAACCGCACCAAGTATTGCCTGAACGATGGCCCCTTTACGGTAACCGGTACCAATATACTGGGCACCATCGGGTCTTTCACCATCGAAGGCGGTAGCGGATTGTACGATAACGGCGACAATACAGCAACCATAAAGCCCGTAGAGCTTACCGAACGTAACTATACTATAACCTATACCTATTATAACCAAGGCGTTCCACAAACCGAACAGGCCTATTTCGATATCGGCAAGTCGCCTGTAGCCGATTTTACCTGGGCAACAGAGTGTTTCCATACCGAGCATCCCATTGCTTTTTCCAACATTTCCAAATCGGATTTCGGTTACCTTTCCGATACCAGCTTTATCTGGAAAATATTCACTTCCACCGGTTATGTAGCCGATTCGAATCGTCACATCACCTATACTTTCTCCAAAGCCGGTAACCACCAAATGCAGCTTACCCTGCTAAACTCTTTTGGTTGTGCCGATACACTTAATACCACCTTTGCCCTCAGGCCCACCATTGCGTTGGCCGATCAAACCTATGTGGAAAACTTTGACAACGATCCCGTGGGCTGGCAGAGTGTTGCTTTTGCTGGCACTACAGTGAACAGCTGGGAACTGGGTACGCCGTCGAAACATGGAAGTCCCCAGCGTGGTTTTTCCGAAGCCAAATCAGCGCCAAACTGCTGGTTTACTTACCTGCCCAATACCACGGCGCCCCGTCAGCAATCATATGTATCAAGTCCCTGCTTCGATTTTACCGGCACCAGCCAGCCCATGCTGAAAATGCAAACCTGGCAGCTCTTTAATGCACTTCGCGACGGCGCAGCCCTCCAGGCTTCGTCCGACAGCGGTAAAACGTGGATGCACGTAGGCCAGATAAACGACGGAATTAACTGGTATAACGAATACTCCATATCGGGCATGCCCGATGGCCTTCCTTCGTACGGATGGTCGAATGCACGTGATGGCTACTGGGTTGATACGCGTCATTCGCTGGACTTCCTGATTGACAAGCCAAGTGTTCAGTTCAGAATTGTTTACGGCTCCGATGGCACCACCGTCAATACCGATGGCTTTGCCTTCGACGATTTTACCATTGTCAAACGCGACCGTACCGCGCTCATTGAGCACTTCACCAACAGTTCTGACCCGGATTGCTCACCAGCTGATTCCATTATCAATGCCTTCATCGACCAGTACCCGAATCACGCTGTGGATGTGCAGTACCATACATCCAGTCCGGCCAATGATCCATTCTACGAAGACAACAGTGTAATACCCACCACAAGGCAGTTCTATTATGGACTGTCCGATGTGCCTTATGCCGTGCTGAACGGTGGAACCAACAGCCAGCATCGGTTCAACTTTGCAACCCCGCCCGATATCAATTATATCCTGCGTCAATCGCTGGAACATGGAAAATTCGACCTGGCAGCGCAATCGTATATCGATAACAATATCCTGCATACCGATGTGAGCGTGGTCAACAAACAGGAATTTCCGCTCATGGAGGTTTCTGTACGCATTGCCGTCGTGGAAAGGGTAATTGATGGCATTACAGGACTCAACGGCGACACTGTTTTCAGGAATGTGGTTAAAGCCATGCTACCGGGGGCAGCCGGAACTTCTATATATAAATCGTGGACCGTTGGTGAATCGAGCCTGGTAAAAGGATCGTGGCCATTGCAAAATGTTTACGACCCCGCTGAGCTGCGTGTTATTGCCTTTATACAGAATGAATCAACCAAGGAAATATACCAGGCAGCGCTCGATACCATTGGTGCGGGGCCGGTGAACAGTATAGATGCGCCGTTTGAACCCGAAAAGGAACTTTCATTTTTGGTATTTCCCAATCCCGCACAGCACATAGCTTATGTCAGATTCAACGCCATGACGCATGAACGGATGACACTTCAGTTGTTCAGCAATACAGGGCGTTTACTCTATACCAAAGCCGTTGAGGCCGGAACGCCTGAAATTGAACTTGACCTGGAAGAACTCCCCAATGGCTTATACATGTTAAGGATAATGTCCAGCAAAAAAATATTGGGCATCAGCAAGGTAGTTGTTTCTAAATAATTATTATGAAGCTGTATAAAAAAGACATAAAATGAGCGTAGTCTGGAGACTACGCTCAGCGCTCAGGGCTGAATAAATAGACCGATAATCGAAGCAGTCATTGCGAACGAAGTGAAGCCGTCATTGCGAACGAAGTGAAGCCGTCATTGCGAACGAAGTGAAGCCGTCATTGCGAACGAAGTGAAGCAATCTTTTATTATACAGATAGATTGCTTCGGTCGTGCCTCCCTTACAATGACTACACCGATTATCGCACTTCTTAGGCAGCCTCTTTCAACCAAATTTCACTGCCATGAATACCAACTTTCATCCAACCTCCCTCCCCCGATGCCTTAATGGCATATTGTCGCACTTCATGGGTGTTTTGCTGATACTGCTGCCCATATCTGCGTATGCAACCGAGGACATAACTGCAACATCGGTGCTTTCCAATATTGAAAAATATGCCCTGGTATATGCCGAAGGAAGCGGAAAATTGACCATTACCAATACCATCACGGTTAAATACGACGGTATTTTTTGGGGGATCCAATCAGCAACCATAAGCATTTCCAAGGGCTATACAAATGGTGAGGATGTACTTCACTATTCCGGTACGTTAACCGCCTCATGGGATGCCAACAGGGGAGTGCTTACCCTTAAAGGATTTGGTTTTACAAGCACTTTCGAAAACGCCCTCAGAAGCGTTCAATACGAAAACACCAAAAAAACCAATCCTTCAACGCATACCCGTACCGTCAGCTTTGTGGTAAGCGACGGTTCAAACAATAGCAATGTCGTATCTCGTAATATTGAAGTGACATCGCCCAATGATCCGCCAGTTCTGTCGGGAATCGAATCCGAACCATTGCTTTATTGTCAACATTCAGGTAGTGTAACGGTTACCAACCGTATATCGGTATCGGATCCTGACAATACAACCCTGGTATCTGCCAGCATTCAGATTGCAAAAGGTTATAATCGTACAGAAGACCAGCTTGTTTTTAAAGAGATGTTAAAGATCCGTGGCAAATGGGATCCGGAGACCGGCCTGCTCACCCTCGAAGGGGAGGCCACCCTGGAAGACTACCAGGTGGCCCTGCGAAGCATTGCTTACGAGAATACCAACCCGTTGCATACAACAGCAGGCAACCGACTGATATCCTTTGTGGTAAACGACGGGGAGGACGCCAGCAACACTGCATACCGCGAAATAAATGTACACGGGCGCGTTTCGGTATATATCAGCGGAAGTACCAGCATATGTATCGACGAATATACGACAGCTACAATCGAAACAGGGTTTACCGGCACTTCACCCTGGGACTTTTCCTTGTGGAAAGACGGACAGCTGGTCAGGTCTTACAACAACATTGCTGAAAATCCCTTTTTCATCAAAGTAAAAGAAGAAGGAATTTACCGGATCGGCTCTGTTTCGGATGCCTATTGCCAGGGCGACACCGTTGGATCGGGGTACGCACGCATTACAGCCAAACCTGCACCCACAGCCGTGTTGTCGGGCAATGTTACTGTTTGCCCCGGCCAGCCGGCCAAACTCCAGGTGGCTTTAACCGGAACCGCTCCCTGGCGAATAGTTTACCTACTCAACGGGGGCAACCCGACAGAAATTACCGGTATCACCACTTCCACATACGAATTGCTGGTTACCGATGCAGGTATCTATACTCTCGAAACGGTTGAAGACGTAAATTGCAGGGGAAAGGTATCGGGATCCGGCACTGTTACCCTACACACATTGCCAACAGCTGTTATTTCAGGCGATACATCCATTTGCGACTACACACCGGCATCATTGCGGGTAAATCTCACCGGTGCCGCACCCTGGACCATCGGGTATCGCCTTAATGCCGGAACACCCGTTGAGGTTTCTCAGATAGTGACCTCTCCGAAATTCCTTACGGTATATGATCAGGGGACCTATACACTGACCCAGGTAACCGATCTATACTGCAATGGTACAGTTACTGGAAGTGCCGATGTGGAGGTCATGCCCGTTCCCGAGGTTAGTATATCGGGACTTGAACCCGCTTATAATAAACAATCGACAGAACTTGTTCCGTTGAACGGAACACCCAGTGGCGGGTCCTTCTCCGGACCCGGAGTTTTTCCCAACGGAACAGGCTGGATTTTCATTCCAGCGCTTGCCCCCACAGGTTACAATGATATTGTTTACCGTTACCGTACCTCACCGTCGGCCTGCTATGGATACGATACAGCCCGGGTGTTGATTCTCGAAGCCGATGCTATTATTTTTTTCGAAAATAACCGGACCCGTTTTTGCCATAACGATAAACCGTTTCAGGTATCCGCTACCAACCTGGCAGGTTTAACCGGTACTTTTACCATAAGTGGCAATACGGGACTCACCAATCATGGCGACAATACAGCAACCATCGATCCCGCACAACTCAGTCCAAATACCTATACACTCACGTATACATACATGGATGCCGGCACCCCCCTGTCAGTCGAAGAAGAATTCAGCGTGGGAAGCAGTCTGGTTGCTGCTTTTGAATGGGCAACCGAGTGTTTAAGCGCCGGACAGTCCATCGACTTTGCCAATACCTCACAATCGCCTTATGGCCAGTTTACCGATACCAGCTTTTACTGGGAGTTGGCCTCGGCAACAGCAACAGTCACCTATAACACCCAACACATTCAACACGTGTTTTCCGTGCCGGGAAACATAACCATTAAGCTGGCCGTGAATAACAGCTATGGTTGTACCGATACCTTGATCAGGGCTTTCCCCCTTCGACCGACCATCACCCTGGCTGATACTGCCTATTTCGAAGATTTTGAAACGCAGCCCATTCCCTGGCAAAGCGGAAACAATCCTGCCATCACCACCAACAGCTGGGAACTGGGTAACCCATCGAAACACGGTAATCCACCGCAGGGATTTGACGGCGCTTATTCCGGAACAAACTGCTGGTTCACACATATTACTGGAAACACAGCACCACAGGAACAGTCGTGGATAACAAGTCCCTGTTTCGACTTCACCGGCACCCAAAAACCCATGCTTAAGGCGCAGATATGGCGTTGGTTCAACGATACACGCGACGGCGTGAATTTACAGTTTACAACCGACAGCGGTAAACACTGGTTGCCACTGGGCACTCTCAACGACGGTATTAACTGGTATAACGCATATTACGGAAATCTAGGGGCACAATCGTTGGGGTGGACCAATCATAAGGATGGCGGATGGATTGAAGTACGACATGCACTGGACGAATTGAGTAGCCATGCCCGGGTACAGTTTAGACTTGCTTACAGCGCTACCGGAACTGCTATGGGTAACGATGGTATTGCCTTCGACGACCTGGCTATTGTGGAGCGCACACGCAATACGCTGATTGAGCATTTTACCAATGCTTCATCACAGCCCTGCGCAGCAGCTGACAGCATGCTTGATGCCTTTGCGATAC
Organism: uncultured Bacteroidales bacterium; assembly: GCA_964618645.1. Lineage (GTDB taxonomy): Bacteria > Bacteroidota > Bacteroidia > Bacteroidales > UBA10428 > UBA5072. Next base: position 8,808 of record CAZUBW010000043.1, on the reverse strand, counting down.
AAAATGAGCGTAACGTAATTAATTTGCAATACCACACATCGCAGCCAGGCACTGATCCATTTTATTCCGACAATGAAGTGGTGCCTACGGCACGCCAGTTCTATTACGGACTGGCGGACGATGTACCCATGGGATTGTTAAATGGAGGACCCCAACGATTCGATTACCTGGAAGGCAGTCAGCCGTTCGATCCCGTGGCAATAATCACCGAATCGCTTAACGACAGTAAATTTGATGTGACTGTGCAAACAAACCTGGTAAATAACCTGCTTGACACCGAGGTTGAAATACGCGCCCTTCAGGACCTGCCATTGGAAGAATTATCTGTACGCATTGTGGTCGTTGAGCGCACCATTACCGGCATAAGCGCCGAAAACGGCGATACCCTATTCAGAAATGTGGTAAAGGCCATGCTCCCTGGAACCGCAGGCACTTCAGTATTTAAGCCCTGGGATATAGACGAAACCATGCAAATAAACCAGTCGTGGGATCTTCAGCATGTGTATAATGCAGATGAACTGAGGGTAGTGGCCTTTATTCAGAATGATTTGAACCGCCAAATCTATCAGGCAGCCATCGACAGCATCAGCGGTATACCAACAGGCACCGGAAAGGGAGTATTTCCCGAAAAGAACGACCAATCTTTCAGCTTGTTCCCCAATCCTGCGCAACATGAATTATATGTTGGCCTAAGTCAGCAGGTCGACAGCCCGGTAACCATTGAAATAATTGACAATACCGGAAAGATGGTGTACCGCGAGACGGTGATGTTTCATTCGCCGGTTGTCGGCATTGACATCAGTAACTACCCACAGGGATTGTATATTCTCAGGCTCAAAACCGACCGGCAGAGCTTGGGGTCCGGGAAGGTAGTGATATCAAAATAAGGGACAGTGATTATTCCTGTACCAGGTAGCGGGCAAAGGCCTTACCAAACTCAACCATCTGGCGGTGTTTTTCCTCGTTGGGTAAAAACTTACTGCTTGCGCCATCCATCACAACGTTGAGTTTAAGCGCCTTCAGCTGGTTTTCGATAATTTTAACCGCCTCGCCGCTCCATCCGTACGAGCCAAATACTGCCGCTTTCTTCCCCCTGTCGCGTAACGGGTTGATTACTGCAAACATCCGGTAAACGGGCAGCAATGTATTCTGGTTAATGGTGGGAGACCCTACCAAAATTGATTTGCTGCGCACGATAAGCTCTTCGAGATCACCCAGCAACATATTTTCGATATCCACGATGTTGATATGGAAATCGACAACCTCGCGTATGCCTTCAGCTATGGCATCGGCCATAAGCTTTGTATACCCATAGGCCGATACGTAAGTGATGAGGATGCTGTTATCGCGGCATAGCGAATCGGCCATATATTGCTCGGCATATTTTTCGGAAAGGCTGACCTTTTCCTTCCAGGTCGAGCGCAGTATTGGACCGTGCCCGGGGCATACCATGGCAATGTCCAGTGGTTTTATCTTCTCAATGGCCTTAACCATAAACTGGCTGAAGGGCTTGAGGATAACGTCGAAGTAATATTTAAACGATTCGCTGTAATCGCCGACCAGGTCGTCGAACATGGCATCGCGGCAATAATGCGCGCCAAAAGAATCGCAGGTAAACAACAATTTGTCCTCGTTCAGATAGGCATAAATGGAATCGGGCCAGTGCAGGTTGGGAGCCGAAATGAAAGTTAGCTTTTTATTTCCCAGGTCGAGTACATCGCCATCCTTCACATAAACATATTGAAAAGGCTTATCGGTCATGTCCTGCAGGTAATTGATAGCCTGGCGGCTTCCATATACAACGGCTTTTGGCGCCAGTTCCAGCAGGTGCCTGATGCACCCCGAGTGATCGGGCTCGGTATGGGTGGTAATGATATAGTCGATTTCAGACAGTTCGGTCACCTGCCTGAGTTTGTTAAAATATACCTCTTTGAAGTTCTCCTTGGCGGTATCAATAAGGGCTTTCTTTTCGGCATTGATAAAATAGGAGTTATAGGTAGTACCCTCACGGGTTTCCATTACGATGTCAAATGTTACAATGTCCTTGTCGAGAATACCCACCCAGGATACATCTTCGGTTACCTTTAATACCTTGTCATCCACCATGATTCAGTTGTATTGATTACAGCGGTAAAAATAACATGTTTTCCGGTATACACCAAAACATGTGGTTGTCTAAAAAGTCCGGTAATCGAAGCCGTCATTGCGAACGAAGTGAAGCAATCTCAACCTGTAAAATCAGATTGCCACGCTCGTACCTCGCTCGCAATGACGGCCACGCTCGTACCTCGCAATGACGCAGCAAAGACTTTTTACACAATCACCTTCAAACAAAAAGAGACGCAAAATCTTGCGTCTCTACGGAATGATGAACGTAAAACAGTTATTCAGCGTTTGCGGTGACCGTGGTACCTGCAGCGGTTTTGGCACATTTGCCATCGGCTGCTGCCTGGCCATGTTTGTCGCAACCAGCCTTTTCGCCGCTTTTTTCAGCAGTGGCTTTATCGCATGGTTTATCGCATGGTGCATCAGCGGATGCTTTTTCCTGTGCGCAACCGGTATTGGCTGTGGCTTCGGTTTTTTGTTTCTTCGGATCGTCGTCGTTAAATGCTACCACCGGAATGGCTATTGATGCCACAAATAAAAGGGCCAGCATGGATACAATCATTTTTTTCATGTCTTTCTTATTTTGGTTTGTTGCGAATATACGGCCATCCCTTTGAAGATAATGTTAACCGGGTGTTAAAGTAGAGACGCAAGATTTTGCGTCTCTACAGCCGTGAACAATTACCCCCAATGGGTGTTGAGGACAATATGGCATTAACCTAAAAATGCATATCTTTACTTATAACGATGCTGCAATGGTAGAAGGCTTAAAGAAAATTTTCTATTTTTATTACGACGGGTTCAAAAGCATGACCGTTGGAAAAAAGCTTTGGATCATTATCCTCATCAAGGTATTCATTATGTTTGCCATTCTCAGGCTTTTCTTCTTTCCCGATATCCTGAAAAAGAACTTCGACACCGACCAGGAAAGAGGCGATTATGTAATTGAACAATTGTCAAAACCCCGATAGCTATGCTCGAAAACATTGACTATTCACTGGTTAACTGGTCGCGCGGGCAATTTGCCCTTACGGCCATGTATCACTGGATTTTTGTTCCGCTAACCCTGGGCCTGTCATTCATCATTGCCCTGATGGAAAGCCTGTATGTAAAAACAGGCCAGGAGCAATGGAAGAAAATTACCAAGTTCTGGATGACACTTTTCGGTATCAACTTCGCCATTGGGGTTGCCACAGGTATTATCCTCGAATTTGAATTTGGCACCAACTGGTCGAATTACTCCTGGTTCGTTGGCGATATATTTGGTGCCCCGCTGGCCATTGAGGGCATCATGGCTTTTTTCCTCGAATCGACCTTCATAGCGGTCATGTTTTTCGGATGGAACAAGGTCAGCAAAAAGTTTCACCTGGTGTCGACCTGGCTGGTGGCCTTCGGGTCGAATCTCTCTGCCTTATGGATACTGGTGGCCAATGCCTGGATGCAGAGCCCCGTGGGCATGCATTTTAACCCCGACACCGCCCGGAATGAAATGCTAAACTTCTGGGAGGTGTTGTTCTCACCGGTGGCCATCAATAAATTTCTGCATACCATCACCTCGGGCTATGTGCTGGCTGCACTTTTTGTGGTTGGTGTAAGCGCCTGGTACCTGCTTAAAAACAGGGAACACAACCTGGCCAAAAAGAGTATATTGGTGGCTGGCGTTTTTGGACTTATTTCCTCGCTCATGCTCATTTATACCGGCGACGGTTCAGCCAAACAGGTAGCTGTAGTGCAGCCCATGAAGCTGGCTGCCATGGAAGGGCTATACGATGGCAGGGAAGGCGCAGATCTCGTGGCCTTTGGCGTTCTGTCGGACCTGGCTGAAGATACCACAACGCGCAACAGCAAGAAGGTTGTCCTTAAAATCGAAATCCCGAAATTCCTTTCTTTCCTGGCCTACGGTAAATTCAACGCTTATGTTCCGGGTATCAACGACCTGGTTGACGGTAACCCCGACCGCGGGCTCCTGCCGGTGGCTGAGAAAATCGACCGGGGCAGGTTCGCCCGCGAATCGCTGGCACAACTTAAAGCAGCACGCGACAAAGGAGATAGCATTACCTATAACCAATTGAAAGCCCGGTTCAGCGATCAGCAATTCCGCGACAATTACTTCCGTTACTTCGGGTATGGCTTTCTTTCCGATCCGAACAGCGTAATTCCCAATGTTCCCATTGCCTTTTACAGTTTTCACATCATGGTGGCCCTGGGCTTTTTCTTTCTGCTATTGCTGGCCCTGGTGCTTTTTGCACTGTATAAAAACAAACTCGAAGGGAACAAACTCCTGCTGCGTGTGGCTTTGTTCAGCATTCCGCTGGCCTATATAGCTTCGCAATGCGGTTGGGTGCTGGCCGAAATGGGTCGCCAGCCTTGGGTAATACAGGATCTGATGCCAACAATGGCAGCTATTTCGCACATAAACAGCACTTCGGTTCAGATCACCTTCTTTTTGTTTGCTGTATTATTCACCACCCTGCTTATTGCCGAAGTAAGCATTATGATCAGACAAATCAAAACTGGACCAAAATAAGGAGGAATACACCATGTTCGGATCATTATCATTAGAAATACTGCAGCAATACTGGTGGGCCATTATATCGCTGCTGGGCGCCATGCTGGTTTTCCTGCTGTTTGTTCAGGGTGGACAAACCCTCATCTATACCCTGGGAAAAACCGAAGGGGAGCGCACCCTGCTGGTAAACTCACTGGGGCGTAAGTGGGAATTCACCTTTACCACGCTGGTAACTTTTGGCGGTGCATTTTTCGCCTCCTTCCCGCTGTTTTATTCCACCAGCTTCGGCGGCGCCTACTGGGTTTGGATGGCCATTTTGTTTTGTTTTGTAATACAGGCCGTATCCTACGAATTCCGGTCGAAACCCGCTAACGTTTTAGGGCCACGCACCTTCGAAACCTTTCTTTTTATCAATGGCGCTGTGGGCACCATTTTACTGGGAACAGCCGTGGGCACTTTCTTTACCGGGTCGATGTTCAGCGTCGATTTCAGTAATATTACCCGCGTAGCCGACCCGGCTATTTCGCGTTGGGAAACGCCCTACCATGGCCTCGAAGCTGCACTGAATATCCAAAACCTTGCCCTGGGACTGACAGTATTCTTCCTGGCCCGTATATTGGGCATTCTTTACTTTTTCAACAATGTCGATCACCCCGATATCATGACCAGGGCCCGTAAGTCGCTTATCCGGAACAGCATACCCTTTGTGGTGGTATTCCTGGCCTTTGTGATTATGCTCCTTACCCGGAAAGGATTTGCAGTAGACCCGCATACGGCAAAGGTATATTTCGAAAACTTCAAGTATGCCCATAACCTGGCAGCCATGCCCCTGATGGCCTTATTCTTCCTGGGCGGAACCCTGCTGGTGCTGGCAGGAATAATCGTCACCCTGATGAAACCCCTTTACAGTAAAGGCATTTGGTTTACCGGCACAGGAACGGTACTGTTTGCGTTCAGCCTGTTTGCCATAGCCGGGTACAACCATACCGCCTATTATCCTTCTACATTCGACCTGCAAAGCTCCCTTACCATTGCCAACAGTTCGTCGAGCAAGTACACGCTAACGGCCATGAGCTATGTGTCGCTAATGGTACCCTTTGTAATAGCCTATATCTTCTATGCCTGGAGATCGATCAACCGCGAGAAGATTACGCCCGGTGAAATCGAAACGGGATCACATGTATATTAAAAAACCATTCGGATATGTACCTGAAATCAATTTTAATGTTGCTCAGCTGGCCGGTGATTATACTGCTTTGCTGGTTTGCCATTCGTTACGCCCTGAAGCTTTACCAGGCAAAGATACAGAACAATGAAAAAATGAAGGAATGAAGGAATGAAAGAATGAAGAAATAATCAGGTATACAAAATGTGTAACCTGGCAGACCAGAAGTCAAAAAATACCAAACCTGACTGCCGGACTGAGACTGTGACTTTTATTCCATTTTCAGCCACAGGTTGTTGACAACCGACATAACAATGTACAATACAATAACGGGCGCCAGCGCGGGTAACCCGAATATCACCAGCAACACCAGGGCAAAAATGAGGAACAGGTAGCGCATGCTGTTGGAACGGAATGAAAAATCAGCCAACTTAAGCGAGAACATACGGATATTTGAAACCAGCAGGAAGCACGAAAATATCATGGCCAAGAGTAAAAACCACCGGGTGAAGATTATCGATGAACCCGGGATGTAATTACTGGTTTCGGCAGCAAAACCAAGGCCGGCAAAAAACAATGCATTGGCAGGCGTTGCAAGTCCTTTAAAATTTTTAACCTGGTCATCATCGAGGTTGAACTTTGCCAGTCGCAATGCCGAAAACACAGCCACCAGGAAGGCGCTGAACAACACTACATTTTGCAAAGCCGAAGGATGAAGAAGATCAAAATCCGCTCCCGGTGATGTGCGCACATACGAGAGCAACAGCAACCGGTAAAGGATCATGGCAGGCGCCACACCAAAACTCACTACGTCGGCCAGCGAATCGAGCTGTTTGCCGAAGGCAGAAACATTGTTTAGCAAACGGGCGGCCATACCATCGAGAAAATCGAACAATGCTGCCAGCAGAATAAAGTATCCTGCCAGGGTGAGATTGCCATGCGCTACCGAAATAACTATGGAAATACACCCCGAAATAAGCCCGAGCGAAGTAATAAAACTGGGTAAACCTTTTTTCATGACGTAATATATGCTAAGGTTAAAGACAACCGTTAATGATCGTTCTCAAGGATTTGTTCAACCTATACAAATGTACTCCTAATTTAAATAAATTATCTATTTTTGTCCTTTACCATTCATACATTGGGGTATTTAAATCCCCGCAGGTATTTGTTTGCCTTTGAAACAAATGTTCAAAGGATTGGAAAATCGGGGCTGCCACAGTGGAACTCTTCTGGCGTTGCGCTGTAGCAGTAAGTTTTAAATTTAAAATTTTTTCACGTGAAAATTGCAGTTGATTTTGACGGTACCATTGTGGAGCATCGCTATCCGCAAATAGGCGAAGAGAAGTTATTCGCTTTCGAAACGCTGAAGCAATTGCAGAAGCTGGGTCATAACTTAATATTGTGGACTTTCAGGCATGGCAGGGAGCTGGATGAAGCCGTTGAGTATTGCCGGAAAAAGGGCATTGAATTCTATGCCATAAACAAAAGCTATCCCGAAGAGGTTTTTGATCCGCAGGAAAGCAGCCGGAAACTGGATGTTGACCTGTTCATCGACGACCGGAATGTAGGAGGCTTTCCCGGATGGAGCGAAATTTGGCAGATGCTGAATCCCGATTATGCCGACTCGGAATACAGTGAACTCAGTGCCCTGGCCAAAGGGAACACCAGGGTTGGCAGTCGACTGAAAAAGCTTTTTCAATAATATGCAAGGCTTGCCATGAATTCGTTCGCGCTGATAACCACCCGAATACTGCTTGCCCTGGCGCTTATCCTGTCGCTCAGTTGCTGCCGTAAACATGCCCAACACAGGGATCAGCCGGTGAAAGTCCCTGTCAAAACCCTTACCCGGCTCGAGTCGCCACGGCCCAATACCATATTAAAAAGTGGTGACTCGGTACAAATTACCGTTTCACCCCTCAAAATTGATGTTGTCATCGACTCCGTAACGGTATCATCGGGCAAAGGTGTTACCCTGAAAGCTTCAAACAGCACACAACTCCTTTACTGGCAGACCAAAGACGACCGTGTGGGGCAAACCACACTGCGCGTAATGGTGTATTACAACGATTCGTTAAATGAATCGCATAACGTAAATATTGTGGTGCTGTCCGATATCGTCCCTGAACCCTACACTTACGAGGTGGTTGATACATTTCCGCACGATAACCAGGCCTATACACAAGGATTGGTGTATGAAGGCGGTCGCCTTTACGAAAGCACCGGGCTCGAAGGTCAGTCGTCACTGCGGGTGGTAAATATCCCGACGGGCGAACCCGATAAGCTGGTATCGTTACCCGCACAATATTTCGGAGAAGGCATAGCCATTTTTAACGACCAGGTATACCAGATCACCTATAAATCGCAGGTTGGTTTCGTATACGATAAAAACACCCTGGAGCAGATCAGGAGTTTCGACTACCAGATACGCGAGGGATGGGGATTGGCAACCGATGGTAAGTCGCTTATCATGAGCGATGGATCGGCCATGTTGTATTATATTGATCCTGAATACTTTACGCAGACCGATAAGCTGGAGGTATTCGACCATAAAGGCATGGTTGATTCGCTCAACGAAATTGAATACGTCAACGGTAAAATTCTGGCCAATGTATATGGCCAAACTTATATTGTTGTCATTGATCCGGTAAGTGGCAAGGTAACCGGGAAAATCGAACTGCGTAACCTGATGCCGCAGGGCTTTCAGGGCGATTATGGCAAGGTGCTGAACGGCATTGCCTACAATCCGGCAAACGGGCATCTCTATGTCACCGGCAAACACTGGCCGGTATTGTATGAAATAAAGGTAACGCCTGAGCTGTAGGAAAAGTGGCAGCGGCAGCGGCAGTGGCAGTAGCAGAAATCAGCAAGAGCAGGAAACAAAACAGCAGGTCCATAAGAATATAAAGAAATGAAACGATTGGACGAAAATTATAAGCAGAAGCATTGAACCGTGCATTGTCCCCCTTTGGAGCATAGCCGTCAAGCTAATATTTGTAATGCATTGATATTCATTTACTGGAATATT
>CAZUBW010000042.1:28120-34118 GCA_964618645.1 uncultured Bacteroidales bacterium | reverse complement strand
CTATAAATAGTTTAAATAAACTGGAGGCTGCCTTTTTCTCAGGTACTTCACCTGGCATATTGCCCATCAGCAGGATTGCGAACCATCGATTTGTATTGCCGCATCCAATGGTGCAGGCACTGATGCAAGGCTACAACGAAATGCTCAATAATTACCTTCACCATTGGTAATTAAACAATTTTCCAACTATATTAATGGGCCCGTGCCTGCATACCGGCTTTCGTTTTCGCCAAGCCGTAAGATTTCTGCAGCACTGCTTTGTACTGTTCGGGATTTTTCAGCACCTCCAGTGCTTTGGCCAGTTCGGGGTCGTTATTCAGTGAGGCTATGATTCTTCCTTTCTGGTAAAAATAACGGCTTGCCACTTCCTCATACAACAATTCCCTGATCTCATCGCTGAATGTTTGCAGGTCCTTGTCTTTATCGTGTGCGAGTTTGCTTTTAAGCGCTTCAAACTCGTTTTGTGCCTGGCCGTAATACTTCTCCTGTTTCGCGGTTTTGATCAGTTCCGTAAGTTGATCGTCGCTCCTGGTGGTATAATCGTAGCTTTTGTCTTTCAAAAAGGTCAAAAAATCGTTGTAATCATTATCGGTAATTTTCAGCTTCGCGACATTTTCAGCTTCGGTTTTACGCATAGCATACCATGTGGCATAATCAAAGATCAGGTTTTTGGTAAAAAGGCTGATGGTAATGTTGCTCACCGGTACGGGCTCAAGGGCTATGTCGGGTGCAATACCGCCCCCGTCGAATACCTTTCGGCCATTTCGGGTGGAGAATTCGTTGATCAGTGAATCGGGAATATACCCCACGCTGCCATCCTCGTTACGGTTTGAATAATCTACGGCCTGTATGCAACGTCCGCTGGGTATATAATACTTGGCAGTGGTAACCTTGAGCTGCGCGTTATAGCTTACCGGCCTGGTGGTTTGCACCAAACCTTTTCCAAAGGTACGTTGTCCGATGACGACAGCACGATCGAGATCCTGAAGCGCTCCCGCGACAATTTCAGCAGCTGAGGCTGAGCCGCGGTTAATAAGCACCACGAGCGGGATGATTGTGTCAATGGGTTCGGCAGAAGTCCGGTAAACGTTGTCCCACTGTTTCACCTTACCCCTGGTGCTGACAACTTCCTGATCCTTTGGGATGAATAGGTTGGATACATTGACCGACTCGACAAGCAGGCCGCCCGGGTTGCTTCGCAAATCGAGTATGATGGCGGCGGCCCCTTTCTTTTTCAAGGCAACCAATGCTTCTCCGGCTTCCTTTCCTGCATCCTTGGTAAAGCCGGTGAGCCGTATATAACCAATACCCTCTTCGATCATTTCGGCATAGGGCACGTTGGCTATGGAGATTTTTTTACGTACCAGTGTTTTTTCGATGGGTTCGGAAACACCCGGACGTTTAAGTAATACTTTAAGTGATGTATTCGGTGTTCCTTTCAATAAATCACTTATTTTAGCCACTTCTTTGTCACGAGTGGTCTCACCGTTGATGGCGAGTATGGTGTCGCCTGCTTTAAGTCCTGCAAGTTGGGCTGGAAAATGCTCGTATGGTTCAGTTATTATGGCGTATTTGCCGGCCTTGCGGATGAAGGCGCCAATACCGCCATATTCGCCCGTTGTCATAAAGGTGAAATCGTCCATATCTTCCTCGGGGATATAGGTTGTATACGGATCGAGATCAGCCAGCATGCCTTCGATGGCCGATTGAATGAGCTTTTCGGGCTGGGTTTCGTCGACGTAAAAACGATCGAGTTCATTAAAAAGTGAACAAAAGATCTCGAGGTTTTTTACAATCTCAAATTCCTTATCTTTCAGGGATATAAATCCAAATGAAACGCTGGCAACGGCAATCAGCAGGATTGCCAGCCAGGTTTTCCTGTGCACTGACCTTGCTTCCATCGGGTACTTGTTGAGGTTAAAAGAAAGTCAAAATTAATCCAATTCGGATTAAAACCTTGGGCCGTACCCGGCAAAATACGTTAAAAATGATTAATCGCCTTCCTGGTCATCGGAATTTCCGGCGTAGCGCATGGCTCTTTTGCTGATCCGCTCCACTTCGAAGGCCGTTTTCCAGGTGAGTTTGCCCTCATACAGCGCGATCAATTCGTTTTTACAGGTAGGGCAGATGATATCCTTACTGTAATTCCGGAAACAACGTTTACACAACCTGCCTAACCTGTCGCTTTTTGGAGCATTCATTTCTGTATGTTTTGCCTAACATATACGTAATAGCATACATGCTTGTTTCAGCTGAAAGCCAAAACCACATCGAAAAAAAACAATACCCTGAAGGTCAGTCTATTTTTTGCCGTTTTTGTTCTGCTCCCGCAAAAACATTTCCAGGGCCATGATCATGGAAGGTGCTTCGGGACGTGGCGCTTGTAAATCGAGCCGTAGTCCGGCATCGAGCACTGCCTTGGCGGTGGCGGTGCCAAACGAACCAATTTTAATGTCGTTTTGCTTGAATTCAGGAAAATTCTTGATCAACGAACGAATGCCCGAAGGACTGAAAAATACGAGCAGATCGTAATTCAGCACCATGAAATCTGAAAGATCGCAGCTTACATTGTGATAAAGAATTGCCCTTTCATACCGGATATTGTTATTATCGAGCAGTTCTGTGAGTTCTTCATGCGGCAGGTCCGAGAAAGGAAGCAGGTACTTCTCATCGCTGTGACGGGTAACCACTTCAACCAGATCGCAGATGGAGCCGGCGCCGAAAAAAATCTTACGCTTCCGGTATATGATGTATTTCTGCAGGTAGAATGCCACTGATTCAGAAATACAAAAATACTTCATGGTATCGGGTACGATGATGCGCAGTTCGCCACAAATGCGAAAGAAATGGTCAATGGCCGTTTTGCTGTTAAAAATAACAGCCGTATGGGCCAGGATGTCGATGCGCTGTTTTCTGAAATCCTTGCAGGGAATGCCTTCGACGTGACTAAAAGGTCTGAAATCAATTTTGACATTGTTTTTTTCAGCCAGGTCAAAATAAGGAGACTTTTCGGATTCGGGTCGGGGCTGAGAAACGAGTATTCTCTTAATCTTCATAAGGTCAGCTCTTCTTTGTTAATAACTCTGAATCAATGTTGTAACAAATTTATACCCAAGAAGAAGGGGTAAAAATTCAAGGGTACAAAGGTACAAAATCAAATAGAATATAAAAACCTCACGGCGAATAATTATTTGATAAGCCCGAACGGCCTTCCAAAGTATGCCGGTTATAAATACAACGGCCCCGGTTACCAGTATTACCGGCACCAGGTTATAGGGTAAATATTGTATCATTATGATAACCGGGAACAGGACAATTCCTACGCCCTTATTAATCACAAAAGTGTTGTGTGTATATTCCGAAAACAACGTCCTTGCCAGAAACAGGTCGCCTGTCAGCCTTAGCGCCACCAGCCGGAACAAGGTATACAGCACGATGATGTTAAACAACAGGAGGAAAAGCCTGAAGCCGGTCATTTCCCCGCTGGCAAAGCCAGTATAGTCGATCATTTCAAAAACGAAAACCGACAGAACAATCAGGTAAATGAAATCGAGCACCACCGAAACCCGGTGCAACAGTACGTTCCTCTCGAGAAAAAGCCTTGCCGCTGCATGAAAACTAATCAGGGCATTCCCCAGCGTGGCAAAGAACTTACTGTAAAAGATTCGTATCCAGACAAAAAGAACCACCAGCAATAAAAAGATGCCCAGCAACCAGTCGTGCTGCCGCAACTCACGCTTCCAGGGATTTATTTCAGCCGGTTTTGCCGTAGAAGTAACCGCGTGCAAACCGTTTTGGGAGGGTTGCCGGCTAATTCCGTTCACCAGGCCGGACAAACCGTTTTCCGAGAAAAAATTTCCACTGGTGTTCCACCTTTCCTGCATGGGTTCGGGAGCCGGAACCATAACAACAGCTTCGGGTACTTCCTGTTTCAGAACCACCCCGGGGATTGCTTCGGTACGTTTGGCAGTAACAGAAACAACCAGCCTCCCGGCCGCCGAATCAACCAGACCTGTGGCAGCTTCCTGCGGTGCAGCAACAGGAACCGGCAGTGCCGATGTATCAGCCTGAGGCTGAACGGGAATGGTATCCTGGTAAATACCGGTATAAAACAATGGTGTCATTCCGTTGTAAAATTGCGCACAAAGATAGAAAATGAACCGCTTAAAGCACAACGATCTGAACGAAAGATGTTAACTGAAACACTATAGTGCTAAATTATTACGGTTTCAGTTTATCGTTGGAAAGATGCCGTTGATGGTCGCGACGGGTTTTCTTTTCGATATTGGCAGTCAGTGCTGCCTCAAGGTCAACACCGGTTTGATTGGCCAGGCATATCAGAACGAATAAAACATCGGCCATCTCGTCGGCCAGACTTGACGCGGCATCCCCGGGTTTGGCTGATTGCTCACCATACTTCCGGGCCATAATACGGGCCAGCTCTCCGGTTTCCTCGACCAGCAGGGCCAGGTTGGTCAGCTCACTGAAATACCTCACCCCGTATTGCTTTATCCATTGGTCGACCTGTTGTTGTGCTTCGTGCAGCGTCATTATTCCTTTTGCTTGGTGTCAATAATAATGGTAACGGGGCCGTCGTTCAGCAATTTCACCTTCATATCGGCCCCAAACTCACCTGCTTTTACTGGCTTGCCGAGTTCCAATGAAAGTTTCTTCAGGAAGGCTTCATAAAGTGGGATGGCCGTTACGGGTTTTGAAGCCCTGATAAAGGAAGGCCTGTTTCCTTTTTTTGTAAGGGCATGCAGTGTGAACTGGCTTACTACCAATATGTCCCTGCCTGTTTCCTGCACCGAGTGATTCATTAACTGGTTTTCATCGCCAAAAATCCTCAGCCTGACTATTTTGCCCGCGAGCCAGTCGGCATCTTCGCGATCATCCGCATCTTCGATGCCCACCAGCACCAACAGTCCTTTGCCGATGGATGCCTTTTCGTGCCCGTTGATCACAACCGAGGCCTCGCTCACCCGTTGAATTACCGCCCGCATACCTTATTGCTTTTTTCGCCGGGTAAAAATAGCATTTTACCTTCGACCCATGTGCTTTTACCGAATTTTTTACATTTTTTTACTACTTTGTATTGCATATTACCATTTAATGTATATATCTTTGTATTGTTATTTTGCTTTTATAACCAAGTATTGAAATAATAAAACTATGAAACAAACGTATTCAGTAAACCTGGGTAACCAGGTTTACAACATCGACGACGATGCTTACCTGAAGCTGAAAGAGTACCTCGATAACATTGAGGGTTACTTTTCTGACGAAAAGGAAAGGGAAGACATCATCAATGACATCGAAACACGCATAGGTGAATTGTTTGCTGAGCGCCTTTCGCCGGTAAAACAGGTTATAACCCTGCGCGATGTCGAAGAAATCATCACCGTCATGGGTGACCCGGGTGTAATCAGCGGTGGCAGACAGAAAACCTATTCTCGTTACGAAAGTCGTACAACTACGCGACGTATCTACCGTGACCCCGATAACAGGATTATCGGAGGTGTATGTGGCGGACTGGGTGCCTACTTCAACTTCGACCCTGTCATCATGCGGGTACTTTTGGTGGTGTTGTTCTTTGCCTTTGGCTTTGGACTCTTACTGTACCTGATTCTCTGGATTGTTATTCCGGAGGCAAAAACCACCGCCCAGAAACTCGAGATGCGTGGCGCCCAGGTAAATGCTTCCAATATTGGCGGTTTTTTCAGGGAGGAATTCGACAGTGTGAAAAAAACCTTTACCAAAAAAAGTCACCATTAGCCAATCTTTTGTAAACTATTAAATATTAATGATATGGACTTTGAAAATGTGAAAGCACAAATGCGGAAGGGTGTGCTGGAATTTTGCATTCTGTCGATCCTTTCGAAAAATGATGCCTATGCCACTGATATACTAAACCGGTTAAAAGAATCGGAACTCATTGTGGTAGAAGGTACCCTGTACCCGCTGCTGACGCGCCAGAAAAATGCGGGATTGCTGAGTT